>JAYVSO010000097.1:0-43396 GCA_043775315.1 Verrucomicrobiota bacterium
CGCCGCCGAGACGGTCCCCGTGGAATTTGCCGGCGCGCACGCCCGCACGACGCCGTACCTGACGGCCACGGTTTTCCACCGCTACCACACGGAGCACGAGATGCTGCGCTACATCCGCCGGCTGGAGGCGAAGGATCTCTCGCTCTGCCACTCGATGATCTCACTCGGCTCGTGCACGATGAAGCTCAACGCCACCAGTGAGATGTTTCCCGTCTCCTGGCCCGAGTTCAGCCGCATGCATCCGTTCGCACCCGTCGAGCAGACGCGCGGCTATCAGAAACTCTTCCGCGACCTCGAAGCCTGGCTCGCCGAGATCACCGGCTTCGCCGCCGTCTCCCTCCAGCCCAACGCCGGGTCGCAGGGCGAATACGCCGGCCTCCTCGCCATCCGCGGCTACCACGAATCCCGCCACCAGCTCCACCGCGACGTCTGCCTCATCCCCACCAGCGCCCACGGCACCAACCCCGCCAGCGCCGCCATCGCCGGCTTCAAGGTCGTCGCCGTCGCCTGCGACGAATCCGGCAACGTCGACGTCGCCGACCTGAAAAAGAAGGCCGCCGAGCACCAGGCCGACCTCGCCTGCCTCATGATCACCTACCCCTCCACCCACGGCGTGTTCGAGGAGGCCGTCAAGGACATCTGCAAGATCGTCCACGACCACGGCGGCCTCGTCTACATGGACGGCGCGAACATGAACGCCCAGGTCGGCCTCACCAGCCCCGGCTTCATCGGGGCCGACGTCTGCCATCTCAACCTGCACAAGACCTTCTGCATCCCCCACGGGGGCGGCGGTCCCGGCATGGGCCCCATCTGCGTGGCGGAACACCTCGTGCCCTTCCTCCCCGGCCATCCCGTCGTCAACCTCGGCGGCGAAGACCCGATCGGCGCCATCGCCGCCGCACCGTGGGGCAGCGCCAGCATCCTGCTCATCTCCTGGGTTTACATCGCGCTCATGGGCGGACGCGGCCTGACCGACGCCACCAAGTTCGCCATCCTCAACGCGAACTACATCTCCAAGCGCCTGGAGCCGTATTTCCCCACGCTTTACAAGGGCAAGACCGGCCTCGTCGCGCACGAGTGCATCCTCGATCTGCGCGCCTACAAGAGCGTCACCGCCGAAGACGTGGCCAAGCGCCTCATGGATTTCGGCTTCCACGCCCCCACCCTCAGCTGGCCCGTCGCCGGCACCCTCATGGTCGAACCGACCGAGAGCGAAGCCCTCGACGAGCTCGACCGCTTCTGCGACGCCATGATCGCCATCCACGGCGAGATCCAGGCCATCGAGACGGGCAAGATGGACAAGGCCAACAACCCGCTGAAGCACGCCCCGCACACCGCCACCGTGGTCTGCAGCGACACTTGGAACCGCCCCTACACCCGCGACCAGGCGGCCTTCCCCGCGCCTTGGACCCGCAGCTCCAAATTCTGGCCCGCCGTCTCCCGCATCGACAACGTCTACGGCGACCGGAACCTCGTCTGCTCCTGCGTGGGGATGGAGGCTTACTCGGCCTGATCCTGTTGCCGCCGGGGTCACGAGGCGGAAAATTTTCCGGTGCTTTGCGCTCAGGATACGCCTCCTCACGCCGGCGACTTCGAGGCCGATGCGAAGCGGGATTGAACAAACTCCGGTCCTCTGTAAATTGGCCCAATGAACAAGGCAGTCGCACTGACAGAGCAGGAAGCCCGGCACAAGGCCCAGGCTGAAAGCCATCTCGCAGAAGCCCAGCGCGTGCTCCGTGAGCTTGGTTCCGAACGTCGTCGTCACGAACGACGGAACGGTGTCCGTCCCAGCATTGTTTCCGAAGTGAAGGCCATCCTCCAGGGCGCATAGCCATGTGGAGAACGCTTTCCGACTGGCTGCTGGCGTTTCTCAACATGGCCCGCGAGCTTCAGGAGCACCGCACAGGCATCCGGCAACTGGAAGACCGGCTGCGCGACATGGAGGAAGCGATCAAGCTGCTGGCCCAGGAACAACGCCATTCCCGTGACTTGGAAGCATCCGCCCGTGAGAAGCTGCTGCTTCAACTGGAGCGGGAACTGGCCAGGCATCAGCAGGCCCTGCCCACAGTCGCCCGTCGCAAGAGAGGCAAGAAACCGTGAAGACAATCCTAAACAGTCGTTTCGACAACGTCTACGGCGACCGGAACCTCGTCTGCTCGTGTGTGGGGATGGAGGCGTATCAGGCGTAGGCCGTCAGAGTATTTTCGGATGGATCAGGGCCGCGCGGCAGCGCGGCCCTACCTTTTTTTGGTAGGGCGGAGCTGCTGCTCCGCCGGGTTCGTTCGATCACCGCTACGATCATTGCAGGCTTGCGAATTGGATTGGGATGAGCAGTTTTGCGGCTTGCTGCGGGTAAAGAAGAGGAGATGACGACACCTCCCTCCCAGCCGAAACCGGAGAATCCTGCCATGCACGCTGCACCTTCCTTCACCGCCCCACTGGTATCGACTTCACGACGGGAAACGACTCTGGACCGGGGGGCGGAAACGACGGATTGCCACCGACCGATCCTGCGATGCTCCAGGTTCCTTGGCCTCGTTCTTGGTCTGCTCTGGCTGCTGTTTTCCTCATCGGCCCAGGCTCAGTTGACCGAGCTCGGGATTGAAACCTGGGGCTATTACGCCTCCTTCCTGACGTCGCGACCGGAGACCTTCGCCAAGATCGCCGCCGGTGGCTCTCACAACCTGGGCCTGCGCAGCAACGGCACCGTCATCGCCTGGGGTGACAACACCTACGGCCAAACGAACGTCCCCTCCTCGGCCACCAACATCATAGCCATCGCCGCCAGTGGCTCTCACAGCCTGGCCCTGCTCAGTAACGGCACTGTCATCGCCTGGGGTGACAACACCTACGGCCAAACGAACGTCCCCTCCTCGGCCACCAACATCATGGCCATCGCCGCCTGCGACTATTACAGCCTGGCCCTGCGCAGCAACGGCACCGTCATCGTCTGGGGTAAAACCGTCTTTGCCTTTGGCACCATTAACAACGTCTACCGCCTTTCCGATGTCACGGCCCAGGTCTCCAATGTCATCGCCATTGCGGCGGGCGGAAATTCCAGCATGGCGCTCTATCGCTTCGCGCCGCCTTCTCCGCCTGCTCCGGTGCCGTTGGCCATCGTGCAGCAGCCACAAAATGTCTGGGTCAGCGGTCCTACAAACCTTTCCGTCAGCGCCGTGGGCACGGGAAACCTGTCCTACCAATGGTTCCGCGACGGCGTCCTTCTCCCCGGCGAAACCCAGCCCGTCCTCTCCCTCGAAGCGAGTCAGCCCGCGCTCTCCACCATCAGCCTCGGCTCCACCGCCACTTTCCAGGTCCGGGTGTCGGATGACGTGTCCCAGATCATTTCCAAATCCTCGAAAGCGACCGTCGTTTTGAAAGTGGACGCAATGGAGGCTCCAGATGCGGTCTGCATCACTGAAGCACTGGCAAAAAGTCCACAAGCACGGCGGCTGTCAGTCGTAACGCATGGATTTCATATTCCTGGTTTTGCCGTCCCTCAGGTCTGGGTGGACGACCTTACCAACGCGCTCGCAAAAAACTGTCTTTCTCGCGAAACGTGGCAATTCCACGCCATCCACTGGGAGGTGATCGCCATGTCGGCACTGACGCCAAACCGCGCCCTGTCCAAGGCCGATTGCTTGGGGCGGCGTTTGAGTCAGCTTTGGGCCAGCCAAGGTTGGGAGCATGTCCACCTGATCGCCCACAGTGCCGGATCCGCCCTGATCCAGGCAGCCTGTTAGGAAATCAAGAAAGCGAGCCCACAAACTTCCGTCCAACTGACATTCCTGGATCCGTTCCAAGGAGATTTTGCCTGGAAGACCGGCTATGGGAAACGGGCTGATTGGGCAGAAACCTACTACGCAAAGGACGGACTTCCGTGGACTGATGGCCCCTTGCCAGATTCCTTCAATGTCAATGTGACCCGGTGTGATCCCAAGGCCGTAACAGGCCTATCCTTTCTCGAAGGCCCCGACGGAAAACTTTACCAGCAGAAGATCTACAATTCCAGGCATTCCTATCCCATCGAGTATTACTCGAACAGCATCTCAAGTCCGTTGTCGGGCCCGGATGGATTTCCGCTTAGTTTTGAGGGAGGTGGATGGACTCCCGCGTTTGGCTACCCAGTCGGACTTTCGACGATAGCGTGCGCCGAACCAGGTTCAGTGGAACCGCTGAGCAACAAGCTTCCCTCAACCTATCAGCGGTCACTCGGGTTTGTGTCGGACACCGACATCCGAAGCTCCGGCGGGAATGCTCTGATAAGCGACTTGAAGCTGCTGTTGGGAGGTTTCTTGGGCGGTCCACGGCCGAATCTCGCATCAGTGAGGAAGCAGACAGATGTCACTGCAAACCTAGGATGGGCCAGCATAGGGCTGACAGTTACCAACGACGTCAACTTAGTCCGTGTATCGGTTGGTTTTGAACCAAACACAGGAACCAATGGAGTCGTCAGCGTATTCTGGAACACAAACCGCCTCGGGATGGTGGAGCAGGCGTTCGCCGCCAGCGGAATCACGGAATACGTCTTCGGGCTGGATCGCACCTACACGGACGGCCTGCACTCCGTTGGCTTCAGGCTGGATGGTCCGGCCGGTTCCCTGTCACAAGTGACGATCACCAACCTGTCGCTTGGTTTCCGGGGCGTTTCCGGTTCCTCGCAATTGAGCCTCTTCCGAACCAACCTCACCTCGATCCCGCTCCTCTCCCTCACCGGCCCGACCGGCTACGTCCACACCGTCGAATCCTCGACCAACCTGGCCGATTGGCGCGTCCGTGCCTACGTCATCAACTCGAACCAGAGCAACGTGACCTTCGTCGCACCGATCACGACCAACGCCCCGCAGGAGTTCTTCCGCTCCAGCATCCGGGAGTGAAGGCTATGCTCGTGGGGCTGGCAATCTGCCGTATCGTCCGTCGGGAACTGGCAGAGCCTCCGTCAGCCCAGCGATTCGCTTATGCACGGCAGCGGTGAGTTGGAAGGGGGAAGACATCACCTGACGGCTGCTTCGGGACCAGTCTTCGGGAAAGACTCAAGCCATCTGCAACCCCCGCCCGTCCTGAGTCCACGCAACAAACACTCCCTGCGTGACACCTTCACCCAGGTGGGATGCCAAAACCTAAGACCCTGGATGAAGGTGCCTCCAGCAGGTGCAATCACAGTCGATCAGGGCCGCGCTGCCCGGCTCCACCCGTTTCAGATCGGGCGCAGGAAAGCGGGGACCGATTCGACGCTCCGTTTAGCGTCCGCGTTTCCGGGACAGTTCCTGCCGGAGCTTGTCGAGCGGGAGGGTGTTGATGACGTCATCCTTGGTCAGCCAGCCCTTGCGCGCGATGCCGGCGGCGAGGCGCAGCCAACCGGCGTGGTCGAGCTTGTGGGCGTCGCAGTTGATGACGCACTTTACGCCCTTCGACTTCGCGTAGTGCCAGAGGCGCCAGTCGAGGTCGAACCGGTAGGGCGACGCGTTCAGCTCGATCCAGGTGCCGGTCTCGGCGCAGGCGTCGATGACGGCGGTCATGTTGATCTTCTGCGCGTCACGCCGGAGCAAGAGCCTTCCGCTGAGATGTCCCAGCATGTGGACGAAGGGATTCCGCGCGGCGGCGATGAGGCGCCTGGTGTTCTCAGCTTCTTCGTTGGCGGCTATGTGCAGGCTGGCAACAACGACCTCAAGGTCGGCGAGCTGTTTGTCATCGTAATCGAGCCCGCCCTTGAGGATGTCCACCTCGTTGCCGGCGAGCAGGCGGAAGGAACTGCCTTCGTCCTCCAGCTTCTTGTTGGCCTCGGCGATGGCTTTGATCTGCTTTCGCAGCCGGAGTGGGTCGAGGCCGTTCGCCTGATAGGAGGAACCGCTGTGGTCGGTGATGGCCCAGTAGCTGAAGCCGTGTTCCTGCATGGTCTCGACGATGGACTCAACCGAGTCCCGGCCGTCGCTCCAGTCGGAATGGTTGTGGAGCGAACCCCTGAGATCGGTCCACTCGATGAGGCGGGGCATCGTGCCCTCCTCGGCGGCGGTGAACTCACCCCGGTCTTCGCGGAGTTCGGGCGGGATGTAGGCCAGGCCGAGGGCCTTGAAGATGTCCTCCTCGGTGCGGCAATCGAGCCGCTGGGCCGGATCGCGGGTCTCCTCGGTGCTGCGGAAGAGGCCGTATTCGTTGAGGCGCAGGCCGCGTTCGATGGCGCGCTGGCGCATGACGATGTTGTGCTCCTTGCTGCCGGTGAAGTAGGCGAGGGCCGACGAGTATTCCGCGTCGCTGACGACCCGGAGATCGGCCTGGATGCCGCCTTCCAAAATGACACTGGCCTTGGTCTCGCCCTGCGCGCTGACGCTGAGGATGCCGGGCTGCTGGACGAAGAAGCGGATGATCTCGGCGGGGTTCTTCGACGAGACGAGGAAGTCGATGTCGCCGATGACCTCCTTGCTCCGGCGCAGGCTGCCGGCGGTGCTGCAACGGATGACGTCCTCGTGGGCCCGCAGATTCTCCAAAATGGGTTCGGCGGCGATCATCGCGGCGTCGAGATGGTGGCGCGAGGCGAACTGCCGCTTGAAGGCGATGCCTTCGAGGATCTTCGACTGCGTCTTTTCGCCGAACCCGTCGAGCGTCGCGACCTTGCCGGCCTTGCAGGCTGCTTCGAACGAATCGATGGAATCGACGCCGAGTTCGTCGTTGAGCTTCTTCACCTTCTTCGGCCCGAGACCCGAGATCGAAAGCAGGTCGACGAGGCCGGCCGGGATGGAGGCCTTCAATTCATCGTAGTAGGGAAGCCGGCCGGTGGTGACGAGTTTGGTGATCTTGTCCTGGAGCGCGTCGCCGAAGCCCTTGATCTCGCCCAGGCGTTTCTCGGCCACGATTTTCTCCAGCGGTTCGGTCAGGCCTTCGAGCGTGCGGGCCGCGTTGGTGTAGGCGCGGGTTTTGAACGGGTTTTCCCCCTTCAATTCCAGCAAGACACCGATCTCGGCCAGTATCTCGGCCACCAGCTCTTTGGTCATGCACTGGACAGTAGGGCGGACGAATTCTGCCGCCAGCGGAATTCAAGCCGCGCGGTCTCATGAGGAAAACCGGCCGATAACCTACGAGGTTTTTTCGAGGCAGAGCGATTTCGCCAGGCTCAGCCCGAGCGCCGCGTTCACGTTCATCGAGGTTGTGCCCGAGAACCTTTGTTACAGCGCGTTCATCACGGACATGGGCTCCGACGGGTTCTTCTACCATTTGCCGGGAAGGAGCCACAACAACCGGGGCACCCTGGCCTTTGCCGATGGCCACGTCGAATCGCGGCGCTGGTTCAACCCGGCCGAGCGGGGCTTCAACGCCCGGAACTTCTGGGGGCACTTCGTCTCCTACGAGTCCGACATGCGCGACCACGAATGGCTGAAGGCGCACGCCACCGTGCTGAAGGCGAAGTAGAATCCGTTTGCAGCCCATCCGGGCCAGGCTCTTCATCCATCCAACAATGCGACGTTTTCCAAGACGCCCCCTCGCGCTCACCATCGCCGGATCCGACAGCGGCGGTGGCGCGGGCATCCAGGCGGATCTGAAGGTCTTCTCCGCCCTTGGCGTCCATGGCACGACCGCCATCACCTGTCTGACGGCGCAGAATCCCAAGGGAGTTTTTGGCATCCAGCCGGCCACTCCGAAGATGGTCCGCCTGCAGATGGAAGCGGTCTTTGCCGAACTTCCGCCCAAGGCCGTGAAGTCGGGGATGCTCTTCAACACGGCGATCATCCGCGAGGTGGTCCGGATGTTCTCCGGCAAAGGCACGCCTCCTCTGGTGGTGGACCCTGTGATAGTCGCCACGTCCGGAGCAAAGCTTCTCAAGCCCTCGGCGATCCGCACCATGCTCGACGAACTGCTGCCCCTGGCCGCGGTCGTCACGCCAAACTTGGACGAAGCGGAGATCCTCGTGGGCCATCCCGTTCGCACCATCGAGGCGCTGCGGGCGGCCGCCCGTGAGATCCATGGCCGCTTCGGCTGCGCCGCGCTCGTCAAGGGAGGCCATCTTTCCGAGGGGCGCGAGGCGGTGGACTTCTTCTACGACGGCCGGACGGAACTGATGCTGTCGGCTCCCTTCATACGCGGCGTCTCCACGCACGGCACCGGCTGCACCTACTCGGCCGCCATCGCGGCGCATCTTGCCCTCGGCCGCACGCTCGTCCAGGCTGTCGCCAAGGCCAAGAAAACCATCACCGACTCGATTGCAGGCAGCGTGAAGGTGGGTAAACATTGGGCGTTGTCCCCGACATGAATCCGGCCCGAGGTCGTTGAATCCAATTTGTGAAAACCAGACCATGCATCGTGGTGCTGCGGACGATGGTATCCGCCCTGATCGCGGGAATGCTGGCAGCTGCCGTGACCGCGAAAGCTGTAGCTCCGGGAGAGTTCCGCTTTCGGGAGAATGGCTGGCAGTCCTATGTGGAGGCCCCCGACACCGCCGCGCCGGAGGGGTGGACGGCTCTGACAAGGGCGGGCTCGTCCAATTCATTCCGATGGCTTTGCTCATCCACGCTGCTGGTCAAATTGAAGGAGGGCGCTTCGGCCCAGGACTTCGTTGGAGCCAGTGCGTTGCAGTCTCCCGAATCGTTGGCGAGCGGCTGGTGGAAACTGCAGGCCCTTTCGCCAAGGGAAGCCTTGGTCCTGGCAGAGTGGCTTTCGCAGAACGACGCGGTCCTGGCCGTCCACCCGAACATGCGCCGGCCCGTCCGGCTTCACGGCGCCTATGCGCCGGCGCCCAACGACCGGTTTTTCCCTGACGCCATCCACCTCGAGAACCGCAACGCCGACGGGTCCAGGGCCGGTGCCGACCTGAACATCCGCGAGGCCTGGGCGGTCACGAAGGGCGAGGGCGTGATCGTGGGCGTGGTCGATGACGGAATGGAACTCGCCCATCCCGACCTGATCGCCAACACGGCCGGCCAGTCGCACTACAATTTCGTGGCCTCGAACACGAATGCGTTCCCGCAGTTCGCCGCCGACAACCACGGCACCGCCGTCTCCGGCCTGATCGCCGCCGTCGGCTACAACAACCAGGGCGTCGTCGGGACCGCGCCGGCGGCCAAGCTGACCGCGATGCGCATCTTCTCGAACGACAATTTCGCCGTCGACGACCTGGCGATGTTCAACGTCTTCACCTACCGCAACGACACCATCTGGGTGCAGAACCACAGCTGGGGCTACACGGGCAACGCGCAGTTGCTGCCCGCCCAACTCGAACTCGACGGCATGACCAACGCCGCGTTTGGCGGACGGGGAGGCAAGGGCGTCGTCCTCGTGCGTTCGGCGGGCAATGAACGGCAGTTCAGCGGCGACTCGAACAACGACGGCTACCAGACGGTGCCGCACTCGATCAGCGTCGCCGCCGTGAAGCGGAACGGCCGGTTTACATCCTACAGCTCGCAAGGCGCGAACGTCCTCGTGTCGACGGTCAGCGGCGACGACGACTCGCCGAATCTTCCCACGACGGACCGGTTGGGCTCGCTCGGCTACAACAGTTTCAACCCGGGAGACGGCTCGGCCGACTACGCGTTTGGCTCGACCGGCTTCAGCGGAACTTCGGCCGCCGCCCCGCAGATCTCGGGCGTGGTGGCGCTGCTGCTTTCCGCGAACACCAACCTGACCTGGCGCGATGTCCAACAGATTCTCGTCCTCTCGTCGCGGCATTATGACCTGACCGATCCGATGCTCTTCACCAACGGGGCTGGCCTCCTCGTCAGCGGGAACGACGGCTACGGCGTGCCCGACTCCGGATACGCGGTCGAACTCGCCTCGGGTTGGAACAACCGCCCGCCGGCCAGTTCGTTGAACGTGGTGTCGAACTTCATCCAGTCCATTCCCGACGACGGCCTGCGCGTCGTCGTGCCCAACGCGCCGGGCGGCACCATCAGCTTCGGACTAGCTCCGAGCCTGGGGGCTCAGGCGGACGCGGCCACCGCGACCGTGCCGCTGGTCTACGTCGGCAGCGCGCAAACGGCGCTCACGACCAACCTGACGGGCAAGGGCGCGTTGATCGAACGGGGCGGCAACTTCTTCGAGGAGAAGATCCGCTTCGCGGCCGATGCGGGAGCGCTGTTCGCCATCGTCTTCAACAACGTCGGCACGACGGAACGCATCACCATGGCGTCGACGGAATACTCGCGGATTCCCGCCGGGTTCATGGGCCGGAACAACGGGCTCGCCCTGGTCAATCTGCTCACGACGAACGCCCTCATGGCACGGATCGCCCCCATCAGCGCCTCCGTCGTTTTCAACGTCTCCGACGCGCTCATCTGCGAGCACGTCCAAGTGCGGGTCCAGACAAGCCACTCGCGGCGCGGCGACCTGAGGATCACCCTCCGATCACCTTCGGGAACCGTCTCGGTCCTGCAGTCCCGCAACGAGGACGGAACCGCCGGCCCGTCCGATTGGACCTACCTGTCGACCCAGCATTTCTTCGAACCGACGAAGGGAAACTGGACTTTGACCCTCACCGACGAGGATCCGAACGCGACGGGAAGCCTCTTCGCCTCCACGCTGATCCTGGACGGAGTGCCGATCGTGGACACCGACGGCGACGGCCTCGACGACCAATGGGAGACCCGTTGGTTCGGCGACCTGGCCCAGACCGGCCTCGGCGATCCAGACGGCGACGGAGAGAACAACCTGATCGAACAGGTTCGCGGCACCGACCCGACCAAGGTGAACCGCCCGTGGAAACTCAATCTCTCGCCCTGGACATCGACCGTGGGCCGCCTGAGCTGGCCGGGCAATGGCCGGAGCAACGTGATGGTAGACGCGTCGAGCGCCCTGCCCACATTCATCAACCTGACGAACAGGCCGTCCCGCTTCCCGAACAACGAGATGTTCGTCCCGCTGACCAACAGCCCCGGCCAGTTCTTCCGCCTCCGGCCGGCTGCTCCTTGATCAACTTACGTGCGGAGGCGTGCAAGGTAGGACGGGCTTCCAGCCTGTCCAAAGAAGTCCCGGAGCGGACACGAAACACAAGGGGCCCATAGGGCGATGGCTTAAAGTGGAAGCCCGGCCGCAACAGGGCAGGCAAGATGCCCGCCCTACCCTCAGTTCACCTTCTCGGCCACGTGGAAGCGGAACATCCTCTTCTTCATCCAGCGCACGGCCAGCAGGTCGTAGAACGAGGCGAAGAGCCGGTTCCACACGCCATAGTTGCTCTGCCCGGCGAAGCGCGGGTTGTTGCCCACCTCGATCTCCGTGACGGTGTGGCCCTCGATCTTGAAGAGCGTGGGCAGGAACCGGTGCATGCCCTTGAAGAATTTCAGGTTGTCGATGCACTCGCGCTTGAAGGCGCGGTAGGTGCAGCCGGCATCGGAGATCTGTTCGCCGCTCAGCTTGTTGCGGACCCGGTTGGCGATGCGGCTGGAAGCCACGCGGATGAAGTGGTCGCCCTCGCCCCGAACCTTCACCCGCGTGCCGCAGACGCAGTCGTAGGTCTTCAAGGCTTCGAGGAACTTCGGCAGGTCCTTCGGGTCGTTCTGGAGGTCGGCGTCGAGGGTGAAGATGAACTGCCCGCGCGAGGCCTTCATGCCCGCCCAGCTCGCGGCGGACTCGCCCGAATTGCGGTTCAGCTTCTGCACCCGCATCCGCGGATCGGCGGCGGCGAGTTCCTTGAGGATCGTCCACGAACCGTCCTTAGAGCAGTCGTCGGTGATGACGATCTCATACTCGACGCCCAGCTGATCGACAGAGGCGCGGATGGCCTTGTGCAGCTCGCGGAGGTTTCCCTCCTCGTTGTAGCACGGGATGACGAGGCTGAGGATGGGCTGGAGGGAACTCACAGTTCAGCCTCCGCGATGCCGGCGATCTTCATCTGGTTTTGAGCAAACCGATCTTAAGCGGCTGGTTTCCATGCACGGGGACAAAGATCCGCTCACGATGCCCTTCCTTGGTGAGAATGCGGTGGCTGCAGTTGACGCAGCGGAGAATCCAGCCTCGCGACTGGAGAAGCCTGACGAATTCCTTTCAGAAACCTGTTTCACACGGAGAGCTCGAACACGCGGTCGTTCTTGCCCGCCTTGACGGATTCGTCCTTAACCGAAAGCCAGAGGTCCACCGCCTCACGGAGATTCGCCTGCACCTCGGCGATGGTTTCGCCCTGCGTGACACAACCGGGAAGGGCAGGAACTTCTGCCCAGAACCCTCCTTCTTCGGCGTCATGGATGATGGCTTTCAGAGTCATGCTTGTTGTGTGTCAGAAAGGGAATGGAACGACAAGGCTGTCAAAACGCCGGTTCATCCAGCTCCACGCCAGCAAAGCGGGCGGGCCGCGGAGGATTGGATTCCGCCGGGGGCGCTGCATGTGTTGGACAGCAACCAGCCTGGCCACAGGGCTGCCTTGGCGGGTCACCAATCCCGTTTCCCCGGCGAAGGCATTCTCCACCAGATAGGCCAGCCGTTTCCCGGCTTCATCTATGGTTGCAGTCATACTTTTGTTGCCATGGCTTTGTCACAACTTCGGCACTGAAGGTCAAACCGGACAGCTGAATGCGCCACCTGCTCAGGCAGCTCCTGTAGGTTTCCCGCTTCGTTGTAGCACGGGATGACCAGGCTGAGGATGGGTTTACTTGGTGTGTCCCTCTATTGAGAGCGAATCGAAGAACTTCTCCATAACGGGGCGCCAAAGATCCTGCTCGTCCTGACGTTGATGGGTGACTGTGATCAATTGAACCAGCGATGCTTCTGGCGGCAGCCAATAGCCACGCCAAGTAATCAGTGCATTCCCTTTGGTAAACGCGACCTCCATTCCTTCGATATTGCCTATCAATATAGATTTCCGCTCAATCAGGCGTGAAGAAGGGTCCATCGCGGCTTTGACTCCGTTTTCGAACATTTGAAGTCTTGACACCTTGCTCCAATCAACGCCCTCAACTTTTGGAAACCGTGCAACAAGCAAACTCAGGGCGACTGTCGATGTTGGCTCGTAGATGAAAGCGTGAGACACAACATCGCCGGCTTTGGTTTCCGATTTGACTGATTGCTCTTTAGCCGGTCCCGGAAAACTGACTTGGATTGCAGGGTTTGTGATGCCGAGTCGGTTCCATTTCGCTTCCGGCAGAAGCATCTTTTTCACCAACCGCTGATCATACGGTTCAGAGGTTGGCTGTTCCTTTGAACAGCCAACGACGATGACAAACGCGGCAAAACAGAACTGCCGCGAAAGTGTTTTGATTGCCCGGACGAACATACCTACTTCCCGTAGAACTCCGCGATGGCGTCGCAGACCTTGTCGGCGGCATCGAGCGGCATCTCGCCGTGGATCGGGAGCGAGAGGATGTCCTTCACGATGGCTTCGCTCTGCGGAAGCTTCGGGACGTAAGGGAACAGGCCCGTGACGGCGGGCTGGAGATGGTTCGGCTTCGGGTAGTGGATGCCGGTCTCGATGTTGCGGTCCTTGAGGAACTGCTGGAGCGCGTCGCGCTTCTCCGCCCGGATCACATACATGTGGTAGGCGTGCGTGGCCCAGTCGCGGACGACGGGCGTCTTCACGATGGATGAGAGGCGCTGCGTGTAGCGTGCGGCGATGGAGCGGCGGTTCTCGTTGAAGCCGTCGAGGTGCTTCAACATCACGCGGCCCATGGCGGCGTTGATCTCGTTGAAGCGGACGTTGTAGCCGACGAATTCGTGGTCGTATTTGCCCTGGCGTCCGTGGTTGCGGAGCATCCGCAGCCGGTCGGCGAACTGGATGTCGTTGGTCGAGATGCCGCCGCCGTCGCCGAGGACGGTGAGGTTTTTCGACGGGAAGAAGCTGTAGGCGCCGGAGTGGCCCATGCTGCCGACAGTCTTGCCCTTGTATTTCGCGCCCTGCGCCTGCGCGCAGTCCTCGATGACCCAGAGTTTGTTCTTCGCGGCGATGGCCATGACACGGTCCATGTCCACGGGATGGCCGTAGAGGTGGACGGGGATGATGCCGACGGTGCGCGGAGTGATGGCGGCTTCGACGGCGTCGAGGTCCATGACGAAGGTGTCGTCGACATCCACGAAGACCGGCTTGGCCCCGAGGTGCATCAGCGGCTCCATCGTGGGGAAGGCGGTGTGGCTCGGGACGATGATCTCGTCGCCGGGACCGACGCCCTGGAGCTGGTGCTGGAGATAGACGATCATCGTCCAGGAGCTGCCGAGGACGAACGTCCTGGTGCCGGTGTGCGCGGCCAGCTCGGTTTCGAACGCCTGGCATTCCTTGCCGAGGATGTATTGGCCGGAGCGGATGGCGCGCAGCGCGGCCTCCTCGACTTCGGCGTTCACGAAACACTTTGAGAGCGGGATCTTTTGCATGTTGGGAAAGGGTTTATCCGCGAAGGGCGCGAAGAGTCGCGAAGAAACTACAGGGTGAATGGTTTTGGAGATTCGGAGACGGGCTCACGGGTCATCGCCATCCGCTTCCACTCAAGCTTGGGAAAGGAGCCGAAGTTGACGACCAGCCCGACAGGCTTCCGAGATGACTTGAGGTAGTTCAGCAGTTGGGACTCTTCCCGGTTGGTCAGCTGTTCCAACGCCTTCAACTCCACGACGAGTTCACCGAAGCAAAGCAGGTCAGGCCGGAAACTCTTCTTGAGCCTACGGCCTTTGTATTCCATCGGGAATTCGGGCTGGGACACGAACGGGATACCTTGGGTTTCTAGCTCGATTTCCAAACACTCCTGGTAGATCGCCTCGTCAAAGCCGTGCCCCTTTTCCCGCTGCACCTCGATGCACGCGCCAATCACCCGATAGACTTCATCCTTCAGCAACAGTTCGCTCATGGCTTGGGTTGGAGTTATTCGCGTCTCTTCGCGCCCTTCGCGGATCAAATTGCAACCCATCCGTCCGTCTTGTTGGCTTCGGCGGCGGCGGTGAGGACACGGACGGAATCGTAGCCCGCCCACGCATCGGCCAGAGGTGCCTTGCGGGTGATGATGGATTCGCAGAAGGCCTTCAACTCGGCGAGCAGAGGTTCTACGGCGGCGGTCTCGATCTGCACGGGCGCGCCTTCCACGCCCTTGAAGTCCTTGCCTTCGGGCACATGGACGTTGGCGTAGGTTTTGATCTTGTTCGACGGCAGGTCGTAGTTGCAGACGGCCGTCAGCTTGTCTCCGATGACGATCACGTCGCGGAACTTGCCCGGGATGAAATACTCCGTCTCGACCGTCGCCCATGTCTTGCCGAAGCGCGTGTCGTATTCCAGCGACGTGCGGGACGCGTCGTCGAAACCGGGTCCGCGCCCGAGGAAGTCATACCACTCGGCCCGCACCCGCGTCGGCACGGCGCCGAGGATGTAGTTGAAGAGGTCCACGAAATGGATGCCGTCGGCGAACATCACGCCGCTGTCGTTGCGCGGACGTTTGAAGCCGCCGAAGTGTCCGCGCAGGATGCGGACATTGCCGAACGCCCCGGCCTGCACCTGCTCGCGCAGCCACTGCGTCGCCGGATCGAAGCGGAAGATGTGTCCGACTTGGACCAGCCGGCCGGTCTTCGCGGCCAGTTCGGCCAACTGCTTCGATTCGTCCGGCACCAGCGTGAGCGGCTTCTCGACGAACACGTCCTTGCCCGCTTCGAGGAACTCCTTGGCCAGCGGGAAGTGGCTCTGTGCGGGCGTGACGATCACGGCACCGTCGACCTTGCCGGCGAAGTCCTTGTAGTTCGTCGAGAGGTGGTCGTCCTGCAGGCCGAGCTTCCGCGCGGCGTCGAGGGCCTTCGGGTTCAGGTCGGTGGCGAACAGCTCGATCTGGGGTTGGAGCGAATTGAGGACGCGCAGGTGGTTGGCACCCCAGCGACCGAGACCGAGCAGAAGGATTTTCGACATGGCTGAAAACGAAGGCGCATCATGCGCCGGAAACGAGTAACGGACTGTGCTTGGAAATGGAAAAGCCCAGCAAGCGGGATTTGTGTCGGTGGAAGCCATGGACACACCCGGATAGTGGAACCGGCGCCCTCGCCGGTTCCGGGTCCGACAGCCGAGGCGGCTGCCCCACCATGGGGCTTTGCCCGGATGCGCCCGAAGCCATGCCCATCATCCACCCGCCTTGACGCGGCTCCCCTGCGCCAACACCTTCGCCATGCTTGGAAGAATCCCGGACCGCCGCAGCGACGCAAATCGCCGCAGCAGCCGCCCACGCTCCCTCCGCGCAGGACCTCCGCCAGCGGCTTGAGCGGGGCGGAGCTTTGCGTCTTGAGAACGTGCCGGGGCCGGGCCAGCCGTTCTTCGCGGCGCTCCTGCGCCAATGGTTCCCCGGTCGTCCCATCGTTGTCGTCACGGACCTCCTGAAGACGCAGGAGAGCTTCCAGCAGGATCTGGAAACGTGGTTGGGAGCCGACGCAAAACCACTCTTCTACCCGGCGTGGGAAGTCCTCCCGCACGAAACCAAGCTGGCCCACGCGGACGTCATCAGCGAACGGCTGCAGACGCTGGTGGCATTGGCCGCAAAACGGATGCCGAATGCCGGATGCCGGATGCCGGATGGCGCGAAGACGAAGTCTCACGGTAAGCGATCAACCTCGGGAATCCGGAATCAGGCATCCGGCATCCGGTATCCGCTCCTCGTCACCTCCGTCACCGCCCTGCTCCAGCGGACCTTGCCACCGGATGAAGTCCGCGAGCGCACCCGGACCTTCTCGCGCGGCGACCACATCGAACCGCTCGACCTTATCGAATGGCTCGAAGACCAGGGTTACGAACCAGAAGCCCAGGTGACGATGAAGGGCCACATCGCGTTGCGCGGCGGCATCGTCGACGTGTGGCCGTTGCCCTCGGCATGGCCGGTGCGGTTGGAGTTTTTCGGCGATGAACTGGAGTCGCTGCGCGAGTTCGACCCACTGACCCAGGTGTCGCGGGAGAAGACGGAGAGCGTGGTCATTCCGCCGGGAGGAGAGTTGGGATTGATCCGGAGGCGGTTGCTGGCGGCTGCCGAAGCCTCCTCCTCGTCATCCTCTTCCTCTTCGCCTTCAAAAAAGCAGGACGAGGACGAAGAGGGAGGACGAAGAGGAGGAGCTACTGATCTCGCCACCCTCCTCGACTACCTTCCCACCAACGCCATCTTCATCCTTTGCGAGCCTGAAGCTCTGGACCACGCGGCGTCCCATTACGCGGCGCAGATTCCCGAGAACGACAAGGCGTTCATCCACTGGGACGAGTTCCAAGCCGAGCTGATGACCTGCGGCATGACCGTCGTTTCCCTGACGGATTCGCCTGAGAGCAGCCGACGAGATGACGAGGCGGATTCCGGGAATGCCGAAGAAGAAGCCATCCACCTCCTCACATCAGCCGCTACCGAAGAGCCCTTCGCCTTCGCCACGCTCGACGCCTTCCGTCCGCTCGGTGATCGGCCGCCGGAGCCGCAGATCGCCGAGGCGCAACGCCGCGAGTTCTTCGCGCAGCTGCATCGATGGCTGCGGCAGGGTTGGCAGGTCCATGTCTTCTGCAACACGGCCGGGGAAAGGCAGCGCTTCGGCGAGATTTGGGCCGAGTATGGGTTTGCTGCAAATCAGAAGGACGAAGGCCAAAGGCCAAAGGCTGACAACGCCGCCGCCGATTCCGTCGGCCACCTTGGACCTGCAAACCTGGAACTTGAGACGCATCTCGGCGCCTTGAGGCGCGGGTTCCTGCTCGAAGCCGCCAAACTCGTCGTCGTGACCGATGCGGAGATCTTCGGCCGCTACAAGGTGCAACGCCCGCGCCGGATGCGGTCGCCCCAGGCGCAGACCACGCGCTCGGCGCTCGACATCAACTTCGCCGACCTGCAGGAGGGCGATTTCATCGTCCATGTCCAATACGGCATCGCGCGTTATCTCGGGCTCAAGATCATCCCGCTGATCGGAACCAGAAAACGCGGGGAAGCGGTGAAAGACCCCGACGACGGCCAGGAATGCCTCACGCTGGAATTCGCCGCATCGAATCCCGCGGACGAGCCGCCGAAGCTCTACATCCCCGTCAGCGAGGCGCACCTGGTCAGCAAATACGTCGGCGCCGGCAAGGCTCGGCCGCAGCTCAACACGCTTTCCGGCACGCGCTGGGCCAAGGCAAAGAACGAGGCCGAACGCGCCGTGCGCGACGTCGCCGCCGACTTCCTCCAGATCCAGGCCGCGCGCGAATCGCAGACGGGGCATTCGTATCCGGAGGACACGCCTTGGCAGCGCGAGTTCGAGGGCAGCTTCGTCTACGAGGAGACGCCGGACCAGTTGAAGGCGATCGTCGCGGCCAAGGCCGACATGGAGAAGCCGCGTCCCATGGACCGCCTCATCTGCGGCGACGTGGGCTTCGGCAAGACGGAGGTGGCCATCCGCGCCGCGTTCAAGGCGGTCATGGCCGGCAAGCAGGTCGCCATCCTCGTGCCGACAACCGTCCTCGCGCAGCAGCATTTCAACGGCTTCCGCGAGCGCATGGCCGACTACCCGGTGCGCATCGAACTGCTCTCGCGGTTCCGCACGCGGAAGGAGATCAACAAGGTCCTCGCGGCCTGCCGCGACGGCGCGGTCGACATCGTCATCGGCACGCACCGGCTCGTGCAGCCGGACGTCGAGTTCAAGGATCTGGGCCTGGTGGTGATCGACGAGGAACAGCGCTTCGGGGTGCTGCACAAGGAGCGTTTCAAGATGATGCGCCGCATGGTCGACGTGCTGACGCTCAGCGCCACGCCCATTCCGCGCACGCTCTACCTGGCGCTCACCGGCGCGCGCGACATGAGCACCATCGAGACGCCGCCGCAGGACCGGTTGCCCGTCGAGACCATCGTCACGCAATACGACGAGCGCATCATCCGCGACGCCATCCAGCGCGAGCTGAACCGAGGCGGCCAGGTGTTCTTCCTCCACAACCGCGTCTTCGACATCGAGGCCGTCGCGTCGAAGCTCAAGGCGCTGGTGCCGGAAGCCCGGTTCGCCGTCGGGCACGGACAGATGAGCGCGGACGACCTGGAGGAAGTGATGACCAGGTTCGTCAACGGCGAAGCCGACGTGCTCCTCTCCACCACGATCATCGAGAGCGGCATCGATATCCCGAACGCCAACACCATCATCATCGACCGCGCCGACCGCTTCGGCCTGAGCGGCCTCTACCAGTTGCGCGGCCGCGTCGGGCGCTACAAGCACCAGGCCTACGCCTACCTGCTGCTGCCGCGCCATGCGGGAGTGCTCAGCGACGCCCGGAAACGCCTCAGCGCGCTGAAGCAGTATTCGACCCTGGGCAGCGGCTTCAAGATCGCCATGCGCGACTTGGAGATCCGCGGCGCCGGCAACCTTCTAGGCGCGCAGCAGAGCGGCCACATCACGGCTGTCGGCTTCGAGCTTTATTGCCAGCTTCTTGCCCAGAGCATCGCCGTGCTCAAGGGCGAGAAGCCGAAGGCCCGCGTCGAAACCCAGATGCGGATCGACTTCGTCGCGCTCAGTCCCGAAGAGGAGCGTGGGAATGACGAAGCGCGAAGGCCAAAGGCCGAGAAGAAGAAACCCGTCATCGACATCCAGATCCCCCGCGAGACGGCCACCTACACGTCGGAGCCCGATCCGGAATCCGGCATCGGGGATCCGGTATCCGTCCCCAAGGCTCCCGCCTACTTGCCGCTGAACTACGTTCCCGAATCCGCCCAGCGCATCGAACTCTACCGCAAGCTCGCCCAGGCGCCCGACAAGCAGGCGTTGGAGAAGCTGCACAGCGAAGTGCGCGACCGCTTCGGCCCCCTTCCGCCGGCCACCGAAACGCTTTTCTTCGTCACCGAGTTGAAGCAGCTCGCCGCCGAAAAGGGCGTGACCTCCATCGAGACCCGCGACGACCGACTCATGCTCACGCGCAACGGCGCGTTGATCCAGCTCTCCGGCAAGTTCCCCCGCATGACCAAGCCCGACGCGAAAGGCCGTTTGCAGGAGATCAAGAAGCTGCTGGTCGTCCTCTGACGCACCAACCGGACGGGCTGCTCCCATCTGTTGAGCCCAGGCTCGCCCGTATCTGGAGCCGTGATCCATACTCGACCGATCGGGGGCGGTGGCGTGTTATCGGACGCACCAAGCAACAGTGAAGAGACGACGACTCATCCTATTCATCGCAGCCGCCGCTATTGTCGTCGGACTGCTCCTGTTCAAACGCCTGTCCCCTGAGGGACGACTACGACTGCCGGCAGGAACGACAACGCCGCAGATCAGCCTCGGCTACTCCCATGGCCTCGTCATCGCGCCTGACGGGAGCCTCTGGTCATGGGGTGCCGAAGATCTCGGTTGGCCCGTGCTTGGCCTGGGACAGACAAATGGCGTCCCCGCCTTCAGCCCGGTTCTTCGCCGGATCAGCCCCGCGACCAACTGGACCCGGGTCTCCGCCGGACAGGACCACAACCTTGCTCTGAAATCCGACGGCACGATCTGGGCGTGGGGCACAAACCATCGCGGCCAAATGGGAGCCAGTGCCACCGTCCAGACGCTCCAAAGCAGTCTGGTTCCGTCCGTTCCGGGCAACGACTGGGTGGATGTCGAGGCTGGTAGCGTGTGCAGTTACGCGTTGAAGAAGGATGGTTCCCTCTGGGGCTGGGGATTGAACAATTTCTGCCAACTCGGAAACGGCTCGTCGATCGACAGCCGGGTTCCCGTCCAAATCGGCTCGGCCACGAACTGGACGAAAATCCGAGCGGGCGGAGTCAGCGCGGCCGGCATCCAAAGCGACGGCAGCCTGTGGATCTGGGGAGGAAGCCCCGAATTCGGCAACTACGCCAAGAGCATCACGAACAATGTGCAGGTTCCGACCCGCGTTTCGACGGACACCAACTGGGTGGATGTATCCGTGGGCTATAACATCTGGCTGGCGGTGAAGGCGGACGGAACCTTGTGGGCCTTCGGGAAGGACGCTCATTTGCTCACCTATGTGGTTCTGTCGGCCTCTGCCACTCCGACACAGGTCGGAACCAACTCCGACTGGGCATCCGTTTCGACCGGGCGGCTCAGCCACCTGTTGAGAAAACGCGACGGCTCCTTTTGGACGCTTACCCGTGCATACGCCGACTGGGAATTGAAAATGTTTCGCCCGCTCGGCTTACCGAAGGAGGCGATTGGCGGCGACACCGGTGGTGGCGCGTTCGCCGCCGTTACCCTCGACGGCGAGGTATGGGCACAAGGGGCGGTGTTGGGCGAACGGACAAGCAAAGACCGGATCCTGCAATTCATCGCAAGGCTTGGCTCGAGGATAAGATGGTTGCGCGATCTGGGCGATCGCCCGGAAAAGGTCTACCGCGACAAGCCCTGGCCCGTCCGCAATATCGATCCCGGCGATCCGCCGAAGTAGCCGCCCGGCCTCCTTCGGGTTTGGAGATTCTTTTGGCCTTCTGACCTTCGCGCTTCGGGTTTCCCGCTCAGTAGTCCTTCGGATAGTCCCGCCACATCCAGCGCATCGCTTCGGGGAAAAGCGCGGTGCCGTGCTTGCCGCTGTGGACGCCTTCGCCGAAGACGAACTTGTGGTCGTAGCCCTTCTCGTCCAGCGCGGCGGCCATGGCCTTGTTCGCCTCGGGCCAGCTGCCAAACTGGTTGACGATGTCGTTCGCGCCGTCCTGCTGGAACATGCGGATCGGCTTCTTCGCGGAGCTTCGCACGATCTCGGGATATTTGTTGCCGCCGCGGATGTTCGTGAAGCTGCCCACGGTGGTGAAGCACTTGCGGAACGCAGCGGGCCGTTCCCAGCAGACGGTGAACGCGCAGATGCCGCCCGAGCTGCTGCCCGCGATGCAGCGTCCTTCGGGATTGGTGGTCAGGGTGTAGCTCTTGGCCACCTCGGGCAGGATCTCCGTCAGCAGGAAGCGCGAGTAGGCGTCGCCCAACGAGTCGTATTCGAAGCTGCGGTTGGACGCGCCTGCCGTCCGTCCTTTGCCGTCCTTGCCCGGAGCCACGCCGTCCTTCGGCGGCTTGTTTCCGGGCTTGATGAAGATGCCGATGGTCACGGGCATTTCCTTCCTGTGGATCAGATTGTCGAAGACGGTCGGCGCGGAATACATGACGCCGTCCTGGCAGACGAACACGGCGGCGGCCTTGCCCGGCTTGTATTGGGCGGGCACGTAAACCGAATACTCGCGGACGGTGCCGGGGAAGACGACGCTGTTGGTCCACATGTGTTTCGTGATCGTCCCCTTCGGCACGCCGGGCTGCTCCTTCGAGTCGGGGCCGGGCACGTATTGGTCGTCGGGCGACGGAGCCTTCGCCGCTTCGGCCGCGTGGGATTGGGTCAAGGCCGTGGAAGCCGCGGCCAGCAAGAGGGCGAAGGTGCGTTTCATGTTCATGGGGTGGGTGGGTGGACGGATCGGGTGGGGCTATGGTTACTGAACGGATACTTGTGTCGAGGGATCTCACCGCTAAATTGGCAGCCCAAACAACAATGAGCCCTCAAGGAATCGCACGGTTGGTCGGAGTCGGCATCCTGATCTTCGTCGTCATCATCATGGCGTCGTCGGGCACCTATGTGGTGAAGCCCGGCTACCGCGGCGTGGAAGTGACGATGGGCAAGGTCTCGACCGCCTTCAAAACGGAAGGATTCGGACTCAAGGCGCCCTTTATCACCGCCATCCACCAGGTCTCGATCCGACAGCAGACGGCGGAGGAAAAGGCGGAGTGCTACTCCTCCGACCTCCAGCAGATCACGGTCGATCTGAAGGTCCTCTACCGCGTGCCCGAAGCGTCGGTCGTGAAGCTCTTCCAAGGATTCTACGGCGATCCTTTCGACAACCTTGTGGCGCCGCGGGTGCAGGAGGCGTTGAAGGAGGTGGCCGCCCTCCAGAGCGCGGAGCAGATCGTGAAGAACCGCGAGCAGATCAAGACGCGCGCCCTCCAGCTGGCCAAGGCCAAGCTCGGTGAGCCTCCGCTCCTCGTGATCGAGGACATCGTCATCCAGAACATCGCGCTCACGAAGGAACTGGAGCACGCCATCGAGGCGAAGATGGTCCAGGAACAGGAGGCCTCGAAGTCGAAGTATTTCCAGCAGCGTGTCCAGATCGAGGCCGACACCTCCGTGATCAAGGCCAAGGGCGAGGCCGAATCCATCGTCATCCGAGGCGAGGCCCTCAAGAAGAACCCCGCGTTCGTCGAGCTCCAGATCGTCGAGAAGTGGGACGGCCTCGCGCCTGTCGTGATCGGCGGCGGCGACAAGGTGATGCTCACGTTGCAGGACATCGAACGCCTCAAGAACCAGAAGACCAATGCCACCTCCATTCCAACCCAACCGGCCGCAGCGGCCCGTCCGGCCCGGCGCTGATTCCATGAACCCGAACTTCATTTCTAGGGTCATCGGCGTCGCCGTCCTTGGGTTCGTGATCCTCATCGCCGCGACGGCCACCAGCTACGTGGTCGAGCCCGGCACGCGCGGCCTCAAGGTCACGCTCGGCAAGACTGCGGACCAGTTCCTGCCCGAGGGCTTCGGCTTCAAGGCGCCGTTCATCACCAGCATCGTCGAGGTCAACATCCGCCAGAAGACGCAGACGGTGAAGGCCGACTGCTTCTCGTCCGACCTCCAGCAGGTGAAGATCGATCTCCGCGTGCTCTACCGCGTCCCGGAATCGTCGGTCGTCGAGATCTACAAGAAGTTCTCCGGCGATCCCTTCGACAGCCTCATCGCCCCGCGCGTGCAGGAGGCCATCAAGGAAGTGACCGCCCTGCTGACAGCCGAACAGATCGTGAAGAGCCGCGAGGAGATCAAGAAGAAGGCCCTCGCCTCCGCCACGCAGAAGATCGGCTCGCTCCTCATCGTCGAGGACATCGTCCTCCGCGACATCAACCTCTCCGCCGAACTGGAGAAGGCCATCGAGGCCAAGATGGTCGCCGAACAGCAGGCCAACCAGGCGCGCTTCACCCAGGTCCAGACGCAGGTCGAGGCCGAAACCGCCGTCATCAGCGCCAAGGGCGAAGCCGAAGCCATCCGCGTCCGCGGCGAGGCGCTCCGAACAAACCCGGCATTCCTCCGCTGGAAGATCGTGGAACGCTGGAACGGCCGTTCGCCCATGGTTGTTCCCTCAGGGCCGGACAATTCCGGAGCGTCCCTCCTTCTGCCCGTCGGACCCGCCGAACCTCCCGCCGCGCCATGATCACTCCGCGAAAGCGCGCCATCCTCCAGATCGGCAGCCTTGTCGTCGTAGCGGCACTGCTGATCATCCTCTTCACGCCCGCCGCCGCCTTCGCCGAGATGGCGGCCCGCGAACTCCGCTACTTCTGGTGGCTCATCCTCCTCGTCGCCCTGGCCATCTGGCTCATCTGGGGCATCGGCCGACGGCCGAAGCAGTAGCCGGCGCAGTCTCGTTGACGGTGCCCACGTCATACGAGGCGGGGGCGGCCTTTGGTTATCGCTGGGGCACTACCGCCGAGACTTAGTTGGTTGAAACACTTGGCAGAATCTTCGGATCGACGCCACGGAGCGGTTTGTTCTTCGGCCTGAGGTCGGGGGTGTAAGCCCGTTTTGCATGGTCGAAACGCTCAGCAGGACCTGGTTCCATCAGTATCAAGATGCCGTCGATGTCCTCGTCCACGGTTCCAACCAAGCCGGAGGGATTCAGATGGTCCAGGCTCGGATTCTTCTCCGATGGGTGGTAGCGATGTAGCGCTATGTTCATCGAGACGGATGCTGCTGGGACTCCCGAAATCTCGAAAGCTCCGTCCGAGGCGACTTCGACATTGGGAAGGGAGTCCCAAGCGGATTCCTGGCTGAACATTGCCCGCGTTCCCGCCGGGATAGGCTTTCCGTCAGAAGTAACGAATCGGCCCCGAATCGTGTGAGTAGGAAGGATGGCCAGTTCACCGATGTCAGTGGTGGAGCCGTTGCCATTGACGATGATCTTTCGGGCTGGGGCTACCCCATTGAGGCGGCCAGCTTCGGCCATGGTGGAATAGACAAAGTAGGCTGTTCGCGGTGGCAGGTTGGCGAAAAGAAAGTATCCATCCTGGTCGGTGCCGATGGTGTAGAGGCCGGAGAACGATTCCATCGAACGATCCACCGAAACCAGCCCGATTGTCGCTCCGGCGACGGGCCGCTGCCCACGCATGAGGCGGCCTTTGACCGCTGCTCCCCGGACAAGACTGATCTCCTGGGCTGTCCTGTTGGGGAGATCGTTGTAGTGGAGCTTGGCGAATCCACGGGCTTCGACTTTCACGGACATGGTGGCGAACGACCGGTCTGCGGGCAGCGTGAACCGGCCCTGGAGATCCGACACGGCCAACTGGGCAAATCCAGCGCAAGCGCCGCCGCAGCCGCCGCCGGATTTGTCGCGGTAGCTTGAAAAGTGGACGACCGCGCCTACGACCGGGTCGCCATCGGTGTCGAGAACACGGCCCGTGAGCTTGTGGTCTGGTGGAAGCGTGGACGTGTCGAGGGGTTTAAGGCTCGCGCTTGCCGGGCCTTTGGAGGGATCGACTTTGTTGATGAACTCCGCGCTGTAGCCGGGGCACGCCACAAGCAACCGGAACAACAGCTCGGGGTCCAGCGAGGGAATGGTAAAGGTTCCATCTGCCGCAGTGGTCGCACGCTTAACGCAGTCAGGATAACACGATGGACAGTAGGAGCTGGTTCCCCGCCTGGGACCGGCGGTCCAAACAAAGACCAACGCGTCTTTGACCGGCTTGCCGGCAGTGTCGGAAATTGTTCCGGTGATGTTGGGACGCTGCTCGCCTGCCCAAGCTGCGAGAGAGGACAAACCCAATAGAAGCGCTGCAATAACCCCTTTCATATTGCGGGCCAGTCTATCCCTTGGATCTCGGCCGACAACGAGAATCTAGCTGTGTGCGCTGGTGAAACTGGCCCCCGCCGCGAAGTGATCCAGCGCGCGGTCTCCTTCATTGAAACACCAGCCGCGCCCGCGCGTCCGGAAGGCGGTTTAGCTGGTCCAGAAGGTAGCCGCTGAACCACCGTCCGACTTCCCGCACCTCGTCCACAACGGCGACGGGCTTCCCCAGTTCATCCCACCCCGCCGAAACGAACTGCTCCGCAAGCGCCTTGGCACCGCGTGTAAGACCGGCCGTCGCGACGTCCGGCTGCACGCCGGAAGCTTCGAGGAGCTTCCACTCGAACGCGAGCAGCGCGATGCGCGACAACGAAGAGCCGTTTAATGCGGCCAGCCAATCGGCGAAAAGTTCGAAGAACTCCGGGACCGGAGTCTCCGCTTCGGTCGCGAGTTCGATCAGCTCGGCGGCGTAGGCGGCGTAGGCCACCCGGTCGAAATCGGTGCGGATGCCCGGATGGTTTTCGAGAAGGACTAGTTCGCGGAGGATATGCAGATCGGACCGCCGGCTGCGGACGAAGCTGAGGTCGGCCCGGAAAAACAGGTCGAGCTTTCCACGGAACGAGGACTTCGGCCCGCGGGCTCCTTTCGCGACGGTGGCTATGCGGCCGAAGTCCCGCGTGAGCCAGTGGATGATGAGGCTCGTCTCGGTCAAGGGACGCGTCCGCAGGATGATTCCGTGGGCCTTCTCCTCCATGTCACCTCGGAGCGGCGTCCGGCGCGATGGCCCCGAGACTGATGGTGAACTTGATCGCCTCGGCCACTGGCATGTCGAGTTTCCGCACGCTCGACTCCGGCACCATGACGAGGAACCCGGAAGTCGGATTCGGCGTCGTGGGGATGAAGACGTTAACCAGCCGGATGCCGGTGACGCGGCTGAATTCCGCGGGAGCGTCACCCGTGACGAAGCCGACCGCGAAGTGGCCGGACTGCGGGAACTCGACGAGCACGGCCTGCTTGAACGAACTCTTCTTCTCGCTGGCGAAGGCTTCGTTCACCTGCTTCACCGTGCCGTAGATCTTGTTGATCAGCGGAACGCGGAGAAGGACCTGGTCGGCCGCCGCGATGAACCTCCGGCCGATGTAGAACTTCGCCGCACGTCCGGCCAGCGCGACGAGCAGCGCCGCGAACCCGATGGCGACAAGGCTCCAATACCAGAGCACTTCGCCGGTGCCGTCATTGGCGTGGGTGACGCTCCGCGGCAGGAAGAAGAGCAACGCGTCGGTGAACGACGAAATGTTCCGGAAGATCCAGACGACAAGCCAGACCGAGATCAACGCCGGAAGGACCACCGCGAGTCCGGCGAAGAAATCGGCCCGCCAGCGCGCGAAGGCAGACTTTTGCACAGCCGAAGTCTATGTGGAGGCGGACGGAGAAGAAGCCAGATTTAGAATTCATCCCATCGGGTCCAGCGACCCGCTCCGGCTTACCGGCCTTGGTCCGTTCCACATGCCGGGAATACGAGATCCGGGAACCAAACACCGCGTTCAACAAGAGGCCCGGGAGATTTCCCGCCGCTTCGGTTGACGCTGCCAGACCCCGCCGATAGCGTCCGCCCACATCAACCCAGTCGCCCCGCCATGCTCGACGTCATCGAAAAGCTTCTGATCCTCCAGGACCGAGACCGCAAGATCCTGCGCCTGCGCGCCGAGCTGACCCGCATCCCGATCGAACGCGCCGCCGCTTCCGGAAGATCCGCCAATACCCTAGCCGCGCTCGACGCCGCCAAACTCGGAGTGAAACAGATCGAGACCGCGCGCAAGGGTCTGGAACTCGAGGTCGATTCGCTCAAGCAGAAGATCGACAAGTTCGCCACGCAGCAGCTTCAGACGAAGAAGAACGACGAGTATAAGCTCTACGGCGACGAGATCGAGAAGGCCAAGAAGCTCATCAGCGGACTCGACGACCAGCAGCTCGAGTTGATGGAGAAGATCGAGGCCGCGCAGAAGGTGGCCGGCGCCGCCAACAAGGTCGCGGCCTCCGCCAAGGCCGACGTGGACGCCGAACTCGCGCAACTGGCCTCGCGGGAAGGCAGCTATCAGAAGGAACTGGCCGACTTGGAAGCCACCCGGATCGCCCTCACCTCCGAAATCGACGAGGTGACGATGGCCAAATACACCCGTCTGCTGAAGACGAAGGGCGAGAGCATCATCGTCAGCGTCGAGCACCACGCCTGCGGCGGTTGCCACATGAAGCTGCCGCCCCAGGTCGTCCACAGCGCCAAGGCCGGCAAGGAGGTCGTCACCTGCATCAACTGCAGCCGCATCCTCTACTACACGCGCGACATGGACCTGCTCGCGTCCGACTAGGGCGGGTCCCCGCTTCGGCGGTTCAGCGGCTCCTTGTGTCCGTCTTCGCCCGAACAATTCCAAGGCGACGCTTGCTGCCCCTCGGACCAAGCCATAGTTTCGCCACGGACCTTGAGAGGGCGGAGGATCGCTCCGGCGCAAACCGGGGAGGAAAGTCCGAGCACCATAGGGCGCGATGCCGCGTAACCCTCCGCTTCGGCGGGCGGATACACGCGGGAGGAACCGGCGAAAGCCGCTCCGACGGACAGTGCCACAGAAAATAAAACCGCCGTCGGCTTCGGTCGATGGCAAGGGTGAAAAGGCGGGGTAAGAGCCCACCGCCCGCCGCGCAAGCGTCGGGGCACGGAAAACCCCATCGGGTGCAAGGCCAAATAGGGGACCACGGAGCTGCCCGCTCCAAGGCGCAAGCCGGGTCCCGGGTATCGGCCGCTCAGATAAATGATCCTCTCCGCCGGGCAACCGGCGAAGACAGAACTCGGCTTACAGCCCTCTCAAGGCTCCATTACTTCCGGGCCCCGGCGGGGAATTACGATTCCTCCCGGTTTTTACCCGAGACCCTTCCGACGGAATCGGCTACACGGAGACCGTGCCGGAAAGGAACCGCCCATGAACAAAGTGACGTCGATCGGGGGCCGCATTGGTTCCGCCGTGTTCGGGCTCGCGTTCGCGGCCTTCGGCCTCGTGTTCATCGGGTTCGCCGTCTTCGCGCTGCTGACCGAATCATCGGTCCAAGGCTGGCCCGAGGTCCAGGCACGGATCATCTCCGCCGAAGTCGTCCCCGCCACCGGCGCGGACGGAGGCTTCAACGCCGTCATTCGCTTCGAGCTCCTTTCCGACGGCGAGACCATCGCCGGCCAGCACCAGGAACACGATGCCAGCTACAAGGCGATGCTCGAGGTCGTGCGGCGCCATCTCCCCGGCGAAACCAGCGTTCTCAGGCAGAACCCGGCCAAGAAATCCGAGATCAAGCCAACCCCGAAGCCGGGCGGTCCAAGCCGGTTCATCATCGTCCCGTTCCTCCTCATTCCCCTCGTGTTCGTGGCCATCGGCGGATCCATGGCCTGGGACGCGTTCAGTCGAGGCGCCGAACCCGATTCGTCCCCTCGCGCCATTTCAGGCAAAACGAGCGGTCGAGGAGCTGAAAGGCTTGGACACGCCGTCGGGTTGATCATCGGCCTGATGTTCACCCTGGTCGGCGGCGGGGCGACCTGGTTCGTCGGGATCAAACCCGCCCTGAAAATCCTCGAAGCCCGAACATGGACCGAGACCCCGGCCACGGTGGAGGTGAGCCGTGTCGCGTCGACCCGAGGCAGCAAGGGCGGCCGCACCTATCGGCCGGAGATCCTGTTCCGCTACGCGGTTTCCGGACAGACCTACCGCTCCAGCGACGTTTCTTTCTTCACCGGCAGCAGCAGCGGGCGCGACTCCAAGGAAGAGATGGTTCGCCGCCATCCCGTGGGCGGCGGAACGACGGCGTTCGTCAATCCCGACGACCCGTCGGAAGCCATGCTGGACCGGAGCTTTTCCCCGTTTGTGTTCTTCGGGTTGTTCACCCTGCTTTTCTTCGTCATCGGCGCTGGTCTCCTAATCTATTTCTTCAGGCGTTGGCGCACCCCATCCGACGCGTCGCCCATTTCTACCGCCGCGTTCCGCGTTCAACCCAGGACCATCGTCTCCAACGCATCCGCTGATCCCACCGACACGGACGGCTCCGTCACCCTGAAGCCGTCGACAAGCCGCACCACCAAGATCGTCGCCATGCTGCTGGTCTCCCTCTTCTGGAACGGCATTATCAGCGTGTTCGTCTTTCAGTTCGTCAAAACCGTTCAGAAAGGCCGGCCGGAATGGTTCCTCGGCGTCTTCCTCATCCCGTTCGTCCTGATCGGCCTCGGGCTGATCGTCGTATTCGTCATGCAGGTCCTGGCGCTTGCGAACCCGAAACCCACGTTGGAGATCACACCTGGTCGGCCGCGGGCTGGAGGACGGTTCCACGTGCGCTGGAGCTTCACCGGCGCGGCAGCCCGCATGGACCGCCTGCGTCTCACCCTCGTGGGCATCGAATCCGCCACCTATTCGCGGGGGACCTCGACGTCGACGGACACCAGCGCCTTCAGCCGCATGGAGATTCTCGACACTGTCGACCACACGACCATGCGCGCCGGCGAAATCGAGATCGCCATTCCGCAGGACGCGCCGCCGAGCTTCACCGCGACGAGGAACCGCCTCCAATGGTTCGTTGTCGTGGCGGGAGAAATCGCCCGCTGGCCCGATGTGGACGATGAATTCCCGGTTACGCTGATGCCCGGCGATGCATCGGCCGAGGTCTTCCACGAAGGCCTCGCCGACCGGGAGCTTCTCGAGAGTTCCGGTTTTCGGCTTGGCCTGCGCGGGGGCCGTCGTTCGTTCCGTCCCGGCGAATCCATCGAAGGCGTCGCCGCGTGGTCCCTCGAATCGGCGCCACGCTCCGCCGAGGTCCGGCTCTTCTGGTTCACCGAAGGCAAAGGCACCACCGACGTCGGCGTGATCCAGACCGAGACCTTCTCGGCCATGCAACCCCAGGACGCCCGGCCCTTTCGTTTCGATTTGCCGCCGGGTCCGCTGTCGATCGATGGCCGCCTTGTCTCCGTCAAGTGGGCGATCGAGTTCGTCGCCGACACGGGCAGCGAAACCGTGCTGCGCTGGGACCTCGTCGTGTCACCCACCGGTCGGCAGTTGACGCTCCAGGCCGTCACGGTTGATCCGAAACGCAAGAAACCCTCGTTCCGCTTTGCAGGCCGCTGAAAATCCATTCCGTGCGAGCCGTATCGAAGCCCTGCGGTTCCGTGGCCCGTCTCACGATGAACTCCTGCGCCGTGTTCAGGAGTTCAACGGCCGCGGCGCGTTCGTCGGACCAAAAGGCTCGGGCAAGACGACGCTGATGCTGGAGCTGGCCGCGCGGCTTCGCCGTGGTGGCTGGCGGGCACCGCTGGTCCGCCTGTGCGAAGGTTGGCAGAAGGATGGCGTCGCGCTTGCGGCCATCTTCGACAAAGCCCTCAAAGCAGAACCGGCGACGGCCGCGCAAGCGAACCCAGGCCTTTGGGCTTCAGGCGATGGCGAGCGTGTCGTGTGGTTCGTCGATGGTGCGGAGCAGCTGGGGTTCTTCGACTGGCGCGCAGCGCTGTCGCGAACGCGTGATGCGGACGGGTTGGTCATCACGACGCATTTCGGCGGGAGGCTTCGGACGCTGCTCGATTGCTCGACCAGTCCGGAACTTCTGCGGGAACTCCTCGCCGAACTGCTAGCTGATCGGTCTGCAGACGAAATCCCGTCCCTCGACCAATGCCGGGCGCTGTGGGAGCGTCATGTCTGCAACGTCCGTGAAGTCTTCCGCGAGCAATACGACCACTGGAGCCGACGCTGAAACGCGTCGGCAGTTTCCATGGTGGCCGCTGGCCGGATGGGCGGTGGCGCATTGGCTCGCGCTTCAGCTCGTGCGCGGAGCGGGGGTTCTCTTTTCTCACCTGCCGCCGTCACTCCTGCCCACAGACCCGCTGGTGATCGGTCTTCTCTGGATCGAGCGAATGCTCCTCATGCCCCGTCGGCTCATGCTGGCCGCGTGGCCGGGGGAATCCACGCCGGGCTGGCTGCTGGTCGTTTCGATGATCGTGAACAGCCTGCTGTTCGCAGCCCTTGTTCTCTTCATTCGGCGGCGGCGTCTCCAGACCCCGTTGGAAGGTTCAAAGCGGTAGGGCGCGGGCTCCCGCCGAGCCGCCGCTGGACTTCCTAAAATCCTTGAGGCGACAGCGGCTACACTGGTCGTCCGTCTATAGCTTCAAACTTCCCGCGAGAAACTTACCCGTTTGTCCAAGGCCTCCAGGCGGCTCGGCAGGAGCCTTCGCCCTACCAGCTTCGTGGCTACAGCGTGCCCGCTTCGAGCTGGTCGAGGTAGATGAACTCGGGGGCTTTCACCCCGGCTTCGGCGCGGATCTTCACCAACTTGGGTGACTCGAAGAAACGCCGAGCGTCTTCGATGGAGGTCCAGGCCGAGAAATGGACGATCCGGTTCGCGTCGTCCTGATACTTGAGGACTTGGTAGGAGCGTTCTCCGGCTTCGCGGCGGATGCCTGCGGCACCGTCGAAGACCTTCTTCCAAGCCGGATAGTCGGCGACTTCGTGGATGATCAGGACGTATTGCATGGCTTGGAAAACTAGAAGGCTGCCGACATAGAGCCGGCAGCCTTTTGGGTTCAGTGTTTTTGTGAAGGCTTCAGCTCACTTGAACATCTTCGCCTTCTGGTCGCCGCGGGAGAGCAGGTAGGCGACGAGGTCGAGGATCTCGTCCTGCTTGAGGCTGTTGAGCAACCCGGGCGGCATCATGGAGGTCTTGGACGGCTCGGACTTCGCGACGTTGGGGCGGTTCACGTTGGTGAAGTTGCTGGGGTCGAACATGTCGGTCATGACCGAGATGCTGTCACCGTTCAGGTTCGCCACACGGCCGATCACTTCGTCGCCGTTCTTCAGGGTGAAGATGGTGGAGCCATACTGGTCGCTGATCTCCTTGCTTGGTTCGATGATCGATTCCATCAGGTCATGTGCGCTGAAGCGTCCGGCCACGCCGGTGAGATCGGGTCCGACGGCGCCGCCGTCGGTGTCGAAACGATGGCAGGCCGCGCATCCGACGGCGCCGAAAAGCTCGCGGCCGCGGGCGAAGTTGCGTCCACTCTTCAGCCCCTTGTCGAGGACGGGGTCGAGGTCGGCCACGGTCCATTCCTTGACCTGCTGGCGGCCGGCGAGGATCTCGCTGGGTTTCTTCACGACGGGCTTCGCATCGAGCACCGGCTTGAGCGAAGCGAGCTCGGTCGAGGTGAGGTTGGTGACGGCGTCGTTCTTCATGTCGCGCAGGAAGCCCTGGAGGCTGTTGCCGCCGCGGAAGCTGGCGGCCTTGAGGAACCAGCCGAAGTAGGCCTGTCGCTGCTCCATGGACCAGCCGGTCTTGAGTGCCCGAAGCGCGCGGGCGATGTCCATCTGCTCCTCCTGGGTCGGCGCCTTGTCGAGCAGGGCGACGAGCTTGGTCGAGGCGGTAGGGGCTTCGAGATAGACGAGCAGGTTGGCCAGCTCGGCGTTCAATTCGCGGGCCTTCGCGGGGAAGAGCGGATCGAACTTCGCGATCAGACTCTGGCGCGTGGCTTCGGCGGGCGATCCGAGACGGGTGAAGACGACCTGATAGGCGCGCAGCAGGTCGAGCTGCTGGGAGACTTCAAGCTTGCTCCAGTTGATGCGGTCGAGAGTGGCCAGCGCCTTGGGCTGGAGGGCGGCATCGGGCTTGGGATCACCGTCCTTGCGGTGGAACTGGTCGCGGCTGCTGACGCGGGCCAGGGCGAGGATCGCGTGGGTCGCGGCGACGGGATCTTTCTCGGCCAGCGCCTTCTCGCGCCATTGATCGACCGGCTGCCATTCGATGGCCACGCGGGCGGCGAAGCGGATGGCGCGGTCCTTGGAGCCGAGCGATTTCCAGACTTCCTTTACGGCATTCGGGTCGGTCTTGCCGTGGAAGCTTTCGAGCTTGTGACGAAGCTCGCGGTCTTTGGCGAACTTGGTGTCGGCCTTCGCCGGCGCAGTGGATTCGGAACCGCTGTAGGTTACGCGATACAGGCCGGACTGGGTCTTGCGTCCACCGACGGCGAAGTAGAGCGCGCCATCGGCCGGGTTCACGACGAGATCGGTGAGGGCCAAAGGAGAACCGGAGATGAACTCCTCCTTCTCGGCCGTGTAGCTCGCGCCGTCGGGCTTGAAGTGGATCGCGTAGAGCTTGCCGTAGCTCCAGTCGCAGATGAAGAGGGACTCCTGATACTTGGCCGGGAACTTCGCCCCGTAGCCGAAGGCCACGCCCGTTGGGGAACCAGGCCCGATGTTCACGACGGCGCCGAAGCTGTCCGGGTAGTAGGCCGGCCATTTGCCCGCGCCGCTGCGCCAACCGAACTCCGCGCCGCTGATGACGTGGTTGATGCGCGTGGGCCGATACCAGGGCGTGTTCACGTCCCACTCCATGTCGGCGTCGTAGGTGAAGAGTTCGCCCGAGCGGTTGTAGGCGGCGTCGTATTCGTTGCGGAAGCCGGTGGCGACGAGCTCCCAGGTCTTGCCATCGGGATCGGTCTTGGCGATCCAGCCGCCGGGCGCAAGGACGCCTTTCATGAAGCCGTTGCCGTCCCACATGCGGGGCAGGAGATGGTCCTCGGACCAGTTCAGCGGAACGACGGAAGTGTCGATGGCCGTGACCTTGGTCTGGTTGCCGGAAATGATGGTCAGGGTCTTGCCGTCGGGCGAAGGGAGGATGGCGTGGGGTCCGTGCTCGCCGCCGCCTTGCAGCTTCCGGAGGAGTTTGACCTCGTCGTAGGTGTCGTCGCCGTTCGTGTCCTTCACGCGATACAGGCCTCTGCCCTGGTAGGCTTCGTTGGCCACCATGACGTAGAGGCTGTCGAAGGCGTAGAGGAGCCCCTGCGCCTGGCCGATGGGGAGATCGATGGGCTGGATCTTCAGGCCGTCCGTCGTGCCGATCGGCGGAGGCGTGAGGCGGTAGAGCTTGCCGTATTGGTCGGAGACGATGAGGCGTCCGTTCTTCTCGGTGCACATCGCGACCCAGGAGCCTTCGTCCTCCTTGGACACGCTGTGGAGCATCTCGACCTTGAAGCCCTTGGCCACCTTGAGCTGGTCGGCAGGAGTGACCGCGGACGCGGCGTGGAGGGTTGGCAACAGGCCGGCGATGAGACCGGCCGCGAACAGGATTCGGGTGAGCTTTGTCATGGCAGAAGTGAGATGAATGAACAGGTCCGCGCATTCGATGTAAAGCCGAGGCACGGGGGGAATGACGAAATCCTAGGGGCAAAGGCCGAAGGCCCGAAGGAGACCACGGAGGTTGGTTCCGCCGCTCGGCCTATCCGATTTTTTTGGCCTTTGGCCTTGGGGGTTCGTCATTCGCCAAGGCATACGGCCGTGAGCACCCTGTCCAGTTTCTCGATCAGCAGGTCGATGTCGGCTCCGGTCACGTTGAGGTTCGGGCGCAGCCGGATGCTGTCGCGGCCCGCGCCGAGCAGGAGGAGATTTTCCGTCTGCAATGCCTGATCGACAAGGCGGCCCTTCCATTCGGGCTTCCGCAGCGAGAAACCCTGGTAGAGCCCGAGGCCGCGGATGTTATGGATGGCCCCCTTGTGCTTTCGGCCCAATTCCTCAAGGGCGGCGACGAGTTTAGCCGTCTTGGCGGGAACCTGTTCGATGAGCTTCTCCTCGCGGACGATCTTCAACTCCTGCACGAAGCGCACCATGTCGGCGAGCGACCCGCCCCACGTGCTGTCGAGCACGCCGTGGTCGTCCATCGGATTGAGCATGTAGACCGCGCCGTTGGCGAACTTCTTGGCCACCGCGACGGTCTGCGGCGGATACGGCAGATCGAACATGTCGGCCGCGAACATCTTGCCCGTCGTGCCGCCCGCCGTCTGGACCTCGTCGAACCCGAGGCCGACCTCGAAGCGGTGGGCCAGTCCGCTCAACCCACGGAAGAACTCCGGCAAGGCCACACGATGTCCGCCCGCGCCCTGCAACGGTTCCACCACGATGCCGACGATCTCGTTGGGGAAACGGCGCAGAAAATCCTCCACGATCTCCAGGCAATGCCGCGTGCGTCCGAGGTTCTCGGAGTGCGGCAGCGCGTTGTCCACCGCCGGGAATGGCACCTGGATGTTGCCGGGGATGAAGCCGTGGAAATCCTTCGTCACGACGGGATCATGGGGGATCTGGGTAACGTTCAAGGCGAAGACGGTCCTGCCGTGAAACGCCTGGTCGAAGCAGATGAAGCGTCGTCCCTTCGACTCGCGCCCGAGGTTCGTCATCTTCAGGTGATGGAGGTTGATGAGATACTTCATCATGTTCTCCACCGCCTCCGCACCCGAGTTCACCGCGTAGACCTCGAGCTTGGGATTCCGCATGCACTCCGGCGCGACCTCGTGCAGCGCGCGGTAATAGGCCACGCAATCGGAGGTGAGCAGGTCGGGATTGCAGATCTTGTTGTTCGCGGCCGCGACGAGACGGCGGACGTAGTCGGGTTCGGAAAGGCGGGGATGATTGTGGGCGATCCACTTCGATCCGTAATAGCCCGCCCAATCGAAGATCTCCTGCCCTTCCGGAGTGACCAGCCACATGCCGTGGCCGCGCGCCACGTCGACGACGAACGGATACGGCTCGGCGACGACATAGCGGTCCAACTCGTCGAGCAGCTGACGGCTCAGTGGCCCGGGGAACAGTTCCGACGCTGAATCCATGACCCAACGCTACACCGGAACCACGCCCCGACATCCGCGCTTCCGGGCCATTGACAGAGGCCGAGCCCCGGGTCGTTCAACTCGGCCGGATCAATAACTCCTCGACGATGGCGTGCGGCGGAAGGTTGATGGCGAAGAGCACGCAGGCGGCGACGTCTTCGGGCTTGAGCATCTTGGCCCGCGCTTCGGCCGGAGGCGGCGACGGGCGCTTGTCGAGCAGCGGCGTGTCGATGTCGCCCGGCAGCAAGGCGCAGGCGCGAACCCCGTTGCCACGTTCTTCGGCGTTGATCGCCTGCGTGAGGCCGACCAGACCGGCCTTCGACATCGAATAGGCCGGGCCGGCCTTGGGGCTGGCCTGCTTGGCGGAGTCGGACACGACATTGATGATCGTGCCGGTCTTGCGCTGGCGCATCTGCGGCAGGAACGCCTGCACGACGAAGTAGGCGCCGTTGAGATTGGTGTCGATGAGCCGGTGGTAGTCCGGAAGCGAAAGGACTTCGAGGGCGCGCTTCGGAGTGTTCGTGCCGGCGGCGTTCACCAACGCATCCACCCCGCCGAACTTGGCGAGGATGGCTTTGCCGGCCGCTTCGACCTCGGTCGAGTTGCTCACGTCGCAGACGAACGGCGTGATCGAGTCGGACAGATCGGCGGCGGGCCGGATGGTTTCCTCAAGGGATGCGAGGCTGCGTCCTATTGCGGCCACCTTCCAGCCTTGGCGGGCGAGTTCCCAGCAAACGGCCTGGCCTACGCCGCTGCCGGCACCGGTCACCACGGCCACCTTCGTCGAATTCGGGTTCATTGGGACGGGTTTCTAACGGCTGCTCCGGCGGAAGGCCAATCCTGTCTGCGTTCGGTTCAAGACCGACGGAACCCCGGAACAACGTCGGCGCGTCGCGGCCAATTCGTCCGGGAAAGGTGAAACGGCAGGAGTTTCCTCATCGCCATGCCCCCGCAATTTCCCAAAGTTAGGCCTTGAGTAGGTTCGATGGAATGTCAGTTTCCGCCCTGTTCTGTCTAGATAGCTAGACCTCTCCAGTCTCTGGAAAATCACCAGTTGAACAGAGTTTCAGTGATGATTTGAAACCCGGCCTTCGGGAACAGTCTAGGAGTTGGCAAGTTAGTCGCGGCAGCAAATCACACATGAGCACGAAACTCTTCGTTGGAAATCTATCTTTCCAGACGACTGAAAACGCACTCCAGGACGCGTTCACCGCGCACGGCACCGTCCTCGAAGTCAACCTGATGATGGATCGCGCCACGGGCCGTCCCCGTGGATTCGCCTTCGTCACGATGGCGACGCCCGAGGAAGCCCAGAACGCAGTCCAGGCCATGAACGGAGCCCAGCTCGATGGACGCCCCTTGACCGTCAATGAAGCCCGGCCGAAGGAAGACCGGCCGCCCCGTTCCGGTGGCGGTGGTGGTTACGGCGGCGGCGGCGGTGGAGGCGGATATGGCGGCGGCGGCGGCGGACGCGGTGGTTATGGTGGTGGCGGCGGTGATCGCGGCAGCGACCGTGGCGGCCCGCGCCGGGATCGCTACTGAGAAGCGTTAGATTTTCGGAATGCGAGCGGAGCCCGGACTAACCGGGCTCCGCTTTATTTATCCTGAGCCCGGTGCTGCGGCCAGCAGTCCGGTTCTTCCAAAAAGTTCGTCCTGGCCGAAATGACAGGAAAAATGGAAGACCACATAGAAGTAGAAGGCAGGATAACGAGCGTGCTCGCCGGCACCATGTTCAAGGTGGTGCTCGACAATAAGCACGAGGTCCTTGCCCACATCTCCGGCAAAATGCGCAAACGCTGGATCCGGCTCACCATCGGCGACCGCGTGCGCCTCCAGATGTCCCCCTACGACCTGAACAAGGCGCGCATCTGCTACCGTTTGGGCTGATCCGTCCGCCCATTGATTTTCGAACCGCAGACCGGAATGTCCGGCTACGGTTCTTTGTTTTACGAGCGGCACCCGGACGCTCCCCCTTCTACCTTCATCCAGCGCCGCTTCTTCCTGCCGAACGCACGAGTGACATCGGTTGCGACGTGGTCCGCTTCCGGTAGCCTCGCCCCATGGCATTTGATTCGTTTCGGGATTTCGTCGAGCTGCTCGACCGCGCGGGCGAGCTGAAGCGCATTTCCCAGCCGGTCGCCACCGAACTGGAGATCACCGAGATCGCCGACCGCGAGATGAAACAGCCCGGCGGTGGCAAGGCGCTCCTTTTCGAAAAGCCCACCGTCAACGGCGTGGTCAGCCCGTTCCCCGTCGCCATCAACACGCTTGGGTCGCACAAGCGGATGGCCATGAGCATGGGCGCGGACTCCGTTGAAGCCGTGGCGAAGGAGCTGGGTGCCTTGATGAAGGCGAAGCCGCCCAACAGTTTCAAGGAAGCCATCAAGCTCCTCGGCACCGCGCTGGAACTGCGCCACGCCAAACCCAAGACGGTGAAGTCCGGCCCGTGCAAGGACGTGATCCACCGTTACGACGCGCCCGCCAGCCACACCTCGCCCTGGCCCGACGCGCCGGATTGGAAGCTCGGCACCAATCCTCATCCACCTACGCTGGCCGACTTGCCGATACTCAAGTGCTGGCCGCTCGATGGCGGCCGCTATGTCACCCTGCCCTGCGTCGTCACCCAGGACCCCGACACCGGCGACCGCAACCTCGGGATGTATCGCATCCAGATCTACGACGACCTCACCACCGGGGTGCATTGGCAGTTGCAGAAGGTCGCCGCGCGTCATGGCCGCCGTTACTATGAGAAGGGTGAACGCATGCCCGTCGCCATCTTCCTCGGCGGCGATCCGATGTTTCCCTTCGCCGCCACCGCGCCGATGCCGGACGGCCTCGATGAATTCCTCCTCGCCGGTTATCTGCGGAAGAAGTCGGTCGAACTGGTGAAGTGCGAGACCAATGACCTCGAAGTCCCCGCCAACGCCGACTTCGTCATCGAAGGCTACGTCGATCCCACAGAGCCGCTCCGCATGGAAGGCCCCTTCGGCGACCATACCGGCTACTACACGTTGCCCGAGCCGTATCCCGTCTTCCACGTCACCGCCATCACGCACCGGAGGGATGCCGTCTATCCCGCCACCATCGTCGGCATCCCACCGATGGAGGACTTCTACATCGGCGCCGCGTCCGTGAAGCTCTTCTTGCCGATCTTCCAGATGAACTTCCCCGAGATCGTGGACATTGCGTTGCCGGCGGAGGGCACCTTCCACAACCTCGTTGTCGTCTCCATCAAAAAGACCTACCCAATGCAGGCCTACAAGATCATGCACGGCCTCTGGGGCATGGGGCAGATGATGTTCACCAAATACATCGTCGTGGTGGACGACGACGTGGACGTGCACAACACCAGCCAGGTCCTCTTCCACCTCTTCGCCGATACCGATCCGCAACGCGACAGCCTCTTCACCAAAGGCCCGTCGGACGTGCTCGACCACGCGACAAGCGAAATGGCCAGTGGCAGCAAACTTGGCATCGACGCGACGAAGAAAATTCCCGGTGAAGGTTTCAAACGCCCCTGGCCGCCGTTGATCAAAATGAACGACGATGTGCGCCGGAAAATTGATTCCGTTTTCGGCGGTAATCGCTGAAACCTTAAACACTATGAAACTGACCCGACGAAAAATGCTGACGACGGTTGGCGTTGCAATGAGCAGTGCAGCGCTTGGTAGACTCGATGCCGCCGACAAAGACGCGCCAGAGCCGACCCGGCCCGCGCACCCAACCGCCAGCAACGCGATTACTTCTCCTGTTTGTCTGGCTGATTTCGAATCTCTGGCGAAAGAGCGCCTCTCCCATTCTGCCTACGAATACATCGCCAGCGGCGCCGCGGATGATCTGACCATTCGTTGGAACCGGGAGGCCTTCGATCAAATTCGTTTGCGCCCGAAGGTGCTCGTAGATGTGGAAAAGATCGACATGCGCGTCATGTTGTTCGGGCGGGAGATGCCGCATCCAATCCTGCTCGCGCCCACCGCGTGGCATCGCCTCTCGCATCCCGAGGGGGAGGTCGCTACCGCGCGCGGGGCAGGCGCGGCCGGCGCGACCTTCGTCGTGAGCAGTCTTTCGACCCGGCGGCTTCAAGACATCGCGCCCGTTGCGAAAGCCCCGTTGTGGTTTCAACTTTACGACTTGCGCAAGGAACGCCGTGAGTTTGTTCGCGGCGTGGTGCAGGAAGCGGAACAGTTCGGGTGTCGCGCGTTTGTCGTGACCGTCGATGCCCCCGTTGCCGGAGCGCGCAACCGCGTTCAACGGATCGGTTTCAAACCCCCGGCGGACTTCGAGACGCCCTACTATCAGAAACCAAATCAACAACCGGCTTCGGATCTCCCCATAATGGGCAGTTTCAAGTGGGAAGCCATCGAATGGCTGCTTTCTCTAACGCGGTTGCCGGTTTTGCTCAAAGGCATCATGAATCCAGATGATGCGGCCATCGCTGTCAGAACAGGCGCTGCCGGGATCATCGTCTCGAACCATGGTGGCCGCTGTCTCGACACACTTCCCGCTTCCATAAACGCGCTGGAGCCGGTCGTGAAGAAAGTGGCGGGCCGGGTGCCGGTGCTGGTGGACGGAGGAATCCGTCGCGGAACCGATGTGATCAAAGCCATTGCCCTCGGCGCCACTGCGGTGCTGATTGGTCGTCCCTATGTTTATGGCCTCGCCGTAAATGGCGCTGAAGGAGTGGCCAAGGTCGTCAACATCCTGCGCGACGAGTTTCAGATGGCCATGGCGTTGACAGGCCGGCCTACCATTCGAAGCATTGACCGAACGGTCTTGTGGACATGAAGAGACGAAGTCCCAGTGCGAAACGCGACAGCATCTTCACCAAAGGCCCGTCCGACGTGCTCGACCACGCCACCAACGAGATCGGGACGGGCAGCAAGATGGGCTTCGACGCCACCCGCAAACTCCCCGGCGAAGGCTTCAAACGCCCCTGGCCGCCGATCATAAAGATGGATGAAAACGTGAAGGCGAAGGTCGCTGCGAGCTTCGGGAACAGCAGTGACACTTCGACTACTCGCCGGTAACCTCCGGCCGTCAGCATGAGACCATGTGTTCCAACCTCCGGCGTCAGCACTGCGCAAGCCCAACGTTGGGTGCGTCGTTTGACCGCCCGCGTCGAACTGGTTCTCGCAACTCACCCGGACGCGGATCGCGACAATGTTCGCCACACCCTCGTTCTGTTGGAGCAACCGCCGCTCGAACGATTGCAAAGGAGCCTCATCCGTGGCCGCGCCACTGCCCTTCGCCGGAAGTGAGATCCGCCTCCTGACCGCGCTCCTGCGGGCCCGTGTGCGGTTCATGGTCGTGGGATTGTCCGCTGCGACCATGCAGGGCGCACCGGTCGTGACCCAGGATGTGGATTTGTGGTTTGAGGAATTGGGCGATCTGAGAATTTCGCGCGCCTTGCAAGGGGTTGGCGCCGCCTACGTCCCGCCGAGTAAACTGAACCCGCCCATGCTGGCGGGGACTGGTGCGGAACTCTTCGACATCGTGCTGCGGATGGACGGCCTCGGAACTTTCGCCAGCGAGGTCAAGCACTGCATTGAAATCCCGCTTGGCCGACAGAAGCTCAAGGTGCTTTCCCTCGAACGCATCCTCGCCAGCAGACTCGCCGCGAACCGCGCCAAGGACAAATTGACCATTCCCGTGCTCCGCGACGCGCTCGCCGCCACGCAAACCCTGAGACGCCGGGCGAAGAAGAAATGAACGCCGCCAGCGGCAGCAAGCTGGGCATTGATGCGACGAAGAAACTCCCCGGCGAAGGTTTCAAACGCCCGTGGCCGCCGTTGATCCAAATGGGTGAAGATCTTCGTGGACGAATCGACGCACTGTTCGGAAGCAAACCCTGGCAACCGGCGTGAAGGAGATTCTGACCCGACCAAACCATCCGACAAACCCGCGGAAGAATGGGCTTCTTTAATCCCGGTTGGTTGAGGCACTTTTGGCCCATCCCACTTGCTCACCGCTCTTGGCTCCTTTGCAAGGCTTCTGAGCAGGCTTGATCCGGTCAACACCGCGATCCGCCGCAAGGTGGAATCGCCCTAAGCCAGGAAGCCGTTATGAAAAGTCGTCCCCTTGGAATTCTCGCCGCGTTTCTGATCTGCCTTGCCGCCATCCACACCCACGCCGCGCCGCCGGGGAAGACCCAGAATCTCACCTCGCCCGACCAGGTGCCCGAGGGGCTGGCCAAGTCCGACTGGTCGAGCATCCGCGCGGCGTATGAGGCGGGGCGTCATGCCTTCCAGCCCACGGCCACCGGCTGGCAGGCGCGCAATCCGGGCCAGCAGTGGACGACGAAGTTCGACGGGCGCGGCTTTCTCGCCGAGCCACGGGACGGCGCGTGGACGTGGGGGCTGGAGTTGAAGAGCTACGGCTTTGGGGACAAGCAGCGCGCCATCGGCGGCACTCCGGCGGTGAAGGCCGAGGGCCAACGGCTCACCTACCAGTGGGATGCCACGGTGCAGGAGTGGTGGGTGAACGACGCGCGCGGATTGGAGCACGGCTTCACGGTGAAGGAGAGGCCGGAGGAAAACAGAAATGGGAAGGCTGAAAGCAGAGAGTCCCTGAGCTTCACCTTGGCCACGCGCGGCACCCTGCGCCCCACCATCACCCCCGATGCCCAGGGCGTGCTCTTCCAGGACGCCACCGGCGCGACGGTCATCAACTACACCGGCCTCAAGGTCTGGGACGCGGATGGCCAGGTGCTCGCCTCGCGCTTCGAGGCAGCAGGGGAAAATGGCGTCCGCCTGCTCGTGGATGAGAGCGACGCGCGCTATCCGCTGACCATCGATCCAGTCGCCCAGCAGGCCTATCTGAAACTGGCCCCCGACGGGGCCTTGCAGGCGGGGGATTCCTTCGGCTATTCCGTGGCCGTCTCGGGCGACACGGTCGTCGTCGGGGCTCCCACCGAGGACAGCAGCACGACGGGCGTGAACAGCACGCCCGACGAGAGCGCCGCCGACTCCGGCGCGGCCTATGTCTTCGTGCGCAGCGCGGGCGGGTGGACGCAGCAGGCCTATCTGAAGCCGGCCGCCGTCGGGACCACGCAGGCGGGGGATCAGTTCGGCATCTCCGTGGCCGTCTCGGGCGACACAGTCGT
>JAYVSO010000098.1:0-13151 GCA_043775315.1 Verrucomicrobiota bacterium
AGACGGCGCTCCACTCCGGCCAGTTCGTTCGCTGTCACGGCCCCAAGCTTGTCCCGCCCTCTTGTTAAAGTAAATAGCCACTTAACCTAGTATTACTAAGGCGGAATGGAAAAACGGGATTCCTGGCTGGTTGTTGACGAGTGCGAGGTTGGCGGGCTAGCGCCCGCCGAGGGAGGTGTGGCGCCGCTGGCGGTTGTAGAAAATTTCGGGGCAGTCTTCGATGACAACGCGGGCCTCGGTCAGGATTGGGAGCGGTGTTCGGGCCTGAAATAATCTTCCGTACGAGGTTGCACATTCCGGCTCGATCCAACCAACTGCCCCATGCGGCGTTTGCGTATCGAGCACCTCACGACATACCAGTTCGGCGCGATTGTGCAGCTCTTGCCGCACAAGCTGCTGCTGCGCCCGCGCGAGGGTCACGACATTCGGATTGAATCGTCCCGCCTGAACATCACCCCTGCCTGCCAGAAGAAGTGGCACCGCGACGTCTACGGCAATTCCGTCTGCATGGCTGATTTTCACCTGATGTCGGCTACGCTGCAGATCGCGAACGAGGTGATCATCCAACACTTTGACGAGGCCCCGATGGATTTCCTCATCAGTCCGCAGGCCGTGAACTACCCTTTCCCATACGACGTCTCCGAGCTTGCGAACCTCCTGCCCTACCAGACGGCCTGCTACCCGGCGGATCTTCCTGAGGTGACACAATGGGTGTCCCAGTTCCGGCGCGCGGCGCAGTCCATCGGGACGTTCGACCTGCTTTTCAGCCTGAACAAGGCGATAGCGAACAGCTTTTTTTACTAAATGCGCGAAATGCCCGGGGTGCAGTCACCCGGTGAAACGTTGCGGAAGCGCAGCGGCTCGTGCCGTGACTTCGCGACCCTGTTCATCGAGGCGTGCCGGGTGCTTGGTTTGGGGGCGCATTTTGTGAGCGGCTACCTGCACTGTCCCGGCACCCAGACGGGCGGCGGCTCGACGCACGCCTGGCCTGAGGTCTACCTGCCCGGAGTCGGCTGGAAAGGATTCGACAGCACCTCCGGCCTGATGACCGGGGCTGATCACATCGCGGTGGCCGTCAGTCGCCATCCCGCCGACGTGCCGCCTGCCTCAGGCAGCTTCAACGGACCCGTTGGGTTGCTGCCATCGCTGTTGGTTGGAGTGAAAGTCTCCTCGATCTGACTAGGCAACCTGACTCTGACATCCGAAGGCAAAATGCGAGGAATAGTCGGCCGTCGAAACCGGTGCCGAACGGGCATGGAATCAGTGTCCGCCTTCTGTTGCAGAAAAAACGCTACCTCCTCACTGCCGACGATAACGGCTCATAATCACCCTGCTACCACCGAACTAGGTGGCTCCAGAGGTAGGACTCGGGTCGATGAGCCCCTCAATTCATTGGGATATTCGCAGGTCCTTCCGGCCAGTTCAAGGCTACAGCCCAGTGCGGCGCTTAAATCCGCTTAACGCCTCATAACGCCGACTGCACAGTTTACTGCACACCCCGCCGATCCAAAAGGCATTGAAAAGCCAGGCCCAAGAATGGGGGAAAGCCCGATTCATTGAGCACTGTTGTGCTTAAGTTCAGATCTTCCAGGCCGTCCGATGGGCATTTCGCTGCGGTTGCCCCAGCAACGGACCGGACAGGGCCATGTCTCCAGACGCCGGTGGGCCGGACCCATTTTCCACGACTGAGGACCTCCATTTGATCAGCCTCTTTTTGCGGGTAGGATCCGGCCGGACGGCACGCTCAACTCCAGCGATGTCCGGTGCTATCGGCTTAACCATACTGTTGCGCAGCAGGGCCGACTATCGTCGGCAACGAATTGTGTGAACATCAACCCGCTTGAATGTTTTGATCGCTACGCTGTTGCATGTTTATACAAAGAGATTGTATAAACGTGTCGTGCGAAAAAAAAGCAGATCTGCGCCTGCGGTCCTCTTCGGGATTGCGGAAGGCCAGCAGGGCTATTTTACGGCCAAGCAGGCAGCCGATGTCGGATACCTGCTGGGCAGCCAGGCGCACCACGTCAAAGCCGGGAATTGGACACGTGTCGAGCGGGGCGTCTACAGGCTGGCGCGCTTTCCACAATCAGCCGAGGAGCAACTTGTCATCTATTCCCTTTGGTCACGCAATCGCGCGGGCGAGCCGGAGGGTGTTTATTCGCACCAAACCGCCCTCAGCATCCATGAACTCTCGGATGCGAACCCGGCCAAACTCCACATGACCGTTCCCACCACGTTTCGCCGGAACGCAAAGACACCGAAGATACTGGTGCTGCACCGCGCGACACTCGACGGGAAGGACATTGAACAACGACAGGGGTTCAAAGTGACTCGTCCTCTTCGATCCATTGTCGAGCTCGCGGCGGCAGAATCCGTCTCACAAGACATTGTTGAACAAGCCCTGGCCGAGTCGCGGCAACGCGGGCTGATTCCCGTTCGAGAGGTGACGGAACTGCGACGGCAAGGAAGCCTCCCGAAGTGGTTTGATGATCTGTTCGCGACTACCAAACGATGAAGCCACCACGAAAATATGCTTCCGCCACCGCCTTCCGCGTCGCACTGGAGAGCCGCCTGAAAAAAATGGCGCAAGAAGAAGGTCTCGATCTCCAGCGCCTGCGTCGGCAGTCGGCGTTTGACCGATTGCTCTGCCGCCTGTTCGCAGCACCGGATGCTCCGTGGTTGTTGAAAGGCGGCTATGCAATGGAGTTGCGACTGAAAACCGCCCGAACCACGCGCGACATTGATCTGGCCATGAGGAGACTCCCCGTGCCGTCGGCCGATTGGGATGCCAACGTCGCGGATGTGCTGGAATCGTTGCGCGACGCCGGCGGCCTGGATTTGCAGGATTTCTTCACCTTTGTTTTCGGCGAGGCGGCGCAAGGCCTGGACGCCGCACCTTACGGCGGCGCGCGTTTCCCCGTGGATGCGCGACTGGCCGGGCGAACCTTCGCGAAGTTCCACCTGGACGTGAGCACGGGAGATGTTCTGCGCGAACCTTACGAAACGCTTTCAGGCCCGGACTGGCTTGGATTTGCGGGAATCGCCAGCGCAAAGTTTTCGGCTGTTTCACCGGAAGAACAATTTGCCGAGAAACTTCATGCCTACACTTTGCCGCGAGTGGGCCGGGAAAATACCCGCGTCAAAGACTTGGTGGATTTGGTTCTCCTGATCGAACGCACCAAACTGGATGCCGCCCGTCTGCCAAAGGCAATTCGCGAAACCTTTCAGCGTCGCACGACGCACGACGTTCCGTCCGCACTCATCCCGCCACCGGCCTCATGGTCCGGGCCGTTTTCAGAGATGGCGGCGGAATGCGGCCTCGAACCGGACGTGGAGAAACATTTCGGCGTGGTCGCGCAATTCTTCAGCAGGCTAAACCTGTGACTCCGACAGGCGAACTCAAGCATGAGCGCATCCGATCTCACAGATTCACGGCTTGCTGAAGCGCTTGCGGAATGCGAGCGGCTACGGGAAGAAAATCGGCACTTGCGGGAACGCATGGGGATTCCCCAAAGGGAAGCCGCACCACCAGTTGCTGCCGCACCCGGCTTGTCGGGCACAGTCACAGGAAAATCCAACCCGGACGAAAAGGTGAAGCTGTTCCGCAGCTTGTTTCGTGGGCGCGAAGATGTTTACGCGCTGCGTTGGGAAGGTCGCAACGGCAAGACAGGCTATTCGCCTGCCTGCCGGAAAGTCTGGAGCAGTTCCTTCCCAGGGAATTCCGACAAGCCCAAGGACTATTCTCCGTTGTCGGATCAAGTCATCCGCGACCACCTGACCGGCAAGCTCACGGCCGGAGTCTATCCGCTGCTCACCGACGAGACGTGCTGGTTTCTTGCCGCTGACTTCGACAAGGCGACCTGGCAGGAGGACGTCCGAGCGTTTCTTCACACCTGCGCCGACTGGAAAGTCCCCGCCGTCCTCGAACGATCGCGTTCGGGGCGCGGCGGTCACATCTGGATTTTCTTTGAAGTGCCACTGCCTGCGAGTCTCGCGCGAAAACTCGGCGCGGCCATTCTCACCCGAACGATGGAGCGGCGGCATCAACTGGGTCTGGACTCCTACGACCGTTTCTTTCCGAGTCAGGATACGATGCCCAAAGGCGGTTTTGGCAATCTCATCGCACTGCCGTTGCAGCACATGCCGCGCGGCCACGGCAACAGCGTGTTTCTCAATGGGGATTTTAATCCACATCCCGATCAATGGGCACTGTTATCGTGCATCCGGCGGATGGCATTTTCCGAAGTTGAAAACGTGGTGCGCGAGGCCGAACGCGGTGGAGACATCATCGGTGTTCGGCGCAGTGTCACCGACGATGAGCAGACCGAAGACCCGTGGACGCTGCCGCCATCCCGGAAGAAAAAGGACGAGGCCATAATCGGTCCGTTGCCAGCGAAAGTGCGCGTGGTTCGTGGCAACTTAATCTTTGTCGAGAAGGAGGGGTTGCCGTCCGCGATGTTGAATCGCCTGCACCGGCTCGCCGCATTTCAAAACCCGGAATTCTATCGCGCGCAAGCGATGCGACTATCCACATTCGCCAAGCCGCGCGTCATCCGATGCGCGGAGGAATTCCCCCGTCACATAGCTTTACCTCGTGGTTGCCTCGGCGAAATAACGACGTTCCTCGAATCGCACAAGATTGCCGTGGAACTCGACGACCAACGATTCGCCGGCCAGCCGATTGACGTGACGTTTCAGGGCCAGCTTCGCCCCGACCAACAGTCCGCCGCCGATGCCATGCTTGCCCACGATGACGGCATTCTGTCCGCCACGACCGCCTTCGGCAAAACGGTCGTGGCCGCTTCGCTGATTGCGGCGCGGAAGGTCAACACGCTGGTGCTCGTTCACCGCCGTCAACTCCTTGACCAATGGCGCGAGCGGCTCGCAACATTTTTGAATCTGCCCATCAAAGCGATTGGCCAAATCGGTGGCGGACGCCGACACCCGTGCGGAATTGTTGACGTTGCAGTCATCCAAAGTCTCAACCGCAAACAAGTCGTGGACGACGTTGTCGCCAACTACGGGCACATCATTGTGGACGAGTGCCACCACATTTCAGCCGTGAGCTTCGAGCAAGTGCTCCGCCAGGTGAAAGCGCGTTACATCACCGGCCTTACCGCCACGCCGCAACGGAAGGACGGTCATCATCCAATTATCGTCATGCAGTGCGGCCCAATTCGGCATCGGGTAAACGCGAAGGAGCAAGCACTCGCGCGGCCTTTCAAACACTTCGTCATTCCGCGACCGACAAACTTTCGATTGCCTCCCTCAACCGAGAAACCGGAGATGCACGAGTTGTATGCTGCACTGGCCGACAACAAATCGCGCAACGATCTCATTCGCGTTGACCTGCTACGCGCGATCAAGGCCGGGCGCTCACCCATTCTGCTGACCGAGCGCACCAGTCAGGTGGATGAATTCGCTTCGCGGCTGGCTGGTTTGGTGAAACACATCGTCGTGCTCAAGGGCGGCATGGGTGTAAAACAGCGCCGCGCTGTTGCCGAACAACTGACTGCGATTCCTGACGGAGAAGAAAGAGTCCTGCTGGCCACGGGCCGTTACATCGGCGAGGGCTTCGACGATGCGCGACTCGATACGCTTTTCCTAGCCATGCCAATTTCCTGGCGCGGCACATTGCAACAATACGTTGGCCGCCTCCACCGTCTGCATGACAGCAAGCGCGAGGTCATCGTTTACGATTACGTGGACGGCTGCGTGCCGATCCTGTCAGCAATGTATTCCAAACGTGTGCGCGGCTACGAAGCGGTGGGATACACCATTCAAGATGAATGAGGCTCCAAGATTTCGACCAGCGATGCAGATTCCCTGCATGCCATCCTAGCCCAACTCCGCTGGCAATCCGACACCGACCGGCTTGTCGTGGAAGAAACCACCGCCCTCGGCACAAACGATGCCTGGACGGTTTCGACCAACGCAGTGGCACGAAGCGGGGCTACCCGGTTGGTCGAGCAAGACGCCTTCGGTGAGAAGCGCTTCTACAGACTGAGCGTTCAATAGGTTGCAGTTTTATACTGCCTGATTGGTTTTCCTCAGCACCGTCACTCAGCCGGCGGTTCCAGCATCATCTCGACCACCTCATCCCACACATCGCGGCGGGCCGGGACGCGGTAGTCCGGGGTCGAGTCATGCGCGCCGGTCATCTCCTCCTCCACTTGAGGAGCCTCCACGGAGGCTTCGGACTCCGCCTGTTCCGGAGCCTGGTTCCTGGTGAGATCCAGCAGGTCGACAATCTCCTGCTGGCGGGCGCGGAGCGCGGACAGTTTGTCGGCGTGGTCGAAGGGGAGGCCCATCTGCGCCTGGAGATCGGTCTTCCGCTTCTCCGAATCCGCGATGGCCTGCTCCAGTTTGGCGGCGGCCTCATCGAGGCTTTGGATGGCGTGCTCGACAGAGCGGATGGTGCCGAGGGCCGAATCGCCGATGCGCGCTTCGTGGACTCCCTTGGCCTTGAGGAACACCTGCGGTCCCCGGCTGAACAGGTCGGAGACGAACACCTTGAACCCGGCGAACGTCCCGGCCGGGACTTCGAGGCCCGTGCCTTCCACTCGGGCTGCGCGGCGGTTCAGCAGTTCTCCGGCGATGCCCCGGTCGCGGATGGATTGCCCGTCGATCTCGAAGACGAACCTGTCGCCCCGCGACTCTTCCCGCGTGGCAAGATCCGACCGGATCGCCTCCAGCCGGCGGTTCATGCGGGCGATCTCCTCCGTCTCGTTGCGGAGGCGGTAACGGAGGTTGAACTGCGCTTCCCGGTGCTGTTGCTGGAGCCGGGAAAGACGCGCCACTTCAACGTCGATGCGGGCCTTCTCGACCACGAGCGGGTTGCCCGAGGCGATGGCCTTGACCTCGGCGTAGGTCAGGGCCGCGCCGTCCACGTCCTCGATGCGGCGCAGGCTGCTTTCGCCCGTCATGACCTGCGCGATGAACCGGGCTTTCGTCTCCAGCGTCTGCCACATGTAGGCGTCGAAGCTCGACTCCGTCACGTAGCGGAAGACCTGCACCTCGGTATTGGTGTTGCCCTGCCTCAGAATGCGGCCCTCGCGTTGTTCGACGTCCGCCGGACGCCACGGGGCATCGAGATGATGCAGGGCGATGAGCCGCTCCTGCACGTTGGTGCCCGAACCCATCTTCTGGGTGCTGCCGAAAAGGATGCGGACCCGCCCAGAGCGCACATCCCGGAACAGGGCTGCTTTCGCCGTGTCGGCGTCGAAGTCCTGCATGAAGGCCATCTCCGCTTCTGGAATGCCGCGCCCGGCGAGTTTGTCCCACATGTCTTCATAGACCGAAAAGCCGTGGCCGTTTGTCGGCGTGGACAGGTCGCAGAACACGAGTTGGGCAGAGCGGTTCTCCGTCGTGTCCTTCCAGATACGGAAGACTTGTTCCACAGCCAAGTTGACCTTGCTGGTGGGATGGTCCGGCAAAGCCGGATCAATAAGACGGAGATCCAGCGCGGCTTTGCGGCCGTCGGAGGTGATGAGGAGCATGTTGTCCTCGCGCGGATCGATCCGGCTGGTGCGAAGGGCCTCGGCCCGTTCCACCAGGGATCGGACGATGGCCTTCAGCTCCGGCGAACACGGGGCGCTGATCGTGGTCGGCTTTCCTCCCTGCAACGAGGGAATCGGCAGAGCCAGCATCTCCTGCGTCTGGATGTCAGCCACCTGACGGAAGACCTGCATCAGCTCCGGCACGTTGATGAAGCGGGCGAAGCGCGTGTTCAACCGGTAGCCCGCGCCGTCGGGCGAGAGTTCCATGGCCGTGACCGGTTCGCCGAAAGTGCCGGCCCACGAATCGAAGTGGTCGAGGTTCATCTTCCGGAGCACATCCATCTGGAGGTAGCGCTGCATGGTGAACATCTCGGCCACGCTGTTGGCGATGGGTGTGCCCGTGGCGAAGACCACGCCGCCTTGCACCCGCTGGAGATGCGAGACCTTCAGGAACAAATCCAAAGCGCGCTGGGACGCCGTTTGCGGCAGGCCGGCGACGCGGGTCATCTTCGTCACGTAGAACAGGTTCTTGAAATGGTGCGCCTCATCGACGAAGAGGCGGTCGATGCCCAGTTCCTCGAAGGTCAGTCCTTCGTCCTTCTTCTCGGATGACGTCAGTTCCTTGAGTTTGTATTCGAGCCGGCGTTTGGCCCGTTCCAGGATCTTCACCACCTTGCTGCCCCGGTCCTGCGAACGGCTCGCGATGGCCAGGGACAGTTCCATGATCTGTTCGCGGAAGAACTCCTCCCTGGTCTCCTGCGAGACGGAAATCTTCTCGAACCCGGAATGGGTCACGATGACCGCGTCCCAGTTGCCCGTGGCGATGCGCGCCATGAGCGTCTGCCGCCGGGTCTTCTCGAAGTCCTCCTTCGAGGCCACGAGGATGTTGGCCGCCGGATAGAGCGTGAGCATCTCCGAGGAGAACTGGCCCAGCATGTGGTTCGGGACGACAATGAGGGGTTTGCGGGCCAGGCCCAGTCGGCGCAACTCCATGGCCGCCGCGACCATGGTGTAGGTTTTGCCCGCGCCCACGACGTGGGCCAGGAGCGTGTTCGGGGTTTGCAGAATGCGCCAGACCGCCGCCTTCTGGTGCGGACGCAGTATGACCGTGGTGCTGGCTCCGGGGAGGGAGAGATGGTCGCCGTTGAAATGGCGCAGCCGAAGGCTGTTGAACTCCACGTTGTAGATTTGGGCCAGTCGTTCACGGCGTTCGTCGTCCTGCCAGATCCATTCCTTGAACCGTTCCTTCAGTTTCTCCTGACGGTCCCGCGCGGCCTCGGTGGCCGGGGCGTTGAGCACCATCTGGTCGTCGACCATGTCGTGGACCGTGGGCGTGCGGAGGTTGAGGGCGTCTTCCAGCAGTTCGAGAGCGCTGCGCCGTTCCGTGCCCCATTCGGTCGTGTTGGCGACCGAACTGCGGACCTGCCAGCTTCCGCCCACAATCCAGAGGCCGAGCTGCGGCGTATGGCTGACTGTGATTCCATTCTCGCCCAGAAGTTCCTCGGCGAATCGGCCGATGTCCTCCGCCGGAATCCATGTCCCGCCCAGACGGGCGTCGATCTCGGAAGGAGTGAGATCGGTCGGCAGAACACCGCGTAGGGCCTCCGCATTTTCTTTGAACTGCGGATCAATGAGGGCAGCGGCTTCCGCTGCGGCTACTTTTACACGCACATTGCCAGAGAGGTATTGGTCCTCCGTCTCCCACTCTTCTGTCTGCGGGTTGAGGTAGATGGCCCCTTTCAGTTCCTGAAGAAACTCCTCCTGCAACTGGTGCAGCAAGGACGCCATGTAGCCGAGATCGACCCGGCCTTGGGTCGCGAGTGAAACAAGCAGGGCGTCCTTGGCCGTGTGGACTTCCTGCGGAGGCGCTGTCCGCTGGATGGTGCGTTCCCGGAAGATGGCCGCCTTGGCGGCCCGCTTGGTCTCGGGATCGTAGTGCTCCAGCGAGAGGAGCAGCGGCAGGTCGGGATCGCCCCGGAAGGCGGACTGGTTAGCCGGTTCGGTGATGCACCCGTGGACGTTGACAAAGCTGTTGTAGACATTGTTCAGGCGGTTTCGTTGCAAGATCAGGTCCATGTCGCCGGAATCCTCCAGCTGGCTGCGGAGGCAGCCCCGCACGGCATCGCGGATGAGTGTCAGCCCAAGGATGCGGCGCTGGGTGTTGAGCGGCAGCTCATCGAGGATGCGGAGCGAGTCGCCTTCCCGGATGGCAATCTTGCCGTGGACCACGGTGTAGGCGTTGGGTTTGAGATGGTCTGGAGCGGGGACGGGCGTCTCCGCCAGAGGTGGGCCTGCCGGCCTCTTATGATGACATATGTTCGTCGGCAATCGTGCGATGGCTGAAGCCAAGGCTTCTTTCAGCGGACGTTCATCGGGCGCGAGCGTGGGTTCCGGGTTGCCATACATACGGCCCTCGCGCCGCAGCGTTCCCAGCATCATCTCGGGGTTGGCGTGGAAGAATTCATTGAGTTGAAAGACTTGGCCGTCGGCATCGGTGAACGGTTCGGTCTTCAGCCAGGGCTGACCGACAGGCCCCGTGGTTGGACGCTTTTGCAGTAGGACAATGTCGGCGGTGACTTCGGTGTTGGCGTTCTGTTTGAAGGCCGTGTTCGGCAGCCGGATGGCCCCGAGGAACTCGGCCTGGTTGGCGACATACTCGCGGAGATGGGAATCGACTTTGTCGAGGGTGCCTTTGGAGGTGATGAAGAGGATCAGCCCGCCGGGATGGATCTTTTCCAGCGTCTTGGCGAAGAACCAGTCATGAATCAGGAAATGCCACGACTTCAGCTTCGGGTCGTAGGGTTCGTAGTTGCCGAACGGGATGTTGGAGATGGCCACGTCGTAGTAGTTTTCCGGCAGGGTGGTTTCCTCGAACGGTTGCTGGCGGATGTCCGCGTCGGGATAGAGCTGCCTCGCTATACGGGCCGACAGGGAATCGATCTCGACCCCGGTGATGAACGAATGACGGCGCATGTTTTCGGGCATGAGACCGATGAAGTGGCCGATGCCGCAGGCCGGTTCGAGGATGCGCCCCTCTTTGAACCCGAACTGTTCCAGGATCGAATACATCGCACGGATGACGGTGGGGGAGGTGTAGTGGGCGTTGAGGGTGGAGGCGCGGGCGGACTCCAGTTCCTCCGGTGTGAGGAGGGCTTCGAGTCGGGTCTGTTCCTTGGCCCACTCGTCGTTGAAGGCGTCAAAGACCTGCGGCAATCCGCCCCAACCCACGTAGCGCACGAGCGCGCGCTGTTCCTCCGGGGTTGGTGGACGGGCTCCGGCTTCGAGGTGCTTGAGCAGTTCGATGGCCGCGAGGTTGTCGCGGCACTTGCGTTTCAATGACCCGACGCCGAGCTGGTCCGCCTCGGTGATACGGTAGTTGCGTTCATTGCGGACGGGCTTGGCTGGTTCAGCGGCTTCAAGCGCGGTTGACTCCAAGCGGGGCGGCTCAACGGAGAACGAGATCCATTCGCTTTCCTCCGTTTTGGTGAAGAGTTCCTTTGGTTCGGCAGGGGAGACAGGCCGGAAGTCCCCGAAGAGGTCCATCTGTGACCCGTCGTCCTGCACCCGTCTCGCTCCCCACCGTCCCATCCGTCAATCAACTTCCTTTCAGACACCCTTCGATGAAGGCGACGAACTTGGGATCGTAGCATCCCTTGGACTGTTTCCAGACCGTGTGTGGAATCGGCAGGCTGAAAAACGTCCGAGCATCCACGGTGAGAGCCTCCAGCGTGAGCAATCCACCGTCCTGCGCGACCATCCAGCCGTTGATGTAGTGGACGAAGACCGAGTTCAGAAAATCCCGCTCCGCCACCGTGACCGGGCAGGCAACCAGATCGGCCTCCTCCTCAAGGATGCGGAGCAGTTCCGGCCGGTTGCGGAGCTGGTCCCAGAGATCGCGCTGGAGCTGCGCCAGGGCCAGGTGGTCGGTGATCCGCCGCGACCGGAGATCGCTCCGCAGGGTCTGTCCCGTGACGAGCAGCCCCGTCACGATGCCCAGCGTCTGCACCAACGAAAACCAGTTTTCCACGACCCACCTCAACTCCATGGGACAAGCCTACCACCAAACACCTCTTCCGCGAAAGGGGCACCCGATCACCGTCAACCAACGACGCCGGGGATGGCCGCGAGGAAGGTTTTCCGTGGAATCCGCACGACCCGCTCGCCGGGGCCGCAACCCGCGTCGTCCGGCAAAGCATTGGAGGCCTCGGGCGTGATGTCGCGCCCTATGACGGCGATGTCGCCGCCGTCGAGTTCGAGGATGTCGGGGCAGCTCCGGCCACCGGCGGAGAGCTGGAGCTGTTCGGGGGAAGGGCCGATGCGTCGTATGATCATGGACAATGAATGACTCTTGTCATCTATTGCGTCAAGGATCGATGGGGTTAGCAAGGGAATGTGCCAGAGGATCAACGCAAAAAAGTGGTCGAACACGCCGTCGCGATCCTCCGCGAGGAGCGGCTCAGCCAGGGGTTGTCCATGATCCAGCTCGCAGAGAAGTCCGGGTTGTCCCAGTCGATCATCAGCCTGATCGAGCGCGGACTCCGGAGCCCCACCATGGACACCATGCTGCGGTTGACCGAGGCGCTGGACGTGCCCTTAAGCGACGTGATCAAACGGGCGGAGAAGGCGGCGGCGAAATCCTCCTGAATGACAGCCCCTCGAATCTCCCCAATGTTCGGTTCCTCCGAAGATCTGACACCGGAGTTGGGAGAACGGGATGGAGGTGCTGGCGTCCGGTCCAATGCGCCCGTTATTTCGCCGCCGGATCCCAGAGGGTGAGCTGAGTGAAGTAATCCCGGCAGTAGCCCCTGTCCCGGGCGAGCAGACGTCCGGCCAGCAGTTGCGCGTGCGCGGCGATGAGAAAATCCGGCACGACTCGCCCGCGTTTTCCACCCCGGTCGAGATAGGTGCGGAACATTTCGCCAGCCAACACCGCGACAGCCTGCGTGGAGGGAAGAAACGTGAACTGCCAATCCGCAAGGAACTGCGGCAACTCGCCGGGCTCCAGGACGGGAACAATTTCAGCAAGGGCGGTTTCGCCGATGACGAGAGAGCCTTCGGCCGCCGCGCGATGCAGCGCCGCAAGGGAAGCCGGGGCGTGCTTGGAGTCATTCAGCAGCACGTCAAGGAGGACGGACGTGTCAACGGCTGTCAGCATCGCGAATTAGGCGGAGGTATTCCTCTGCGGTTTTTCCTGCGGGCAGCCGGCCGCGGCCAAGCCACTTCTCAAAAGGGTCAGCGTCCGATTTCTTCCAGGCCACGAGCAAATCACCCTCGGTTTGCACTTCGAGGGTCTGGCCGGCAACCAAGCCTAGGCGCTCCAACACTTCGCGCGGAAGGCTCAGTTGTCCGTCGGCGGTCACAAGCGCTGTCATGGTGGAAGGCTACTCTGCTTGGACGGGCGAACAAGTTGATTGTCCGCCAGCGGGAGACCGAACCGACAGTGGTGAAACGCGCGGAGACAAGGACGCAAGTCCAGCCACAAACGGAGGCAACCGCATCGCCCCCCGAGTGATTCTTCCCAACCTGTGATTACCGCCTTTCCGTGATCGACCGCCTCTCGAATCTCCCCATTGTCCGGTTCTGTCGAAGATCGGACACTGGAGTTGGGAGAACGTGATGTTGGTGCTGGCGGGAGTGGTCGTGGTGGTGCTC
>JAYVSO010000099.1:0-5592 GCA_043775315.1 Verrucomicrobiota bacterium
GCAGGCGCTACCGCATACGGACCGCCAATCGGAACAATGTTGCCGGTCTCATAGACCCAATTGGTTTGCCAGCATTGGGTGAAGTTGAAGAGGTCGACCCTGAGGTAGTAGCTCGGAGGCGGGGCACCGGTCATCGTCCACATCATCACCCCCGAACTCCCGCCCCGGTTGACCGTCACGGAGGCACTTCCGTTGTTCCACGAATTCGCGCCGGCAATCGACCATTGCACGGTGAACGTGTTCCCGACGGACGGATCCAGCGTGCTGTCGGAGATTCCCAACTGATCCCGCGTCTCCCCGGGCGAGTAGATGTCGGAGCCGCCGGGGGCGCTCCAATTCTGGTATCCGAAATAGTTGACGGAACCCGCCCAACGAAGGTCGAGGTTCGGCGTGTTGGTGACTGTGCCCGCATATTGCATGCGAAGGTCGAAGGCCGAGATCGTCACCGCTTGAAGCATGAACAGAGCAACCAGCCCAAGAAGCAGCCGCCGAGGAAGTAGAGCATACATGTTGACTCGTTAAACGAAGAGGCCGGGCAGGGGTTGCCTGCCCGGCGGTGTTTTGAGATCAGCCCTTGAGCCAGCGCTTGGCGAGCTTGTAGCCCACCGCGAAGACGAGGATCGTCAGCACGACGGTCTTGACGGCCGAGAACGTCAGATCGAAGGAGTCGATCGCGTTTTGGACGCCGCTGTCGACCGCGGCGGCTGCGTGCGAGCTGTTGGCGGAGAGAGCCAGCACAAACAGCATCACGAACAGGAACGCGTGCCTCTTCGAGAATGCGCAGATGGCACCAACGAAGCGCATGACGGCGTCCATCGGGTTGTTCTTCGGCTGTGGCCGGAGCAGGACGGGCTGGGAGGTGGAAACGTAGGTTTCGCGGAGCATATAAGACCTTTCTTTGTTGTGCCCGCCCCGGTTTTCTAGGCCGAGACGGGCGGTGTTATGAACTGCTTCCGACCACAAGCGTGGTCAGTGCGCGGATAACCTGTCGGGTTCGTAATTCGTTAGGCAGTTGCGAGGTCGCAACTTGACAGCTCATGACCGATTCCCCACTTCACGCGGACGGCCCAGTCGTCGCCGCTCCTCCAGACCTTTTGCACCGTGCCTTCGAGCCATGCGCGGAGTCTTCCGCACCATTCGTGCGACAGGACGCAGGGCTGGCCCGTCTCCGGTTCGTGGTGCCAGTTGCGGACGAACGTCGACTCGCCCATCTCCGCCGCCCGCTCGATGTCGCCGTCGCGGGCGCTGATCCGCAGGATCGACCGGCCCGGTTCGCGTTCGCGCTGTTGCCGGTGGTTCGCGATGCGCGTGCGCAGGTCCTGCAGCGCCTGCCAGAGGTTGCGCCGTTCGTCGTCGCCGATCTCGATGCGGCCCGGTTCGGTGTAGACGGGCAGGGCGCGCATGATAGGCTTGAGATGATGCGCCCAGCGTGGTCCGAACTCTTCCTTGAGCCTCCAGTTTGTGGCGTTGCCGCCGACGGCTTCGGCGCATTGCCGCAGCTTGAAACGCCACATCGATGCGCCGGGTGAGACCCACGAAATCTGCTGCCGACACCAGTTCGCGCCTTTGCTGTATCTCACCAGCCGCTTGCGTTTGTCCTCCGGCCGACGATGCGCCATGTGCTTCGTGAGATACTTCGTCAGGTAGCACGCGACGGCGTGGCCGCTGACTTTGATGGGCAGGAGCTCGGTGGCGCGTTCGCCGAAGCCGTAGCGCAGGGCCGCGTTGCGGAGACGGCTCCAGAGCAGGCGGAGGGCAGGGGACGCGGACCGGTAGTCGCGACGCTTGAACCCGTCAAAATCGACAACGCCCTTGCCGGCGCTGTGCGTGCGGATGTCCGCTTTCGCATCGACCAGCAGATGGAAATGAACCCCGCCCCTTCGGTGTCGTTCGACGACGACGACCCACTTGCCGAACATGGGACGAAGGACGTGAGTGGCGAAGGAATTGAACCGGCGCTGTGCCTCGACCATCGATGGAATCCCACCCTTGAACGTCAGCGTGAGAAAACCAACACGTTCAAGGCCGGCTTCGCGGATCAACTCTTGAACGTTCCATTGCACCGAATACTCACGCTTCCTCTCAGAACCAGAAGCGCCGGTTGAGTTATCACTATTCAGACAAGGAAGCGAAAACGCCCCGGCGGCAAAGCCGCTCGGGGCGTTTCGCGTTCCTCCTGTCTCAGGCCGGCTCGGGCTCGGCCATGAGCTTGACGGCGTAGCCCTGGGGCTTGGGTGGCTGTCCTTTGACGCGGGGTTCTCGCGGAAGCTTTTCATGCGCGAGCGTCACGACGAGCTTTTGCTGCGGTGCGAAGGTCCGCACGTCCTCGGGCTTGTCGATGTAGCGGACGATCTTCACGACGTCCACGCCGACCAACACGTGATGGATCTGCGAGTTTTTCGGCTTGGGCGCGGGAACCTCGGGTGTCGGATCGGGGTTGTAGACCTTGGCGTCGGTCCGCAGGTGAATCCCCAGGGCGAAGAACCCGTTTGCGGCCAGTTTTTCCAGTTCGGTTGCTTTCATCTGTATCTTGTGTGGTTTGTGGTTTTGCGGTTTGCCGTTCGTCGCATTCGGCGAAGACCGGAAAGTGAAATTGTTCGCGCATACGGTGTTCCTTGGTCCGTTTGTCCGTGTTGAGAACGACGCAGTGCGCACTGGAGGAAGCGAGAGGCTCATCCCATCCGCGTGCAGAGGAGTTGCCCATAGAGGCTCCTAGCGCTGGGCACGCAGCTTGAAGATTTCCGCGAAGACGTCCCTCGGCAGGACGACTTCACCCGACAGCACGGCATTGAACGCTTGCACAGCCTGCCTTGGCGTTACATCGCACTCGCCAAGATCTTCTCCGTCGTCGCCGCAGAGCATTAGGACGGCGCTTTTGCCGGGAGGCAAAGCTGCGGCCCCCAAGAGCATGCAAACTTCAGGGGTCGAGAGGTAGGAATGGGTCCAGACCCAGTCCGGTGAATAGTCCTCGGGCTTGCCGGTTATGTAGGCTTCGACCTTCACTGGCCACCTCCGTCATCCGGCAGCTCAGTCCAGAGTTTGACGTGTGCAGAACGCCTGTCCTTTTTGCCAAAGACCCAGCGAAACAGGCCTTGGCCGTCGGCAAACTGGTGTTCGTGACCCTTGGGCAAGTCGCGGTGAAGCTTGTAATACCAGTCCGCCGTAATGATGTCCGCGTATGCCGGAAGGATCATCACAATCGAAACCTTCGTCCCATCGATGGAGCGACGCTTAACGCCTGCTTCGCTGCTCTCGGTTATGAGACGGGCATCCTCCCGCGCAATGTAGCCAACGAAGCCTTGGCCCTTGAGGAGTTCGGCGGCGTTCACTGGCCACCTCCTTCGACGAGGATGCACCGGTCCAACCAAAGAGGCCCGCGCCGGTGAGCGTCTTCGCAAATGGCCGGTCCGTAGTTCAAACGGCCGACATGATGACCGCCCCGATACCAGACACCGCCGACACATCGACGAAGCCAGCGATACGCGACCGCCAGCCGGTCCCGGCGCAGATCTGAACCACGCGACCGATAATACTTGGCAATCTTGGTCCGCGACCGTCCAGTTTTGCGGTTCTGAAGCTTGTTCAGGAGATGAACGAGCGCCTCCGGATCTGAAACAAACGGCTTCACTGGCCACCTCCGTTCCGTTTTTCCCAGAAGGCGCGGACGTCGCGGCAACTCAGGTGCAGTTTTCCAGCGTAGAAGTATCGGGAAAACCGGCCGTGATCGACGAGGAACTGGAGCCGCTGGCGTGAGATCCCAAGGAACTGGGCAGCAAGCCAGACTTCAACAAGCCCGTTGCAGGCTGCGGAGACGGAAAAGTAGTCTACCTGAGTAGACAAAAACCTGAGAATCGGCGTTTTGATTGTAGCGGAGTTTGAGCCGCACAATGTATGTTATATGGATTCTCGGCTTTTTACCGTTTCCGAATCCTGTTGCCATCCAGCAACTAACACCAACTGGTTTCGCCTCTTCTTTTACCACACTTCAGAGCGCAACTGTGTTTTAGCACTTTCCTTCACATCATCAAGCCCTTTCCGCATTCTACCGCTAAAATCAATGTAAGTATATGCCACGCATAGGAAAAAACGGACCGAAAAGACTAACCATGTATGGGGCTTGGCTGAGGTTTCTGCGTAAAGAGCGGAACCTCACGCAGATGGAGCTTGCCCAGATGACTGGCCTTACGCAGCGAACGATTAGCGATTGGGAAAATGAAGGAACGATTACGGGCCGAACACAGATCCTCGCCATGTGTGAAGCACTACACGTCAAGCCGGAAGTGCTTTTGAAGGTCAAAGATTGACGTTGATCGTCAAGAACTTCGACGGTCGCAGCCATCGCCGCGCCAGCTCTCCGAATCGCCGTCACGTCAACGGCTTCCCGCTCACTGAGTTACTGCGGTTCGGAACCCCAACAGATAGATGGATTTTCGGTCGCGCCCCCGAGGAAAATCGGGGGGGGTCGCTTCCTCTCATAGGTCGACAAGGGCGGAGAGGCGAGAGGAGGGCGGAGGGGTATTCGTTGAGTTCTGCTGCTTCGCAGAAGGGTAAAGCAGGTTTTCCCATCAGCCGTCTATCGGGCATGGATGCTTCAATGAAGGTATGGTGGGACGTGCTGGAATCTATCATGCGGTTTTCGAGCATGTTGATATTCTTCTGGATCGCAGTGTCGATAGCTGGATTTCTCGTTTCAGTCTGGTTCGTCCATCGTCTCGTCAGAATCGGCGAACGGTTTGCTGATCAGGCAGAAAGACTGACCACAAAGCTGACGCTATCCCCTACCCCTTCCAGCGACGACTTGCGGGCTGCCGCAAGTCGTCGGGTTGCAGAACTCGAAGGACAATCCAACCCATTCGGCAAGTAGACCGCGCAACACCTCACGGTTATTCCTGCGCCGTTTGAGCAGCTTGGATGTTCGGCCGCAGTGTTCGGACCGCGTGGACACCGCCGTCAAACCCGAGAACGCGGTAATGCTGACTCGGTGAACCGGTCGCCCCGGGATTGGCGAGCACAGAAGACGTCCCCAAGCTTGCCGCTGGCATCTCCCTCGATGTCACAGGCTGTGAAACCTGTTGCAAATCAGGAGTCGACTTCCGCGCTGGTGCCGATTGGGGCCTGTCCCATGGAACCCATTCGCCCGCGATCAGCAACCCCTTCTCACGGTCCACGTCGCGAACCATCGCATCGCGCCTCGTATACGACCGCCCGTCCGAGAGATAGACGGTGTAGTCGTCCCCGGCCGTAACGTAACCGATGACGGTCAACCGAACCATCGACTTGATGTCATCGATGGCAGTGGACTTCAGACGGTCCCCGGAAAAAGCAACTGGTGGCGCTAGACCGGCCGGTGGAGCGTTTGAACGGACCGGCACTACCGGAAGTCCTACGGTGCGGTCGGCAACCTTCTTGACCCCGAAGCCGAAGAGATTCGGGAGGAAGAACAGCCCCAAGGCGAGACAGGCCGCCGCCGCGATCCAGACCCACCACGGCAAACCCTTCTGCTTCTCTTCGCGGTCGGCCACGCCGCCGCCGGAGACACCCACGCCGGCGTCCGTGTCGTAGACGGAGCCGATGCCCTCCTTGTCGACGGTG
>JAYVSO010000100.1:0-3862 GCA_043775315.1 Verrucomicrobiota bacterium
GGCGACGATGAACCTGCTGGCCTTCGCGCTGCACACCTTTCTGGAACTGGCCGATGCGGACTATCAACTCATCCGCGGCAAGGTCGGGGCGCGGCGAACCTTCTTCGAGCATCTGCGCGCGCTGACGACGTATCTGCCTTTTGAGAACTGGACGCGGCTGATGGATTTCATGATGCGCGGACTGGAGATCGGTCCGCACGCCAACGCCAAAAGCTGAGACCGGACCGGACGCACGAACACACGCCGACGTGCGTGTGAGCGCAGCCATGCCCGGCTCCCGTGCCCGCGCGCTGGAACGCTTCCAACACCCCGGCTCGGTCCTCCCTTTTCACCCTCCATCACTCACGCCCTCCAACCCCCATCCTGTAAAATGAGAAGTGCTGCGAATTCATTGGCGATGATTGACAACGAACTGCGCGTCGTGATGAAGGGGTCGGTTCTAACAATTGACAATGGGGATCCGGTGGGATGAGATCGTTGCTATGCCCTGGCACTTGCGAGTCCAATACCCCGGCGCGATCTACCATCTCATAAGCCGCGGGGACCACTGCGAACTCGCCTTCCGCGACGACAACGACCGGCGTCGTTGTCATTTTGCGGAGCGCGGCTGTGTCCGGAGGACCAGGCGCAGCGCGTGAAGGGCAACCGGCGTAGCCAATTCCATCGGCAACGCCGGGCTGAATGATTTTATCCCGTTGGGATAGCGTCCGCGCCGGTGGCTACAAACGGCAGGAAGGAGAAGCAAAAGGCGGAGAATTGCATAACTATCTAGCTGTCATATAGTTGCAATTGTACTAGTCTAGGTCGTGTCGTAATTGGGTATCCAGATGCCAGTGAACTCGACGCATCCTGATTCGGCTTCCGAAGCCCGCCACACGTTAGTGGCCCAAGACGGAACCTTCACTGCGCGAAACGTGGTCGACGCTCAAACCTATGCCTGCCAATAGCACCCATCCAGAATACGATTCCGCACTCCCGGCGTGGCTGCGCGCTCGTGATGTCATCGCCGGCGAGGACGCACTAGACGGGATCGGTAATAAGAGCTTGGGAAAAATGAGGGTGGGATTTTTCTTTGCGGTGGTGGAGTCAGACGGCCAACGCCCTTTGATCCTGCCGGTAGTTGTGCAACGCGCAGCCGATCATCATCACCTGATCGGCGGTCGAGCGCCGCTTGGCCCGCAGTGGTTGCCGCAGGATGCCCAGCCGTTTGACCGACGCCAGCACGTGCTCCACCGGCACACGCTCGCTCGCCAGTTTCCGGTTGCTTCGTCTGTGCTGCCAGTGCAGCGCTCGCCCGCGCGGTTTCCTGTGCGGCGTGCGCACCTCGGCGGCTCCGGCCTGGTAGCCTTGAAATCCACTGTCGCCCAGCACCCGCCGGTCCTTGCCCAGGCGCACGCGGGCCCGGTCCGCTTCGGCCTTGTCGTGCCGCCGGCCCGGCGCCGTGGGCGTCACCAGCACCACGCGTCCTCCGGCCGTCACCACCACGTTCTTGACCGTAGTGCGCTTGCGCCGGCCGCTGTAGTGATTGCCTCGCCGGGTCTTGTGCTGCGGCCGGGCAATGGGGCGCTCGGTCCCGTCGATGATGACTTCCTTCACTTCGGGCAGCGCGGCCAGGAGGGTGGGCAGGTCGCGTCCGTGGCGCGCGGGCAGCTCCGCGGCCATGAGCGTCTGCAGGAGCGGCAGGAGCTGGGCGACGCGCTCGCTGACTTGCGGCTGGCTCAGGTTGAAGAAATAGCCCATCACGTCCTGTGTCGGGTAGGCCTTGAGATAAAAGAGGATGAAGAAGAGCTTGGAGCGCACGCCGGGCAGCTCGCCTTTGGGACCGGCCCCGGCGGCGCGCTGGCGCGGTTGACCGGCGCGGGTGCGTTCGGAGAGTTCCTCCGCCAGCACGCGGGCGAAGCGCTTTTCCAGCTTCACAAAGGCCGCGCCATCCAGACTGGTCAGGGCCCGCATCCGCCGATCCAACAGCAATGCTTTCGCAATCGAGATCATGCCCTGCTTTCTATCAGCTCCACTTTCCTCACGCTATTACCAATCAGGTCTACTGAAGTCTGGCGGGGTGCGTTACCTCCCGCGGCTGGATTCGCAGACGGACGAGGAGTATGCGGCCTACAAGGAACGGGCGGCGTTCTTCAACGCGACGGCGCGCACGGCTGAGGGGTATGTCGGTCTTATTTTCCGGCGTCCGCCGTTCGTCAAGACGCCGGAAGAGGGCGGGCTTGGCAGTGCGCTCTCTGAGTTCGTGAATGATGCGGACATGCTGGGCACGCCGCTGGTGGCGTATGCCAAAAACGTCGTGAGTGAAGTGATCTCTGTAGGCCGGGCCGGCACGCTGATCGACTGGGAGAGTGACGTGGAGAATCGAGTTTATGTGTCGCGGTATGCCGCTGAGAATATTCTCAACTGGCGGGTGGAACGTATCAATGGACGGAATATCACGACGATGGTGGCGCTGCTCGAACGCGGAGTGCGGAATGCGGAACGCGGAATGAAGGGCGATGATCCGTTCGTGGAGGAAGTGACCGAACAGATCCGGGTGTTGAGGCTGGTTGATGGTGGAGAGGTGAAAGTTGAGAGCGCCTCCTCACGGCGGGAGATGCGATGTGTCGTGGAGATTTGGCAGCGGGAGGAGAAGAAGGGTAAACGGGATAAGCAGGAATGGAAGCTGGTGGAGACGCGCATTCCGCTTCGGCTCGGGAAACCGTTGCCGCTGATCCCGTTCGTCTTTCATGGGCCGAATCACTCGCAACCTGCCGTGGAGAAACTGCCGATGGCCGACATCATTGCGGTGAATCTCGACCACTACCGGCTCGATGCGGACTACAAGCACGGGGTCCACTTCACGGCGTTGCCGACGGCTTGGGTGAGTGGCTTCGATAAAACGTCGTCCCTTCGGATTGGCTCAAGCACCGCCTGGGTGACGGAGACTCCGGGTGCAACGGCTGGGTTCCTGGAATTCACAGGTCAAGGACTGACGACGTTCGAGCGCGCGATGGATCGGGATGAGCGATTGCTGGCAGTGCTTGGTTCCCGATTGCTTGAAGGTCAGAAGAAAGTGGGCGAGACGGCGCAGGCCATCGAGCTGCGGCAGTCCGGCGAGAACAGCATTCTCGGGAACATCGCGGTGAATGTGAGTGCCTCGCTGACGCAGGTGTTGCGCTGAGCGCATTGGTGGAACTCGACGGAGGTATCCCCGGATGACGTGACCACCGAGCAAGTGTTGTTGGAGTTGAACACGGACTTTTCGACGAAGGGACTCGGGCCGCAGGAGATTCAAGCGATTGTGGCGGCTTGGCAGGCGAATGCCATCAGTCGCGATACGATGACGGACTTATTCCGGCGCGGGGAGGTCCTGCCGGAGGGGCGGACGAATGAGGAGGAAGAGAAGTTGATTGCGGCAGCGCCAGCGGTGAGCGCGGTTCAGAGCGGACCTCGATGAGGAGGGCGGCGGTGGTGAAATTCGAGTATATCCAATAACAAGAACCGTAGACCCGTTTACGATTGGTTGGCGCTGGTTCATCGCTGTGCCTCCGGCTTCCAACGAAACAGGTTCACCTTCTGCGCGCCGTCGTCTTCCGCGAAGAGGATGTATTCGCCGTCCTTCCGCTTCATCGCGTTGATGGCGTTGTTGAAGTCGAACCAACCGCAGTAGCCCGCGACTTCGGGGCCGGGCAGGAAACGCTGCGCCATTTCGCCGGTGCGCGGGTCGAGCGCCCAGATGGAAACCTTCTTCACGCCGCGTTCGCTCAGGCCACCGATGAAGAGGTAGCCGCCCTTGGCATCACCCGCGTAGCTGGCGCAGAAGAAATTGTTGGCCTCGTTGCCCAAGCCTTCCGTGCCCGTTTCGTAAGGGAGATCGCGT
>JAYVSO010000101.1:0-24799 GCA_043775315.1 Verrucomicrobiota bacterium
CGGAAATAGTCCCGCAGGGACGAAAGAAGCGCCGCCCTGCGAAGCGGTTCTGCCGTCCCTTCGGGACTCGCTTCCTTCTCTTAACCCCTTTTCCCAGCACTAAAGTGCTGGGCTATTTTCATGCTCAGCCGACTTTTTACACAGTCTCTCAGATCGTGGCCATCATTTCCTTGATCTGCTTCGTCGCGATGCCGATCGGGCGATCCAGCGGGACTCCGGCGCAAGCCAGCAGCGTCGTGAGCAGGTCGCCTTGGTTGCCACTGATGCCGGTGAGGAAGCGCCCGGTCTTGATCGATCCCCCGCCCTTTCCGGCGACGATGAAGGGAAGATTTTCCCGTCCGTGCTTGTTGCCGTCTTCTAGGCCCGAGCCCCACATCATGATGCAGTTGTCGAGCAGCGTGCCGTTGCCTTCGCGGAGGCTGGCCATCTTCTTCACCATGTAGGCGAACTGGGCGATGTTGAACGCGGTGATCGCGGCGACTTTGCGGACCTTTTCGGCTTCGTGGTTGTGATGGGTTTGCGAATGGTGCTCGTCCTTGAACCCGAGTTCCGGATAGGAAACGCCGTTCGGCGTGGAGCCGATGTAGGTGCTGACTCGAGTGGTGTCGGACTGGAAGGCCAGGACGTTGAGGTCGCACATCACCTGCATGTACTCGCTGCGTTTGTCTCCCTCAGGAATTATAATCTCGATGGTCGGTGAGTCAGAATCGTTGCGTTTGCTCACGCTGACGCCGGCCGCCTCCAAGGCCGCCTCTTTTTGGCGATATTCAATGGCGGCGATCCGGCGCTCCACCGAGCGGATGCTATCCAGGTATTCATCCAGTGTGTGTTGATCCTCCCGGGGCAGCGTCCGACGCAGGTCGTTTGCGCCTCCGATGACTAAATCCAACATCTTTCGATCCAGTGGGTCCGTCGGGAGGATTTTTCCTGATTTACGGCCATGGCCAGCTTGCTCGGATTTTCCAAAGAGTCGGTTGAGTACGTTGCGTGGATTGATCTCGGCGGGGACGGCCTGGGTGGCCGAGCGAAAGCTGCAGTGCGAGTAATATCCCTCGTTCAATCCTTCCTGGTTTTCCTTGTGCGTCTGGGGCATCGTCGCCAGCTCCAACGAGGGTAGGGCGGTAAGAAAGCCCACGTAATTGGCGGCGATCTGATCCGCAGAAACCGCAATATTGATCTGATTCCGCCGGTTCGCATCCGGCAGCATCGCCGTGAGCCAGGTCGATAACTCGAGCGCATGCGGGGCGCCATTGAACGGAGCGATCGGAACTCCCGAGATGCCCTTCATCAGCAGGCACTGATCGAGCACCGGCCGGAGCGATTCCAATGCGGAAGGCGGTGAGGACAGAAAGCTCTCCGGAGTCGCGGGCCAGAACTGGTCCATGATCACCCCGTGGGGCATATACATGAACCCGAGGCGGACCGGCGGCTTGACCGGGTTGCCCTTGGCCGATTTGGCCCAGCCCATGGTTTCGAAAAGCGGGAGGGCGAGCGAGGCTCCAATCCCTTTCAAGCATGTGCGGCGGTCGATGAGGAGGTTATTTCTCATGAGATGAAGAGGCGGCCAGTTCTTTGACGCGATGATTGACGAACGGATAACTGGTGAGGATTTCTGAGATGAGAGTCTGCACGCGGTAGCCGTCCTTGGCGATGGTTTCCATCAGGTGATCCACGACGATTTCGTCGTAGCCTTCGAGCTGTCGGCACAGGGCGTAGGCCAGGAGTTTCTCGGTCAAGTTGCGTGCGAGATCGCTCTGCCGTGCGGCGATGATGGCCTTCAGCTCCTTGGGCGATGAAAACCGCTTCCCGCCCGGAAGCTCGCCCGCGGCGTCGATCGCCCCGCCCGAGTCGTCCTCGTCGCGCCAGCGTCCGATGGCGTCGAAGTTCTCCAGGCCAAATCCGATGGGATCGAGAATCTTGTGGCAGTTGGCGCAAACGGCGTTCACGCGGTGCAGTTCCGTGCGCTGGCGCAGAGTCAGGTTTTCGACGGCCTTCTTGTCCTGCTTGTCCAATGGGGGAACATTTGGCGGAGCCGGGGGAATGTTTTCCCCAAGGACTTGTTCAAGGACCCACACGCCGCGTTTGACGGCGCTGGTGCGGTTGGGAAACGAGGTCATCGCCAGAATGCCGGGCATTCCCAGGATGCCGCCGCGATTCGCATCCGTCAGCGTCACCTTGCGCATTTCCGGTCCGATGACGGTTTTTTCGAGGCCGTAAATGGTGGCAAGAGGCCCGTTGAGGAACGTGTAGTCCGCATCCACGAAACTGCCGACGCTTCGGTTTTCGCGCACGATGCTGTCGAAGAAGAGGCGGGCCTCCTCATACATCGCCGTTCGCATTTCACGGGTCATCTCGGGGAACTTGGCGGTGTCGAACGTTTTGCTCTCCAGGCCGCCGACTCCCAGCCACTGCGCACCGAAGCCATCAAACAAAGCCCTGGAACGCTTGTCCTCGAGCAGGCGAGTCACCTGAGCCTTGAGGACTTGTGGCTCGTGGAGTTCGCCGGAGTCGGCAAGGGCGGACAGTTCGGCATCGGGCATCGTGGCCCACAACAGATACGACAGACGGGACGCCAGTTGGTAGTCGTCCAAGGGGACGATCGCCTGACCCGCTTCCGCCTGCGCGGCGGGCGTGATGAAGAGAAACTGCGGTGAAACCAGGACCGCCTTGAGCATCAGGCGCAGGGCGGGTTGGTAGGCCAGTTTGTTTTTACGGGCCAGATCGAACACACCCATAAGGACGTCCACTTCCGCTTCCGACGGTGGCCGTCGATACGCGCTGCGGGCCAACGAGCCGGCGACCTTTCTCGCCCCTTCGCGGAGATCAGTCCCTCGCTTGGGCGGTTCACCGAATAGCTGTTTCTGCATCGCCGTGGGCCGTCCATTCTTTGACGTCAGGATCTGGTCTAGCACCTTGTTGGCGATGCCCAGATACTGCTCCGACTGGAGAGGCGACAGCGTATTGAGGTATCCCTCTCCGAACACTTCGTCCGGCAGTTCCTGGGCCACTTCCGGGTCGACACTAAAAAGATCATGCAGGGTGTTGCCATACTCGACCTTCGTCAGCCGGCGGATCACGAACGGACCGGGATCTTTTGTGCTGAGATATTTGAGGTTTGCGATCGAGTCCTGGAACCGCTGACGCTCCTCATCCGTCGGCTGCTTGTTGGCGTCTTCCGGCGGCATGTCGTGGGCCTTTACGTTGGCGAGCGCCTGCTTCCATCGCCGGCTGGAGTCGGAGTTGCCGGGGTTCTTGAGGGCGGGCTGGAAATTGATCCCGCCCTTCTGCTTGTCCTGCCCGTGACAACGCGTGCAGTAGGTGGTTACGAAAGGAGTAACGCCTTCCTGAAAAGTCTTCTTTGTTTCCGCCTGAAGCGCGGCGAGATCCCGGTCGTCGGCCGCGCCAAGTTCACACGGCGCGGCCAGTGAAAGCGCAAGGCCCCAAAGGATCGTGGCGATCCAGCCGCTTCGGAAAAGTCCGGGTGTTCTCATCGTGGTCTAATGGGACCATCACTGGATGCCAGGCTTTGCTCAATCGGAATTCAAGCGGACCCGGGCGAAGCACGCTGGTGGCGGAGAATCACCATCCATTACAGTAGTTGACCGATACGGCCCGATGTTCGCGAGCCCTCACTAAGCGCCGCCTAAGTCTCATGCGTTAATGGCCCTGTGCATCAATCTCCGGTCGCGGATCAAGAGCATGGTCAGCCGGTAAGTTGGACCGTTCCGGTGGCGAAACGCCCGGTGTTCGGACCGCCTGTTTACGCGCCCATTGCGCCTTTTTCAGACGGGCTGCGATGTCGGGCTGGACGCTGCCGCTCCTGCGACGCTGAATGCCCGCGCGATGAACTGCGAAGTGCGCCCGGCAAACCGGGAAGACCTCCCCGCCATCCTGGAGATTTACAACCACGCCGTGCTCCACACCACGGCGTCCTACGACTACGAACCCCGCACGCTGGAACACCGCGTCGCGTGGTTCGAGGACCACCGGCGCACCGGCCATCCCGTGTTCGTCGCGGTCGATCCGGCCGGAGCCGTCGTCGGCTGGAGCGCGCTCAACCGCTACCACGACCGCATGGGCTACCGTTTCACCACGGAGAATTCCGTCTACGTCGCCGAAGCGGCGCGCGGCCAAGGCGTGGGCGGTCTGCTGCTGGCTCCGTTGATCACCTCGGCCAGGGAACTCGGCCTCCATGCCATCATCGCCGCCATCGACGCGCAGAACGAGGCCAGCGTCCGGCTGCACGTCAAGTTCGGCTTCGAGAAGGTCGGGATCTTCCGCCAGGTGGGATACAAGTTCGACCGCTGGCTGGATGTCGTCTACATGGAGCGCATCGTATGAGCGCCCAATCCCCGACGCGGCACGAGAAGACCATCCTGATCCGGCCCGAGTTCCTCAACCACGCCGGGACGCTCTTCGGCGGCTACATGATGCAATGGGCCGACGAGATGGCCTTCGGCGCGGCCACGCTGGAATTTCCCGGAAACAGCTTCGTCACAAAACTCTTCGGCCAGTTCGACTTCACCACGCCCGTCCGCCTCGGCGACATCATCAAGGTCTACAGCGAGGTCGAGACCGTCGGCACGACGTCCTGCCAGGTGAAAGTGTGGGCCGAGAACGCCCGGACCGGCGCGGCCGTCTTCAAGACCTTCGCCGTCATGGTCAACGCGCAGGACGGCCGCAAGCAGCCGATCGTGCGAACAGCGTAGCGCGGTTCTACCGGGAGAACGCCCCGAACAACGCCGCCATCTCCGCGTCCACATCCGCCCCTTCCGCCAAGGTCTGAGCGACCTCGTCACGGAGGAGTTGGCGATACCGCTTGCGGAGACGATGAACCGTCACGCGCACCGCGCCTTCTTCCATGCCCAGAGCCAAGGCGGCGTCGGCATGGGACGCCGCGCCTTTACCGGACGTGAGGAAAACCTTCAGGTGATCGAACTGCCCGGCCCGGCCTTCTGCGACGCACTCGTCGCGCAGGCGGATGACGACGCGTTCCAGCAGGGCGACGGCCCATTCGCGGTCGAAGGCGCGGTCCGGCGGCAGATCGTTCGAGGCGGCGAGGAACTGCGTGTCGGCCTGCTGCGGATCGAGCGGCAACGGCGTGGCACCGCCGCCGCGCTTCAATGTGCGGGAGCGGTCCCATTCGTTGGCGAGAAATCGTTTCAACGCCGTCAGCAGGAAGGCGCGGAAGCGTCCGCGTTCCGCGTCGGCCGATTCGAGGAAACCCTTCTCCAGCAGCCGTGCGAAGAACGCCTGCGTCAGGTCCTCTGCATCCTCGCGCGTGTGGCCGCGTCGGCGGACGTAGGCGTAGAGCGGAAACCAGTAGGTCCGGCACAGTTCCTCCAACGCACCCGCCGCCTGCGGCAATCCCGGCCGCCCCGCCGCCAGCACGACCGTCCACCGCGTCGTGGCGAAGGTGTCGGCCCGCGACGTGGGATGGGCACCGTTGTCCTGATGATCCAGCGTTGATGGCATCATGGACCGGTTGCGCCGTCCTTGGGGCCGACCAGTTCGAGGAATCCTTTGTAGACGTCTCCCGATGTGTTGGTGATGGAAAACACCTCGGCTGGTTGGCCGGCCACCACGGTGAGCGGGCCTCGGGCGGCGAGCTGCTTCATCTGGGCCAAGGACAATTCTTTTGCGTCAGACTCAAAGTCCCGTGACGGAAGAGTCCATGAAGCGGACGAAGGCGCGAGGGAACTCTGTGTTGTGTGCGCATCGCCTCTGGAAAAACCCTTAAGATTGTCGGCGGCTTGGAGTCGGAAACCAGGAGGAACGTCCGCAGTGAAGAACAAGAGCAAGCCGGAGTAGGGACGCAAACGAACCACGGCATTGGCAGGTTTCCCCGTAGCTGTCTGAGCGGGTGTGGAAACGGCCAGTCTTATTGAGCCGGCCAAAACCGAGCCGTTACGGTTGGTCACGCGGAAAAGTTCCACAGCTGTCCCAGGGACGAGTGTTAAGGAGCCTTGGTCAGCCTTTGCCTGAATCTGAGAGGTGGCCCTATCCGCCTCAGTTGCCCCGAAGTCGAATCTTTCCTGGAAGGTCCAACCAAGGGAGGAGCTGGTCCTGGTGGCTTTTCCATCGTTATCTATGAAGAGGGCTGAATGGTCATGTTTGAGCCCGGAACCGTTGTGCTCCGACAAGGCCTCAAGACGTTCTCCGGGCGTTAGGAATGAATCCGACCACACTTTGACTGTGCGGACGTCCGTGGTCGTGCCGACCAGATTGTTCGTGGCTCGGGTCAGGACGATGACTTTGGCTGGTCCAGATGGTGTGGCGGAAGCGGACGGGGCGCTGGATTTTGCATCGGGTTGGTTTGCCGCTCGCGACTTGAGCTCTGCCTGCTCCTCAGCCGCTACTTGTTGAGCTCCGCTTACCCTCGCTCGGGTTTGGACCGCCACACCGATGCCAAGGGTCAACATGATCGCAATCACGGCGGCCGAGGAAGCGAAGATCCTCTGGATGGATATCCGTGGGCTTGGTCCGGATGCACGCCAAAGCAGAGTTGCCGCTGCTGGCAGGAGCACTGAACCTAGGAAGATCGTTGGGACCGCCAACGCCTCGGCTGGAGCCGGATTCCAGCCTCCCGTGGAGGAGATGAACGATTCCAAGAAAAATACCGCAAAGCCGATGCCTGGCACTGTGAACGCCCAGCCTACGGATGCCATGACGCGAAGCAGAGACCTTCCAGATTCGGCAGCCATCCATGCCGAGGACTGGCGTTTGGCTAGGAGTGAAACGAACGGCAACGACAGTATCATGATGAATGTCACAATGGCCCATCCATTGGACCCAAAGAGCGAGCCGACGGTGAAACCAACAATTGGGAATGCGACGGACCACCAGACTGCCGCCAAAGCCAGACCAATGGCCGATGTGGTGATGGGTCTTGAAGCCTCCCACGGCCGAGGTGAAGCGGCTGCCGAAAGGCGGAGCCGGAACAAACCTGTGACAAGACTCAGCAGGGCACACACGGAGATGATCGCATACCAGTTGGGATACACGGGGCGACGGGGCTGTGTGGCTCTATCGATCAACTTCGCTCTGACGATGGCAGGGCTTTCGTCCTTGGCATTGGTAGGGATCTCCAATCTCAGTTTTCTCAAGGACTCCGCGATCGCGTCGGCGTTTGTCGCAGCGCGTTCCGGTGTTTTGTCATAGGCCAAAACCTCAATCACGGTCGGTGTTCTGGAGCGTTTCAGCTCCATTGATTGGCGAAGAACGGACAGGATTTCGGAGCGCGTTGCCTGCTCGCGGCCTATCTTTGATGTCATCCCCTCTCTGATCCGTGGATCGGACAACAAATCCATCAGAGCTGAATCAGAAGAAGCACTTTGCAGCCATTGTCCCGGGTAGTCCGAAGATGTTCCCAAGCGAAGGACTCCGCCGGGTAGGGTAACCTCGATCGCAAGCCGCGCCTGTGATGCGTAGATTGGATCGATGAATAGACCTGCCACAGCAGCCAATCCAACGGTCACAGCGAAGACCATGATTGCCCAGATCAAGGCTCTGCCGATGGTGCCGCGTCGTTGAGGCGTTGGGGTTTCTTCCTGCGACGAGAGCTTCTGCTCGGGCTGACTTTCGCTCTGGTCTTGCCGTGAACCGGCCACCGTCTCGACCTGCGTCTTCATCTCGCTGACGGCGGCGTAGCGTAGGGCGGGATTTCGTTCCAGCGCCCGCAGGACGATCTCGTCGAGGCGGACGTCGATCTGGACCTTGGTCGAGGGCGGGCGGAGTTCTTTGGCGGGCAGTTCGCCGGTCAGCATCTGGTAGAAGACGACGCCGAGCGCGTAGATGTCGGCGCGGTGGTCGACTTCGGACGGGCGTTCGGACTGCTCCGGCGCCATGTATCGGGGCGTGCCCATGACCCGGCCGTCGCCGGTCAATGAGTGGGAAGCGCCCTCGCCCGTCTGCTTTTCTCCGGACGGAGAAGCATCTCCGGTTGAACGGGCGAGGGGCTCTTCCTGCGTCGTCCCCACCAACTTGGCCAATCCGAAATCGGCGACCTTGACCGCGCCGCGCCGGTCGATGAGCAGGTTCTCCGGTTTGATGTCGCGGTGGACGATGCCCCGGTCGTGGGCGAATTGGAGCGCGTCGCAGATCTGCGGGACGATGGCCAGCGCCTCGCGGGGCGAGATGCGTCCGCCGGAGAGGAGCTGGCGGAGGTTCACGCCATCGACGAACTCCATCAGGATGTAGAAGAGCGGACCGGTCGGCTGGGTGACGTGGCCGAACTCGTAGAGCGTGACGATTCCCGGATGGTTCAGCTTGGCGAGAGCGCGGGCTTCTCGGGCGAAGCGTTCGGCGAACGTGGCGTCGTCGCCGAGAGCAGGTGGCAGGACCTTGAGCGCGACGATGCGGTCGAGCTGGCGTTGGCGGGCCTTGTAGACGGCGCCCATGCCGCCTTTGCCGACGAATTCGATGATCTCCAAGGCGGGAAACAGCGTGGCGAGTTCCTCGACAGTGGGCGGAACGAACGGAACGCGGCCGGCCTGCGTGACGGAGTCGGCGGCGACGCCCGATCTAAGCAGGCAGGCCGGGCACATTCCGGCCAGGGCTCCGGAGGCCAGTGGGGTGCCACAGTCGGGGCAGGTCGGGTTCGTCGGCACGGTGGAGGCTTGGTTGCTCACACCTTCTTCTTAAGCAAGTCCGGAGAAACGTTACGGGGAATCTTCGTGTCGTTTGGTGCCGCCGGAAAAGCGGCGCGGCAGCGCACGCAGTCCAAGACGCTGGCGCGAGAATCGGAAAGCCGTCTTGGAAGTCCGCCAGGTCTTGGACTGCGCCGGTGCTCCGGCGCTTTGGGCCGCCGGAGTGGTCGGAGGAGCCTCTTACCTTTGCAGCTGGAGGCGGAAGAAGGGGAACGCCACTTCGGCGGTGGTGCCGACGAGGTAGACGATGCTGATGAGGCCGTTGAGGCGGAAGAAGGCCACGTTGATCCAGCCAAGGCTGCGGCGGCGCGCGAGCCAGTGCTCCATCACCAGGCAGACGAGGATGATTCCCATGGCGATGAAGTAGGCGATGCGAAACCGGTGGATGAGCCCGAAGGCCGCGAGCAGGCCCCACATGACCATGTGACAGAGGAAGGCGGCCATGAGCGCGTTGCGCGGTCCCCAGCGGACGACGAGCGAGCCGAGCTTGGCCTGCTTGTCGAACTCGTAGTCCTGCATGGCGTAGATGACGTCGAATCCGATCAGCCAGAAGACGACGGCGAGCGACATGAGCACGGGCGGGAGGAAGTTGTCCGGGGCAATCTCCCATCTGGGATCGAGTAAAAAACTAACCTCAAGCCCGCCATGCACGGCCAGCCAGGCGCCCATCGGCGCGAGGGCGAGGGCGATGCCGAGCCAGACGTGGGTGAAGTCGGTGAAGCGTTTGGTCAGCGAATAGAAGCAGACAAGAAACAGGGCGATGGGCGAAAGCAGCAGGCAGGTGCGGTTCAATCCGTCGGCCGCCGCGATCAAGCCGACGCCGGACAGGACGCAGAGCGTGACCGCGCTGGGCAGGGAGATTTGACCGGCGGGCAGGTGGCGTGAACTGGTGCGCGGGTTCTTCGCGTCGAGTTTCCGGTCGACGATGCGGTTGAAGGCCATGGCGCAGGTCCGGGCGCAAACCATGGCGACGATGATGAGGAGGAACGTCTTCCAACCGGGCCAGCCGGGCTGGTCCATCTTGCGCGAGGCCACGACCATCGCGGCCAACGCGAACGGCAGCGCGAAGATGGTGTGGCTGAACTTCACGAAGGACAGCCAGGTGGCGATGGTTTTCAGCATGGTGGAAAAACTCTCAGCGGACCGGAGGAACATCGAACAAGGAACATTCAACATCCAACATCGAAGTAGGATTCAGACGGCAGGCTTCTCTTGATGGCGTTTCCCGAGGAAGAACCGGATCGCAGGCAGGAAACAGAGGAACGACAGGACGAAACCGATGAAGGCAATGCCGCCAACAACAGTGACTTTGAGCTGCTCGATGCCGCAGAGGAGGTAGCGGCTGACGAGGAACTGGGTTTTGCCCCTCATTGCTGGGGCGGGTTGGTAGACAGTCAACTCGACGTCATAGATGTCCCGCCGAAATGGGGTGATTCGCAGGCCAAGATTCCAGAGAAGGTTTGTTGTGCTCGCGACCGTGGCGAGGAGGGTTTCGGAGTCGAAAACCGATTCTAGAATCGGTGAATTGCCGGGCGTCCTGATTCTGAGCCGGCCTTTGAGGCCGGAAAGCGATCGGTCAAGGGATTCCTCAGATGATCGGTCCATATCCGCCTCTAAAAATACGGTTTGTTTGCAGGTATGAGAGGTCGTCTGGGTGAGTCGTCCCGTGTAGCTGCCCACGGTCGCGAGGTCGACGGTCATCCTCAGTGGCTCCGCCGATGCGGCCTGTGTGTTTCGATTGTTCGATTTGATCGCCGAAATGGCTGAGTCGACTCCGAACCAAAGGAACAAGATCCCGAGACCGGTGACGACGGTTCCCACCCACGTCCAAGGCTTGGCTCTAGTCGAGCGCCATTGCTTTGGCGATTCGTCCGTCACTCCTTCTCCTCCTGCCAGCGCGCGACGATCTTCTGCGGAAGGCCGAGGTGGTCGAGGACGCGGGCGACGACGGTGTCGACGACCTGTTCAACGGTGGTCGGCCGGGTGTAGTAGCTCGGGTTGGCAGGAATGAGCGTGGCACCTGCGAGGAGGAGGATCTCGAAGTTCTTCACGTGGATGAGGCTGATCGGCGTTTCGCGCGGGACGAGGATGAGCTTCTTCCGCTCCTTCAACATCACGTCGGCGGCGCGGAGCAGGGCGTCGTCGCTGTAGCCGTGGGCGACCCGGCCGAGCGTGCCCATGCTGCACGGGATGATCACCATGACGTCGACGGCGTTTGAGCCGCTGGCGAAGCAGACGTTCATGCTCGTGCGGCTATGGCGCTGCATGCCTTCGGGCACCCGCAGTCCTCCGGGGAGTTCCTCGGTGATGACGGCTTCGGCGTATTTGCTCAGGACCACATGGACCTCGTGTTCGCTGGGATCGAGGTTGTCCAGGAGGCGCTGGGCGTAGAGCGAGCCGCTGGCTCCGGTGATGGCGACGAGGATTCTCAAATCGGTTGGTAGGTTGAACGGAATATGGAAGGCCGGGGAGGCCGCAGCAAGTTGGGCCGTAGAAATTGCCTCCGGTGATGCGTCGCATTAGCGTTTCGCCATGCTTCACACGCCGCAATCCCGTCGACGTTGGCTCATCGGCATGGGGCTTGGACTGCCGGCGGTGGCGCTGGCGGACGCAACGAGGCTCGAACCCGGCTGGCTCAAGGTGACGTCGCTCAACTTGGCCAAAGGACCGGTGCGGCATCGGTTCGTCCACTTCACCGACGTCCATTTCAAGGGCGACGTCGACTACCTGCGTCGCGTCATCGGCACGATCAACGATCTCAAGCCCGACTTCGCCTGTTTCACCGGCGATCTGATCGAGGAGGGGGGACATCTCGATGGAGCGGTCCGCGAGCTGCGGGCGTTGAAGTGCCCCCTCTACGCGATTCCCGGCAACCACGACCACTGGAGCCGGGCGGACCTCGGTTCCCTGATCGACGTGTGCGTGACATCCGGCGGCGGATGGTTGCCGGATCGCCAGCTCGACTTGGAAAAGGGCGGCCTGGTTCTCAGCGGCGTGAACCGGATGTCCGATGTGCCGCAGCCGAAGGCGGGCGCGACGAACATCCTCCTGCTTCACTATCCGGGTTGGGCCGACACGCTGCCGCACAAGGGCTGGGACTTGATCTTGGCCGGACACACCCATGGAGGACAGGTCAGGCTGCCGTTCGTGGGCGCGCTGATCCTGCCGTTCGATTCGGGCAATTATGACCGTGGGCTTTTCCAGACGCCGTCCGGTCCGCTCTATGTGAACGCTGGGATCGGGGAATTCTACTACCGGGTGCGCTTTGGTTGCCGCCCGGAGATCACGGTGATCGAGGTCTGAAGTGGGGTGATGCGGACGACTGGCCACGTCGAGTTGGTGGCAGGAAGGTAGGGCAGTGCATCTTGCCTGACCTGAGTTTTTCCGACCTGGACACGGAAAGGTGGGGATCTTTCAGGATACCTAGTGAGGCTCCAACCTTTGCCAGCCCGGGGCAGGCTGGAAGCCCGCCCTACCTTGAACGGCGTCGCTCGGGCGTTATGGTCATGACGGGTTCGTGGCAGGCGGGGTCTGCTCGGCGGCGGTGCTTGCGATCGGGGCCGAAGCGATCGACCCGCTCTGCGGCGATGGGGCGGTGGACTCGGTATCTTCAGCGGTGGCCACGGGCTCCGGAGCAGCCGGAGGCGGCAGGTCCTTCTTCGTCGCGACGAGGGTCAGGCGCTGCCACCACCAGACGATGCGTTCGTCCTCCTCGATGTTGATCTGGAAGAGGCGCAGGGCCGACTCCGGCGCGCGCATCACGAGGTCGAGGACCTGCAGGCGGTTCTCCGGCGAGGTGTCGGCCGTGTCGAAATACCATTCGAGGTCCGGCTGCTTCATCGGATGCAGCTCGCATCGTTTCACGTCCAGGCCGGCCGGCCCGCAGAGGCGTTTCAGCGCGCCGGGCGTTAGGAATCGGCTGTGGCTGGGGTCGCGGAACTTTTCCACGCGATGCATCCACAGCTCGGCTTCCGGTTCGTCGTCCGCGACGGAGCCGTCGATCAGGAGGAAGACGCCGCCGACCTTGAGCACGCGCGCGGCTTCGCGGACGAAGCGGCTGGGCGAGCTGAAGTGATGCGCGGCGACCCGGCAGGCCACGAGGTCGAAGGTGCCGTCGTCGTAGGGCAGGGCTTCGGCCGGATGCTGCCGGGTCTCGATGGCCAGGCCGCGTTCGGTCGCTGTGGTCTGGAGGCGGGCCAGCATGGAGCCGGAGATGTCGGAGGCGGTGACGGCATGGCCCTGGTCCGCGAAGAACAGGGCGGTGTGTCCGCCGCCGGTGGCGATGTCGAGGACGCGGGCCTTGTCGGGAAGCGTCACGCCTGCGAGGGCGGCGCGGATGTCGGACGTGTCCTCAAGGATGTGTCCTTTGCCGTAGCGGTGGCTCTGCTTGGAAAACTGCTCCTGCGCGGCCAGCTGGGTCGCGTCGAGGGGCATTTCAGGATTGTCGCTCACGCGTTTGGATTAAACCGGCCGGGGCAATAGGACAAGCGGGCTTCGCATCCGGAACCATTTCTATCCCGAGGGCGTCTTGCGCGACGCCATCTTGTTGGAGGGATGCTCCGCCTTGCGGCCGTCGAACATCACGGCCGTCCATTCCGCGAGGCGACGTCCCAGGATGCGGCAGGCTTCCTGGGTCTCGGGTTCGCGCGGTTCCTTCGCGGCGACCGCGCCGTAGTGGAGGGTCAGGGTCTTCGATGCGTAATCGGTCACGCCGAAGGTGAGGAAGCCGAAGTTCATCAGGACCGTGAGGATCGACTGGCAGGCCAGCTCCATTCCGCCTCCCCATCCGCCGGCCGAGCTGAAGGCGCAGCCGATCTTGCCGTCGATCGCCATCCACTGCGGGCCCATCGTCTCGTCCCAGAAGCGTTTCATCTTCCAGGAAAGGATGCCCATGTTCGTCGGGCTGCCCACGGCGATGCCGTCGCACCAGACGACGTCTTCGGCCGTGGCTTCATCGATGGAAAGCACGCGGACTTCCGTGCCGGAGATGGACCGTGCGCCCTCGGCCACGAAAGCGGCCATCTTGGCGACGTTGCCGGACTTGGAATCGTAGAGGACGAGGACGCGGCTCATCGCTCGACGGGAGGAGGCAGGACCTCGATGCCGTATTTCGGGGCGACTTCGAGCAGCCTGGCGATGTCGGCCTCGGTCACCGGGGGCGGCGTGACATCGAGCGAAACCGCCGGTGAGCCGAACTCCTTGATGAAATCCTCGAAGCCGGCGGGCGTGACGAGGATGAGCATCCGGGCTTCCGTGGTGCCCTCGTTCTTGAAGGCATGGGGCGTATTGCGCGGCATCTGGACGTAGGCGCCCGGTTTGGTGGCGATCTTGTGGTCGGTCAGGAAGAACGTGATCTCGCCGGCGAGGATGTAGAAGGATTCCTCCTCGCGGCGGTGAAGATGCGGCGGCGGACCTCCTCCGGGGAGGACGCGGGCCTCGATGAGGGCGTAGGCGCCCCCGGTCTGTTCGCCCGAGGCGAGCACGCGGTAGACGTCGCCGACGGCCGTGAAGACCGGACCTGTTCCTGTGGCGGATAGTATGAGATCAGCTGGGGTGGGCATGGGATGGAAGGGGGTTACTTCGGGTGCAGCATCTCAAATTTCTCCCCGGTTCGGCAATACCAGTGAGGAGACATTCCCGACCGATGCCCTTGTCGCGGGCCGTGGGCGACGCCATCTTCCGCCAATGTTTCGCAGGTTTGTAACGGGTGGATGGTTGATCGCAGGGCTGTCCTGCGCGGCGGCGACCATCCAGTTGAAGGAGAACGCCTCCGTCTCCGGCAAGATCCTCGCGGAGAAGAAGGACGCCGTCGTGGTCGATCTTGGCTTCACCGTTCTGACGATCCCGCGCACCCAGATCGACCGCATCACTGATGGAGTCGTCGCGACGTCCACCCCGAAGGCGGACTCGTCGGCGAAGGCCGGCGCGGCGGAAACCAAGGCCGGGTTCTTCGCCACGATGAGCGCCGCGGCTCCCGAGCGCTCCGTCCGTGAACTCGTGTCGGGCGTGGGGCAGACGGTGGTGCAGGTGCGGACGCCCGGCGGGCTCGGGTCCGGTTTCTTCATCAACGAAGACGGCTACCTGATCACCAATTTCCACGTCATCGAGGGCGAGACCCAGATCTCCATCGAGGTCTACCACCAGCGCAACGGCCAGCTCGAACGCCGCAGCTACAAGCAGGTCCGCATCGTGGCCATGAACAAGTTCGCCGATCTCACGCTGTTGAAGGTCGAGGACAAGGAAGCGCCGAAGTTCGCCTTCGTCCCGCTCGGCGACTCGGAGGTTTTGGGCGTGGGCGAACGCGTCTTCGCCGTCGGCAGCCCGCTGGGCCTCGAACGCACCGTCACCGAAGGCATCGTCAGCACGAAGACCCGGCAGATGCAGGGCGCGCTCTATCTGCAGACCACGACGCAGATCAATCCCGGCAACTCCGGCGGCCCGCTCTTCAACCTGCGCGGCGAGGTCGTCGGCGTGACCAACATGAAGCTGACCTTCGCCGAGGGCCTTGGCTTCGCCATCCCGGTGGACCAGGTGAAGTTCTTCCTCGATCACCGCGACGCCTACGCCTACGACAATGACAACCCGAGCAACGCCTACCGCTACCTCGAACCGCCCAGCCGCATCAAGACCGCCGCCGTGAACTCTTCTGAAACCAAATGACCGGACGCGTGTTTAATCCTAGACGTTTTTGCGCCGAAACCCTTCTTCCATGACCAAACTGAAATCCCTCGTCGCCGCCGGCTGGTTCGCCGCGGCCGCGCTGGCCATCGCCGCGCCGGCTCCCGTTCCGGAAAAACTCCTGCCGGACGACACGCTCGCCTTCGTCACCGTGCCGGAGGCGGCGAAGCTCCTCGTTTTCCTCGATTCCTCGCCGGTCACGGCCTACTGGCGTGATCCGGCGATGAAGGCCTTCCGTGAAAACTTCAGCAACGTCCAGAGCAACACCCTCGTGCCGCTGGAGAAGGCGCTTCTGATCAAGACCGACGACTTAAAGCCGCTGCTCCAGGGCCAGGCGACCTTCGCCGTCCTGCTCAACGGCTGGACCGGCGAAAAGGACACCCTTCCCGCGTTCGTGGCCGTGATCGATGCGAGGGACAAGGCCGACAAGCTCAAGGAGACGCTGGTCAAACTGAAGAAGACCTGGACCGATGCCGGCCGCAAGCTCCGGACCGACAAGATCCGCGATGTGGAATTCACCACCTGGGCCACGACCTCCGGCGAGATCACGAAGCTCTTTCCCAAGTCCGACGGCGCGGCCGACGGCGCGGCCGACGGCGACAAACCGAAAGCCTCCGAAAAGAAGGTGGAGATCAGCTTCGGCCAGTCCGATTCGCTCTTCATCATCGGCACCGCGACCAAGGCCATCGAGCGCGTCCTCATCCGCCAGGCCGGAGGTTCCATCCCGGCCGTGGCCGACGCGACCTCGTTCCAAGCCCCTTCGAGCCTCCTCTTCCGCGACGCCCAGGCCTACGGCTGGGCCAATCCCCAGCCCCTCCTCCAGCTCGCGCTCAATTCGGAAGACGTGAAGAAATCGCCCGTCGATCCGCTCAAGATCGTCAGCGCGATCGGCCTCGGCGGGATCAAGAGCGCATCGTTCGCCATGAAGCTGACCGACGACGGATCGATGGCGGAGTTCTTCCTCGGCCAGCCCGTCGCCGAGCGAAAGGGCCTCATCGCCCTGCTCGCCGGCGAAGCGAAGCCTTCCGAGCCGCCCGCGTTTGTTCCGGCCGACGTCGTGCAGGCTTTCCGGATGCGGCTCGACCTCGCCAAGCTCTGGAAGGGAATCGAGAAGACCATCACCGACATCAACCCGGCGGCCAACGGCGCGCTGAATCTGGTCTTCGACAACGCCGGCAAGGACAAGGATCCGAACTTCGACCTCCGCAAGGAACTCTTCGGGAATCTCGGCGACGACATCGTGGTCTACGAAAAAGCCCCTGCTGAACTCACGGTGGAATCCCTCTCCAAACCGCGTTCGGTCTTCCTCGTCGGATCTCCGGCTCCGGATCGCCTCGTCAACGCCATCAAGATCCTTGTCGGCACGATCGCGCCCGACCCAGACCTGATCAAACAACGCGAACTTCTTGGCCGGAAAGTCTACTCCATCGAAATGGGGGCTGGCGGCAGCAAGATCGAGTTCACCGCCAGCTCCGGCTACCTCGCGGTCTCGTCCGACCCGGCAATGCTGGAGCAGTTCCTCCGGAGCGGAGAAGCCAAGGCCAAGCCCCTGCGGGAAGTTGACGGACTCACCGCCGCCGCCGAGAAGATCGGCGGAATGGGCACGGGCTTCTTCGGTTACCAGAACCAGAAGGAGCAGACCCGCATCGCGATCGAAATGGCCAAGAAGATGGCCGTCGACGGCCCGGGCGGTCCGTTCGGAGGAATCCCTGACTTCGGCCTGGGCGCCGCGTTCGACTACAAGGTCCATCCGCCCTTTGACCAGGTCGCGAAGTATTTCGGCTTCACCGTCTACTCCGGGCAGGTCAGCGCCGACGGCTATCGATTGCGCGTCTACGGCCCCACCCCGGCCGGAGCGCGGAAGTAAACGGCACGCCGGGAATCGATCAAACAGGACGGGCGGACCGGGTGGCCCGCCCGTTTTCGTTGCTTCAAAAAGCTTTTAGCGGCTTGGACCCTCGCGAAAAGCCGGGTTTGTGAAGACGTAGATGGAACGGGTTTCGGCCGTCACCAGAAGGCCGTCTTCGACGAACGTGCAGCCTTCGATGTGGCGGTTCGCGAGCGGCGTGAACCAACGGCCGAGCCTGCCGGCGTTGGCCGGATCGCCATCGATGCGGAAGACATGTGCGCCGTGCTTCGCCACGACGCCGAGGAGTTTTCCGTCCTGCGAAACATCCGCGCCGGTCACGGGCGATGTGATCGGAAGAACACCAACTTCGACCAGGGTCACCGGCTGTTTCGCCTGCGCAAGAGGGAAGCGGTAGACGCGGGCATGTTCGTTGTTGAACAGCTTGGAAATGACGAAGCCGTTGGTGCCCACGATGAACAGGCTTTCGCAGTCGAAGGGCTGCTGCGGGAATCTGAGGTGCCAGGTCAGGTCGGGGCGCAGCTTTGGTTTTTTGCCCGCAGCCGTTGGGCTGGGCTCGGCTACGCGGTAGACCCTGAGCTCGGTTCGCATGGCGTCATTGTTTCCAATGTCGCCGAGAAACAGATGCCCTTGGTCGTCGATGGCGATGTCTTCCCAGTCTGTGAATCGCGCGAATACATCGAATTTGGCGATGGTCTCACCGTCGCGGTTAATTGCGACGAGGAACGGCTGTTTGCCGCCGTCGGTGTGGATCCAGTAAGTGCCCGGATACTTGCGGCTGGCCGCCACGCCCGAGACCTCGGTCATCGCCGGATGCACGACTTTGCCGACCTCGAACACGTCGCGGGTGATCTGGTTGGTGAAGCCGGCGGAGTATCCCGCAACACAGGTTGCGAGAATGGCCATCCAAGCGAGGCACACGCGGGACATGCGGGGACTATCGGCCGGAATCCTTTTTCTGGCGAGTCGTCCGCGAGGGAAACTGGCAGGCCTCCAGTTTGCGATCATAGTGGGTCAACGAATGGAAACGAACCCGATCATCCAAGCCAAGCCGGCTGCACTCTCCGAGCAGTGGGGATAGAAAGGGCAGCTAAAAATGGCGACCTGTGATGGCTGCCGGTTTTTCCGTGGGGCCGCCGGTGGCGATGACGACCATGATCGACGCGAGGACACCCAGTGCACCGCAGGCGAACCAGAGGATGTTCGGGTCTTTCTGAAACGCCATCGTTCCCAGCCATGGGGCCGTCATGAGTCCGAGCGACCAGACGAGGCTGTAGATTCCCATGTAACGGCCTCGCAATGCCTGTGGAGCGAGGCTCGCGATGTAGGTCGATTGGATCGGCGCGGTGATCATTTCCCCGAATGTAAAAATGAAAACGCCCAGGGTCATCAAGAGCGTTGTGCCGAGGAAGGCGTTTGCGGCGTAGCCGAGGCCGATCAGTAGATAACCGGTGCCCAGAACCACGGGCAGGCTCAGGCGTCGCGCCCAGGTCGTGAGTGGAACCTCCATGACGATGACGAGGAGTCCATTTAGGCCAAGGAGCATCCCAATCTCCGACCGCGTGAGCCCGTGCGATTCGGCATGGAGCGGAAATGTGGAGTTCATCTGGAAAAAGATGAACGTGATCGGCGCCACCGCGAGAATGAAGAGGAGGAACCTCCGGTTGGATCGGAGATGGGCCAACGCCTCGCTCCACGGCGCCGGGGCCTCGGTTTTTGAGATGATGTTGGGCAACGTGGTCCAAGCGATGATTCCGTAGAGGATGGAGGACACGCCGTCGCCTATGAAGAGCCACATGGGATGCGCCTGCGACAACAGGCCGGCGACCGCAGGACCAAGCATGAAACCCGCATTGATCGCGATGCGGTAGCCCGCGAACGCGAAGATCCGTTGGTCGGGATCGGTGAGGTCGGCAATGAGCGCACTCGCGGCGGGGCGGTAGAGTTCCCCTGCAAGCCCGAAGAGTCCGACGAGCGTCACGATGGCCCAGAGTTCCCTGGCCTGCGACAAGACCAGCACCAGCACTGCTGAACTGAACATCGAGACGATGATCGTGTTCCGTCGCCCGAAATAGTCGGTTAAATGCCCGCCCAGCAGCGACGCGACCAAATGGCCCATGCCGTAGGCGCTGGCCGCGAATCCGGCGTCGGCGATGGTATAACCCTCGTCCTTCAAATGAAGGGTAAGGAAGGGAACGACGAAGCCACCGAAACGGTTGATGAACGTTCCGGCGAAAAGCATCCAGAGCGGCCGGGGTAGGCCGCGCATGGCCCTGTAGGTTTCACTCCACACTGCGCGAGGCGGCCAACGTGGCAGGGGACGCAGTTGCCGGGAAGTCCCAACGCTCCGGCAGTTGGACAAAAGGAAAACGCCGGACGGCGAGCCGTCCGGCGTCTCGAATTCTGTCGCGGGTTACTCGGCGACGGTGATCGTCTCCAAGTCCTCAAACTTCCGGCGGAGCTTGTCCATGGCCACATTTTGGACCTGCCGGATCCGCTCGCGGGTCAGGCCATACTGCACGCCGACCTCTTCCAGCGTTTTCTCGTTCTCGCCGTCGAGGCCGAAGCGTTGCTTCAGAATATCCTGTTCGCGCGGCGTCAAGCCCTGGACCAGTTCGCGGATGAGCTGCGTGTTGTTCTGCTCTTCCAAGTTCCTATAGGGCGTTGCAGCCGTCGTATCGGCGACGACGTCGGCGACGCGGTTGGACTCCTCATCGTTGCCAAGCGGCGCTTCGAGCGATACTGGTGCGATCGATGCGTTGCGCAGTCGGGCCACCTTGCGTTCGGGAAGCCCAAGCTCGTCGGCGAGTTCCTCGTTGCTCGGTTCGCGACCGAGGATCTCCTGAAGCTTGGCGGACGCCTTGCGCAGGTGAAACAGCTTGTCGACGACATGGACCGGAAGGCGGATCGTCTTGGACTGGTTGGCGAGCGCGCGTTTGATGGATTGCTTGATCCACCATGCGGCATACGTCGAAAGTTTCGCGCCCTTGCGGGGATCGAATCGTTCCACGCCCTTCATCAGGCCGATGTTGCCTTCGTTGATGAGGTCGAGGAGCGGTAGGCCATAATTCTCGTAGTCACGGGCGATCTTCACGACGAGGCGCAGGTTTGCCTTGATCATGTGCTCGCGGGCGGCCTTGTCGCCCTTCTTGATACGGCGCGCGAGCTGGATCTCCTCCTTGGGAGTGATCAGCGGCGTCTGGCCGACTTCGCGCAAATAGAGGTTAAAGGCGGTGTTGCCATCGTAGCCGAGCCGTTCATACGGGATCGGATCGACGACCCTGGCCGGGGAGGGAGGGATGACCGGATCGATGGTGGCGGCAGCTGGGGTAGTCGCCCTAGTGCGGCGGGTTCTGACGCCCGAGGCCGGCTTGCGGCAGCGCTTCACCGTTTGGGAACGACTTGTTCGGGAAGGATGCATTTTCATATTCTTGTTACGTTCGACTCCGCAGAGGCCGGGTTGTTCTAAGATAAATTACGCTATTGAGCCGCCTCTGGATGCCTCAAGTAACGCCGGGCGACTCTGGAAAGTGGGAAGCCTAATCCATGCCGCTTCTCCCAGAGGCACGGCTAGTCTCCTAAACGGCCGCCATCAGGCTCATCGGCAGGGGGTTCTGGATTCCTTGACTGGAATCGGAGTCTCGGAAGACGGGCGAATGAGCCATGGGAGTGCCATGCTGGCCCTTCTGTCAGCTTCGGGATGGCCCACCGAGTTGGAGTTCGGCGCAGCGGCCACAAAGATCTACTTTCTGGGACGAAAGCCGGAGGGAAGGTTCTGGGAAGCGGAGTCGTCCTTGCCGGGCTTGGATGGCTTCTTTAGCGCACGATCTTCCGCTTCAGACGCCAACGTCGTGATCGTCATTGTGGCGAGGAACGTTGGATCGATCTGGTTAAGGCGTTTTCGTGCCTTCTCCGCTCCCGGGGTTTCGCCGTATTCCACCGCGATCCGCCTGAGCAGCGCGAGGGACTTATCCGACTGGCCCATCTTCGAGTAGATGTTGCAGAGGTGGATCGAGGTCCAGCTCCAGTTGGCCGGGGGGAGGCTCTTGGTTAGGATTTCCTCGTATTCCAAGGCGGACGCGAGGAGGTTCTTGAGGTCTTTCTCGTAGATTTCAGCGATGCGAATTGCGACAAAAACCTCCCTTGGGTTGGCCGTGTAGTATTCGCGCATCATCCTGATGGCTTCGAGGTAGTCTCCTGTCGCCCACATGTGTTCCGCCGCATCGTATTCGGGACGCCGAACCCCGATGGCGTCGTCGTTGAACAGGAATTCGACCGCCTTGCTGCCTACGGTCCGTGAGAAATCTTTGGCGAGCAGCAATCCAAGCCCGACGAGCGCAGCCACGAGTCCGACGAGATACCGGATCAGAACTCCGTAGTCCTTGCCCCGTAGACGCTGGGGCCCTCGGGATGAGATTTGCGACGTCCCGTCGTCGTCCGCCAGAACCGTGTTGGTCTGGGGAGTAGACTCTGGCAGCGGAGAATTGGTCCGCAACGCGGCGACTGCGTTTGTTTCCACCACGGCGTTGGTCGAGATCAGCGAAGCCGGAGTGTTGGTCTCTGTGACCTGGTTGGTAACTGATAGGCCGACGTTGGTGGCTGCGATCAAGGCATTGCTTGCCGCCGCGGGAGGAAGTCCCTCGATGCCGGAGGGTGTCAGGTTGGTCGCGACCGGTGCGGGGGCCCTTGTTGGTTCCACTGCCATGTTCCGGTATGCGCGGGCAAATCCCAACCCCAGCCAAATGGCGAGGATGGTTAGCGCCACGTAGAGGATTATCTTTACGGCAAGGTTCATTGTCTGGGTGGGAATTGAACAAAGAAACAGGCGTGGAAAAAGGCAATTTTCCTCCGCCGGCTTTAGCTTCCCTTGTGAATCGTCCAATCCCCGTTCGACAAGAGCGTCGCGGAACTCGTAGCGTGCCTGCCCATGACGTTGAAGCTGATCAGTGCTTTCGGGCTCGTGGCCTTGATTGGCGTGGCATGGCTGATGTCGGAGAAGAAGAAGCTCTTTCCTCTCCGGATCGTGCTCTGGGGCGTCGCCCTGCAGTTCGCCGTCGGCGCCTTCGTCCTGCACTCGGAACTTGGGCTCAAGTTCTTCAACCTCTGCCAGACCCTTGTCGATCGGTTCATCTCGTTCGCCAACGAGGGTAACCAGCTGGTTTTCGGCCCGTTGGCCAAGCCCGATGTGATGGCCAAAGGCTTTGGGCCTGAGAATGCCTTCATGTTCGCCATCACCGTCACGGGGACGATTATCCTGATCTCGGCGGTTTCCTCTCTGCTGTATCACTATGGCGTTCTCCAATTGATCGTCCGAGGGATGGCGTGGGTCATGCAGAAGGTGATGAAGACGAGCGGCAGTGAAACGCTCGCGGCGGCCGCCAACATCTTCATGGGACAGACCGAGGCCCCCCTGGTCATTCGGCCTTACCTGCCTCGCATGACCCGCAGCGAGCTGATATGCCTGATGATCGGCGGATTCGCCAACATCGCGGGCGGCGTGCTCGCCGTATACTCGGGCATGCTCAAGATCCCGGCCGGCCATCTGATCACGCAGTCGGTCATGAGCGCACCGGCCGCGCTGTTGATCGCCAAGATCCTCATTCCGGAAACCGAGAAGAGCGAAACCGCCGGAGGCGCGAATGCCAAGATACCCAAGGAAAGCGTCAACGGCATCGACGCGCTCTGTATCGGGGCCGGAGAAGGGATGAAGCTCGCGATCAACGTCATCGCCATGTTGATCGCCTTCACCGCCGTCGTGGCCGCCACGAACTGGTTGGTCGGGGCGGTTGTGGGACAGGTCGGTTGGCAGACCGAGCGCCCGCTTCAGGAGGCTTTTGGTTATCTGAACGCCCCGTTTGCCTGGCTGATGGGGATACCCTTGAAGGATTGCGTCGCCGTCGGGCAGATCCTCGGGGAGCGGATCGTTTTGAACGAGTTTTTCGGATACATGAGCCTGTCGGCACAGAAGGCGGTTTTGGATCCGCGCAGCTACATCATCACCACCTACGCCCTTTGTGGGTTTGCCAATCTTGCCAGCATCGCCATTCAGATCGGCGGCATCGGGGCGCTTGCGCCGGAGCGCCGCAACGACCTCGCGCGGCTTGGGCCCAAGGCCATGGTGGGCGGTCTCCTCGCCTGCTACATGACCGCCTGCGTGGCGGGAGTGCTTCTCTGATCCTCCCTTCGGTCCGGACCCGTCGAACCATCTGCGCGATTGACTTGAACCGCGAAATCGCCGACGTATTTCCGCCCGGTGGCCAGTGTAGCTCAGTGGTAGAGCAGAGGACTCATAAGCCTTTGGTCGGGAGTTCGAATCTCCCCTCTGGCACCATCCAATTCCCCGACAGAAGGCAATGAAACCAGGCCTTTTTCTGAGGCCGTGTCCTTCCGACGTTTTCGGCGGAATGTGACGGGAGCCGTCTTGATCCGGTGATTCTGGCAGCGGACCAAGCTTCGCGATGGAGGGAAACAAAGAATTCACGCGCCGGTGAAACTCCCAAAACCACGTCCAAACCTACGTTCGGTGTATCCGCCCACCGAGCACCCATGCGGTCAGGTCGCCTTTGCCTTTCACTTTTGTGAGGTCGCGGCGGTTAAACGTGTAGTCTGGTTCCAGCAGCTTGTAGGTCTCGGCGCTGACCTGGATGGCTCCGGGCTCGCCGTAGGACTCCATTCGGCTGGCCGTGTTGACGGTGTCTCCCCACAGGTCGTAGCTAAATTTGTTCCGCCCGATGACTCCCGCGACCACCGGGCCGCTGCTGATGCCGATGCGGATGCGAACCGGGAACTCGCCGCCCCCAAATCTCTCCTTCACGGCCTCAATCATGTTGAGCGCCAGTTCGGCGATCGCCTGCGCGTGGTCGGGACGAGGAAGAGGCAATCCACCCACCACCATGTAGGCGTCGCCGATGGTCTTAATTTTTTCAAGGCCCTGCTCCTGGGCGAGCAGATCGAATGTGGTGAAAAGGTCGTTGAGAAGTCTGACCATCTCGGCGCCGCTGATGCGCGCGCTCAACTCGGTGAAGCCTGCCAGGTCGGCGAACAGCACGGTGACCTCGGGAAAGGAATCCACGATGGTCGACTCGCCGGCTTTGAGGCGGTCCGCGATCGTGCGGGGTAGGATGTTCAACAGGAGCGCCTCGGATTTCTCCTGCTCCTGGCGGACCTGCTTCAGCAGGTCCTGCTCGATGTCGCGGAGGCGCTTTTTCTCGAGGCTTGAGCCGATGCGTGCGTTGAGCAGAACGGGATCGAAAGGCTTGGTAAGGTAGTCCTCCGCGCCGCACTCGATGCAGCCGATGAGGCTGTCCAAGTCGTCGAACCCGGTGATCATGATGACCGGGATGTGGCGCAGGACCGGGTCCGCCTTCATGGCCGACAGGACCTGGTGGCCGGTCATCTTCGGCATGAGAACGTCGAGCAGCACGAGGTCGAACGGATGTTTCCGCAGAAGTTCCAGGGCACGCTCGCCGTCCTCGGCGTGGGCGATCGTGTGGCTGTTTCGCACAAGCCGTCGGGCGAGCAACGCGCGGTTGGCCTCGTGGTCGTCCGCGACCAGGATGGATGCTCCTGTCGACGGCGCGGCGCCCGGGCGCCGCGCCGTCCGGCG
>JAYVSO010000102.1:0-45365 GCA_043775315.1 Verrucomicrobiota bacterium
TCTCGTCGAGTCCCAACAACCGCTCAAAGGCCTTCTCAGGTATCATCCCGGCCAACTATGCCACAAACCCTCCAGCCACTGGAATCAGCGAGGAACCGATTTTCATCCCACGAATACGATCCCGTATCAGGATATTTGCAGAAGCCCTGCCGTGAAAACCCAAGCTAAGGGAAACCCACCATTTATGAAATCATTCACAAGTTCACCATGCCTGATGTTTCTCATCTGTGCCTGTTTTGTCGTTGGGGAGATGACAACCTCAGCCGGCATCGTATTAAGCGTGTCCCTGGACACCTCAAGCCTGGCCGGTTCACCCGGACCCTACACGTTGCGTTTTCAACTCGTGGACAACACTTCGACGAGCAACGCCGTAAACCTTGTCCTCATTGACCAGCTTGATTTTGGCGGCGGGTTCGCAGGACCGGGCGCACCACAAATCGAAGGAGGAGGGTCGGGCAACTTGCTGGGGGTGCCGGCGCGCGCCCAGTTGGTTGATTCTGCTTTCATCAATGCCTTTTCCCAGAGGTTTCAGCCTGGAACAAACCTGAGTTTCCGCGTCAGCCTGACCGCCAATTGCCCGGTCAGCGGACCAGATGCTTTCTCCCTGTCGATCCTCGGAACCAACGGGCTGCGTATTCCGACCGAAAGCCGTGTCGATGAATTTGTCCGAATCGACCTGAGCGACAAAAAGCCTGCACTGAAGGTTTTTCGTTCGGACCCAACGAATGTCATTTACAACATACCGGCACCCGCCGCCGGTGTGCTGATCATCACCAACTCTCTGCGATTGGCGCTCGGTGCGCCGATGACTTCTTCAACCAACGGCTTGTTCCAAATGGATTTCCCCGGAGCCAAAATCGGCAACGTTTTTGAACTGGAGGCATCGGCCAATTTACAAAACTGGACGAACCTGGGCCTGCGCGCTTATGTCGGCCTGCCAATCATCTTTGCCGACCCGGACAAGACGAATTATCCAGCGAGATTTTACCGCGTCAGGTTCCTGAATCCTTAGCTGAACCAGAGCGCCCTCGCCATCACCTCCATTGTCCGCAGCGGAGCGAACCTTCTCATCACCTTCCCCAGCGTCGGCGGGAAATCCTACACCCTCTGGCGCAGCGACACCTTCGCCCCCGCTGTGTGGACCGACACCGGTCTCGCCGCCATCCCCGGCGATGGCACCGCAAAAACCTTCACCACCCCCGCCCCCGTGCCCGGCGTGCCAGAGCGCTTCTACCGCGTGCAGTCCGTGACCGCGCCGTAGCACTGGACAATGGCGAAGGAAGCTGGAGTTCCATTGCCGGTGCCGGACGACGCTGCGTTCTTCCAACTGCGGGCTCAGTGAATGAAAGTAGCAGACCGGCGAAGACCGTCACTGCGGGATGAACTTCCATGAGATCGTGGACCTCGCGCTGCCGGTCGAGGGCGTCTTCCGCACCCTCGTCTTCGTCGGGGAGCATACGCGTCTCGCGTGTCGGTTTCGGCGTCCCGCCGAAACCGTTTGTGGTTCCTCGCTGTTTTCGGTGGGTTGGTGGGGCCGTTCGCGCCCGTGGTTGGCTGGCCGTTCTCCCTCACCCCAGCCCTCTCCCGCTGGGAGAGGGAGCGACGCCGACCGCGTTGGGCACTGCTTTGGCCCGCATTGACTGGGCCAACAACCGCTTCCCGCGTCAGCGTCCGGGAGCGGACCCATTGGCCCCCTCTCCCAGCGGGAGAGGGCTGGGGTGAGGGAGAACGCGGTCGAGCAGTCCAGAGCAACTCGGAGCCGCAAGACGCATGGTTACCCACCGAAAACAGCGAGGAACCTCTTTTTGAATCCCGTCCTCCATCTCGTTCCCCGGACCTATCCCGTCATCGACGGCATCGGCGACTACGCGTTGAACCTTGCCCGGCACGTCCGCGCTCTGGCGGGCATCCAGGCCTCATTCCTCATCGGCGATCCCGCATGGGAGGGACCGGAAGAACACGACGGTTTCGGGCTGAAGAAGCTTCCAGCGCGGACCGCTGGCGACCTAGCCACGGCGCTCGAAGCGAGCGGGACCAAGTCCCTCGTGGTCCACTACGTGACCTACGGCTATCATCCGCGCGGAGTGCCCGTGTGGTTCCGCGACGGGCTCGATCAATGGCTTGCCGGAAATAAGGAACAACCCCGCGTCGTCACCGTCTTCCACGAACTGTGGTCGGGCGGGCCGCCGTGGCGGAGCGAGTTCTACTTCGGCTGGATGCAACGCCGGCTCGTCCGCCGGATGCTGCGCGTCTCCGGCCGGGCGGTGACGAGCACCCTGCGGATGAAGCGGCTGCTGGATGGGGTCCGTCCCGGCGTGACGGATCTCCTGCCGATCCCCAGCAACTTCCCGCTCAGTCCATCTCCGCACACACGCACGCCTTCCGCCGGTGGACTGCGCCTGATCCTGTTCGGCCAGACCGCGCAGCGCCTGCATTCGGCCAAGGCGCATCTGCCCTTGATCCGCTCTCTCCAGCAGGCGGGCCGGCTCGCGGTCCTGCACGTCGTGGGCAAGGGCGCGGGCGAGGGAACCGCCGCCAGCGAGGACGTGGCCTTCCTGCGCTCCACCGCGCCGGACGTGGCCTTGCGGATCGCGGGCAACGTGACCTTGGAAGAGGCGGTCGCGCGGTTCCGCGAGAGCGATCTGTTCCTTTCGTTCTACCCCGCCTCGCTCGCCTGCAAGTCGACGGCCCTCATGTCCGCGCTGGCCTGCGGCTGCGCCGCCGTCCTGCCGGACGACGCCGATTCCGCGCCGCTGGTCGTCGGGCAGCACTTCCTCTCGTGCGACGGAAGCCCGGCATCGGTCGTGCGTCTCCTCGCCGCCCTGGCCCATGGCGGCAGCGAACGCATCGGCCAGGCCGCCGCCGCCTGGTATCGGCAGAACGCGGACTGGCCCATCGTCGCCCGGCGTTTCTCGGAACTTCTCACGCGATAGGAAGCAAGGGAGGGCGCTTCCTAGGGGGATTATTCAAACAGTGAAAGCGTGACAATTTGCCAGCGTTTGGGACGAAGTCGCGGGCGGTAGGGCGAAGGCTCCGGCCGAGCCGCCTTGTGGTTTTCGAAGATCGGGCAGGTTATTCCGGGGAGCCCATCGCCGGGGCCTTCCCGATTGGCCGCCGTTGGGGACCTTGTTTGCAGGGTGTTTCGAGGCGGCTCGGCAGGAGCCTTCGCCCTACCACATACGCCCTCATGAATGGTTTGAACCCGAACTCCGAAGTTGGAATCAGAAAATAAGAACGAACCTGGGAGCGCACGCGTCCCGCGTGCTGTTTTCGGCGTCACGCCGAAAATCTCGTCATCCATTTTCTCCCCCGGAAAGGAGACAGTTGGTATGACGAAGGTTTGGGCGGGACGCCCAAACCCGCACGCGGGACGCGTGCGCTCCCCATTTCCATTTCGGAGTGCGGGTTAAATCTGCGGTTTCCCAGGAATCCACGTCGGGACAAATGCCGCTACGACCCCGGCTTGTTCTCTTTGCACCCAGGTGCTTTTTTGCGCCCCTTTCAATCTTGCCGGCACCCGTGCTGTTTCACCCTGATTCCGGCGATGCCGAAATCGTTCAGCCGGTTCGACCCTGATCCACGTCCTTCATGATTCCTGACAATCCAGCCCAGGTCGCCGTGGTGGGGATGATCAATTCCTTCAACCGCGCCGACCTCCTCCGCATCGCCCTGCCGTCGCTGGCGGCGGCTCTTCGCACGTCGAAGCACACGGGATCGATCACCGTCTTCGACGCGGGATCGACCGACGGATCGTGCGAGTTTGTCCGCGAGTTCCAGCAGGCCCATCCGGAGATCCCGGTGGTCCTCGTGGAAAGCCAAGCGGGCGAGCCGAACAGCTTCAGCGACGGCATCAACCGGGGCTGCGCCGCGGCCTTGGCGGCGTTCCCGAACCTCCGGTGGTTCTTCCTTTTTGAAACGGACAACTGGATGGCGGATGCGTCTCCGCTCGACGCCGCCCTCGCGCTCGGGGACGCGGCCAAGGACATCGGCGCGATCGGGTTCACGGTGCGGAAATACAGCGGAACCTCGCCCGGCTACGGCTGCCGTTTCCCCACGGCGCTGGAGTTCATCCTCGGAGCCCATCTGGCCGCGAAGCTCGGCCTGGACCAGAGCCAAGGCCCGGCGATCCCATGGAACGGTCCGCTCCAGGCCTTCGAATGCGACGCCGTCTACACCAGCCCCATCGTCATCCGCCGCGATGCCTTGGAGAAGAGCGGCGGCCTCGACGCCACGGAGTTTCCCTTCTCCGACTGCGACATCGACTGGGCCTGGCGTCTAAAAAAACTTGGCTGGAAGCAGGCCGTGCTGCGGACCGACAAGGTCGTCCATGACAATAAGGAGACGCTCTCGAAATGGTCGCACACGCGCGTCTTCCACCTCCACAAAGCCCGGCTCCGGCTCATCCGCCGGCATCGTGGCGCGCCCGTCTTCCTCGTGAAGACCGGCCTCATGCTGCGGCATCTGGGTGAACTGCTCGGGCTCGCGCTTTTGGTGCATCAGCCCAAGCTCTATCTGCCGCGCCTGAAGAAACGTTGGGCGCTGCTGGTGGCCGTGCAGGGGAACTACGGGGACTAGGGTGTGTCTTCAAACCCGATTCTGAGCACCGGAGGTGCGGAAGACAGTAGCCCACAGCGCGAGCTGTGGGTTGGTTGCCCAAGTGTTCAAGCTCCGGAGGAGCGACAGACGCCTTTCTTCCGCTCGATGAGGAGCTGGTTTGAAGACACTCTCTAGCCATTTGAGGATCCTCATTTCATCCCATCTTTTTGCTCCGAGCGTCGGAGGCATCGAACTCGTCAGCGGCATCCTGGCCGACGAGTTCCATCGTCTCGGCCACGAGGTCCGCGTGATCACGCAGACACCCGATCCGGAAGCGGCGGCTCGGCTTCCCTTTCCCGTGTTCCGTCAACCCGGTCGCGGCGAGATCCGGCGGCAGATCCGTTGGTGCGACGTGTATCTCCAGGGCAACATCAGCCTCGCGACGCTCTGGCCGGCGCTGCTTTCCCGGAAGCCCGTCCTCGTGGTCCACCACACCTGGATCTCGCGGGTCGATGGGCGCATGGGTTGGCAGGACCGGTTGAAGCTCGTCGCCACAAGGCTGGTCCGCCGCAACCTCGCCGTCAGCACGGCGCTGGCGGCGACGATTCCCGTCCGGTGCGGCGTGGTCGCCAATCCCTACCGCGACGACGTCTTCACGGAAGACTCCCTCGCTGTTCGCGACCGTGACCTCGTCTTCGTAGGCCGCCTCGTCTCGGACAAGGGATGCTCCATCCTGCTGGAGGCGCTGGCCCGCCTCGCCGCGGATGCGATCCGCCCCTCTCTCACGGTGGTGGGCTCGGGGCCGGAACTGGAAAACCTCAAGGCCCAGGCCATGTCGTCGGGACTGGCGGGGCAGGTCGTTTTCGCCGGGCAGAAGACGGGGCCGGAACTGGCCGCCCTGCTCAACCGGCACCGCATCCTCGTCGTCCCTTCGTTGTGGAAGGAACCGTTCGGCATCGTGGCGCTCGAAGGCATCGCCTGCGGCTGCGCGGCGGTGGGTTCGTCCGGCGGAGGGTTGCCCGACGCCATCGGCCCGTGCGGTGTCACCTTCCCCAACGGCGATCACCGGGTCCTTGCGGAACGCCTGCGGGCGCTGCTGGCAGATCCAGGGTGCCTCGCCTCCTACCGTGTCGCGGCGCCGGGCCATCTGGCCAAACACACCCGCGCCGCCGTGGCCGACGCGTATCTCCGCGAGCTCGATGCCATCCGCCCCTCCGCCCGGTAGGTCGGCGGGCCACGTTCCCCTCGAAGTGACAGGCACGCCTTGAACAATTCCCCGCCGGACCCACGCTGGCCCGCGACGGTTCGAATCCGATGCTCCTGATCTCACATCCCACGGGAAACACGTTTGTCCGCGCCCTGCTGGAGGCGGCGGACCAATCGAAGCGGCTCGGCCTGTTCGCGACCGCGCTCGGGTTTTCGGGAACGCCCGGCTGGTTCGGTCTCCTGCCGGCCTCGCTGCGGAGCGAGCTGCTCCGCCGTTGCTACGCCATTTCGTCCGACAAGATGGCCGCCTGGCCCCTGCGCGAAACGGCCCGCCTGGCTTCGCGGAAAATCGGCTGGCAGGGATTGTCCCGCCACGAGACCGGGTGGGCCTCCGTGGACGCGGTCTACCGGCACCTCGACGCGAAGGTCGCCGCCGCGCTTCCCGACTGGGCCCGTCGCCATTCGTTGTCCGCCGTCTATGCCTACGAGGACGGCGCCCTCGCCACGCTGACGGAGACCAGACGACTCGGACTGAAGGCCGCCTATGATCTGCCCATCGCCTACTGGCGCACGGTGCGGAGCCTGTTGGAAGAAGAGGCGCAACGTCTGCCCGAATGGGAACCGACCCTCGGCAGCACCCAGGATTCCGACGAGAAAATGGCTCGCAAGACGTCTGAGCTTCAGGCGGCGGATTTCGTCGTGTGTCCGAGCCAGTTCGTCCTCGACAGCATCCCAGTCGAACTTCGGAAAGGCCGGAACTGCTTCGTGGCCGAGTTCGGCTCACCGCCCGTCGTTTTCCGTGACCGAACCAAACCGGCGGGCAGGAAGATCCGGTTCCTCTTCGCCGGCTCCATGGGCCAGCGGAAAGGATTGGCCGACCTGTTCGCCGCATTCCAACTCCTGAAACGTTCCGACATAGAACTGGTGGTCATGGGGACTCCGTCGATGCCCATGGAATTCTACCGGAAACACGGCGGAAACTTCACCTACGAGGCTCCACGCCCGCATGGAGAGGTCCTGAAGCTCATGGACACCTGCGACGTCCTCTTGCTCCCTTCCATCGCCGAAGGCCGGGCCCTGGTGCAACAGGAGGCCCTGAGCCGGGGATTGCCCATCATCGTGACGCGGAATGCCGGCGGTGAAGATCTTGTCGTCGAAGGGCAAACCGGCTTCCTTGTGCCCGTCCGGGCGCCGGAAGCGATCGCGGAGAAGGTCAACCTGATTGCCGATCAAGCCGATCTCCTGCCCGACATGGCGCGCGCGGCCCAGCAGAAGGCCGCCAGCCTGACTTGGCCGGAATACGGCCGGAAAATTTTGGAAGTCCTCGGCTAGACCAGAGGCAGGATAAAAGCATGACGTCAGCCACAGTCAAACAACCGGGCCTGCCGGGGCGGGTGAAGCATTCGCCCAGAGGCGCCGTGACGGCACCACCCCAGGTGCTGGATCAGGCGGATCAACCGGTCGAGGGTGTCATGCTGCGGATGACGCGCGGCCTGATCTGGCTTTACCTGATCCTCTGGATCTTCGAGGGATCCCTTCGCAAATGGTATCTGGTTTCCCTGTCGGACGTCCTCCTGATCATCCGCGATCCGGTGGTGATCTTGATTTATCTCACGGCCGCGTCCTGCAAGGGGCTGAAACTCAATTTTTTTATCGGCGCCATCGTGGTGCTGGGCACACTCAGTTTTGTGGCCGGAACCCTCGTGTCCGGAAACATCCTGGTGGCTGGTTATGGATTCCGCGCGAACTTCCTGCATCTGCCCCTGGTCTTCGTCATGGGCGCTGTCTTGCGCGCGGAAGACATCCGCAAGATCGGCAGATTCCTAATGATCCTGGCGCTGCCGATGGCGCTGATCATGGCCAAGCAGTATCGATCAGGCTACGACGACTGGTGGAATCTCGGCGCCAGCGGCGGGCGCATGATCGAATCGGTCGGCGGCAAGATCCGCGCGTCCGGAACGTTTAGCTTTATCTCGGGCCCGGTGGCTTTCTTCGGTTTCGCAACGGCCTTCTTCCTGGGCTTCATCAGCCTCAAAGGATGGACCCGCTGGTGGTTCACCATCCCGGCCTTGGCGGGAACAATTCTGGCCGCCGCCGTGGCCGGAAGCCGCTCCTTGCTGCTTTCTCTCATTCTTGTAGGTGCCGCCTTCGGCTTCGGAGCGGTGTTCTTTCCCCAGGCCCTGCGGAAGTTCGCCAAATGGATTGTCGTGGGCGGGGTGGTCTTTTTTGCGGTTAGCCTGTTCGATGTCTACCAGGAAGGCTTGGCAACCACTTCAGAACGTCTGGCAAGCGCTTCGAATACTGAGGGCGGTGTCTTCGGTTCCCTCTGGCGCCTGATCTCACCCATGATCATCACCTTCGACACCCTCGCGAATCTCCAGCCTCTCGGGCTTGGTCTCGGTTTGGGGACCAACGCAGGTGCCGCGCTCATGGGATCAGGGGGGCAGTTCTTTGAAAACGAATGGCCACGTGTGATGTTGGAATCAGGACCGTTCCTGGGTTCCGCCTACCTCCTGTTGCGCCTTGGCATGACTTTTTGGGCGCTCTATTACGGGATCAAGGCCGCCCGTCAGGGCAATCTTCTGCCTATGGGCTTCTTCGGGGCGACAGCTCTCACGTTTCTCTGCGGCCAATTCGGCCAACCAACCTCCCTCGGAGCCGCCGTGCTGGGCATGGGCTTTTTCTTGGCCTCGCTGAAAACGCCTCCGGTGACGGACTCGGATGCCGCCACCGGAGTTGATTCGTTGGCAGGAGGTGGGCCTACAGGGGGTGAACTCCAGCAACCCGTCGTGGCATCGCCGCGTTTCGTGCAGAAACCGTCCATCCCGGAGCGGCCGAATCCCACGACCGCCGGCCTTCCTCCGCGCAAAAAGGCCATACGCTGGCTGCCGCCTTCGGCCCGTCCCGCCATCCAACCGATCGAACCCAAGCCCGAAGAACCATCGGAACCCGGGCCAAAGCCCGGCTCCTTCTCCGTTGGTTCCAAACGTCGCAACGACGAGGGTTGGCTGCCGCCTTCGGCCCGTCCCGCCATCCAACCGATCGAGCCCAAGTCCGGGGAACCATCGGAGCCCTGGCCACGGCCCGGCTCCTTCTCCGTCGGTTCCAAGCGCCGCAACGATGAGCGCCAGTAGGCTCCGCATCCTCCTCGTCGGAAACTATCCGCCTGACCGCCAGGAAAGCATGCAGCGGTTCACGGATGTCTTCACCCGTCACCTCAACGGTCACGGATTCGACGTGGGAAGCCTGCATCCGGAAGTTCATTGGAACCGCAGGGAAGGAACTACCGGCAAGGGCAAATGGCTCGGTTACGTCGACAAGTTCATCCGCTTTCCAAAACTCCTCCGCCGGCACATCGCGGACTTGAAGCCGGACATTATCCATGTCTGCGACCACTCGAACGCGATGTATCTCCGCCAGGCTCCGATCGGACGACGTCTGCTCACATGCCATGACCTTCTTGCGGTCCGCAGCGCGCTGGGGGAGATCCCGCAGAACCCAACCCGCTTCACCGGCCGCCTTCTCCAGTCCTGGATTCGGCGAAGCCTCGGCGCGGCGGACAGGATCGTGGCGGATTCCCACGCCACCAGCGCGGACGTCGCACGCCTCATTTCCGTCGGGCCAAACCGGCTTTCGGTCGTGCATGTGGGCTTGAACTACCCGTATCGCCGCCGCTCGTCGGGGGAAATCGCTGACGTCCGCACCCGCCTCGGCATACCCGAACGCTTCCTCCTGCACGTGGGGGGCAACCAGTGGTATAAGAACCGTCCCGGTGTGCTTCGGATGGTGGCAGGCGCCCGCAGCCCCGGCTCCGCTCCACCCGCCCTTGTCATGGCCGGCAAGGCTCCAACGCGCGAACTGGAGTCGCTCTCAGTCGAGCTCGGACTGCCGGTGATCTGGGTCACGGATTGCGACAATGCCACCTTGGAATGCCTCTACTCGGGAACCCAACTGCTGCTCTTTCCATCGCTGCTGGAAGGTTTCGGCTGGCCCATCGCCGAAGCCATGGCCTGCGGCACGGCCGTCCTGACTTCCCGTCGCGCTTCGATGACCGAAGTGGGCGGCGACCTCGCCTACTACGTCGATCCCGACGACGAAGCCGGGGCTTCCTCCCTCCTTGCGAAGGCTTTGGTCGATTCTGATCGGAGTCGCAGAGCGGCCGAAGGCGTTGCCTGGGTTCGCCAGTTTTCGACGGAACGGATGCTGGAGCAATACGCCGCGATCTACCGGTCGATGGCGCAGTCGGCAGGATACAAAACCTAGGGAATGCGTCTCCTCCACGTCATCCACTCCGCCGATCCTATGACCGGCGGCCCCATCGAAGCGGTGCGCCAGCTCTCGCGCGTTCACCTCGATCTCGGGCATCGCGTCGAGATCGCCAGTCTCGACAATCCCAACGCGCGCTTCATCCCGGAATCGGTCGAGATTCCGATCCACGGGCTGGGACCGGGCAAAACCCACTATGGCTATTCGTCCAGGATGACTCCGTGGCTGCGTGAGAACGGTCCCCGCTTCGACGCGGTGGTCACGCATGGCCTCTGGCAGTTCCACGGACTGGCAGTTCATCGCGCCTTCGCTGGGAAGCGTCCTTACTTCGCCTATCCGCACGGAATGTTGGATCCCTACTTCAAAACCGCCTACCCCCTGAAGCATCTCAAGAAATGGCTCTTCTGGCCATGGGGCGACTACCGCGTGCTGCGGGATGCCAAGGCGGTGCTGTTCACCTGCGAGGAGGAGAAACTTCTGGCCCGTCAAAGCTTCTGGCTCTACCGCGTCAACGAAGCCGTCGCCGGACTCGGCACCGCCGCAGCGCCCACCAATCTGGAACAGCAGCGCGCCGCCTTTCTCGACAAGGTTCCCGCCGTGGCGGGTCGCCGGTTCCTGCTCTTCCTTGGCCGCCTCCATGTGAAGAAGGGCTGCGATCTCCTCATCGACGCCTTCGCCAAGGCGGCTGCGAACTCGGACCTCCTTCTGGTCATGGCCGGGCCTGATCAGACCGGCTGGAAATCCGAACTCGTCCGCCGCGCGGAATCGCTCGGAATCGCGGACCGCATCGTCTGGCCGGGCATGCTCGGAGGCGATGTCAAGTGGGGCGCCTTCCGTTGCGCCGATGCCTTCGTGCTGGCGTCGCATCAGGAGAATTTCGGCCTGGCCGTGGCGGAAGCCCTTGCCGCGGGATGCCCCGTATTGATCTCGGACAAGGTAAACATCTGGCGCGAGATCTCCGGGGATGGCGCCGGCTTGGTGGACACCGACACTCTCGAAGGCACGATTCGTCTCCTGTCCGGATGGCTCGCCCACAACGACAACGCGAGGGACGCGATGAGGAAACGCGCCGTCGACTGCTTCAACCAGCGGTTCGAGATCCGTCGATCCGCTCAATCCCTTCTGGAAATCATCCGCTAACCCATCCGGCGACATGCATTGGAGACGCGCTTAAGGCATCGACGTATCGCCGAACGCATGACCTCCATCGCACTTTTCATCGACCGGGCCATGGTTCCTGGAGCGCACGTCGTGCTCTTCACGGCTGCACTGCACCACGGTTCTGATGTGCTCGATGTCCATGTCTTCCAGTTGGGGCTTACGGAGTCCGAGGTCGCCGCGCTCAGGGAAACGCTCCAATCGACGGGAAAAGACTTCCGGCTCACGGTCACTGCCTTCGATCCGGAAGAGCAGTTTCGCACCTTCAACGGGCTTCATGGCAGCAAGATGACCTACGGGCGTCTGTTGTTGCCCGCGCTTCTTCCCCACCTTCCCCACCTTCCCCGGGTTCTCTACCTCGATTCGGACCTGCTGGTCCGGGTCGATCTTCAACAGGTGTTTTCCACCGACCTGGATGGTCATCCATTGGCAGCCGTGGCCACGTCGACCTTCAAGGATTCGCTAGATGGAACACTCGCCCTGGCCCGTGGCGTTCCCGACTGGAGTCCCCATTTCAACGCGGGAGTCCTCCTGCTTGATCTCGACCAGTGGCGGCGATTCAGCCTGACCGACCAAACGCTGGCCTTCGTCAAAGCGCACGGCCCGGTCCTCCGTAGCCATGACCAGTCGGCGTTGAACTTTGTTTTCCGGAACCGTTTCAAACCGCTACCGAGATGGCTCAACGTCTGCGTCGAGCCGTGGAACCACCAAACCCAGCCGACGACGGGCATCCTGCATTTCATCGGCAGCCCCAAACCGTTCGATCCCGGCACGCGTTGGCTTCATGCCCGCCGGCGTGAGTTTGAAACGTGGCTGCGTCGCACCGCTGTATTGCGCCAGGCCCCTTTGTGGGACCGGGTAGCCGTCGGCCTGCGTCGGCTTTGGCACACGCGACGGTCCATCGTCAGATGTGCGCTTCGCACGGTGACTTCCACCGTCTCGAACAGCCTGATCCCAGTTCAGTCCTCGGCCAAACGCACTGGCCGCAGCATGGACGTTGCACGATGAAGCGCTGAACGGGTATTTCCACGGCGGGACCGATGAACAAATCCCCATCCACTTCCAGCCAAGATCCCGCTTACCGGGCCTCCGGCGATGCCCATGCGGGTCCGAGCTTCTCTCTGGGCAATCGACTGGGCCGGCTCTGTTGGGGACTGGTGCAAGCGACCTTGTTTCGTTGGAGCCCGCGTCCGCTGCACGGCTGGCGCTGTTTCCTGCTTCGGCTCTTCGGCGCGAAGATCGGACGCAACTGCCACATCTATCCCGGTGCGGTCATCTGGGCGCCGTGGAACCTCGAATGCGCCGACGAGGTCGGTGTCGCCAGCGGGTCGACGCTCTACACGCAGGCGAAAATTGCCCTCGGTAAACGCGCCGTTGTTTCCCAGGGCGCGCACCTGTGCTCCGGGAGCCACGACTACGAAGACGGCGGTTTTCCGCTTTTTGCGGAGCCGATCAATGTCGGCGCCTACGCTTGGTTGGCTGCCGAGTGCTTTGTTCAACCGGGGATCACGATCGGTGAAGGTGCCGTAATCGGGGCGCGGTCAGTTGTGACCAAGGACGTTCCCGAGTGGACCGTTTGCGCGGGGCATCCTTGCAAGCCTTTGAAACCGAGGAAATGGCGACCTTGAGTTGGTTTCGACCGGGGCCGAGTCTCGTCTAGCGAACTTTCTGCATGAAGGTCCCCGTATCCATCCTCATCCCGATCAAGAACGAGGCGAAGAACCTGCCCCGTTGCCTTGAGGCCGTGGCTTGGGCCGACGAGATCTTCGTCGTCGATTCCAACAGCGTCGACGGTTCACAGAAGATCGCCGAGGAGCACGGCGCCAAGGTCGTCCAGTTCCAGTTCAACGGCACTTGGCCCAAAAAAAAGAACTGGGCGCTGGAGAACCTGCCGTTCAAACACGACTGGGTCTTCATCCTCGACGCCGACGAGGTCATGCCAGCGGAGACCGAGGAGGAGTTCCGCCGCATTGTCAGCGCACCGGGTGGCCCGAACGGCTGGTGGATAAACCGGCGGTTCATGTTCATGGGCCAATGGCTCAAGCATTCCTACTACCCGAACTGGAACCTGCGCCTCTTCCGCCACCGCCTCGGCCGCTACGAGAAGCTGACCGACGTGGACACCGCCAGCGGCGACAACGAAGTCCATGAACACGTGATCGTGCAGGGAGAGACTGGCCACCTGGAGTGCGAGATGGACCATTACGCTTTCCCGTCGGTCGACGTTTTCGTGGAGAAGCACAATCGCTATTCCAACTGGGAGGCCCGCGTGGCCCTAGACCGTCATCTCAAGGGCAGCGGTCAACAGCTCCAGAGCAAGGAAGTCGGCCTGCGCCGCAAGATGAAGCAGCTCTCGCAGAAGCTTCCCTTCCGCCCGCTGCAACGATTCCTCTTCGTCTACGTATTCCAGAAGGGCTTCCTCGATGGCAGCGCCGGCTTCTATTTTGCGCGGCTTCACGCCTTCTACGAGTTTCTCTGCGTAGCCAAGACGCACGAGTTGAAGAAGCAGGCCGCCAGAAAATCATGAAAGTCGTCGTTTGGGGCATCAACTACGCGCCCGAGGTCACCGGGATCGCCCCCTACAACGTCGCGCTTTGCCGCCATCTGCGGGAGCGCGGGCACGGCGTCCGGATGGTGACGACTTTCTCGTATTATCCAACTTGGAAAAAACTGTCAGAGGACCGCGGGCGGCTTTACCGAACGGACCAAATCGACGGGGTTCCCGTTCACCGTTGCTGGCACTTTGTGCCGGCAAAACCGAGCGCTATAAAGCGTATCTTGCATGAGGCCAGCTTCATCGCGACATCGTGGTGTCGCCTGCTCTTTCTCCCTTGCGCCGATGTCTACGTCGTCGTTTCACCGCCGCTGCTCCTGGGGTTCGCCGCGTGGATCCTCACCGGGATCAAAAGAGCGCCATTCGTTTTCCACGTCCAAGATCTCCAACCGGACGCGGCCGTGGGGCTCGGAATGCTCAAGCCAAGCCTGCTCACGAAGGCCCTCTATTGGCTCGAAGCATTCGCATACCGCAAGGCGGCGATGGTGTCAGGAATTTGTGAAGGAATGGTGAGAGCCTTTGAGCGCAAGGGAGTGCCCTCGTCCAAGCGCTACCTCTTCTTCAATGGAGTCGACGTCGCACCCGACTCGGCGACAGCCTGGGCAGGGGTGTTTAGGTCTGCGCACGGCCTTGGTCAGGATGCGTTCGTGGCGGTCTATTCGGGCAATCTTGGTGTGAAGCAGGGGCTTGGAATCCTGCTGGATGCGGCGGCTCTCGTGACGAAGAAAGCTGTTCGAATTGTTATCTGCGGCGACGGTGCCGAGAGGACCCAGTTGGAGGCGACCGCGAAGGCCCGGGGGCTGGGAAACGTTATCTTCCTGCCGCTGCAGCCCAAGGAGCAGTATCAGAACATGCTGGCCGATGCCGACGTCAGCCTGATTACGCAGCAGTCCGGCACAGGCCAATTCTTCTTCCCAAGCAAGCTGTTGAGCAATCTTTCCGCCGGGAAAGCCGTAGTCACCGTGGCGGACCAGGACTCCGAACTGGCGCTCGCACAGATTGCGGGGGCGTTCGGGTTCAACGTGCCCCCCGGAAGCCCTGATAAATTGGCCACTTTGCTCGATTCACTGGCCGATAGGCGGAGTGAGCTACCTGCGCTGGGGGAAAACGGACGGACCTACGTGTCGAGGTTTGCGTTCACCAAGGTCCTCGCTGATTTCGAAACGCAGCTAAAGCGACTGGCGAAGATCTGAACGAATCAGGCCGTAAGGCTGCCGGTCGGGAGGACAGTCAATTTGGGCTTTATCGCAGCCGGAACAGGGCGGCTCAAAGACCGGTAGTCACCGAAACTTTGGAACAGTTCGGTCATATCGAGCACTGCGTTGGAAGCCGACTTAAGATCCTCGGCCACCAGTTCGAGAACCCCTGCAGCCGTCACGCGTATACCCTTTCGACGAAGTTTCACCGCCAGATGGGCGAAATCCCCGTCACCGGACACAAGAATGGCATCCTCGGGCTTGATTGACTCACAGAGATCGATCGCATCAATGGCCATGAGAAGGTCGACCGTTGCCTTGTAGCTCCCCGCTTCAGCAGGTTTTCCATACTTCCGAACGACTAGGAAGCCATGCTGTTCAAGCCAGTTGAGGAACTTGTCGCGCTTCTGACGCAGTTCGAACCATTCCGGAAGATTCGGGGGAAGCCCCGCGTAGACAACAAACTCGACGACCGTCCGCCCGTCGGCAAGAAACTCCCGAACACGGGTCCAATCGGTCATCTTTCCAATCAGGTGCCCCATCTGGAGCAGATTCGCTTCATCAATAAACACTAATGTCCGGGCAGCCATCCAAGGACCCTAACATCGGCCGACCAAAAGCAAAAACAAATGTGGCCCACGAACGTTGCCAAAGTGAACGCCGGTTGCCGTCGCCAGTCTCGGGACCGACCGTTTATTGCGTTGTCATTTGCCTAGCAGCTTCCCGATAACTCAACGACATGGTCATCCAACGCACACGAGGCATTACGATCCTGTCGGTCGCCTGTGAGCTACTCCTGCTGTCGTTCGGCTTCTGGGGATGGTTCCTCATCTCCCAGTGGAAAGCCGTCGGGGCCCTTCCGCTTTCAGCCTACTCAACCTACCACGCGATCATCAGTCTTGGTGTGATCTTGGCCGCCCTCAAAAACGGCGGCGGCACGCAGGTATCCAAGGTTTCATCGGTTCGAACTGTCGGAACCGTCCGGAAGATGACCTACGCCCTCGCGATGCTTTCGGTCTACCTCATCGCGACGAAGGACACCATCATGTCGCGGGTCTTCCTTTTCGGGTTCGTCGCCATCTTCTATGCGATCTCCTACATGGGCCAGATCTGGCTCCCGAACTTCGTCCGGAGGCTGACGTTTTCCGGAGAACGCGAGGAATTGGTCCTGCTAATCGGCCCTTCGAACAAGGCAGCATCGCTCAGCGCCTGGTTGGAGGAGAAACGCGTCATCGGCTACCGCGCGGCGGGCTTACTGACGGACGACCCGGCCTTTGCGGGCCTACCTAACTGCAAAGTCCTCGGCACGACCGACGACCTGGAACGGGTGGTCAAGGAGGCCGGGGTAACCCAAGTCATCCTGATGGAGTTTCCGATGTTCTCGAACGTGATGACCAACCTGATCGGAACGTGCGAGAAGCTTGGTATCCGGATGACGGTGGTGTGCGATTTCGAAGAAAAATTCCGCCATTCTGTCGTGATGTTCGAGGATTCAGGCCTTCGTTTCCTCAGCATCCGGGAGGAGCCTTTGGAAGATCCGTTCAACCGTTTCGCCAAACGCGCCCTCGACTTGGCCGTTTCAATTCCCGTCATTCTTTTCATTCTTCCGTTCACGACGCTTTTCGTGTGGTTCTTCCAAAGACTCCAAGCGTCCGGTCCAGTCTTTTACCGCCAGCCGAGGGCCGGCCTCCAAAATAGGCCGTTCGACATCATCAAATACCGGACGATGCGCCTGCACAGCATTCCTGCCAGCGTCCAAGCGACAAAGGACGACCCTAGGATCTACCCGGCCGGAAGGTGGTTCCGCAAACTTAGCATCGACGAACTGCCCCAGTTCATAAACGTGCTCTTGGGCGACATGAGCGTGGTCGGACCGCGACCCCATCTTCTGGAACACAACGATCAGTTCGCTGCGGCGATGAACAACTATCACGTGCGGAGCCACGTGAAGCCCGGCATCACCGGACTTGCCCAAGTGAGGGGATACCGTGGCGAAACCAGATGCCAGGAGGATGTGATCAAGCGGGTCGAATCCGACATTCTCTACCTCGAAAACTGGTCCTTCGCCCTCGACTGCAGAATCATTTTCGCCACGATTTTCCACGTTGTCGGTCCGCCAAAAACGGCATACTGACTTGGTTGCAAAAGAGAAACCGCATAACCCGCCAGCAACATTCCATGACCATGAGACCCAATTCCCGTCGTTCCGCCCGCACCGCACTAGCAGGATTCGTTGCGCTGGCCGCTGGTTTCTCCGCCGACGCGCAGGAAGCGCTCCGGTCGTCGCAGGCATACCAGCAGGCGTCGCAGGCACGCAGCCGACTGGCGGATGACAACGGCTACGGCAACACCCGCGGCGCCCTCAGCTACACGCTCGGGGCCGGCTTGAGCTTTGAATACAATGACAACGTCAATCTGTCGGACGCCAACTCGGAAGACGACTTGATCATCGCACCGAGCGTCTCGGCCGGGGCCCGCTGGGAGCTGACCAAATACAACTCGTTGGGACTGGACCTTTCGTTCAGCTACCTCGCATACATGAACAACCCGGATTTTAACCGGGTTGAGTTCGGCCTCAGCCCAACCTCGGACAATAACATCGGCTTCAGTTTTCTGATCAAGGACGTCCGGGTGGACATCTACGACAGCTTTGGAGTCCACTCCGACGCTTTCCGCGATGCCTCGGTTTCATCGCAGAGCAAGGTCACGGAATTCCGCAACACCCTCGGAACGACCGCCGCCTACGAGTGGTCCAACGCCCAAATACGGGGCGGATACTCTCTGCAGAAGAGCTTCTTCCTCGACTCGCAATTCGAGAACAACGACCGCCTGGCCCACCTGCTCGACGCCGGATTCCAGTATGCCGTCGGACCGTCGATCTATCTCGGCATCGAGGCGTCGGCGGCGTTGAGCGCCTATTCCAGCGACAAATTGAACGACAGCACTGTCATTACCATCGGCCCCTCGCTGTCCTGGAAGGTCAACGAGTTCTTCCGCTTCAGCCTCGGAGGCGGACCCAGCTTCAGCACCTATTCGGCCAACAACCTCGGCTTCAAGCCCGCTTCCCGCACGAGCTTCTACCTCTACGCCACAGCCGATCATCAACTGACGGAATCCATCAAGCACACCTTGGGCGTAAACCGAGGAGTCAGCCCCGGGATCGACTCGTTCGCATCCGAAACCCTTTCGATCAACTACCGGGTCAATTGGCGCCTTATCCGAAATGTATCCCTCAGTGCCGGCGTTTTCTATGACACCGGCACTGCGTCCTCCGGCGCGGCGACTTTGTTTGAGCAGGACTTCGATCGGATCGGCGGATCCATCGACGCTGGCTACTCGTTCAACACCCACCTTAATGCTGGCATCGGATATCGATACAGCACCCGCTCATCCAGCACTCCTGGTAGCGACTATACCCAGAACCAGGCGACACTCTCCATTTCCTACAAGTTCTAAGGCCGGTTTGACATCGAACCGTTCCCACAAAGGGAAATGGTGAACGGAACTCCAACAACCTCCGGACGCAATGCGATCATCGCATTATTCAGTGCCCTGTGGCTTCTGAACCTGTGGGTGCTTGCTCCCGATTGGAACCTGTATCCCCAATACGGGTATGGCTGGTTTGTGATTCCATTGGCGGCCTACTTGTTCTGGCGTCAATGGGAAATCCGACCAGTTCCGCAGCCTGAACCGGCAGGCCGAAGAATATGGCTGGCCACAGCCGGGTGTATCCTGGTTCTCGCACTGGCCCGCCCGATCAACTCCTCCAACCCCGACTGGCGTCTCGCCAAGTGGGCCATCGCGGCGTCCGTGATCGCCGTCACCCTGCTGGCGCTCTGGATGGCCGGCGGACGAAGCTGGCTCAAGCATTTCATCTGGCCGGTCCTGTTCACCGCAACGGCACTGCCGTGGGCCAAGCCGTTTGAAGACGCCCTGACCCAAAGGCTGATGCCGATCGTGGCGAACATCGCCGTCGATGTCCTTTGGTTGGCTAAGGTCCCGGCCTTGCAGCAGGGCAATCTGATCCAAGTCCCGACCGCCCTGATCGGCGTCGACGAGGCCTGCAGCGGTATCCGGTCACTCCAGGGAACGATCATGGCCGCCGCGTTTCTCGGCGCGTTGTTCCGGCTGGTCTGGTGGCGCTGGAGCGTGCTGTTCGTTTCAGGCATCGTTCTCGCATTCGTCCTCAACGTTGTCCGGGCGATCATCCTGGCGTTGGTTGCAGCAAAGTCGGGTTCGGAGTCTTTCGGCAAATGGCACGACACGGCGGGACTCTCCATCCTGCTCGTTGTCGTCGCAGGACTTTGGTTGATCGCCCTGAGGCTCAAGCGCGGCCAGTCTCTGGCAGAGGCACTCCATGAAGCGGAAATCGTCGCCTTGACCGGCAACACCACTTCCGCCGCTCCCGCGAAACCAGGCCAGCCTTTGGCCGAAGCTTTCCTCATCTCCTCCAGATGGACCGTGACCTGCCTCGTCGCGCTTATCTCGATCGAAGCCGCCAAGGAATCCTGGTTCCAATTCCATGCGCGTGGGAAACACTACAAGACGCTCTGGACGGCTGATTGGTCGAAGATCGGATCCACACCCAAGAAAGATGCGTTCCAAGCCGCCACCACCGAAATCCTCGGCTACGACCAGGGTGAAGCCTACTTCTGGAACGGTCCTGATCTGATGTCCTGGTTCGCCTACGACTTCCATTGGAAGGCTGGCAACGACCACATCCGCGACGTCCAGTATCACCGCCCCGACGTCTGCCTGCCCGCCAGTGGTCGAACGCTCCGCGGCGATCTCGGGATTCGTCAGGCCGTCATCAAGGGCCAGAACATCTTCTACCGCCAGTTCGTCTTCGAAGATGCCGGCCGGCCTCTCCATGTGTTTCAGGTCACCACCGAGGACCAGCTCGGCGCCGAGGAAACCGGCCTCGTGATGGAAGAGAATTCCCGCCGCGCCCGCTTCCAACGTTTCCTCGACGGCAAACGCGACTACCCGGCCCGCAGGGTGATCAACTTCTACGTCCGTGGCATCGAAAGCCCGGGCGAGGCCCGTATCGCGGCCGAGAACGTCCTTCAGAGAATTGTCGTCCCGACGGGCAGTTGATCCGCCGGTTCCACTCCCCTCGCCGGCCGCTTCCCCAACTGGTCGGTCGTCCGATAGAGCACATCCACCACGTTGCGGACGTATTGCTCGTCCGCGATTCCTTCCACGGTGTCCGGCGGAAACTCCACCTTCGCCCGGAAGTGCTCCCCCAGTTCGCGGAACAGTTCCACCCGCGGACCGTCTTCCAATTCCCCGCGTCGCAGCAGGGCTTGAAGCGCCGTCGCCGCTTCGACTGCCGACACCTTCTGCCGGAGGCGCGCCACCAGATGCGGATGCTTCCGGAGGGAATTGAACTTGCCCGCGAAAAGCTGTTCCAGGTCCGGGGCCGGCGCCCGGTCGACACGCACCACCACCGTGTTCGCCGCGAGATCGCCGAGACGCTGGAGGCTTCGGTTGAGCAGCATTGCGATCCCTCCGACAAGATAGAAAAGCGGCAGACTGTCCACGAACCGTAGCAGGTTCCGCATCACCACCTGATGAAGCTGCAGCCTGAGGCCCGACGCATCCACGACCCGGATGCCCATGGCGCGTTTGCCGAAGGTCTGTCCCTGGCGCGACCATTCCATGCCGATGCCATATCCCACCTGGAGGACGAACAGGCTCACGATGCCCATCGCCGAAGCCACATCGGGGCTCAGCAGTCCGAACACTCCGAAGGCGAGACCGATCAGGAGCGACGACGCCATCACGATCAGAAAGTCGATCAACCACGCGAGGAGACGCACCATCGGCCCCGCGAGCTTCAACGAAAAGCAGATGCCTTCCGGTGTCGCGATGAGCAGCTGGTCACCCGATGTCATTCCACGGCCTCCGGGCTGGAGGTTTTCCTGCCGCCACGCCACAGGAACACGCTCAGCAGCACCAACTGCACGAGGCCGAAGGCGATCTTCACCGCATAGGGAAGAACCGGTTCATGATACTGGGAGAAGAACGCCTCGATGATTCCGGCCCACACCAGCATCACCGCGACACCGCCGATCAATGTCACCAAATCCGGGGCCAATGCCCGGAGCCGGGACCGAAGCCCGCGCCGATCCCGCCAACCGATCACGGCACTGCCCAGCATCAGCCCAGCCTGACCCGCCAGCAGGATCGCTGGAATCTCCACGGATCCGTGCGGCAAAAGCCATCCCGCGAGGAACTTCGTCTGCCCGGCGAGCACATAGTCGACGATGACAGCACCCAGGATCACGCCGTTGTAGAAGAGCAGCACAACGCTTCCGACCGCCCATGCCATCCCCAAGGACATCGTGAGAATCGAAACCTTGGTGTTGTGTGTCATCAACTCGGCCGAGAAACCGGTCTTCGCCCCGTCCATCTGCGTTCCCCTGCTCTGCTCCTCTTCGGCGACGCGCTTGGCCGGGTCTTGGAGGAGGTGCGGAAACGGCATCAGAACCGGCTTGGCATCCGGGTCCAAGGCCACGGCCGCTCCGCCGAACAAGGCTCCGACGATGGTGATCCCGATGCTCAACCAGAGCGCCCCGATGTTTCGTCGCACGGTTTGCGGAAACGTCTGGAAGAACCACCCGATCAGTTTCCATCGCGCCGTCGTTGTCCTGGTCTCGTGAAGTTCCGCGTAGGCCTTGGCCATGAGCGATTCCAGGTAACGTGTCAGTTCCGGCTCGGAAGCGAAGGTCGTCAACCGCCCCAGATCCGCCGCCGTGCGTTCGTAGAGGTAGTGCAACCGCTGCGCCTCATCGAACGTCGGCGCCTTCCTCGATGCGCCATCAAACCGCCCCACCATGCGTTCCAGTTCCGTCCAGAACGGGCGCTCCTGCCGGATGAACTTCTCGATGTCGATGATCACAGGAGCTGCCTTTGCTTGATGCCGGCGTAGTTCGACACCACACGGGCCACCAGATCGCCATTGGCCACGGCGGCGAAACGCACGCCGCGCTGCCCGAGTTGTTTCTCGATCTCGCGCAGCTTCTGCCAGCGGACATGGTTGCCGAGGTCGCGGTAGATGCCGTCGATCGTGGCGACGCCGACATCGGAGAACAGCGGGCGCACTTCCGGGGGCACAATCATGGTCACGATCACCAAGTGCTGCCGCGCGAGCAGCTCGATGTTCTTCAGGAAACCTTCCGCCAAGACCGGATCATCCAAGGCCGTCAGGAAAACGAGGAGGCTCCGTTTCCTAAGCCGCAGGCGGATCGATCCGGTCAACTCGTCGAAGTCGGGCGAAACGCTCCGCGGCTGCAGCGTGTAGAGCGCGTCGCGGCAGACGTTGAAATGCTGCGCGCCGTTCTTCGCCCGGACGAACTTGTGGACACGGTCGCTGAACGTGATCAGCCCGAAGTGGTCGCCCTGTTGTTCGGCAGCCAGGCCAAGGATCAGGGCCGCGTTCACGAATCGTTCGAGGTGGGTTTCAATCCTGACCGCCCCATCGGCTGCACCCGTGGCGATCGCTTCGGTCCGCGCCGTCAACCGTGACGCATCGACGATGGCGTAGACCTCCTGCGTGCGTTCGACCTGGAAGATCTTCGTCACCGGCCGGCCTCGCTTGGCGGTGGCCTTCCAATGGATCTCGTCCATGCCGTCGCCCGGCAGGTAATCGCGCAGCTTCTCGAAGTCGCGTCCCTTACCCATCGCCCGGATGACGTGGCTCCCGTGACCGCCGCGATTGAGGAAAACGGCCGCGACCGACTTCCGATCCGACTGGAGGTTTGGATAAACCCGCAGTTCACAATTGATCGGGCGGCGCGTCCGCATCGACCAAAGACCCAGGGGCGAGAGCGCTTCGACAAAACACTCGCCCAGCCCAAAGCTTCCGCGCATCAACGGTGTCACGGGCCAACGCAACGTGGCGCGTTCGGTTTTCTCCGGCAATTGCACCTCCATCTCCTCCTGCTGGTAACCAAACTCCTTCGGCCATGCGAGCCCGAGGCGAAGCCGGCGGGGAACCGACGCCGTCCACTTCAATACCAACTCCGCCTGACCCGCCCGATCCTTCGTCAGCCGCACGGTGGCTGGAAACGAAACCTCCAAATCCCGCAACCGCCCCGCCCCGCTTCCCGCGTCGATGATCGCCACGAGGACGAAGCCAAGGATGCCCGCGGCGGCGAGCGGCGAGGCCGACGGGGCCACCGCCATGACCAGTGCAAACGGCACGAGCACGATAGCCGCAAACGAGATCAGTCTGGCACTGGGGACGAACATCGACGTCAGAAGCTTTTCATCTCGGGACCGCCACCTTCTCGCCGATGCGTTGGAGCGCCTCTTCGACGGTCAATCCCTCGATCTCAAACTCCGGGCGCAGCACGATGCGGTGTCCGAGGACGGGTGCCACGAGGGCCTTGATGTCGTCCGGCGTCACGTAGTCGCGCCCGGCAAGCGCGGCGTGGGCTCGGCTCGCGAGCAGGAGCGATTGCGTCGCGCGCGGCCCGGCGCCGACCAGCACGCTTTCCTCCTGGCGCGTGGCTCGGACGAGATCCACCAGATAGCCGACCAGTTCATCGCGCATCACCACACCGAGCAGGGCCTGGCGCATTTCCGGAATCACGTCGGCCTGGAGGACCGCCTGCACGCCGCCGGCCGCCAGCGTCGATTCGGGCGCGTCGTTGCCGAGCATCCTTCGGGCGAGCTCCAATTCGTCCGCGCGTTCGGGCGCGCCCATCACGATCTTCAACATGAAGCGGTCCTTCTGCGCCTCGGGCAACGGATAAGTGCCTTCGTATTCGACGGGGTTCTGCGTGGCGAAGACCGTGAAGTTCGGCGAAAGCAGATGCGTGTCGCGGTCGATGCTGACCTGCCGCTCCTGCATGGCCTGGAGCAACGCGGACTGCGTCTTGGCGGGCGCACGGTTGATTTCATCGGCGAGGAGGAAGGACGTGAAAATCGGCCCGCGCACGAGGTTGAATTCGTTCTTCTGCAGGTTGAAGACGGACGTTCCCGTGATGTCGGACGGCATCAGGTCGGGCGTGAACTGGACGCGGTTGAACTCGCAGCCGAGCACATGCGAAAGCGTGCGGACGAGGAGCGTCTTGGCCACGCCGGGCACGCCTTCGATGAGCGCATGGCTGCCCGTGAAGATGGCGATGAGCGCGAGGTCCACCACGCCCTGTTGTCCGATGATGACCTTGGCGACCTCCTGGCGCGTTCGCCCGAGGACTTCCTTTAGTTGATCGAGGTTGGGTTGCATTAAATTCAGCTTCGTTTGCGGTGAAGCACCCGTGCGACCGCGTGATACATCGCGATCGGCCTGACGGTGCGCGCGTCCCCACGGGCGGCCGCGAGGGCTTTCTCGGCGTCTTCGACCCGCTTCTGTCCGGCCTTCGCACGGGCGGCCGCGGAGCGTTTCCATTCGTTCCAGCAGAAGTCGACCAGCGTCGCGGGTGGAACCGCCCGGCGCAGCAGGTTCACCAGGCCGCTATGCGAATCACGGCCCGCCGTCATGACGGCCAGCGGGTCTTCATCCGTCGAAGGCACCAGCGGCGACGCGTTGCGCCAGATGAACAACCCGAAGACCGCCAGCATCGCGACGCATACGCCCGTCAGGTTGTATTTGCGGATCAACGACGCGACTCCCGGTTCCTCCGAAGTGCCCAGATGGGTTTCCTCGAAGACCGCCAGTGTCGTCCCACCAAGCATCCATCGGAGCAAGGCCGGCTGCCGCTCACGGAACAAAGCCTCGTTGCTGACGAAGTAGCTGTCGGCCACGAGCACCACGCTCCCCGCACCGACGCGGCGTTCGACGGCCACCGCGTCGTTGGTGCCGGTGGTGTAGAGCACGGACCAGCCGTTTGTCGCAAGGTTGAAACGAAGCGACGAATGCCAGGAGAGTTCCTCCGGCAAGGTCGGATCGGTTCCCGGTGCGCGGGTCGCGGTGATGGGCTTGATCTTCCGCGCGTCATCAAACTCCAGCCGTCCGTATGACAACGAGACTCCCCAGCGTTCACCCACCTCGTCCGAGTGCCGCACATCTCCGCGTTTGCCACGGTTCGCCGAACGGCGGAACACCGGGGAGTTGGTCATCCCCTTGCCGTTGCGCAGCGCCGAGCGGACAAACGGCTCGCTGGCCGTTCCCGCGAAGCAGTAGACCAATCGGCCGCCATCTTCGACAAAGCGGATCAACGCAGTGGCATCTCCGTCGTCGAGCCACTCGAGATGTTCCCACGTCGCGCCCAGGATCAGCAGCGACGTCCCCGGGGCTCCGCGCAGCTTGTCGACCGGTTCGACCCAGCGCCGGGCGGTGACGCCGGGCAGACGTTCGACGCTGTCGAGCAACGCCCGCGTGCCGACCGGATCGCTGCGGAAGCTGGAATAGGCCGGGTAGTTGTCACCCTGCTCGAAACGCATCTGGAGCACGTGGACAACGCTACCGACAACGACCAGGGCGAGGCCGGCCAGCAGGAAGAGAGTCAGGCCGCGGCGCTTCAGCATGAGCGGAGCCTTTCCACCTTGGACCGGTAGTCGGCGAGCGCCGCCGGGTCGGCCGTGTGGCTGCCATACCAGACCTGTTCGAATCGCCCGACGCAGTCGCCGAAGGTCTCGACCAGGACCGGCAAAGGCCGCGCGCGCCGGCGCAGTTCGCGTTCGTAGTCGCGGTTCGACTTGAACCTCGCCAAACGGATCAGCTCACGCCGCGCCAGATGGGCAAGGCTCGCGAGATACAGCGCCCTGAGCGCCAACCGGAGTTCGCCTTTCGCCGTGAGGTCCGCCGCCAACTGGAGCCATCCGTCTTCCGGCAGTTGTTCCGCCCCCACGTTTTCATCCCGCAGATCCGGCATCGCCGAGGCCGTTTGCACTGACGCGGTCACAACCTTCGGCTGCTTCAGAAACGCCTTCACGATGAGGTAGACAAGCGCGATCACGATGGCGACGCACAGCACCACCAGGAGTCCGCGCAGGATGGTGCCCAGGTCGGCGAAATCGACGTTGGAACTCTTCTTAACCTTCGGCGGACCGAACACCCATCGCACGATGTCGCCAAGGATCTCCCCCGCCCGTTTCAACAATCCCTTCGTCCGTTCGCCGAACCAGTCCGCCAGGCGGCCGATCCAAGTCTTCCGGCCGGCCTCCTCGATCATCTGTTCGTCCTTGGGCATCCGCCACGCGTAGCGGCTGTCGTCGAGCGTTTCCTTGATCGCCGAGTTCAGCTGCTCGACGGAGTAACCGGCAGCCGGCGCTTTTTCCGGGGAGTCCGCCGCATCGGAATTCATCGTCGCTCCAAAGATCAGCACGGCTCCCAAAGCCATCGCCGCCGAAGCGCGACGCAGCCTGGCTCGGAGATCGTCGCCGTTCGTCCGCGATTGACCATTGAAACAACGGAGCGTGAACACGGCCTTCACCAGCGGATCCCAAAGCAACCAGGCGAGCAGCAGCAGGGCTGCGGTGAGAGTGGTGTTGAAGACAGCCCCAAGGCTGCGCGTGAAGATCGTCTCCACTCCCAAAAGCGTCTTCAACAGCTGCGGCCCGGTGATAAAGGCAATGAGGCTATTTAGCATCAGGACCGATCCGGCCAGCGCCAGTTGGAAAACAAGCACCACGCCCTGGGACGGCCAGCGCCTCGTTTCATTCCATGCGCGGTTCACAAGCGACAAATTCGAGGGAACCGCACCGAGGACCGTCGCCGATTGGAAGAACCCGAAGACCCACGGAAACGGGATGATCGTGAGCGAAGCCAAAGGCAGCAGCAGCAGGCCCCACGGTTGGACGGCGGCCTGACCGACCGCCGTGGTCAGCCAGCCCCTCCATCCCAGCGGCTCCGGTTCCTGGGCCAGCAACTGCGACCGCATCCGCGCCGCGAACACGGCCTGACACGTCTTGAGCCAGCCGAACAACAGCGCCATCCCCAACGCGGCAGCCGGCAGATCGCGCATGGCGAAAGCGCTCTGGCTCATCTCGGCGAAAAAATAGAGACCGCCCAATCCGAACGGGACCGCCCCGGCCGCATAGACCAACCACGTCGATGCCGGCAGAGACCGCAGCAGCCGGATCGCGTCCTCGATGAGTTCGAGCGCGGGCGTTTCGCTGGGAGAACGGCGGGCCATTACTTCATCTCCTCCACCAGTGTTTTTTCCCACAAAGAGCCGTCGTGGAATTCGCTGGGGAGTGTCGCGAGGAAATTCCCGGCGAGATAGAACAGCATCCAGGCGAACATGATTCCAGCGAGGGCCGGAACGACCCGCAGGACCACTTTCCAACGGCCGGTCCCCTTCGGTTTCGGTCGCGTCAGATTCGCCAGACACGAGGCGCACAGGACCCGGTCGTCGTGCTCGGTGACACACTCGCGGCAGTATAGCTGTTTGCAGCCGGGACAAAGCGCGACCGCCTCGCGCCCCGGATGATTCAGGCACTGCTGGAGCGTGATCGTCATGCGACAGGACCCTCGCTAGCGGGGACATTCTCAACCACCGGCACCGCTGCGGAACCGCTCTGGGCCGCCAGAACAACCGGCGTCAGCGCCGTGATCAACGCTTCGGCGGATTTCAACCGGCTGATCGATTTGATCCGGTCGGTCTGAATGGCCGTCTTGATGTAGAAGGCGCACGACGGACCCTTGACGAGGTTGATGACAAGAAGGCCAACACAAGAGGCGACTCCAGCGGCAAGGACCAGGCAATAGACCTGAGCGTCTCCAGGTCTGTCCACGAGAGTCGAAGCAGCGATGGCCAAACAAAGCGCGAGCAAGCAAAGGACAACGGACCAAATCAGCTTGGCACCAGTCCGCTGGATCACGAAGCCGCGGACATCCGCGAGGTAAAAACGCCGATACTCCTCGGAGTATCCCGCCGACGTCACTTTGAGGATGTGGTCACTCTCAAGCCACAAGGACGTCGTGCCTATGAGGGAGTTCAACCTTCGGCCCGGAAGTCTGGTATAGGGGTTGGTGGCCATTTCAGTCTCTGAACACGTTGGCGAGGACCATCGCGATAAAGATGAGGATCGAAAGGGACGACAGCGTCATGCCGACCGCATAACCCACCCACGCGCGCTTCCGGACGAGGCTCTGCGGCTTCTTCCTGTTCATCGCCCAAACAACGATCTGGGTAGGCAGGGCGACGAATCCAAGCGGCAGGCAAAAGACAAGCAGGCTTAAGATGCCAAGCGATTGGCAGAAGTAGGCGGCGAGGAAACGCTTCGACTCGATCTGGTGCATGATCCCTTTCTTCCGACCCGATTCGACGCAACTGGCGCACAGGTGCTCGCTCCCGATCTCCAGATCGCACAACGAGCAAAGGAACCGTCCGCAACCCGAGCAAGGATGGACCGCCTTCTTGCCCGCGTGGAAAAAGCAGCTGGCCTCGCCGTCGCCCATGACCGATTCGGCGACGACCGGCTTCGCCTCGTCGCGGAACAGCGCCGGGAACACGACGACCCGGGCATCGGTTCCGCAATTGGGGCAGGCCATCATCCCAGAATCTCCGAGACCGGGAGTGGGCAGCACCGCCGCGCACTTCGGGCAGTTCAGGGTCTTTGGATTGGCCTCCGCCTTGATCATTTCAACTCTTCCTGACAACCCGCGTGTCGCAGATGCGGTCGTGCAACGAGCGTTTCTCCTCGTCGAACAGGACGAGGAAGTAGCCGATAAGGCAGCCGATCGCACTGAGAATCTCCGCGAAGTAACGCGCGAATCCCCTCCGGAAAGTAAGTCCGCTCCCGTCCGGCCGCACCACCCTCAGGCGAAACAACAGCTTGCCAGGAGAGGCGCCCCACCTGGTCATCATCCAACCCAGCCAGATCGCGCCCACGAGGCTGTTGAACAAGAACATCACCGCGGAGAAACCGAAGTAGGCGAAGTCGTCCATCCCGTCCGGCTGCGCAAACGCCACTCGGGCCGTCCCGAAGACGATCAACCCGGCCAACGCGCCCGTCGAGTAGCTCACGATCCCTTCGATGAGCATGTCGACGATCTTGGCCCCGAACCTGGGCCAAAAGCTTGCATAGGGGATCGCATCCGTCGCTGCCAGCCCTTCGCGGAGCCTTTGGAGAAACCGGGGCTTGCAGGCGCCGCAGACAAACACCTCACCGAACCGAACGAGATCATCGGAGCCAAATGCTGCCTTGCAACTCGCACAAACCTGCTGACCAGCTGCCAGCGGAGGCGTCGGAACCGGCGGCGGGAGCCGAACGAGTTCAGCAGCGGAGACCGTTTGGGCGAGTTCGCCGAACGGTTTCCATTCGGCCATCCCCTCACGCCAGACCAGCGTGCTCGCATCGATACCTCCCGCTTGAACCAGGTGCTTGAAAGCGTCCCCGGTCACGGGCCCGACCGCCTTGCCGCACTCAGCGTAGAACCAGTTCATCCCGTGGCGCTGATTAGGTTCCGGGCTCAACCGCCCTGACGCAGCCGTCCAAAGACACGGTTGTAATGCTGGGCCAGGGCTCCGAATGCCCACGGTCCGGTGACAATCATTCCAAGCCCACAGGCCAGGGCTCCAATGGCCGCAAGGAAACCGACGACGATCATGAGCAGGAGGGTCCACCAGAAATGCTTCATCACCATCTTCCGGCTCAACTCCAAGGCCGGCCAGAAATCCAATCCCTTATCGATCACCAGCGGAACGGCGAAGCCCCAGCATATTTGGAAGAAAATCATCACCAGGTAGAAGATGATTCCGACCACGATCGCCACGGTGAGCCCAACCCCCGCCACGACCTTCCCGGCGCCCGAATTCCCGGCGGCGGCTCCCGGAATCATGACACCAAAAATCCCGGCAACAAACACCGCCATGAAGACAATCGACAAGATCACCGGGATCAACTGCACCAGAAACAGCGGCAGGAACCGCGGACCGAATCCCGCGAAGGCGTCGCCGATCAATGCCTGCTCACCACGCGCCTTGCGTGCATAGAAATTCCAAAGGCCACCCACTAAGGGACCCGTGAGGACGATCTGCAAAATGATGCCCAAGATCGGGATGACCCCGCCCGCACCCATGCAAAGAAAAACAAGGATACTGGCGCCGATGATCGTCCCGGCATCCGCCTTGAAGATCTCCCAACTTCGCCCCAGATCCCCGCCGATGTCCGCCGAGTAATCCGCCGCCAGCAACTCAGCCGATGACAAGGTCCCGGCGGAGGCTCCGGCACCGCCTGTCGACGCGCCTTCTCGGAGCTGCTGCAGGAAGATCGGTTTGCAGCCACCGCACACGATGGTCGGCCCGAAGCGGATGATCTGGTCCTCGGTGAAACCCTTCCCGCACACGGAGCACACCACTCCCCCGACCATCGAACCCGTGGCTGGCGGCGCAGAAGTCGTTCCATCGCCCGGTGTCGGCGGTGGACCGCCGGCAGCCGATTCGGCGGGACGGATTTCCGCCAAAGGCCTCCATGAAGGCATCCCTTCGCACCATACGAGCGTCGAGGGTTGGATGGAGCCTGCAGCCACGAGGGCGTCGAATTCAGCTTCGGAGACGGGCCCGCGTTGCTGACCGTTATCGGCGTAGAACCAGTTCATGGATTGGGGGACGTTGCGGACGAAACGACGACCGGAGGATTCAGATAGATGAACGGCCGGACGGGAATGTTGCGGACAACGCTGAAGGCCAGCACCACGCCAACGGTCCACCACACAAAACGTCCTCCGATGAACGGCAGGAACTCGCCGCCGCGCCACCAACGCCGGAATCCGCCGCCGACAACCACAGCCGCAATCGGCATGAAGACGATGAGCATGGCGTTGCTGCGGAGAGCGTCGGTGATCCGGCCGTTGAGCAGATGGTGCAACGCGCGGGTGGATCCGCAGCCGGGGCATTGCATTCCCGTGAGCTCATGGAACTGGCACTTGGGAAAGAACGCCTGCCCCCTCGGCTCATTCCCGCGAAGCAGGCCAGCCAACAATATCAGTCCCAGAGCGACCACGCCCCCGATCATCCACCTACGACGCCGACCGTCATTCCCCGCCGGAATCGGAGGAGGAACAGCCGGCGACCCGCCGGCATTGGATGGGATCGCGCCTGAGCCCATGGCAGATCAGCGGAAGCTGGACTTCACCTCGGGCTTGTTGAGCACGACCAGCGCCCAGATTCCGAAGGGCAGTCCGAGGACGCAGCAACACCCGGTCAGGCAGGGGATCATGCTGACAATGGCGGTGGCCATCGCGAGGCCCCGGCTTTGGAGTTTCATCATCTTTAGGCTGCCGAAAATGATGAAAACGCCGACCAGGACGCTGAAGACATTGGCCGCAAGCCCAACCGGACCCTGCATTGCCTCGATCATCTGAGGGACCCAGGGTGGAACTTCAGGCGGCAGGGCCGGCATCGGCTGCTGCTTGCCGAGGAGGTGGGACAGTGTCCCGAAGAGCGAGACGATGGCGATGAGCGAACCGTTCACGAGCATTGCGATGGAAGGCCCCTTTACCATTTCACGGGCGATCGTCACGGAATCACCGGAGGGCATCGGCGCCGCAAACGCCGCGCCGGGCACCGCGGCGGCCGGAGCCGCGCCGGACCCGGGCCGGGCCTGGCTGTAGGGCAGCCAATTCGCCATGCCGTCCGTCCAGACCAGCGAGTCCGCCTTGATCGTTCCCAGACGGGCGAGTTCATCCAGCTGATCCTGAGTGACGGGACCCTTCTGCTGACCATTTTCGACGTAATACCAGTTCATGTTGGGAGGAAGTGAGGAGGCGGGTTGAAACTGTGGCGATGGTGAAACCCGTCTTGTTCCTTGGAATTCTTGTGAGCGGGGATTTTCACTCGGCCGAAAGTTGGGACGATTCCCCTCGAACGGTAAAGCCTTTCTTCAGCCCTCATTCATCGTCGCAGGGCCGTCAGTTGAGCCCCAGGCCGTCGGGATCCGAGCATCCCGCTCTTGCTCCGGCCCGGCTTCCGACCTACTGATGGGCCGCACGTCACCTCAAACCACTCCTGCCATGATCAATCGCCGCCAAGCCATCCACCGCACCGCGCTCGTCGCCGGTGCAGTCGCCGCCGCACCCGCCGTCCTGGCCCAACATGCCACGCCGGCACCCGGGCCGTTCATCCTCGCGCCCCTGCCCTACGCGGCGGATTCCCTGGAGCCGTTCATCGACGCGCAAACGATGACCATCCATCACGACAAGCATCACCTCGCCTACGTGACCAATCTGAACAAAGCGGTCGCCGCCAACGCAGCCCTGTCCGCCAAGCCCGTCGAGGAGCTGGTCCGCAACCTCGACACCCTACCCGCCGACATCAGGACCGCCGTGCGCAACCACGGAGGCGGCCACTACAACCACGACCTGTTCTGGAAATCCCTCAAGAAGAACAACGGCGCCGGGCCGAAGGGCGAACTCGCCAAAGCCATCGACACGAAGTTCGGCAGCTTCACCAAGTTCCAGGAGGAATTCACCAAGGCCGCGATGACGCAGTTCGGCAGCGGCTGGGCCTGGCTCACGATCGATGGCTCGAAGGAAATCCGCGTCGAGCAGACCGCCAACCAAGATGTCCCGCTTTCGGCCGGTCGCACGCCGCTCCTCGGTATCGACGTCTGGGAACACGCCTATTACCTGAAGTATCAGAACAAGCGGCCGGACTACGTCGCCGCCTTCTACAACGTCATCAACTGGGACTTCGTCGCCGAACGCTACGCCAAGCTGAAGGGCTGATCCTCGTCGGCCGGACTCCGCGCCCGGCCAGAGGGCCTGTTCTCGCTCGCCTGCGTCAGAGCTGTCCACGTCGCCCTTGAACGCGACTTGGTTTCACCCGAACTTCCCGTCATGGATTTTAAGTTGAAGATCGTTCCGCTCGACCAGTTGCCTGCGTGGCGTGAGGCCTTCCGCAAGACGGGCCTCAAGCTCGTAGTCACCAACGGCTGCTTCGACATCCTGCACCTCGGCCACGTAACCTATCTGGAAGCGGCCCGGAACAACGGCGACGCGCTACTGATCGGCTGCAACGGCGATGCCGGAGTCCGTGAACTCAAAGGCCCGTCGCGTCCGGTGAACAACGAAACCGACCGCGCCAGCATCCTCGCCGCGCTGGAGGCGGTCACGGCCGTCTCCATCTTCCCCGAGAGCCGGGCGATCCGCTTCCTGTCGCTCGCTCAGCCGGACATCTATGTGAAGGGCGGCGACTACACCCTGGAGACCCTGAACCAGGATGAACGGCGCGTGGTGGAAGCCACCGGCGGCAAGTTTGTCTTCATCCCGTTCGTCGCCGGTAAGTCCACGACGGGGCTGCTTGAGAAGATCACGAAGCTTTGACCTGCTACCGGCGTTTGGCCTCCGGGATTCGTCATTCGCGATGAAGTCGCGTTAGTTCACCCTTCCGCCGCGCCTCGCCGTCTGGAATAACCCGCCCGTGCCCGCACCGGCCGACAACGCCATCTCCGCGACCACGCGCTTCTGCGCGGTCTACGGACATCCCATCAAACACTCGGCTTCGCCGCCGATGCAGAACGCCGGCATCGCGGAACTGCGGTTGCCGTGGCGCTACCTCGCCTTCGATGTCCCGCCGGAGAAGTTGGCCAATGCGATCAAAGGAGCCTCAGCCATGCGCTTCATCGGCCTGAATCTGACCGTCCCCCACAAGCTGCTTGCGCTGGATCTCGTCGATGAACTCGACGAAACCGCCCGCACTTGGGGCGCGGTCAACACCATCCGGTTCGAGGCGAAGGATGCCTCAGGAGAGTGGCTGCCGCTGCGGGATGTCCCGGCGGAAGCCGTCGATGCCATCCGCACCGTCGGATTCAACACCGACGCCGACGCCATTGTCCGCTCCCTCCGCGAAGATCTCGGCTACGAACCGCGCGCCGGCAACATCCTCGTCCTTGGGGCCGGAGGCGCGGGCAGTGTCGCGGCCCTTCGTCTGGCGGCAGAGGGTGCGGGCCATCTCTGGCTGGTGAACCGGACCGCTGCCAAAGCCATCGCCGTCGCAGAAGACATCCGCAAACGATTCCCCGGCGTCGGTGTTTCCCACGAATACCCCGTCGGCGAGGTTGATCTGGTCCTGAACGCCACGTCATTGGGCCTCAAGCCGGCGGACGCGCTGCCGTTGGACTTGGGTGCGTTCCCTCTCACGCGGGCCCGCTTTGCCTACGACATGATCTATCGCCCGGCGGAAACGCCCTTCCTCAAGCTCGCCCGCGAAGCCGGCCTCAAATCGGCCAACGGCCTCGGCATGCTTCTGTATCAGGGCGCGAAGGCGTTGGAGATATGGAGTGGCCAACCCGCTCCCGTCGACGCGATGAGGCAAGCTCTCCAAAGAGCCATTTACGGGAGCGGCCAATGACGAAGCTCGAAGGCCAAATGCCAAACAAACACTTTTCTGCCCTCAGCTCACTTCGTCATTCCTTCGGCCTTTGGCCTTAGCCATTCGTCATTCCCCTCGTGGACATCTTCACCAACATGTTCGAAGCCGACCGCTGGGCCGCGGTGCCGTTCCATTTCTGGTCGGTGGTGATGTTTGTCTTCGGGTCGCTGTGCGGGAGCTTCTTCAACGTCTGCATATACCGGATGCCGCTGGATCTGAGCGTCGTCTCGCCGCCGTCGCATTGCCCGAAGTGCAAGTATTCCATTCCGTTCTACCTGAACATCCCCCTGATCACCTGGCTCTGGCTTCGCGGCAAATGCGCCAACTGCAAGGAACCGATCTCGCCCCGCTACTTCCTCGTCGAACTGTTGACCGGCGTGCTCTTTCTCGGTGTCTGGCTCATGCATGGCGGGCAGTCGGTCTGGCTGTCTTTGGCCTACTGCATCTTCATCAGCGGCCTGCTGGTGGCCACGTTCATCGACTTTGAGCATTTCATCATCCCGGATGAAATCACCTTCGGCGGGATCGGCGTCGGCATCGTGCTGTCGTTCTTCATCCCGGGCCTGCATCAAAGCGCGGAACCGCTGGCCGCGGTAAAACAATCCGTCATCGGCGCGGCCGTCGGCGGCGGCGTGGTCTACGCGATCCTGCGGCTGGGCAAGCTGTTGTTCGGCCGTCAGAAGATCGACTTCGATGCGGAGACCGAAGTCGTGTTCCTCGAAGACGGCATCCTCATCGGCGAGGAGAAGACGCCGTTCGAGGAACTGTTCTACCGCGACTCGGACACCATCCAACTCAAGGCCAGGCGGCTGGAACTGCCGGATCGGTGCTTCATCGATGCGGACGTCCGGCTCTCGATGAAGAAGCTCTTCATCGGCGACGAGGAGTTCGAACCCGAGCCCATCAAACGCATGGTCGCCTGGACGAACCAGCTGATCATTCCCCGCGAGGCCATGGGCTTCGGCGACGTGAAGTTCGTCGCCGCCATCGGCGCGTTTACAGGCTGGCACGGCGCGATGTTCAGCCTGTTCGCGAGCAGCGTCATCGGAGCGGTGGCGGGCGTGACGATGATCCTGGCCGGCCGCCGCGAATGGTCGGCCAAGATTCCCTACGGTCCCTACATCGCGGTTGCCGCAGCGCTTTGGGTCTACGGTGCCCAGAAGTTCGTCACGCGCTGGCTGAGCGGCTTCTAATCAGCGTGGGGAACCGGGATGTCCGCGTGACGTTACGGTCCCTATCGGGTCCAACCTTCCGAACCGCCATGCCTCACCGAGCCTTCATGATCAGCGCCGGCCTTTGGGCGGCTTCGCTCGCGCTGGCCTTCTGGTGGTCCTTCTCGCCTCTGTTCAACGCGCACCGACCAACGCCGAAGATCCAGACCACGGCGGCGGATGACACCGATGCACTCCTCGAAGCAGAGGACAATCGGGTGCAATTGGACGAAACGCAGACGAGGAAGTTGTTCCGTATCCGCCTCGCTCCATTGATCGCTCCGCCACCCGCCTCGCCGGCTGATGATCAGCTTGCGGAGAAGCTCCCGTTCGATTTCCGCAACTGGGCCGTCCGGGAAACCAAACGACGGGGGTTCCTGTCGTTTCTCGGATTGATGATCAGCGGGTCAGTCCTGCAATGGCTGGTCCATCGCTGGGCCATGACGCAACCGGATGAGGTCGCCAGCACGTCGGCAGCCTAGATCAGCCGTTCTGTGCGCGATGACGGAGGGCGTGGTCGAGCAGGACCAGGGCGGTCATCGCCTCGACCATAGGGACGGCACGCGGCAGCACACAGGGATCGTGACGTCCCCGGCCCTTGAGCGTGGTGGGCTTGTGCTCCGAGTCGATGGTCTCCTGCTCGTGCATGACCGTGGCCACGGGCTTGAAGGCGGTGCGGAAGTAGATCGTCTCGCCGTTGGAGATGCCGCCCTGGATGCCGCCGGAGCGGTTGGTGCGGGTGCGGACGCGGTCGCCTTCCATGTAGAACGCGTCGTTGTGCTGAAGGCCGGTCAATGCGATGCCGCCAAAGCCCGAACCGATCTCAAATCCCTTCGTCGCGGGCAGGCTCAACATGGCCTTAGCCAAGTCGGCTTCGAGGCGGTCGAAGACGGGTTCACCCCAACCCACGGGCACGCCGCGCGCCACGCCGAGGATGATTCCGCCGACGCTGTCGCCTTCGCTGCGGCGCTGCTCGATCAACTCGATCATCTTCTCGGCCACGACCGGATCGGGACAACGGACGATGTTGGATTCGACGTCCTCGAAACGGAGAGTCTCCGGATTCACCTCGGCGGTGATGTGCTGGACCTGCGTGACACAGGCGAGGACTTCGACGCCGAACTGCTGCTTGAGGATCTTCTTCGCGATGGCTCCGGCCGCCACGCGGCCGATGGTTTCGCGGGCGCTGGTCCGGCCGCCGCCGCCCCAGGCGCGGATGCCGAACTTCTCCTGGTAGGTGTAGTCCGCGTGCGACGGCCGGAACTTCACGGCCATTTCGTTGTAGGCCTCGGAGCGTTGGTCCTCGTTCTTCACCCACATCGAAATCGGCGTGCCGAGCGTCCTGCCCTCGAAGGTGCCGCTGAGGATTTGGACCGTGTCGGACTCCTTGCGCGGCGTGACGATCTTCGACTGGCCAGGGCGTCGTCTATCGAGGTCCGGCTGGATGTCGGCCTCGGTCAGGTCGATGCGCGGCGGGCAACCGTCGACGACGACGCCGACGCCTCCACCATGGCTTTCGCCCCAGGTGGTGATGCGGAAAAGGTGGCCAAACGTGTTACCCATCGGTCGGCAGAGTCTCAGGGACGACCAAGTCCGATTCAAGCCAAGGGAAGAAGGACGTGCTAACCACAGATGGACACAGATTCACACAGATGGCTTTCAGCAAAGTGCTCCGCCTCGTCACCTCGGAGGCTACGCAGACCTGTCGTCCGAGATCTGTGTTTATCCGTGTCCATCTGTGGTTGAAGCCTTCCCAGCCAACTTCGCGGTTCCCGAATTCGTTGCCCCGACTAGGCTAACGGCGTGAACCCGGTCCGCCTGTCCGCCCTGTTGACACTCGTCCTGAGCTTTATGGCCAATGCCGCCGAACCATACGGAGCCGTCGGGAGTTTCCTGCCATCGCGGCTGGTGACGTCGGCCAACCTGTCCGCGGCACGAACCGTCCGGATCTGGTTGCCGCCGGGCTACGAGCTGCCGGGCACGAATCGTTTCCCCGTCCTCTACGTGCACGATGGTCAAAATGTCTTCAGCAGCGCCGGACCCGGCGTGGCTTTCGGCTGGGGACCATGGAACATCGACAGGGCGGCGGAGAAACTGATCGCCGAAGGACGGATGCGGCCCGTCATCATGGTGGCCGTCGACAACTCGCCCAAGCGCTTCGACGAATACGCCGGGCCCAGGACCAACTCAGCCAGCCGGGCAGCGTTCGATGCCTACAGCAGGTTCCTAATCGATGAACTGAAACCCTCCATCGACCACGAGTTCAAGACGCTGACAGGCCCGAAGGATACGGCCGTCCTCGGATCCTCCATGGGAGGGCTGTGTTCCATGGCGTTGGCCTGGGAACATCCGGATGTCTTCGGCGGTGCGGCCGGACTCTCCAGCTCGTTCTGGGTGGAGAAACGGCACCTGTTGGACGGAGTGCTCGCGAACTATGCCGGACCCAAGAAGCTCGTCCGCTTCTACCTCGACAGCGGGATCAAGGCGGGCCGCTCCGACGACGGCCGCAAGGACACCGCCGACGTGGCCGAACGCCTAAAAGCCATCGGCTACGTCGACGGCGTGGACCTGAAGACCTTCGTCGACGACAGGTTCTTCACCGAGGCGGAAATGGCCGCTCTGGGCTACGCGGCGGACAAACAGAAGGAAGCCAGCCGAGCGCAGCACAACGAGTTTTATTGGCGACAACGGGTCTGGCGGGCGCTGGCGTTTCTTTTCCCCACCAACCGCTGACGTGGTGCCAGCCTGCTTTGGGCCGCATCAGCCTCCGACCTTACTCCAAGTCACGCGACGCCTGGATCAGCAGCTCCAATTCACCGCGGATGGGCATCGCGCGTTCCAACGCGTTTTTCTCCGTCTGTCCGAGGAACGTCGGCATGACGAGCCGGGCGGCGGCGATGACCTCGCCGTTGCGATCGCGGATCGGAAGGGTGACCTCGCTGCGTTCCCTGCTCTTGGCGAAGTAGCTCTTCTCGCGCTGGAGCGCATCCAACTCCGAGGCGCCGCCGGGCTGGCCGACTTCGGACTCCTTGTCGCTCGCGATGATCCTGCACGAATTGGTGCCGGAGCCGTCGTAGGCGAAAAGCTTCAACCCGAGCAACGACTTGGGCCGGGCTTTCATCATCTGCCGCACGGCGACCTGGGTCCCGGGCTCGATGGGTTTGTAGGTGATCGTGGTGTCGACGAAATGGGAGACAGAATCGGACTTGGTCCAGAAGCCGAATTTGCCCGCCGGAAACGAATTGTCCGTCAGGAAGGGCATGGCCTCCTTGTCGTTCAGGAGGAATCGGAGCTCGTTGCCCTTGGCTTCGATCGTGAGCTGGTGCCAGACGCCGCTGGGGATCGGTATCTCCGGTCCGATGGGCGCGCTCCGTTCGCCGTTCACGAACTTGTAGAACCGGAGGTTGTTCCCGAGCGAGCTGGCACGGACGACGTAGTAGTTCTTTTCGTCGACGAAGCGAAAGGCGATGCCCGCCATCTGTTCCTCCACGCCGGAGACGGTCTTGAAGCGCGTCTTGAGCGTGAAGTCCTTGAAGGTCTCGCCCTCGTAGACGAGCAGCGGAAATCGTTCGTCCGCCTTGTCGGTCGAGAGCTGCGCCAGCACGGCGCGTTTCGGGACGGGAGCGTTCGGATTGATCGGTGCCAGCAGCGGCGGCACGTCATCGGTGACGAGCTTCCAGTCGCCGGGAGCGCCGCCACCGGAAAGGCGGCTCGCGAAGTTTGTGGGCATCCGTCCGAGCGGATCCTGCGACCAGTTGAAATTGATCTGGGCCGCGCCGGCGGTGAACGACACGACGGCAAACAGCGCGCAGAAACGAAGCAGCATGGAGCCGACGCTAACGCAGAGCCTCCGGTTGCCAAGAGCGGAGCGAGCCCATTGACCGATCACCGAAAAAGAAAACACCCGCAACCGGAAGGCTGCGGGCGTTTGCGAAAGCGACTTTCCGCGTCTTACCAGATCATGTCGGCGACGGTGCGGCCGGCGGGGATGAACGGCAGCACGTGCTCGGTGTAGGGCGTGACGACATCGAGGACGTAGGCCGTCTCGGACGCGAGCATGCGCTCCAGCGCCGCCCGCAGGTCCTTGCGATAGACGACGCGTTCGCACGGGACGTCAAAGCTGGTGCAGACCTTCACGTAGTCGGGATAGACGTGCTGGCGGTCGGACGGATCGCCGAGGTAGGTATGGCCGCGGTTGCCGCCGAAGAAGTTGTCCTCCCACTGCACGACCATGCCGAGGTGCTGGTTGTTCAGGATGATGGCCTTGGCTGCGATGTGCTCGACCTTGGCGGTGGCGAGCTCCTGCACGTTCATGAGGAACGAACCGTCGCCGTCGATGTCGACGACCTGCTTGTCGGGCCGGGCGACCTTGGCGCCGAGAGCGGCGGGAAATCCGTAGCCCATGGAGCCGAGGCCGGCGCTGGTGATGAACTGGCGCGGGAACTTATACTTATACCACTGCCCGGCGAACATCTGGTGCTGCCCGACTCCGGTGGTGATGATCGCGTCGCCCTTGGTCAGGTGGTAGAGCTCGTCGATGACCATCTGGGGGAGGATGTATTCCTCGCCGGGCTTGTTGTAGGGCTTGAGGTGGTCGGAATCGATGATCTGGCCGGGATTGGTGAAGCGGAACGGGGCCTTCACCTTCCACTCGGTGATCTGTGCGTGCCACGCGGGGAACTTCTTCGCCGACGTGCGCTTGGCGACGAGGGCGTTGAGGCGCTTGAGGGCGTCCTTCAAGTCACCGACGATGGCGAGCTGGGCCTTCTTGTTTTTGTTGTGCTCGGACGGGTCGATGTCGATGTGGACGATCGTGCCGTTCTTGCAGAACTCCTCGAACTTGCCGGTGACGCGGTCGTCGAAACGCACGCCGAACGCGAGCAGCAGATCAGCGCCATCCTTGAGCTTCACCATCGGCTCGCTCGGGTCCTTGCGCTGCTTGAACTCGCCGCTGACGGCCCAGTTGGCCGGGGCGTAGCCGTGCATGCCGAGCCAGCGCATCGAGAGCGGATGGGTCTCGGGGAATCCACCGATGCCCATCAACGTGGTGGTGACGGGAATGTTGGTGGCTTCGGCGAACTTCTTGAGCTCCTCGGCCGCGCCGGAGGTGATGATGCCGCCGCCACAATAGAGCACCGGGCGTTCGGCCTTCTCGATGAGGCCGATGATCTCGTTCAACGCGAGGTCGTCGGCGCGGTGGTCGGGCTGGGTATAGCCGCGGAGCCCGGCCTTGATGTCGGCGAAAACGGGCCACTTGGGCTGGGCCTTCTGCTGCTGGATGTTCTTGGGGAAATCGATGACGACCGGACCGGGGCGGCCGCTCTCGGCCAGGTAGAACGCCTCGGCCACGATGCGGGGGATGTCGTTGATGTCCGTGATCAGGTAGGAGTGCTTCACGATGGGCAGCGTGACGCCGACCATGTCGGTCTCCTGGAAGGCGCCGCGGCCGATCATCGCCTGCGCGACCTGGCCGGTGATGGCCACCAGCGGGCAGGAATCGAGGTAGGCGTCGGCGATGGCGGTGACGAGGTTCGTCGCGCCGGGGCCGGAAGTGCCCATGCAGACACCGGCCTTGCCGGTGGCGCGGGCGTAGCCTTCGGCGGCGAAGCTGCCGCCCTGTTCATGGCGTGGGAGGATGGTCCGGATCTTGGATTTCGTGAGCGACTGGTGAATCTCCATGCTCGCGCCGCCCGGATAGGCGAAGATGACCTCGACGCCGGCGCGTTCGAGGGCTTCGACGAAGATGTCGCGGCCAAACATCGCCTTGCCCACTTCGGCCTTGGGTGCGGCTGCCTTTTTCGTCGTCTTTTTGATCGCTGTCTTGCTCATGGTTCTGTCTCTCGATGGTGGCGGAGGGTCGCGGTCACAAAAAACCCACGACCGTTTCCAGCCGTGGGTTCTTGTTGAAAGTGTCGTTACGCACAACAAGGCCCCGCGGCATCGCAGCCTACTACGGCTACGACCACCAGCTGGAGCACTACGGGAATGCGCGTCATGTTCACGGTCTAAGTAGAAGCCACGGCGGTTCCGGTCAAGCTTGGACTCGCCCAGCGGAGGCCACGGGCTACATGCGTTTGGCGGACCACGGCGAGGTCATTTCGTTACCATCCAGCTTGGTCCTGGCGGTGCCCTTGATCGTGCCGTCGGCTTCCACGGATGCGGTCATCTCGTAGGTCATGGTTCCGCCGTTTTCGGGCCGGTCTCGTTTGATGGTCCATTTCATTTCGTTTCCCGAGATCGAACCACCTTCGATCAGAAGCCACTTGTCGGCATTGCGGGCGAACTTCCCGGTGATCTTTGAACCTTCTTTCTTTAGGATCAATGGTGCGGAAACCGGCTGGCCCTCGGGTCCGTTGATTGTCCAGACCCATTCGCCCGACGGATCAGCCGCGCTGGCCGTCGCGGCTTTTTCGCCCAGCAGTTCAACCAGCCTGGGTTCGATGGCGTCGGCCCAGACCTCATAGCCCTGGGTCGAGAGGTGAAGGTAATCCGGCATGAGATCCTTGGAGATCGATCCGTCGGCATTGATGAGCCGGGAGCCGAAATCGAGCCAGAAGACCATCTTGTCGTCCGCAAGCTTCGCGATGGCCTGGTTGACCTGGAGGATCAAGCCGCGCTGGTCGTTGAAGTTCTGGCCACGCGGAAAAATGGCGAGCAGAAGGATCTTCATCTGGGGCCGCATGGCCCGGAGCTTGGAGATCACGGCGGCGACCCCTTCCGTGATTTCGGCCGGGGAGTTCCGATCCTTGCCGGAGTTGTTGGTCCCGATCATGACGACGGCCGCTTTGGGTTCGAGCCCGTCGAGGTTTCCGTTCTCCAGGCGCCATAGGACATGCTGGGTCTTGTCCCCGCCGATGCCGAGGTTGTGCGCTTTGCGACCGGCGTAGCGTTTTTCCCAGACGGACTTGCCGGCCCCTTCCCAACCCTGGGTGATGGAGTCGCCGATGAAGACCAGGTCCACCATGCCCGCCGCGGCTTTGGTGCGTTCGTTCAACTGCACATGCCGCTCCATCGGGCGGCCTTCGCGCGGAACCGGTTTGATCGATGATTCGATCTCCGCTCCTCCCACCCGGGTGGTTAGGAGCACGAGGAATAGCGCGACAGACACGATAAGCCGTTGAGCAGGCTTCTGGGCGGTGGTCATGTGGACAAAGTGTCGGCCCCATTCGTGTCCACAAGGCTGAAGTGCGCGCAAGATAGGGCGCGCTTTCGTCAGCCGTGGATTAAGCCACATCCAGCATTCGGTGCCATTGAGGGATCGAACCTCTCAACCATGCAAGACGAACACCACGACCTGATCCACGAGTTCCCCGAATACCGCGACCGCATCCACACACTGAAGGCCGACCACCACTTCCGGCGGCTTTTCGACGAATACCACGACGTCGATCGCCATGTCCGGCGCGCCGAATACGACGTCGAACCCAAGTGTGACGAAACGATGAACGGACTCAAACTCCACCGGCTGAATCTCAAGGACAGCCTGCTCGGCATCCTCAAGGCCGCCTAGTTCGCAGCCCTTTCCCGTGCCCCTGCCCAGACCCGGAGCCTCTCGATCATTCGAGATGTCTCGCGCCGCTCCGACCCACAAAAACCAATCCCTACCCATGGGTCCAGAAACGGGCCACTTTGACACCACGGCATCTTGGATTACCTACACCAGCATGAACTTAGAGCGTTTCACCACAAAGTCCCAAGAAGCCATGCAGGAAGCGCAGCAGGTGGCGAAGAAGCTCTCCCATCAGCAGATCGACGGGGAACACCTCCTTGCCGCGTTGGCCGCCCAGGAGGAGAGCATCGTTCCGGAGATTCTCCGTCGACTCGGGGCCGAGCCGTCCAAGGTCGAGACCGCCTTGGACGAGGAGTTGAATCGTCGCCCCCGCGTCCAAGGCACGAGTTCCTCGGACATCTACCTCAGCAACGAACTGAAACACGCCCTTGATGCGGCCGAGGACGAAGCCAAGAAACTCAAGGACGACTTCGTCAGCACCGAACACCTGCTCCTCGGCCTGATGTCCAAGGGCGGTTCCTCGCTCAAGAAAATCTTCGAGAAGCTCGGCCTCAAACGCGACGCCGTGCTCAAAGCCGTTGCCGAAGTCCGCGGCAACCAGCGCGTCACCGACCAGAACCCGGAGGACAAGTTCCAGACCTTGGAGAAATACGGCAAAGACCTCACCGCCCTTGCCCGTCAGGGAAAGATCGATCCCGTCATCGGCCGCGACGACGAGATCCGCCGCGTCATGCAGGTGCTCACCCGTCGCACGAAGAACAACCCCGTCCTCATCGGCGAACCCGGCGTCGGCAAGACCGCCATCGTCGAAGGCCTCGCCCGCCGTATCGTCAATGGCGACGTCCCGGAGTCGCTGAAGAACAAACGCATCATCGCCATGGACCTCGGCGCCATGATCGCCGGCGCAAAGTATCGCGGCGAATTCGAGGACCGCCTGAAGGCCTTCCTCAAAGAGGTCACGTCCGCCGAAGGAAAGATCATCCTCTTCATCGACGAGCTCCACACCATCGTCGGTGCCGGCAAAGCCGAAGGCGCGGCCGACGCGGCCAACATGCTAAAGCCGCAGCTCGCCCGCGGCGAACTCCGCTGCGTGGGCGCAACGACGCTCGATGAATACAAGAAATACATCGAGAAGGACCCCGCGTTGGAACGGCGTTTCCAGCCGGTCCACGTCGCCGAACCGACCGTTGAGAACACCATCGCGATCCTTCGCGGCCTGAAGGAACGCTACGAAACCCACCACGGCGTCCGCATCCAGGATGCCGCGCTCATCGCAGCCGCGACGCTGTCGCACCGCTACATCGCCGACCGTTTCCTGCCGGACAAAGCCGTCGATCTCATGGACGAATCCGCTTCCCGCCTGAAGATGGAACTCGATTCCAAACCCACGGAACTCGACCAGTTTGACCGCCAGATTCTCCAGCTCCAGATCGAGCGCACCTCGCTCGCTAAGGAACGCGACGACGCCAGCAAGGAACGCCTCAAGAAACTCGACGCCGAACTCGCCAACCTGAAGGACAAGTCGTCCGCCCTGACCGCGCAGTGGCAGAACGAGAAGGCCGCGATCAACGCCGTCAGCTTGATCCAAACACAACTTGAGCAGGCCAAGACCGAGCTGGAACAAGTCAGCCGCAAGGGCGACTTGAACAAGTCGGCCGAGATCCAATACGGCCTCATTCCGGATCTGGAAAAGAAGCTGGCCAGCGTGCAGAAGCAGACTTCCACCACACGACACACCCTGCTCCGTCAGGAAGTCACCGATGAGGACATCGCCAAAGTCGTCGCCGCATGGACCGGTATTCCCGTCACCCGGATGCTCGAAGGCGAACGCGAGAAACTGGTGAAGATGGAAGACCGTCTCAGCCATCGCGTCATCGGCCAGAAGGAAGCCATCAAGGCCGTGGCCAGCGCCGTTCGTCGCGCGCGTTCCGGCCTCGGCGATCCTAATCGCCCGATCGGCTCCTTCATTTTCCTCGGGCCCACCGGCGTCGGCAAAACCGAGCTTGCACGGGCGCTGGCCGAGTTCCTCTTCGACGACGACCAGGCCATGATCCGCATCGACATGTCGGAATACATGGAAAAACACAGCGTCGCTCGGTTGATCGGTGCGCCTCCCGGCTACGTCGGCTACGAGGAAGGCGGCCAACTCAGCGAACGGGTACGGCGCAAACCGTACTCAGTTGTGTTGTTCGATGAAATTGAAAAAGCCCACCCAGATGTCTTCAACGTCCTGCTCCAAGTCCTCGACGACGGGCGGATCACCGATGGCCAGGGACGTACGGTGGATTTCCGAAACACGGTGTTGATCATGACGTCTAACATCGGTTCCCAATTCATCCTTCATGAGGAAAACGCTGAGCAACGCGAAGCCAAAGTCACCGAAGCACTGCGCGGGCATTTCCGCCCGGAATTCCTCAACCGGATTGATGAAGTCATCATCTTCGACCGCCTGAAACG
>JAYVSO010000103.1:0-11503 GCA_043775315.1 Verrucomicrobiota bacterium
CGGGCAACGGTAAATCTTCGGATTCTTCGCGTAGGTCCCGAGTGAGCCGTAGTCGCGCCGGTCGCCGGTGTAGGCGCCATACAGGGTGCCCTCGACCCGGCCCTCGCAGTAAAATAGCGCAGTGTTTGTGGCTTCTGGTTTGGCCCAAGAAGGAACCCAATCGTCTTTTTCCGTGCTCATTACCCCCGCCACCCAACAAGACTCAGCGCTTGATCCCGCCCCGACAGTAGCCGTGTTCACCATGATCCGGTCACCGTTGTCGTCGACGTAGGCGTGAAATGCTATTGTGAGCTGCCTGAGGTTGTTCATGCAGGCTGTTGTGTGGGCTCGGGCTTTGGCCCGGGAAAGGACGGGCAGGAGGATCGCGGCCAAGATCCCGATGATCGTAATTACCACCAGAAGCTCCACGAGGGTGAAGCCGAGAGTCCTGCTTTGATAAGGAAGAGTCCTCATGGGTTGGGCGGATGGTTCCACAGGCATCCGCAGGCTCAGGGTGTTCGCCGTTTGCGGCGCGTTTCCCTGGGTTATGAGTTTCTTATGGGGTTGCTGCCAGGGAGTCAATGTCCCGTAAGCCGTTCCTCACGACGGGCCCCGCTCTGCCGGAATGATTCCGCCGCAACGTCGCCGGCAAGCGGCGCCTTCAAGGTAGGGCAGGGCTTCCAGCCTGCCCCGTGCTGCCAACGGTTTCCGGATCGTCCGGCGCCTTGATCCTCTCGCACCGGTTGGTTTCAGGGCGGAAGCACCTTGGGCAGGCAAGATGCACTGCCCTACCTCACCGTGGCCTGTTCAAGGCTTTCACAACTCGTCCGGAAGATTTCCCTGCGCGTCGAATGGCATCGTCTGCGCGGTGCCGCAGACGACGAGGTCCGGCCGGCCGACTACATCCGCGGCGAGGGATTCGGATATGTCCAGCTCCGCCAGCGAGAGCGTATTGGCGATCCGGACGATGCGGGCCGCCGCGGGATCCGCCAGCGGGAGCGACGCGAGGGCCCGCTCGATCGCTTCCCGGTCGGTGTCGAAGGCGACGGGAAGCTTGGCGATGTTCGGCGTGAGCGCGGTGAGGGAATTGATGTCGGTCACGCGCCGGTCCGTCGCCCGCACGCAGCGGGTGGTGGTGAAGTCCGCCAGCCCGATGCCGAGTGCGTTGCCGTGGGTTTCCTCGGTGAGGTTGCGGACAAAGATGCGCCGGATGAACGGCGAGGGCCGGCCCGCGCGCGCAAGCGAGGTGGAGAAACCGTCGACGCTGCGCATGATGACGTTCGGGTCCATGCCGGTGCCGCTGATGTTTTTCCCGATGCGGTCGACGATGAGCAGATCGATCTCGTCGAACGGCAGGAGCGGCATCAGCGCCCGCGACTCGGCGAGGAGCACGGCTTCGTCGCGCACGAGGTCGGCGGTCGGAACCACGACGACACGGGCGAGGTCGTGGAACTGGTTCTCCAAGATCGCCACGCCGCCGATGATCGGTGCGGCGCCGAGCAGCACGTCGGCCATGGTGCGAAGGGCGCGCTCGTAGCCAAATTGACTGGCCGCGAGGTGCATCGCCGCCGCGCCGGAGCGTTTGCCGAGGCCGATGACGGTCATCTTGAGCAACCCGCTGCCGAGGGTGGGCGAGGAGAAATCCGTGTGTGGCTTGATGCGGTTGATGAAGAGGATTCCATCGGCGTCGAGGGCCTCGGTGCTGGCATACACGGGCTGGTTTTCGGGAGTCCGGCCCACCTCCCGCACGTCGAGCGAGTCGCGGATCGGCACGCCCATCGCCGCCTCGGTGACGCCGAAACTTGCCAGCATCGCACGCTGGCCCTCGGGCGTGGCCCCGCCGTGGCTGCCCATGGCTGGAAAGATGAATGGCCGGGTGCCGGCCGCGCGAAGTTCGCCGAGCGTCGCCGCGACGATCTCGGCGAGGCGCACAATTCCCCGGCTGCCCACGCCCACGGCGATTCGAGCGCCGGGCTTAAGGCGTGGTCGAATCGCGGCGAAGCCCGCATCGAGCGATGCGGCCAGATCCACCGGGGGCGTCGGGGCGAAGTTCTGCCGGATGCGCAGCAGGCGGGGGAGAGAGTTCATGGGTGGTCAGTCGAAGATCGGGAAGAAGGTGTTGAAGGCCTTTTCGGCGAAGTGGCCGGGGTCGTTGAAACGGCGGTGGCGGTCGAGACGGTCGATGGCCGCCATTTCTTCGGCGGTCAGCATGAAGTCGAAGAGCGCGAGGTTCTCGGCGAGCCGGGCAGGGGACTGGGTCTTGGGAATGACGGAGCAGCCGCGTTGCACGCCCCAGCGCAGCGCGACTTGAGCGGCAGTTTTGCCATGGGCGGCGGCGATGCCCGTGACGACGGGATCGTGCAGGACGTTTTCTCCGGGCGCGGCCATGCCGAGCGGCAGATACGAAGGTGCGCCCAGCGGGGAGAAGGCGGTGACGGCGATCTTCTCCTGCGCGCAATACCGGAGCTGACGCTGCTGGGTGAGATACGGATGCAGCTCCATCTGATGCACGGCTGGGCGGATGGAGCACTTGGACAGCAGGTCGCGGAGCATCGAGATGTTCAGGTTGCACACGCCGATGTGTTTCACGAGTCCGGCGCGTTGCAGATCCTCCATCGCGCCCCAGGTGTCGGAGTAGGGCACGTCGATGGGTTTCATCGCGGGCTGCGCGGCCTTGGGATCGAAGAACCATTCCGGCGGATAGCGCAGGTCGAAAGGCACGTAGGCGAGCGCGATGGGGAAGTGGACGAGGTAGAGGTCGAGCACGTCGAGCTTCAGGTCGCGCAGGGAACGTTCGCAGGCGGCGCGGACGTGCTTGGGCTCGTGGTAGGTGTTCCAGAGCTTGGAGGTCACCCAGAGATCTTCGCGCCGGCAGAGGCCGTCGCGGAGGGCGGCGGAGATACCTTCGCCGACCTGCGGTTCATTGCCGTAGTCGCAGGCGCAATCGAGGTGGCGATAGCCGATGCGGATCGCCTCCTTCACAACCGAAGGCAGCTCCGGCTTGGGCATCTTCCACATGCCGAGGCCGACGGATGGGAACTGCCCGCCGTCGGGAAGCGTGCTGGCGGGTGTGTGGAGCGCAGTGGCCGTAGACATGACTGCGGAGCTAACGCGGACGGCGAAGCGGCGTCACGGCGGAAGTGCCTGACGAGAGCGCCAGGAATTCTCCGGCCCAGCTTCATTCAGGCCGAGCGATGGCTGGGCGTCGGAGTTGTTTAGCGGGGTCGATCGCCCTTGGCTGGGTCACCGGACAACGGCGGGCGACAGGGCGGATTCGAGACCGGCGCAGTTGATGGCGCGGACGCGGTAGGACGGCTTGCGGCCCGATGCCGGTGACGGATCGACCCAACGCATCTCGGGCAACGGTCGTTCCGGAGTGTCGTGGTAGGACATCCGCTGGAAGAGAGCGCGGCCGACTGGACCGGCCGGTTTCTCCGGAATGCGCGCCACGACCACGCCGTCGCGTTCGACGACGAAGCGGGCCAAGCCGCTTTCCAGATCGGCGTGCGTGTCCCATGTCACCACGCCGTCGGCCGAGACGCGGACGTCGAACGGCGCAGGTGGCGGGGTGGAATCGGACGCCGTGCCGGTCCGCACATACTCGCTCCAGATGCGCGCGACTTCGGCGTTGGGAAGCCAGACGGCTTCGTTCTTGTTGCCGGAGAATTTGGCGGCTGGATGGGCGGTGTCGCCGAGGAGGGGCGCGAGCCATGCGGCTTTCCCGTCCATCGGCTTGAGCTTGCCCGTGACGTTCCGTTTCGACGGCAGACGTTGGGAAAGGCAGGCGTCGAAAAATGGAATCGCGAGATACCGCGAGTCGCCACATTCGTGGCTGGTCTTTGGATCGGGCGCGAAACCGATCAGGCCGCCCTTGGCGCGGAAGTCGGTGAAGAACGGCTGGGTCGTCGTCCAGACGCGGGCGAAGCGGTCGGTCTTTTCCTTGATGCCCAGATTGCACATGACGGGAACGCCATACGCGGTGTCCGGAATGGCCAGCGCGGGCTTCTTGCCGTCGTTGGAAACCAGTCCGGGCGCACCCGAGCGGAGCCAGACGGCGACGGTGCGCTCCGGGTGGAGCAGGAGCATGGTTCCGGCCCAGTTGGCGCCGCCGGAATGGCCCCAGAGGCACCACGGGACGGTGGCAACTTCCGGATGTCCGGAACTCGCGGCGAGATCGGCGAGGGCTTGCTGGAAGCGTTGGTCGGATCCGTTTCGCGGATCGCACCAAAGCGCGCAGTTGTCGCTTTCCTTCTGATGGTAGGACGGGCCGAGCAACGCACAGTCCCATTTCCTTGCGAGCGCCTGCCAATGCAGGTCGAAGGCCGCGGTCTCGCCTCCGCGGCAAGCGCCCTCCCCGCAACCGTGCTGATGGACGATGACGCCGCGCAGCTTGGCGACACCGGGCGGAAGCCAGAGCGTGTAGGTCGCGCCGAGCGTGAGTTCGCCGGCGTTCGTCGAGCCGCGATACGAGACCTCGAAGGAGGGCGGCCGGGGCATGGCGGCAGTGGTTCCACCTGCGGTGAAGAATGCCATCAGGGTCTTGGCGAGAATCTGTTCGCCGTGTTCGTTGGCGTGGACGGCGTCGCGGTAGAACAGATGGGGATGGAGCTTCGACGACTTGATGTAGTCGGCCCAGGGCGTGGTCATGTCGATGAAGGCGCAGCGTTCCTCGGCGGCGAGCTTCCGCAGTGCTTCACCATAGGCTCCGGTGCCGGAGTGCGGCGCCTTGGCCAGCGCGTCGGCGTCGCGGGGGTCGACGGAGCCGAATGCTCCCGTGCCGAGGAGGATTTCCAGCTCGGGCAAACCTTCGCGGAGTTGATGGATGACTTCGCGGATGCTGGCGATGTCCCTCTGGCTGATGCCGCCGATGAAGACGAGATCGGGTCGGCGAGGGAGGACGTTCTTCCGGATTCGGTCCTCTTCCTTGTAGTGCTGGCAACCGCCGCCGCCGCGGACGTAGACGGTGGCCTGGATGTTGGCCCGTGGATATGCCTCGGAAAGTTTCGCGACCCAGCCGGAGCGCATGGTGTCGTTGACGATGCTGTCGCCCAAGGCGAGCAGACGGAGCGTGCCGCCCTCGGTGAGGATGCGGCGGGTGCGGCGGAGTTGCGTCCAGTCGTTCGGCGGCGCGCTGAAACGCCCGGCCGGCATTTCGGCCTGGATCATGGCGATCTGTTGCAGCGAACGTTCCGGCGTCTTGAAGAGGTAGTAGTCCTTCTCCGGCGCTTCGTTGGTCCTGGAGGAACGGTCGGGCGGATGTTTCGCGGGCAACGCGCCCTGCTTCGGGAAGGTGACGGGGGAATCTGTGGCCATGTCGGCGAATGACCGGACGGATCCGAGGACAAGGGCGGCAAGGATGAAGAACGCGAGCGTGGGCTTCATGATTCCCGAGTGTGACCGGACCATCGTGGGCGTCATCCAAAGACTGAAACCACCGCCTTCGGGGTGGACTCGCTCTGCTGCGGTCATTACCTTTGGAACAATTCAGCCCAACACGTTTCCGGGTGCTCACGCGCCCGGAGACTGCGACCAAGACCCGTCAATCCATGTTTCGCGCCCGCCATACTCTAATCGCCTGTTTCGCGGGCCTGCTCTTAGTGGCCGCAAGCGTTGGCGCCGCCAGCCCCAAGATCGATCCGTCGAAGCCGGTCAGTTTCCATCGCCAGATTCGGCCGATCTTCCAGGCGAACTGCGAAGGCTGCCACCAACCCGCGAAGGACAAGGGCGGTTTCGTCATGACCGAGTTCAAGCGGCTCTTCACCGCCGGGGATAGCGGCAAGACGGCGCTGGTCGCCGGCAAACCCGAAGCGAGCCACCTTGTCGAACAGGTCACTCCGAAAAACGGCGAAGCCGAAATGCCCAAGGGCAAGCCCCCGTTGTCCTCGACCGAGGTTGATTTGCTGAAACGTTGGATCAGCGAAGGAGTCCACGACGACACTCCGGCGAACGCGGTGGTGAACTACGACGCGGCGCATCCGCCGGTCTACACGCGCCAGCCGGTGATCTCGTCCATCGACCATTCTCCCGATGGGAGCCTCCTGGCGGTCGCGGGATTCCATGAAGTGCTCGTCCACAAAGCCGATGGATCGGGCTTGGTCGCGCGGTTGGTGGGATTGGCCGAGCGAGTCCAGACGGTGAGGTTTTCTCCGGATGGGACGATGTTGGCCGTGGCGGCCGGCAGTCCGTCGCGGACCGGCGAGGTCCAGGTGTGGGATGTGGCCAAACGCAAACTGCTCGTCTCTGCGGCGGCGACCTTCGACACGATCTATGGCGTGAGCTGGTCGCCGGACGGCAAGCTGATCGCGTTCGGCGGAGCCGACAACACGCTTCGGGCCATCGAGGCTACGACCGGCAAACAAGTTCTCCAGCAGGGTTCCCACAACGACTGGGTGCTCGACACCGTCTTCAGCACGAACGGCAGCCACATCATCTCGGTGGGCCGCGACATGTCGGCCAAGCTGACCGAAACGGCGACACAGCGGTTCGTCGACAACATCACGTCGATCACGCCCGGCGCCCTGCGCGGCGGGCTCCAGTCGGTCGCGCGGCATCCGTCCAAGGACGAAGTGCTCGTGGGCGGGGCGGACGGTGTCCCACAGATCTACCGTGTTTTCCGCAAGACAGCCCGGAAGATCGGGGACAACGCGAACCTGCTCCGGCGCTATCCGGCGATGGAGGGACGCATCTTCGGCGTCGCCTACTCGGCCGATGGTCTCAAGGTCGCCGCCAGTTCGAGCCTTGATGGACGCGGATTGATCAACATCTACAACGCCGATTTCGATTCGACTCTTTCCACCAACCTCATCTCCGCCCTCGAGGTCGAGACCTCAGGGCAAAAGCCCGAGCAGAAGACGATGATCGAGGCCTACGTGACGAACGGCATCCGCCTCGTCCTCTCGCTGGCCGTTCCGGAAACGCCGGTCTACTCCGTGAGTTTCCATCCGTCCGGGCGTGTGCTCGCCGCGGCCGGGGCCGACGGGGAGATCCGTTTGATCGAAGTCGAATCGGGAATCGTCTCGAAGAAGTTCGCCGTCGCCCCGCTGTCGAAACCGTCCCGTCGCAACCGCGTTCAACCCGCACCAACGATCGCGGCCGTCGCTGCCGGAGGTTCCAACGTCGTTGAATCTCTTCCTGAAGGCGCGCGTGTCGTGTCGCTCGACGTCCAGCCGGACAAGATCCAGATCGGCACACGCAACGACTACGCCCAGGTGGTTGTGCTCGCGCGCTTGGCCGACGGGTCGTCGGTCGACGTCACGCGCCTGACCGCCTACGAGGTTTCCAAACGGCTCGGTGAAGTGGGCGAACGGGGAATCTTCCAGCCGAAGGCCAACGGCACCGACCGCCTGAAGATTTCGTTCAGCGGCCTGAGTGCTCAGATCCCGGTCAAGGTGGCCGGATTGAAGGACGAACTCGAAGCCGACTTCGTCCGCGACGTGAACCCGGTGTTGTCGAAGGTCGGTTGCAATGCGGGCACATGCCACGGCGCGAAGGACGGCAAGGCCGGCTTCAAGCTGTCGCTCCGCGGCTATGATCCGATCTACGATGTCCGGTCGTTCACCGACGACATCGCCTCGCGGCGCGTCAACGTCGCTTCGCCCGACGCCAGCCTGATGCTGATGAAAGCCACGGGCGCGATCCCCCATGAAGGCGGCCAGCGCATGACGGTCGGATCGAAGTATTACGGCGTGCTCCGTCAGTGGATCGCGTCCGGCGCCAAACTCAACGAGTCGACGCCGCGCGTCACGGCCATCGAGCTGCTTCCGCGCGATCCCGTGGTGCAGAAGGTCGGGAGCCGCCAGCAGATGCGCATCGTCGCCACCTACGCCGACGGACGCACCCGCGACGTCACGTCCGAAGCCTTCATCGAGAGCGGCAATGTCGACGTCGTCACGACCGACGCCACCGGACTTGTGACCACCTTGCGCCGCGGCGAAGCGCCCGTGCTCGCCCGTTACGAGGGCGCCTATGCCGCGACGACCGTGACCGTGATGGGCGACCGGTCGGGCTTCGAGTGGAAGGACCAGATCGCCTACAACCGGGTCGACGAGTTCGTCGCGGACAAGTGGAAACGGATGAAGATCCTGCCCAGCGGACTTTGTTCGGATACGGACTTCATCCGGCGCGTCTCCCTCGATCTCACGGGCCTGCCGCCATCCGCCGATGAAGTCCGCGCGTTCCTCGCCGACAAACGCGACTCGAAATCCAAGCGCGAGGAACTGGTCGACCAACTCATCGGCACGCCCGCCTTTGTCGAGCACTGGGCCAACAAGTGGGCCGACCTTCTCCAGGTGAACCGGAAGTTCCTCGGAACCGAAGGCTCGCAGCTTTTCCGCGAATGGATCCGCAAGGAGATCGATGCGAACACGCCCTACGACCAGTTCGTCCGCAAGGTTCTGACTGCAAGCGGATCGAACAAAGAGAACCCGGCGGCCAGCTACTACAAGGTGCTGCGGACGCCGGCGGAGACGATGGAGAACACGACGCATCTCTTCCTCGCCACCCGGTTCAACTGCAACAAATGCCACGACCACCCGTTCGAGCGCTGGACGCAGGACCAGTATTACCAGATGGCCGCGTTCTTCGCGCGCGTGGAGCTGAAGAAGGATCCCGCTTCCGGCGACAAGACCATCGGCGGCTCGGCCGTCGAAGGGGCCAAGCCGCTCTACGAGCTGGTGTCCAACGCCGCGAAGGGCGAGGTGAAGCACGACCGCACCGGCCGTGAAACGGCGCCCAAGTTTCCCTATCCGGCGATGGCTTCCGCGGCTTCCACCAACGACTCCCGGCGCGACGCGTTGGCCGCCTGGATGACGAGCCCGGACAACCGCTACTTCGCGCTCAGCTACGTCAACCGCCTCTGGGGTTACCTCATGGGCGTGGGCCTGATCGACCCCCTCGACGACATCCGCGCCGGCAATCCGCCGAGCAACCCCGAACTGCTGGACCATCTGACCTCCGAGTTCGTGAAGAGCGGTTTCGACATGCGCAAAATGCTCCGCCTCATCTGCAGCTCGCGGACGTATCAGCTCGAGGTCTCCACGCATAAATGGAACGACGACGACCGGATCAATTTCTCCCACGCCACGGCCCGGCGTTTGCCTGCGGAAGTCCTGCTCGACGCGGTCTTCAAGGTGACCGGCGCGACCCAGGCGTTCCCGGGAATGAAGCCCGGCCTGCGCGCCGCGCAGCTGCCGGATTCGGGCATCGACCTTCCGAGCGGGTTCCTCGCATCTCTTGGACGGCCTGTCCGGGAGAGCGCCTGCGAATGCGAACGCAGCAGCGACCTGCGCCTTGGCAGCGTCATGTCGCTCCTCAGCGGTCCCGCCGTCAGCGGCGCGGTGGACGATCCGGCCAACTCCATCGCGTCCCTCGTCAAACAGCAGTCCGACGACCGCAAGGTCGTCGACGAACTCTTCGTCCGCATCCTCAACCGCAGCGCCCGTCCGGGGGAGATCGATACCGCGATCAAGTCGATGGGCCGGCAGGGCGGCGACCACGACCAGCTCACCAACACCCTCGCGGCGGCGGAGAAGGCGTGGATTCCCGTGCTCGCGCAGAAGGAAGCCGCCCGCACCGCCGCCATCGCCCAGGCCACCGGGGCGTTGTCCGCCTACCGGACGGAAACAGCGCCTGCGGTTGCGGCCAAGGAAAAGGAACGGGCCGACAAGATCGCCGCAGCGAAAAAAGCGTTCGCGGAGATTTCTCCCGCGTTGACGAACCGCGTCACGCAGTTCGAGGCCGGTCTGACCGCCGCGGATCGTGCGACGATCTGGCAATCGGACGAGATCAAGGATCTGAAGTCCACCGGCGCGACCAAGCTGGAGAAGCAGCAGGACGGCTCGGTCCTCGCCGTCGGTGGCGAGACGGAGAATCCCGAATACACCGTCAGCCTGGAGACCAGCTTGACCAACATCACCGGTGTGAAGATCGAGGTCCTGCCGCACGAGTCCCTGCCGGCCTTCGGGCCCGGCCGCAAGGATGGCAACTTCCTGTTGAGCGAGGTGAAGTTCGACTGGATCTCTCGCGGCAACACCAACGCCAAGGCCAAGCCGATGGCCGGCAAGTTCACGGACGCGAAGGCGGATTACGTCGAGAAGGACCATGACTTGAAGTTCGTCTACGACGGCAAGACGGAGCAGGGAAAACGCGAGGGCTGGGCGGTCGGCGGCGGCGCGACGGGGCAACCGCACTGGATCACCCTGAAGCTGGATAAGCCCGCCGGCGCGGCCGACGGCTCGAAGATCAACCTCAGCCTGCACCACCGGTTCCAGGCGCCCTACAGCATCGGACGCTTCCGCGTGTTTCTCACGACCGATGCCGATCCTCTCGCACCGGGATTGCCCGCTGAACTGGCTGCGGTCATCGGCAAGTCCTCCGAGAGCCGCTCGGCGGAAGATTCCGAACTGCTCCGCCGCCACGTTGAATCGCACGATCCGGAGTTCCTCAAGCTCCAGCAGGCCGTGACCGTGGCGCATAGACCGTTGCCGGAAGACCCGAAGATTAAGGAGCTGCAGCTGGCGATCACCAAGGCCTCCGAGCCCGTCCGCACCGATCCGGCCCTCGTCCAGCTCCGCTCCGACGCGCAGTTCAGCGTCCGGCAGCTCACCGATTCCCGGCTGACCGCCGCCCAGGACCTTGCGTGGGCGCTGATCAACCATCCCGCCTTCCTCTTCAACCGCTGATTAACCCGCCACTCCCATGATCCGCATTCCCGGCCAACTCTGCAGCGACCTGTGCAACCCCGGTCTCAAAATGACCCGCCGCGACCTCCTCCGCATCGGCGGATCGAGCATCATGGGACTGTCGCTCGGCTCGATGCTCTCGCTGAACGCCCGAGCCAACACCATCGGCGCCAACGCGGGCGGACCCGGCTGGGGCAAGGCCAAGAGCGTGATCATGGTATACCTGCAGGGCGGGCCGTCGCACCTCGATCTGTGGGATCCGAAGAAGGACGTCTCCGATAAGATCCGCAGCGCCTTCGACACCATCCCGACCAAGATTCCCGGAATCCATTTCACTGAGATCCTGCCCAACCTCGCGAAGGTGAACGACAAGTTCACCATGATCCGCTCGATGGGCTACACGCCCAACGGCCTCTTCAACCACACGGCCGCCATCTACCAGATCATGACAGGCTACACGACCGACAAGGTCAGCCCGTCCGGCCAGTTGGAACCTCCCAACGCGAAGGACTTCCCCAACTTCGGCTCCAACATCGTGCGCCTGAAACCGGCCACCGAGCCGATGCTGCCCTTCGTCTCCCTGCCGCGGCCGTTGCAGGAATCCAACGTCGTCGGCAAGGGCGGCACCGCCGGGTTCCTCGGCAAGGCGTTTGATCCCTACACACTCTATCCCGAGGGCGACGACATGGACATGTCGAAGATGGAGAAGATCAAGATCGACGACCTGAAGCTGCCGCCCGAGGTCTACTCCGTGCGTCTGAAGCGCCGGGCCGACCTCCGCACCGCACTCTCCAGCGCGATGCCCGAGATCGAGAAGGCCGTCGAAAGCTACAACCTCGACGAGT
>JAYVSO010000104.1:0-5141 GCA_043775315.1 Verrucomicrobiota bacterium
AGCGATCCACGAAACCCTCCGTGCGCGTGTCGGCCACGGGGACGGGTTCGAGGTAGTGGTGGTCCCTGAAGTTCGGGTCCACGTTCTTGTCCCAGTCGAACTGGTCCACGATGAAGTCGAGGGCGTGGTGTTTGCTCTTGGGCATGTCTTTCACGAGCAGCTCCACGGCACTTCGCGGCCTTCGACGAGGTTTTGATACATGCCGAAAACATCGCTGCCCCATTGCGGCCCGCGAGTTCAACCGGCGGACTGATACAGATATTTTTGGAAGGTCGCAAAAGTCTGCCCGATCACGGCGGGCTGGCCGAGGTCGGCCACGGCATCGGCGATGGAGTTGTGGTATTTCAATCGCAGCAATGGCGTGAGTTTGTCCGAGTCGAGTTCCTGCACGCCGACGCGCACGTAATGCTGAAGGACGAAATCGAGGAAGACCTGCTGCTTGGCGCTGAATTGCGTGTTGATGTGGACGCGGGCCTGGGCGGCACGGACTTCGCGAGTCTCCGGCGGCTTGGCGTAGGCCACATTCGCCAGCACGTCGAAGAGGTCGCTCTTCTCGGCATCAATGATCTTCTGCATCTCGGCCAACTGGTCGTGGCCGAATCCCTTATCGGCGAGTCCCTGCAATAGTTTCTTGCGTGTGTCCGGTGCGCTCCAGATGGCGCGCAACTCCTCCTCGTTGTGGAAAAACTCCGGCAGCTTGCCGAAGAGCAGTTCCATGAACTGCGCCGCGCTCATCGGCGTGCCGTCGGGATGCCAGTAGGTCGTCATCATCATGTGCTGGATGGTGCGGGCCTTGCCGTCGGCGAGTTTTACTTTCACCCGCTTCCGGCACACGCAAGGACGCTGGCCGCATTTCGGGCACGGCTCCGGCGGGCAGATGCAGGGTGACTGACCGCACACCGGACACGCCACGGGCGGCGCGACCACGCAGACACACGGCCGCGCTCCGCACTTCGGGCACGCCTCCGGGTCAAGCGGCTCGCCGTCCCATTCAGGATCGCTGAAATGCAGGTGCGCCTTCACAAAGTCGTAAATCGTGAAGTAATCCTTCCCGTCGTAGAGCCGCGTGCCGCGCCCGATGATCTGCTTGAACTCGATCATCGAGTTGATGGGCCGCATCAGCACGATGTTGCGGATGTTCCGCGCATCCACGCCGGTCGAGAGTTTCTGCGAGGTGGTGAGAATGGTTGGAATCGTCTTCTCGTTGTCCTGAAAATCCCGCAGGTGTTGCTCGCCGAGTTCGCCGTCATCCGCCGTCACGCGCTGGCAATAGTTCGGGTCTTGGCTCGTCTTCACCTGGTTGATCAAGTCGCGCACCAGCAGCGCGTGGGCTTGGTTCGCGCAGAAGACCAGCGTCTTTTCGTTCTGGTTGATCTGCTCCATGAAGATTTCCACGCGCTTCTTTTCCCGCTCGCGAATCACGATGCTCCGGTTGAAGTCCGGCTCGTCGTAAAGTTTCCCCGCTTCGATCTCGCCTTCGACCACCGTGTCGTCCGGCGTATAGACGTAATAATCAATCGTGGTCTGAATCTGCTTCACCTTGAACGGCGTGAGGAAGCCGTCGTTGATGCCTTCCTTGAGCGAGTAGATGAACACCGGCTCGCCGAAGTAGCGGTAGGTGTCCACGTTGTCCTTCCGCTTGGGCGTGGCCGTGAGACCGAGCTGCACGGCGGGCGCAAAGTATTCCAGGATGCCGCGCCAGTTGCTCTCATCGTTCGCGCCGCCGCGATGGCACTCATCAATGACAATGAAGTCAAAGAAGTCCGGCGGATACTCGCCGAAGTAGGGCGTCTCTCCCGGCCCCGACATGAACGTCTGGAAGATGGTGAAGAACACGCTGGCGTTCTTCGGCACTTTGCCTTTCTTGCGGATGTCTTCGGGTTTGACCCGCACCAACGCATCGTCGGCGAAGGCGGCGAAGGACGTGAAATCATTGTAGGCCTGAGTCGCCAAAGTATTTCGATCCGCCAGGAACAGGATGCGCGGGCGACGGGTTGGCTCGCCGCCTAAATTCCACCGCGCCTGAAATAATTTCCATGCGATTTGAAAGGCGATGGAAGTTTTGCCCGTGCCCGTGGCGAGGGTGAGCAGAATGCGGTCTGTCCCGGCCCCGATGCGTTCCAGCACCCGGTTGATCGCGATCTCCTGATAAAACCGAATTGCCCAACTCCCGCTCTTATCGGGATACGCCACTTCCGCGAAACGATCCCGCCACGCATCCGGCGCGGCATGGGTCATGGCCCAGAGTTCGTCCGGCGTGGGATAGGCGACGACCTCGCCTTCCTCGCCGGTCTGCATGTCGATGCGATAGATGCCGCGCCCATTGGTGGCATAGGCAAAGCGCACCGCCAGTTTGCCCGCGTAATTTTTCGCCTGCGCCACGCCCTCGGTGAGTTCTTCTTCCAGCGCCTTCGCTTCCACCACCGCCAGCTTGGTGTTGCGATACTCCAGCACGTAGTCGGCGGTCAGCGCCTTGCCGCGCCGACCGTGGCCCTCGATGCGCCCCGCCGTGATCGCACACTCCCGCCGAATGCGGCTGCCCTCCACCACACCCCAGCCCGCCGCCTTGAGGGCGGGGTCGATGTGCTCGGCTCTGGTCTCGGCTTCGTTCACTTGATTTGTTTGGGGGCTTGGGACGGCGGTAAATAATTTTCCCCGGTGACAACTTTGCTTCCGGTCTTGGCCTCCAGTTCCAGCCGGGCTTTTTTGGCGATGCGTCCGCCCGTCTTGGCGGCGGCTTTGTTTTCCCCCAGGCCGGTCGCCTCCACGCTCTCGGCGATCTGCCGCGTGGACAATTCCGCCAGCGCCGTGAAAATCAACTCCGCCTCGCTCATGTGATCGCGCAGGTTTTCCGTCTTGAGATCTTTGAGATTCTTGTGCGACTGGACGCTCACGCCCGACCATTCCTGATGGATGATGTTCGTGAGGATGGCGAACTCATCCCCCTTCTTGACCTCATGACCCGCCCAATAATCCGTCAGCTTGTTGCGCGTCTCCTGTCCCGTCATGCGTTGCTCGATCCACTTGGCGCTGCGCCCCTGTTTCTGCCACGTCTCGCGGGCGCGGGCGAGCGCGCGGGCCGGGTCGCCGATCTCCTGCATCCGTTCGTAGCCGGTTTTGGCCAGCCAGAGTTTGATCGGTTCGGCGCGCGGGCTGGGGACGCTTTGAATGAGGCGCAACAACGTCTCGGCAGTGGCCGCGTCCGTGAGATAATTTTTGCCGTCGGTGGCGGGCATTTTCAGTTGGTGACAATTCGTCACCAACTGACTGCCTTCCTTGGCGAGCCGCTCTTTGAGCTTGTTCCAATACTTCCTGGCAGTTTTGAAATCAGGCTGTTGCGTCAGCACCTGGATGATGTCCGCGACCGAGAACCACCACGTCTCGGTCGTCTCGTCATAAACGCGGCGGATCTGGTAGCCCTCAAAAATGGCCAGGTCGTTTTTCATGGTGACGACAGGAGGTTGCCCAAGTTGGGTGACATTTTCAACCGGTGATAATCCGTCACCGGTTGACGGAGGCGGCGGACGATTTTCAGTCGGTGACGATTTGTCACCGACTGGTTTGCGCGCGGGCGGCGGTTTTCAGTTGGTTACAATTTGTAACCAACTGGCGGTTTGGCGCGCGGCGTTCACGCCGCTTCAAGGTCCGCACGGTTTGCAGTTCACGAACGCCGAAGCGCGATGCACGGTGAAGCGGCCCCGCTCTGAGCGGGGCCGCGCGCCGGGGGATTGGGAAACGCGCGTTCATAAAGCTCCGGTGAAGGCCTGGTGCAGCAGCGACTTCTTCAAGGCCGCCAGCGCCGCCTGCTTTTGGGTGTAGTGGCGCGCGAGGCGTTGGGTTTCGGTGGCGAGGGCGTCGAGTTTGGCGACGACTGCTTGTTGTTCGGCCAGAGCCTTTGGGTGAGCGGCCTTGAACTCCTGAATCTGCGCCTTGGTTATTGCTTGGCGCGTTGAGCCGCCTTCTTCGCCGGTTTGGAGCAAGAGCGTTTTGTATGGGCGCGAAATCAGTAGGTAGTGGAGAAACTCGGGACTGAGCTTCTCGGGAATCGGGCGAATGATGGAAACGTGCTGGTTGACGCGGGCGGGGAGAACATCCTCGGGAACGAGGCAGCAGCGTGCCACGGATGCCCCGGTGATGTTCAGCAACACGTCGCGTTTTTGAACGACGACGTTCGAGAGGTCGTCGGCTTGGGCGTCGTCGAGGAACGCCAGCTTCTCGTAACGGAAGCTCATGTCGTGGACGTTCAAACTGCGAATCAACGAGACACCTTCGGCCTTGTAGGATTCTTCTCCGCCTCGTGGCGTTGCTCCGCTGCCAATCTTTGTGGTCAACGATCGCAGTCGGTCTTCCACCCACCCATTCCCGCGCTGGGTGAAGACGGATTGGAGGTGGCTGGCAAAGAGGGCGCGGGCGTTTTGGAGGTTCTGTTCGGCAGCGGCTCGGGCGGTGGCCAGCCCGGCAAACGCTTCGTCCAGCACCCCCACGATCCGCTGCTGCTCGCCCAGCGGGGGGATGGGAATGAGTTGCGCTCTCACGTCGCCATCAGTGACCGCAGGATAGCTCGCGCCTTTCTGAAGCTTTTCCATCTGCTCCATGAAGCTCTGGGTGAAGAGCGCGTGAAAGATGAAGCGATGGTTTATGCCAGGCTTCGCACGAAGGACGAAGTAGCCCGTGCTGCAAACTTGTTGATCGAGATGATCGGGAACAACTGCGATGCGCTGCAAAGTCGGACGAATGGTGGCGAAAAGAATGTCGTTCGTCCGCACCATCTTTCTCGCTCGGCTGGGGGCGTCCTTTCCTTTGAGGCGTTGTGTCGCCTCAATTTGAAACGACGCATTTGAAACGCTCGAAACGTCGATGTAATCGAACTCGGTGCTCGGAGACAGGAGAGGATTTACCGTCTCTGTCTTTTGCAGAACTTCGCCGAGAGTCTTTGTCTCCCACTCCTTCTTCATTTCAGCAGCCCCTTGATGGTTTCCAGCACCGGCGCGCTTTCGGCGGCGAATGTGTCGCCCTTGCAGGGCTTGAAGCATGGTTGGCCGGTTGTTCCCGGCCCTTCTGGCCGGGCTGCAACCTCACGGGCCTTCAGCCCGGTGAAATTCGAGAGCGTCCGGCCCAAGGGCTGAAAGCCCGTCATGTGA
>JAYVSO010000105.1:0-30807 GCA_043775315.1 Verrucomicrobiota bacterium
CACCGGCTCATCGTGACGAGCGCGACGTATCGGCAGTCCTCGCGCGTGACGCCGGAATCGCTGGCGCGCGACGATGACAACAAGCTGCTCGCCCGCGGCCCGCGCTTCCGGCTTGCCGCCGAACTGGTGCGCGACAACGCGCTGTTTGCCGCGGGTTTGTTGAGCTTGAAGGCTGGCGGGCCGCCCGTGTATCCGCCGCAGCCGGCGGGTTTGTGGGACGCGAAAGTCGGCGGGGAAAAATACAATTACCAAACCAGCCCCGGCGACGACGCGTGGCGGCGCGGCATTTACACGGTGTGGCGGCGCAGCTCGCCATATCCGAGCTTCGTGAATTTCGACGCAACGGCGCGCACCGCCTGCGTGATCCAGCGTTCGCGCTCGAACACGCCGTTGCAGGCGCTCACGCTGTTGAACGATCCCGTCTACATCGAAGCCGCGCAGGCGTTGGGGCGGCGCGTCCTCGCGGAAAAGCCCAAGGCGAGCGACCGGGAACGCATCGAACATGCCTTCCGCCTCGCCGTGTCCCGCAAGCCGACGCGCGAAGAAGCATCGCGCATCAACGCTCTCCTGGAATCCAAGCGGGTCGAGTTCGCGGCTGACTTGAAGTCCGCCGAAACATTCGCGACCAGCCGGCTCGGAAAGCTTCCGGATGGACTGGCTCCGACCGAGGCCGCCGCCTGGACGGTGGTGGCCAACGTGCTGCTGAACCTCGACGAACTGATTACCAAGGGATGATTTCCATGAACGCCTTCCAGCACCTGCATCTCGACAATCTCCAGGCCGTCACGCGACGCCACTTCTTCGGCAAACTGGCCGGCGGCATCGGAGCCGCCGCGTTGGCGTCGATGCTGGAGCCGGACGCGTTCGGGGCTTCGATGCCGGCCGATCCGATGGCTCCCAGGCCGCCGCACTTTCCCGCGAAGGCCAAACGGGTCATCTACCTGCACATGGCCGGCTCCCCGTCGCAGCTGGATCTCTTCGACAACAAACCTAGGCTCGCCGAACTCAACGGCCAGGACTGCCCGGACTCGCTGATCAAGAAGGAGCGATTCGCCTTCATCAAAGGCGTCCCCAAGATGTTGGGCTCGCCCTACAAGTTCGCCCCGGCCGGGAAGTCCGGCCTCATGCTGTCGGAGCTTCTTCCGAACCTCGCGTCCGTCGCGGACGACATCTGCCTCGTGCGTTCGATGTGGACGGACCAGTTCAACCACGCCCCGGCCCAGCTCTTCCTCCACACCGGTTCCCCCCGGCTGGGCCGGCCGGGAATGGGCTCGTGGTTGACCTACGGGCTCGGTTCCGAAAGCCAGAATCTGCCCGGCTTCGTCGTGCTGACTTCCGGGGGCAAGACGCCCGACGGCGGCGCGTCGCTCTGGGGCAGCGCCTTCCTGCCGACGGTCTACCAGGGCGTGCAGTGCCGGTCGCAAGGTGACCCCGTCCTCTATGTCTCCAATCCCGAAGGCATGTCGTCCCGGGTCCGCCGCGAGTCGCTCGACGCGCTGCGCGACTTGAACCAGATGCATCTCAAGCAGGTCGGCGACCCGGAGACGCTGACGCGCATTTCGCAATACGAACTGGCCTACCGCATGCAGACGTCGGTGCCGGAGCTCATGGACATTTCCAAGGAACCGGCTGCGGTGAAGGAGCTCTACGGCATCGAGCCGGGCAAGGTCTCCTTCGCCAACAACTGCCTCCTCGCGCGGCGCCTGCTGGAACGCGGCACGCGTTTCGTGCAGCTCTATCACTGGGGCTGGGACAGCCACGGCACGAGCCCGGGCGACGACCTGATGACCTCGCTGCCGCAGCGTTGCAAGGAGACGGACAAGCCCACGGCGGCCTTGCTGAAGGATCTCAAACAGCGCGGCCTCCTCGAGGACACGCTGGTGATCTGGGGCGGCGAATTCGGACGCACTCCGATGAACGAGGAGCGCAACGGCAGCAAGTTCCTCGGGCGCGACCATCACCCGCACTGCTTTTCCATGTGGATGGCCGGCGGTGGCATCAAGTCCGGCACGAGCTATGGCGAGACGGACGAACTCGGCTACCACATCGTGAAGGACAAGGTCCATGTGCACGACCTCCAGGCCACGATCCTCCATTGCTTAGGGATCAACCACGAGAAGCTCACCTACCGCTTCCAAGGCCGCGACTACCGCCTGACGGATGTGCATGGGGAAGTGGTGAAGGGGTTGTTGGCGTAGCCCGGACCATGCTTTCGCCGGACAGTTTTCTTTTCGCGTTCCATCGCGCCCTTCGCGGATAAACAAACCCGATGACCGTCTACCTCAACGGCCAGTTCATCCCGGAAGCCGCCGCTACCGTGTCGGTCTTCGACCGTGGTTTTCTCTATGGCGACGGGTTGTTCGAAACGGTCGCTGTTCACAACGGCAAACCGTTTCGCTGGAAACAGCATCTGCAACGACTTCGTAAAGGAGCGACTTTCGTCGGCATCACTCTGCGGCCCGACGACGGCGAGTTGATAGAGATTGCGCGGGAGCTTCTCCGTCGAAACCAAATCGGCGAAGGCGTCCTGAGGATCGCCCTTTCACGCGGAGTGGGCGCGCGCGGCTATTCACCCAAGGGTGCAGACGCGCCAACGCTAGTTCTCTCGACGCATCCGGCCCCAGCCTTGCCGGCCACCGGTCTGCCGCAGTCGAGGGTCGTGACGAGCCCGTATCGCGTGGCAGCAGGCGATCCGCTGCTCTTGATCAAATCGGCCAGCAAGCTCCTCAACGTCATCGCCCGGGCCGAAGCCGAAGCGCGCGGAGCGGATGAGGCATTGCTGGTGAATACCGAGGGTCATCTGGCCGAAGCCGCTAGCAGCAACGTCTTCTGGATCGAAGGCGGTGTTGTCTGCACGCCGCCGTTGGAAGCTGGAGCGCTGGAAGGCGTGACGCGCGGTCTGGTGCTGGAGATTTCCCGCGGATTGAAGATTCCGGTCGAACTCCGGAAAGCGTCTCCGGAAGTTTTGTTTTCTGCGGCTGGAGTTTTCCTCGCCAACAGCGGCCTTGGGCTGATCGAAGTTGTCGCGGTGGACGGCCATTCCATCAATCGTTCGCCGCTTTTGGTGCGGTTGGCGGAATCCTTCGGTTTGCAGATCCTCGCCGAGTGCTGACGGGTTAGAACTGCCGGAGGAACCGAGCATCGTTCTCGTAGAACAGCCGGATGTCGTTGATGCCGCAGCGCAGCATGGCAATGCGTTCCACGCCGAAGCCGAACGCCCAACCGCTCCAGACTTCCGGATCGTAGCCGACGTTTTCGAACACCTGCGGATGGACCATGCCGCAGCCGGCGATCTCCAGCCACTCCTTGCCCATCTTCTTAACGAGGGCGTTCTGGAAATCGATTTCGAGGCTGGGCTCCGTGTAGCTGAAGTAGTGCGGACGGAAACGGATCTTCGTGTCCGAGCCCATCAATTCCTTGAAGACGAACTCCACCGTGCCCTTCAGGTCGCCAATGGTGACGCCTTTGTCCACGTAAAGGCCCTCGATCTGGTGGAAGGTCGGATTGTGGGTCGCGTCGGCATTGTCCCGGCGGAACACGCGGCCCGGAATGACGATTCGGATCGGCGGCGGCTGGGACTTCATCACGCGGATCTGCACCGAAGACGTGTGCGTCCGGAGCAGGGGGCGCTTGTCGGTCGCGAGGTAAAAGGTGTCCTGGCTGTCGCGGGCTGGATGGTCCGCCGGCGTGTTCAGGGCGTCGAAGCAGTGATATTCGTCCTCGATCTCCGGGCCGTCCGCCACGGCGAAACCGATCTTGCGGAAGGCGCGCACAATGTCTTCGACCGTCTGGGTAAGTGGATGGAGCTTTCCGAGCGGGCGGCGACGGCCTGGCAGGGTGAAGTCGGTCGGATCCTTGGGAAGCGCGGCCTTCAGCTCCAATTCACCGCGTCGCTCGGCGAGCTTCGCTTCCAGTTCGGCCTTGGCCACATTGATCAGCTTTCCCGCAGCCGGCTTTTCCTCCTTAGTTAGGGAGCCCATCTGCTTGAGGAGCGAGGTGAACTTCCCGTTGCTGCCGAGGAAGGCCACTTTCGCCTGTTCGAGAGCAGCAAGATCGTCGGAAGCGGAAAACTCAGCGAGTGCGGCATGCTTGAGCGGTTCGATCTGGTCGAGGAACGACATGAGGCGAGGATTTAAGGATCTGGAAGTGTGGATGACGAACGGAAAATCAGTTTGGATTGCAAAACGAAAACGGGCGATCCGTTGCCGGATCGCCCGTGGTTGAATGATCAAGTGGGTCGCGGAGCTCAGGCCTTGGCAGTCGCTGCGGCCTTCGTCTTGGCGACGAGGGCGTTCTTGGCCACGTTCACGAGCTCGTTGAAAGCCGCGATGTCCTGGGCTGCGAGATCGGCCATGACCTTGCGGTCGAGGGAGATGTTCGCTGCTTTCATTCCTTCGATGAAGCGGCTGTAGGTCATGCCAGCGGCACGGGCTGCGGCGTTGATCCGGATCTGCCAGAGATAGCGGTAGTTGCGCTTCTTTGTCTTACGGTCGCGATAGGAGTATTGGCGACCGTGGTCCACCGCGTCGGAAGCGTAGCGGTAGAGTTTCGAGCGTCGCATCCGGTAGCCTTTGGCGGCGCGGAGCATCGTCTTACGACGTTTACGGGAAGCGACAGCGTTCGTTACACGCATGGTTCTATTGCCTTTCTAACTGTTGTTGCGGTTGAAGATCATAGGCATCCGCCAGCGTGGCGGATTTCCCTCAGCTGGCGTCAGCGGCTGAATGGGAGGCAGGCCTTGATCTTGTATACATCGGTCTTGTGGACCACAGCGCGCTCGCCGAGCGCCCGGCGGCGCTTCGAGCTCTTGTGCTGGAGCAAGTGCCGCCGTCCCGCTTTGGAACGGAGGATTTTGCCACCAGCGGTGATCTTGAAACGCTTGGCTACCGATTTTTTGGTTTTGATGCCTTTCGGACGACGCATAATTCGCCTTTTCTTTGAAAAAGGAGCGCGGAACGTAACAACCGAGTTTGGAGGGTGCAAGGGGGATCTTTGATAAAGATCGGTTGATTTGGAGGCCGTGGAATCCCGCCCTTGGGAATATGGGTTTGCACTCCTTCGGCGCTTCGCGTAATCCCTGCGGCCTACGAGTTGCGGAAGGGTGGCTGAGCGGTTGAAGGCACCTGACTCGAAATCAGGCGTAGTCGAAAGGCTACCGGGGGTTCAAATCCCTCCCCTTCCGCCACTTGTTCTTCCCCGATTTGCCTGACCTCCGGCCCCGCGATCCTTTTTAGCGTCGTTGTTTCTCAGTTCGCCGAATACCTACCCGACGCATTATTCGTGGGCGGCCAGCCGGTTGTCATTTTCCACCGGCTGGAAATGACCTCAAGGATCTCGCGCTTGGGGAATCGCCGTGAGATTTCAGCCACCACGGCGGCCGCGCCGGCTTCGCCGACCGGTGAAAACCGCAGCAGTCGTCGGATCCGAACGCGTGCGCTGTCCAGTGGGCCATTCTCGTCGAGCGGCACGCTGCCTGTGAGCGACTCCAACACCGCGCGGCCGTTTTCTTCCGAGAGCTCCTTGATCGCTTCGCAGAAGACTTCGGCCCGCGCTGCATTGTCGAAGCCGGGAGGGCCGAAGACGCGGCTCGCCATTTCAAAGAGAGACTCTGTTTTCGCCGTCGGCGCCGACGCAACTGCACTATCAGCTGCGCTGGCGGTGCTGGAAACCGCGCGCGGGTTTCGTAGTTCGATCGTAAGCCGATGGCCGGTGGATTTGGAGGCCTTGGCTCCTTCCAGTATGGAGAAACCGATGCCTGAACCGCTGGTGGTCGCGTGCCTGTCGAGAAGGTCCACCGCCAAAGACAACGTCACCTTCTCCAGTTCCAGTGCCGTTCCCGTCGAGTCTGGCTTGGTTTCGGCGAAGGCCGCGTCCAGCTCCTGCTGGAGCGCGGCGACGATGTCCCTGAGCGACGGCATCAAGGCAGTTCCTGGATGCGGATGCGGCGATACTCCATCTGCCCGTGATCGGCTTCGAGGCCAATAGGTCCGGTCGCTGGAAGCTTCAGGGCGGCCTCGAGGACTTCGCCGTTGCACGTGCAGTGGGCGACGTTGTCCTTCACCGTGACGACGATTTCGTTCCAGTCCTGAGCCTTGTATTTCTTCAGCTCCTTGTAGGGTCCGGCCACGAGGTAGTCGCGGCACTGGAGCTGGGGTTTGCGGAGGAAGATCCCGCTGTCGGCGTTCACCTCGGCGCGAAACTCCAGCTTTAGGATGAAGTTTTTCGGGAATTCCCGTTTGGTCCAAAGCTGGCGGAACCGCGGGCCCTTGGCCGCGTTGTTATCGTTCACCACCAGCGCCTCGCCCTTCGCAGTGTAGCGGCCGTCGCTCGCTTCGGTCTTGCCGTCGAACGACGTGAAGCCGTTCGTCAAAGAGTAGCCCCAACCGGTGAGGTCACGGCCGTTGTAAAGGCTGACGAAGCCGGGCTCCGGCGTGAAAGGCGCGGCAGCGACCGCGGTGAAGAGGGCGACAGTGGCGATGGCGCCGAATAGGATGGGCAGGCGTTTCATTCTGGTGGGTCAGGGTTGGGGTTTGGGGGAGAAGGTGGAGGCTCGGATGCCGTTCTGGGTCATGTCGAGATAGTTGTTTACGCCGGCCTGCCAGAGATCCCAGCGGTCGCCGTAGTCCTGCTTCAGATAGGTCTTGAGAACCTCCTTCGCGTTCTCGCGATAGAAGTGGTCCCTCGTCTGCGCCAGATCGAGGAAGAGCGGGAGTTTGAGGCCATTGCCCCGGATGACGAACTCCTGGAAAAGCTGGTTGAAGACGTTGGTCGGCGTGCCCGGGCTCAGCAGCAGCTTCGCGGCGGGCGTGTAGTTCGTGTCGCTGAGGATGAGCGACATCTCCCGCGCGGCCTCGTTCTGCACTTCACTTGGCTGGCCTGGAATCATCGCGGCGAGCTGTTCCGCCTTCTTCTCCTCGCTCACGCCCTCGGCCGTCAGGATGTCGTCCATCTTTTCGCGCCATTCCGGCAAACGCGTCGGGCGAAGGCCGGGCGGGATCTCGGCCGCGACACCCGGCCGGTTGGTGCCGAAGACCCGCTTGCCGGGCGCGTTCGAGATGACCTCGGATCCGTCTTTGCCCGATGCCGAGTCGCTTCCCGTGGCGTCGCCGTGGCTCACCTTCCAGCCGATGTAGCAGGCGAAGATCAACAGGAGGAAACCGGCGCCGAGGACGGCGAAGAGCTTTCCGTTTCCTTTTTCTTGCATGGACGAGACTTAAACGGCGCTTGGCGACTTTGGCAATCGGCTCGCCGATTCGGCCGCTGGAAAACTGCCGGACACCCCTCCATACTCCGGGACCCGTCGGTCCGTGCGACGACGGCAAAGACCCATATTGATGAGCATCCACGACCCAAATCCGAACCAGAGCGAGTCCGACGATCCCCGGGACCACCAGGTCCCGATGCGCTATTTCTGGATCGCGCTCGCCGTGGCGCTCGTCGGCGTTTCCATCGGGTCGGTCGTCGTCATGCGCAGCGTCGCCAAGGAAGATGCCCGCCGCGCGCGGCCCGCCGGGGCGCTTGGACACAATGTTCCCGAGACAGCGCCCGTCGGCATGTCATGGGTGCCCGGTGGCGAATTCCTCATGGGCTCCACCAACGGCCCGGCCCACGAACGCCCTGTCCACAGCGTCCGCCAGCGCGGCTTCTGGATGGATGACAAGGAGGTCACCAACGAGCAGTTCGAGAAGTTCGTGAAAGAGACCCGCTACGTCACGCTGGCGGAACGTCCGGCCGATCAGCGCAAGGCCGTGGGCATTCCGGAAACCGAACAGCAACCCGGCTCGTGGGTCTTCGCCGGCGCTTCCGCCGCTTCCGCCAATCCGTTCCGCTTCGTGCCGGGCGCCTGCTGGCATCGACCGGAAGGTCCGGGCTCCACCAACGCCGGATTTGCCCGTCGACCCGTCGTGCATCTGGCCTACGACGACGCCAGCGCCTACGCCGAATGGGCCAAGAAACGTCTGCCGTCCGAAGCCGAATGGGAATACGCCGCGCGCGGCGGCATGGTGCAGCAGGCGTTCCCGTGGGGCGGCGATGCGCAGACGACCAACGACCTCCGGGCGAATGTCTGGCAGGGCGAGTTCTCGGCGAACGACCTTGGGCTCGATGGTTATCGGGGACCCGCGCCCGTGGGGTCCTTCAAGCCCAACGGCTATCGCCTCTACGACCTGTCCGGCAATGTGGCCGAGTGGTGCTACGACTGGTTCGGCGCCAATGCCTACGGCAGGGAGACCGAGACCAATCCGTCCGGCCCGGTCGCCGAGGACGGCGGCCGACCGAAGGACGCCCCCGGCCGCGTCATCCGCGGCGGATCCTGGCTTTCACCGGAAGGCCGGGACTCCGCCTTCCGCACGTCCGCGCGCGATCATCTGGAACCATGGCGCAGCCGCTCCGACGTGGGTTTTCGTCTCGTGAAAAACGGTCCGCCGTTTGGCGGGAAGCTCTAATCGCCCGACCTCGGCGTCGGCTACCACGAGGCGGTTCGATAGAAACGGACCTGCAGCAAAGCCGCCTCCGACGACCGTCTTCACGGGGACATCAACCTCTCGAACACGAACTGGCCTGACCTCGCCGGGATCCGCTCGCCTCGTCAAACACCTCCCCAATCAGGCCCTCGCCTTAAACATGAAACTCGTTCCGGCCTGACAGCCTCGTGATCCTGTTACTCAGGAGCCGGCGTGTTCATTTGGGCTCTGCTTTTGGTGCCTCTGGAGCCGAACCAAAATCAAAGAAAATTTTCTTTGGAATTCGATCCTCTGATGTAAACCAACCGCCAGTCCGAAAATCCTTGGTTTGCGACTGCTGCCCCGGCCTGACGGGATACCCTGTGACGGTGTAATGATAGCTGCCGAAATTGTGAAACGTGCCGTCCTTGTCGCCAAAAATCTTCAGGGTCATCGGCGTCTTACCCACGTAATCGTTGTTGGCCTCGATGCGGGCGCCTGGCTCGCTGGACTCGACCTCCACCAAGTAAGCGATGGTGCCATCCTTTCCCTTTTCGGGCTTCGGGCCACCGGTGGCACAGCCTGCAACAATGAACGCGGTGAGAATCGTAAGCGTGAGTGTCTGGTTCATCGTAGTTGTTGATTGCGAATTGCCGAGAGCGCGGTGACGCCATCTGACACGTTATTTGGATGGACTTAACGTGCAACCTATCACACAGGACGGCAATCCATTGTTGTTTCCTTCCCTCTCAAATAAAGGGTTTAGGCCATTTGGCCAGCAACTTTGTGCAGCCTATCACTCCTGCCAGCGTTCCGAAGCTGCAGCCCAGCGGCCGGACCCGCTTTGTTCGCCGGGTTGCAGCGGGGTGGCAGCGGGCTTTAGCCTGCGGCCATGCGCACAGTGAATGTCCCGCTTGGCGGGCGGAGTTATGACATCCTCGTGGGTGGCGGGTTGCTGAAGAAGCTCGGCGCGGAATGCCGCAAGTTCGGCTTGGGCGCGCGTTGCGCCGTCGTCACGGATACCAATGTCGGGTCGCGCTACGCCAAGGCCGCCGTGGCCTCGCTCAAGGCGGCGGGCTTCGAGCCCATCGTCTGCACGGTCAAGGCGGGTGAAACGTCGAAGAGCCTCAAGGTCGTCGGTGCGCTCTACGACCAGTTTGCCGCGCATCGGCTGGAGCGGAAGTCGTTCGTCGTCGCGCTGGGCGGCGGCGTGGTGGGCGATCTGGCGGGCTTCGTGGCGGCGAGTTATCTGCGCGGAATTCCGTTCGTGCAGGTGCCCACGACGCTGCTGGCGCAGGTGGACAGTTCCGTCGGCGGCAAGGTGGGCGTGAACCTGAAAGCGGGGAAGAATCTCGTCGGCGCGTTTCACCAGCCGCGCCTAGTGCTCTGCGATCTCGACACGCTGCGGACGCTGCCCAAGCGCGAGTTCCGCGCCGGTCTGGCCGAGGTTATCAAATACGGAATCATCCATGACGAACTGCTCTTCCGCCGGCTGGAAGCGCAGTTGCCCAAGCTGCTCAAGCTCGATGCGAAGACGTTGGCCGAGGTTGTCGCGCGCTGCTGCGAGATCAAGGCGGACGTCGTCGGGCAGGACGAAACGGAGACGGGTCTGCGGGCGATCCTGAACTTCGGGCACACCATCGGCCACGCCATCGAGAACACGGCCGGCTACGGCAAATATCTCCACGGCGAAGCCATCTCCATCGGCCAGGTCGCCGCCGCGCATCTCTCGAAGGAGCTGCTCCAGCTTCCCGGCGACTCGGTGGAACGCATCCGCCAACTCTTCGTCGCGGCTGGATTGCCGGTGACCATCCGGCTGAACGCGGTGCAGACGCGGCGGATGTTCGAGGCCATGAAACTCGACAAGAAGGTGAGCGCCGGGGAGATCAAGTTCGTCCTCGCCGAACAGATCGGCAAAGTGCGCTGGGGCTGCAAGGTGCCGGAAGGTTTGATCCGCGAAGTGCTGGAGCGGGTGCGGTAGGCGGGCGCGTATCGAGCACTGAAAGTGCGGCCTCAATCCAGCCCAGGGCAACGCCCTGGGAACAAGGTTTTGAGAATATGCCCGAGCCCTGAAAGGGCGGCACATGGACGACTGTTCCGCCCTTTCAGGGCTGGAATCCATATTGTGACCGAACCCCGGGACGTTGCCCTGGGCTGGATTAAGGCTGGGCCTTCGGCCCGAAGACATCACAGCTGAAGGCCTGGCCGGAGTGGCTAGAAGAAGATCACACGTTCACGCCGAAACGCGCCTGACGCTTTGGCCCCAACGCCAACTTGCGGGCGGAGCGAGCTTCTTCATCCGGGACGTAGGGCGCGAGGAACGGCGGGCGTTCGGAGCGGCCGGCGCGTTGCCAGTCGCGCCAGACGGTGCGGCCGACGAGTTCACGGGCGAGACCGCGTTCAGTGGTGAGGAAGGTGAAAAGGAACTCGGCCAAGCGCGGCAGGGCGATGCCGTGTTGCCGGCCGATGGCGCGGTGGAGGTAGTCGGAAAGATCCCAGAGGGCCCAGAAGGGCGACGGAGGTTTGGCCTCTGCCATTGAACGTTCAACGTCCAATGGTGGCACTGGGACTGACGAGGATGTTTGGTTTACGGGGCCCCAGAGCAGCGGAGTGGTCTCGACGAAGTTCCCGCTGTTGCCCACGAGGTCCCAGAACTTCGCGAAGCGTCGCAGCGCTTGCATCGTGGGGAAGTCGAGGTCGCGGTTGCACAAGATCTCGTAGGGCGGCACCGCGCCGTAACGCATCGCGAAGGCCGCGTCGTGCCGGATGATGGGCGTGCCGCGCAGGCGCTTGAGGATGCCCACCTGGATTTCCTGCGGCCGCAGGGCGATCAGGCGGTCGAACCCGGCCGCGAAGCTCTCCAGCGTCTCTCCCGGCAGGCCCGCGATCAGGTCGGCGTGGATATGGACACCGGTGTGGCCGCGCAGGTAGGCGAAGTTGTCGGCCATTTTCGCGAAGTCGTTCCGGCGGCTGATGTTCTTCGCGACCTCGGGATGGAAGGTCTGGATGCCGACCTCGAACTGGAGCGCGCCGGGTGGGAACTGGGCGATGATCTCGCGCAGTTGCTCGGGCAAGCGGTCGGGGATCATCTCGAAGTGGACGAAGAGCCCTGGCGTCATGCGGTCGAGGAAGAACTCCAGGATGCGGCGGCTGACGGCGAGGTTCAGGTTGAAGGTGCGGTCGACGAACTTAAACTGCTTCAAGCCGCGATCGAGCAGGCGCTGCATCGCTTCGAGAAACGGTTCCAAAGCGGCGGCGCGCACCGGGATATCGAGCGATGACAGGCAGAATTCGCAGGTGAAAGGACAACCGCGCGAAGCCTCCACATAGACGACTCGGTTCCTGAGGTCGTCGTCGGTGTAGAGGTCGTAGGGCAGGACAAGTTGGTCAAAAGTGGGGAGCTCGGCGGGGATGATCTTGGGGAGCGGCGATGCCGGATGCCGGATACCGGATGCCGGATCGGAGGGCGCCAGCAACGTGCGGCACACTTCCGCGAATTTCAGATCGGCCTCGCCGGTGATCACGTGGTCGGCCAGGCGGACGATCTCCTGCTGGTCCACTTCGTAGCTCACCTCGGGGCCGCCGAGGATGACGATGAGGTCGGGCCGGATGCGCTTGAGCGCGGCGACGACCTCGGTGGTTTCGACGACGTTCCAGATGTAGACGCCGAGTCCGAGGATGCGGGGATTCTGCGCGAGCAGGACTTCTGCGATGTCGAGCGGGCGTTGGTTGATGTCGAACTCCAGCAACACGGCGCGCGGGCGCAGCTCGCCCAGGTTGGCCAGCAGGCAGCGCAGGCCGAAGGCGGCATGGATGAACTTCGCGTTGAGCGTGCTGAGGACGATGTCCGGCATGAAGCGCTATCAGCGTAGGGCAGCGTCCTGTCTCCGCCAAAGCTTGTTTGATCGGCTTAATTCCCTCCACCGGGATCGTTATCGTCACGCAGCCGTGACGCTCCCGTGGATTTAAGCGTTGAGCTCGCCGATCACAGCGATGAGCCTCCGGGCGAAACGTTCGCGTAGGAGAAAATGTTCATGATCATACCTCCAAATTGGACCCTTCCCGAAGCGATCAAGAACCGTCTTGGTCAAAACACCTACGGCCGCCAGCGCGTCATCGCCGAGGACGGCCACGTCCTGCTCGTGCTGCATCAGCCGCCGGGAGCCGACGATTCGAAGCGCGAAGGCGTGCTCTTCTGGCGCAACCCGGCGGGCGAATGGCAGGCCAGCCGCGGCGGCTCCGGACCCGGCGCGCTCAAGCGCCACATCCAGTCGTTCGCGGAAACGGAGGCGAAGCTCGCCGAACAGTTCGAGACAGCCGGGGACATCAAGGTCGTCTTCGACCTGGTCGAGGCGCTCACGCCGCTGGCCCGTTCCGCGCGGAACATGCAGCTCGCCGTGCAGGACGCGCGCGAGGTCATCAAGGGCGACCCGTTCATCATCGAGATGCGCGACCTCGCCTACGATGCCGAACGCAACATCGATCTGCTGCTGGAGGACGTGCGTTTGGGCATCCAATACCGCACGGCCCGCGAGGAGGAGAAGCAGGCCAAAGCCGGCCAGGACGCGCTCCGCGCCAGCCACCGTCTCAACGTGTTGGCCGCGCTGTTCCTGCCCGTGACCGCCATCGCCAGCATCTTCGGGATGAATTTCGTCCACCCGCTCGACGACAAGAACGGCCTGCACTGGTGGCTGGTGCTGGGCGCTGGAGTCGTCCTCGGCCTCGGCGTGAAGAGCTGGGTCACGGGGAAGGGCCGCGAGTGAACTGGAAAAATGCGCTCCAAGGTAGGCCCGGCTTCCAGCCTGGCCCGACCTGACGACCGTTCCCGGATCGACCACTGTCCTTGGAATCGCACCGTATGGTTATCAGGTCGTGAGTCTCTTGGGCAGGCTGGAAGCACTGCCCTACCTCTCCGAAAAGGCTGTGGGACGCGCGGTCTCGCTTCGAGGAGAGTAGCCCGGCGACGGGGCCAACCAAGTTGCGCAGCGGCTTTCGTCCGCTAGCTTCGCGAACGTCCTATGGCCAAAGAACCCGTTCTGACCCTCAAGGAAGGCGACAAAGCTCCCGCCTTCACCGCGCCGACCAACGGCGGCGGCAAGATTTCCCTCGCCGACTTCAAGGGGCAGCACGTCGTCCTCTTCTTCTATCCAAAGGACGACACGCCGGGCTGCACGAAGGAAGCGTGCTCGTTCCGCGACCACTTTGCGGCGTTGAAGAAGAAGGGCGCCGTCGTCCTGGGCGTGTCCGTCGATCCGGTGAAGGCGCACGACAAGTTCGTGGAGAAGTTAAAGCTGCCGTTCACCCTCGTGTCCGACGGGGACAAGAAGATCGTCGAAGCCTACGGCGTGTGGGGCGAGAAGTTCTTCATGGGCCGCCACTATCTCGGCACCCATCGCGTGACCTTCCTCATCGGCCCCGCCGGAAAGATCAAAAAGATCTGGCCCAAGGTGAAGCCCGAGGAACACGTCGCCGAGGTGCTGACGGCGCTGTGACAGGAGCGCGGTCGATTCCAGGTGCCGGATGCCGGATGCCAGATGTCCGATTCGTGTGCCCGGCATTTCAGATCCGGCATCTGTCGTCCGTCATCCCGCCTCACGCTTCATTTGACGCGCCGCGAGCCGGCCCCTATCTATCCCCGCGTTAAACGCAGTTCACCCAATCAACCTGATCCTTTATGCCACTGACCGTCGGAACCAAAGCCCCTGATTTCACCCTCAAGTCCAAGACCGCCTCCGGCCTCGTGGACGTCAAGCTGAGCGAGAACTTCGGCAAGAAGAACACCGTCATCCTCTTCTTCCCGCTCGCCTTCACCGGCGTCTGCACCGCCGAGATGTGCGACATCTCCAATGGCCTGAGCGCCTACGACGGCCTCAACGCCGACGTCATCGGCATCAGCGTGGACAGCCCGTTCGCGCAGGAAGCGTGGGCCCTGAAGGACAAGATCACGGTGAAGCTCGTCAGCGACCTGAACAAGACCGTGACCGACGCCTACCAGGTCCGCTTCCCGATGCTCGCCGGTGTCGGCGACAGCTCGGCCCGCGCAGTATTCGTGGTCGATAAAGCGGGAATCATCCAACATGTCGAAGTTACTGCGACTCCGAAGGAACTTCCCAAATTTGATGACGTGAAGGAAGTGCTCGCGAAGCTCCAGTAAGCCGCGAAGAGGACCAGCTTTTCAGCAGACGGGCGGACGCAAGTCCGCCCGTTTTTCTTTAGGCAGGCCGGGTATCCTCGCCCGGCCAGTAGGTGTTTCATCCACGTAGGGCTCGAAGAGCACTAAGCCGAACTCAAGCAGTTGCATGCCGAGCCGCGAAGCGGCCTCGGCAAGGTAGGGCAGTGCATCTTGCCTGCCCACGGCGCTGCCGGTTTGAAATCAAACAGTGCGGGCACACCAGGGTGCCGGACGTTTCCGGAACCCCCGGTCACCACGGGCCAGGCTGGAAGCCCGGCCTACCTTGAACTCCATCGTTCCGGATTGGCCGAGCGCGCTAGCCAACGTTATTTTGTTGGGGGCCACGACTCGGATGGGCGGAGGATCTTTGGTTCCGCCCGTCCGCTCCCGGTTATAGCAAAAAGTTTCGTGAAGAACCCTCGACTCAGGAGCATCCAACATGGACTCCCTCAGCCGTCTGGAAAAGAGCCCCGCAACTTTTCCAGCGGATCGGAGTTTCAAAGGAACAGCTCATGAGCGAACCCAAGTCCAAGGTCACGGCCATTCTCGGCGTGATGGCGGTCCTGTTGGCGACGATGGTCGGGCTCCAGATCTACGGCATCTGGGGCCGCAAAGCGGCGCCCGATCCGGCACCGTCCGTGATCGCCGAGGCGTCCGTTCCATCTGCGAACGCCGCAACGCCACCTCCGCCAGCCACCAACAACTGGGTGCTTGCCGTCGTCGAGAAGACCAACGCCGCCGCCCGCCATCCGTTGGTCGGGGCGACCAACGTCGTCTTCCGGGGCGCGGCTCCGGATGGGACCGCCGCCATGATCGCCTCCGCCGCCATGCCGCCGCCGGTGACGAATGCCGTCAGCGTTCTCGCCGGAGCATATGGGGTGAAAATAGGTTCGAGCCAAGCGGGCTCGGCCAACCTTGTTGGCACCGTTTTCCTCCAAGGCACACCGCCTCCGCCAGCGGTCCAGCCGATGAAGGAACGGATTTGCGGCAACGCGGAGGCCTACTTCATCAAGAGCCGCCAATACGTCGTCGGCACCAACGGCGACCTGGCCGACGTCTTCGTCTACATCAAGTCCGGGACCGGTGTGGACGGACGCACCTTTGAACCGCCGCCGGAAAAGCCGCTCCTCGACCAGGTTTACTGCGAATACCATCCCTACGTTCTCGGAGTCATGGCCGGACAGACGTTCACTGTTCGCAACTCGGACCCGGTGCTCCACAACATCAACTCGACACGGGCCAAGAATAATCGTGGTAAGAACTTCGGCCAACCGACTAGGGGACATACGACTGACATGAGTTTCCCGAACCCCGAAGTGGCCATCCAGTTCCGCTGCGACGTGCACCCCTGGATGATCGCGTGGGTCGGCGTCTTCTCGAATCCGTTCTTCGCCGTGACGGCCGGCGAAGGGCGTTTCGCCATCAACGGCCTTCCTCCCGGACGCTACGCCCTGGCCGCCTACCATCCGAAGAGCCACGGCGTCTCCGAAGGCATCGTCGCCGAGATCGAGATCAAAGACGGCCAAGTGACCTCGAAGGATTTCATCGTCCCGGTTCCGGCGAAGTAACCCTGCCGTAAGATTCATTTCCCGAGGTTGCATCCGACCTCTTCCTGCGGTTCGATCACGGCCCGTTTCGACAAGCCAGCCGTGAACAAAATAGCCGTCATCAAGAAGATCCTCGCCCAGCTCGCCTCCGAGGTGGAGCAGTTCCGCAAGGCCGCCGACGCCGCCCGCGCCGAGGCCACGCACGAGCAGAGCCGCGCCGACAACAAATACGACACGCGCGGCCTGGAAGCCTCCTACCTCGCCCGTGGCCAGTCCAAGCAGGCCGCCGAAGTCGAGCTGGCCATCGAGCAGTTTTCCCAGCTCAGCTCCCGTGCGTTCGGCGCCACCGATCCCATCGATTTGGGCGCGCTCGTCGAGCTGGAAGGCCGCACCGAGAAAGCGCTCTACTTCGTCGGCCCGCGCGCCGGCGGCACCGAGGTGGTCCACGACAAACGCGAGATCCTCGTGATCACGTCGCAGTCGCCGCTTGGAAAGCAGCTCGTCGGCAAGAAGCAGGGCGACAAGCTCCAGATCGAGATCGGCGGCCGGCGCGATTCCTACAAGGTGCTGTCGGTCGCCTGAAGGGTAGGGCGCGTCACTCCGTGCGCGCCGCCGCTGGATCTCCGAAGCCCAGTCCGGTTTCGGCGGCTTCGCCACCAGACCGTCCTTCACCCCATGCTTTCCACGAGAAGTTGGCCGATCGTCTCAAGCCCCGAGGCGGCGCGCACGAAGTGACGCACCCTGCCGGCGACGGGTGGCCTGTGAACTCAAGGGCACCGGGCCGGCGGATCCAGCGGCCACCAGCTTCCGCGCCAGTCGAACCATTCTGCGCCGCGGAATCGTTTCTTGTAGTCGAAGGCCGACGTTTCGTGGAACGCGTAACCCGGGTAGTAGATCTCGCAGCCGCGACTCCTTGCGTAGCTCATTTCTACCAGCGTCGTCGCGATGCCCGGGCTTAGATCACCGTGGTCGGGATGGAACATGGCGTAGAGGCTTGAGACGGCTTTTCGCCCCACGTCGAGGTAGCTTGCCGCGATCAGGCGTCCGTCATCGTAGATGCCCACTTCCAACGTCTCGCAGGGCGCGAGTCCGGGGTGCGGGCCGAGGTAGCTCTCAAGGGTTGGCGGCGGGTTCGTGGCGAACCGTTGTTTGTGCAATTGGAACAACGCATCGCGCGTGGCGTCGATCCGCGCGGGAATGATCCGGACCTCGTAGCCCGCGAGCTTTCGCAGGATCCGCCGGTGGCTCTTCGACGGCTGGAAGCGTGCGAGCACGATGCGGAGCGGCATGACCACGCGCGGCGCCTGCACGTCCACGGTCGAATGCGAGTAGCGCACGAACATCGGCCCGAAATGCCGCCAGCCCAGTAGCCAGAGCGAATCCATCAGCTCACGCGTGGCGAGCAGGAGTTCGCCGCATTCGTTGATCTGCGGCGTGTGCTCGATGGGTGGTGGAACGCTCATGCCCTTTGGAGAATCCGGGGACCGTCTTCAGGAACGCGCGCATCGTCGAGCGGGAAACCGTGGTGCGGCGCGGATGCGGAAGTATTGGCCGGGGATCTTGGACTGCTGGCAAGCTGCGGCCCATGGATTGGAACAAACTGCTCGCCGGTCGGACGTCGCTGATGCGCCGCTCCGCCGTGCGCGAACTTCTCAGGCTGGTCAACCGGCCCGGCATGATCTCCTTCGCCGGCGGTCTGCCCGCGCCCGAGCTGTTTCCCGTCGACGAGATTCGCGCCGCTGCGGATCGACTGCTGGAGAAGCACGGGCCCGTCGTCCTGCAATACGGCGAGACCGAAGGCGTGGCCGAGCTGCGCGATTGGGTGGCCCAGTCGCTATCGAGACCCGGACTGGCTCTTAGCCGCGATCAGGTGCTCATCACCACCGGCAGCCAGCAGGGCCTCGACCTGATTGGGCGCGTGCTCATCGATCCCGATGACAAAGTCGCGGTGGAGAATCCGACCTACCTCGCCGCCTTGTCCGCGTGGCGGCCGTGGCAACCCCATTTGCTTCCGCTTGCGTGCGACGACGACGGCCTGACACCGGAGGCGATCACAAGTCTGCCGTCCCTGCGGCCGAAGTTTCTCTACACCATTCCCAATTTCCAGAATCCAACCGGCGTCACCCTGTCGCTGGAACGGCGCCGGGAAATGATCACCGCGATGGCTGGTAGCGGGACCCTGATCGTGGAGGACGATCCTTATGGCGAACTGCGGTATCGCGGCCAAGCCCTGCCCGGTTTGCTGGAGCTCGCCGGAGGTCCCGAGCCGCAGTTGCTGCGCCTGGGAAGCTTCTCCAAGGTGCTCGCGCCCGGACTCCGCGTTGGGTTCGTTGTCGGGCCCGCTGTGTTGATCGAGAAGCTCGCGCTGGCCAAGCAGGCGCTCGATCTCCACACCGCGACCTTCAACCAGTGGCTCGTCCTCGAACTCCTCCGCAACGGCGTGGTGGACCGCAACCTGCCGAGGCTTCGCGCCGCCTATGGCGAACGCTGTTCGGCCATGCTGGACGCGTTGGAAAAGAATCTCGCCGGTGCGGCCACGTGGACGCGGCCGGAAGGCGGGATGTTCGTCTTCGCGCGTCTCGGCAAGGGCGTCTCCGCAAGGGAGCTTCTGGCCAAGGCCGTCGAGCGCGGCGTGGCCTTCGTGCCCGGAGCGGAGTTCCATGTCGATGGAACCGGCGAAGAAACCCTGCGCCTCAACTTCTCCCACGCGTCGCCGGAGAAGATCAGGGAAGGGATCAAGCGAATCACCGAGGCGTTTGGCGGATTGAAGTGAGCCTTTGAGAACGGCTCGATTGATCGCCACCAAGCCGTTTGCACAAAGCTCAGTCGTTGTGTTTTGGCCCGGAGGGCCATCAGGAAATTAGCCGGTGGCGCTAGCCACCGGAAAAGCATTTGAAAGCTGTCCGCCCTGAAAGGGCGGGGGAGGTAAGGCCATCCGTTTCCATCGCCCCTTCAGGGCGATCAACTTTCCTCCATCCACCGGTGGCTCGCGCCACCGGCTAATCTCTTGGTGCGCCTCCGGCGCTCCTAGTTTCACGCCGGCCAGCGCAGCTCAACTCCCAGCTTCACCAAGTCGGCCTGCAATTCGCTGACGGTCTCCTTTGTGGTGAGTGCTTCCGAGCTTCCCAGCTTCTTCCGCGAGGCCAGCGCGACGGCGGCTCCGGCGGCTTCGCCGATGTTCCATTCGACGGGATGCAGGCGGTAGCAGCCGTTGGTGACGTGCGTGGTGCCGATGTTCTTGCAGGCCGGGATGAGGTTCTTCATCCGAACCGGCAACAGAGCGCCCAGCGGGATCTGGAACGGGGCGGTGCCGAAGTCGATGTAGTTGTCGCCCGTGCTGCTGGGATGGAGATCGATCGCGTAGCTGCCGATGCCGACGGTGTCGGTGAACTCGGCCGCCTTCGCCTCCGTCTCCTTCACGCCCGTTTCTTTGGCTCGCATCGCAAGGCCGACGTGCTGCTCGAGGATGGTGAAGCGCGCCTTGATGCGCCGGGCTTCGCGCACGTAGATGGACTTGGCCAATCCGTCCTCCGTCCCGACGAGATTTTTTCGCAGCCGCAGGCCGGGCCAGCCTTTGCCGCCGTCGGGGCGCGGCACTTCGGTCTGGAGCCAGTAGAGAAGCGAGAGGCTGAGCTGCTTGGCGCCGTCGACGTGCTTCTGCGCTTCGGCGTCGGACACGCCGACGAGGTTGCCGAGCATGTAGTCGTTCTGCGGCCAGTTGATCAGCGAGGCGTCGCCGGGATAAGTGCCGGGCTGGAAGTTGGCCTTCGCCGCAATCCGACGATAGCGCCAGAGATTCAGCGGAACGCCCGGAGTATCACCCTCCGGATTGAAGCCGAGAACGACGGGCACACGGCGCTGGGGGTGGAAGTAGGTCAGGTCTAGGAGCCGTCCCGGCCACGCGGGCGTGAGGTTCGGCACATGGTTTTTCCAGAAGGCCCAGTCACGCGGCGTGTCGATGACGTGCTCCTCGCCGGGCACGTGGTCGATGATGAAGCAGGAGACGAACGACTGCTGGTTGGTCGGACCGGGTTTGGTCGAGGCGTGAAGTTCGCCGGTGCCGGCCTCGGCGCCCGTGACAAATTCGGTGCCGGTCATTGGGAGAAGATCGCCGAGTTCCGTGGCGTCAATGAACCACGGCGCTTCCAGAGAAACGTCTTTGCCGGTGCGGAGACTGCGGACGGTGACCTGCTTCACGCGGTCGGCTTCGGCCACGGCGGAGACCGGTTTGTGTTCGCGTAGAATCACAAGATGACCGCCGGAAACATACGGCGCGAGCATCTCTTCCAACACGGCGAGCGCGACGCGCGGTTCATGGCAGAGCGCGGAGACGGAGCCGGTGCCGGGATTGAGATTCGCGCGTGCCTTGGCGGCGTCGGTCAACGGGTAGTTGCGGCGGTAGTAGTCGCGGACGCCGTTGCGGAACCGCCGGTAGGTCTTCGTGCAGCCATGAGTCTCGATCGAACGATGTTCATCCGGCGGCACGGCCTGCGAAGTCAGTTGGCCACCGATCCAATCGGTCTCTTCGGTGAGCACGACCTTCAGGCCCGCTTTCAACGCCGACAGTGCCGCTGCGATTCCGCCGAGTCCGCCGCCGATGATCGCCAGATCGCAAGCGAAGCCGCTCTTGCCCGCGCGGGAAGACCGGCGTTCCTCTGCGGCGCGGGCGGATCTCGGGGCCAGCGTCAGCAGCGGCCCGGCGGCGGACGCGGAGGCTCCGAGTTTGATGAAGTGTCGGCGGTTCATGGCGGCAACAATCCTGAGGTTGAGCCGGAAATCAAACGGAACGAAAGACCACTGATCTCGGTAACTGCATGACATTGAAAAGGAGATCATCGTGATTGACCAAAACTGTGAACTTGGCACGGTTTTTCACGTAATAGGGAGAATTCATCCATATTAAACCCGAGGCCCAAAAGTTGATGTGTATTCTCATAATTTTGGTGTTCGTAGGCCTTCTGTTTTTGGCGTCATTCTATCCGAAAGTTTCCGATGAATCTGGCAGCAGCGGAGCGACGGCTACGAGAGGGGGCACGCCAGATGTGGATTCTCCTAAATTCACTGCTGGGCGCAAGACGCCAACCTCGGTGAAGCAATATGCTGCGTCGAGTCGTCAAGCTTTAGACCGCCTCTTGGAGCAAGACGCAGCAGACGCGAAGCAGGAGAAAAAGAAGGTGGAAGTCGCTGAGCGGCTACGAAAGAAGCAGGAACAGTTTGAAGATGATTTGGTTGCTCAATCAAAAACCCTTCTCAAAGAAAAGTGGGAGCGAGAGATTTTCATTGATAGGTGGCGGAGCGCATATCGCGATTACCTCAACTCGTCGAAGTGGGACCGCGTTCGTGAGAAAATTTTGAAACGAGCGGGAGGACTTTGTGAGTATTGTGGGGCAGAAGCATCGGAAATTCATCATGAGCGCTATCCAAAAAACTTCCTGAAGTTTGACTTTAGTCGCGAGAACTATTCTTACCTCCGGGCGGTTTGCCGAAAATGTCACACCGAAAAGCATGGGCTAGGCTAGCGATCCTGGGCAGCTAGGCTAGCGATCATGAAGTGGTTAGCTTGGTCCAGCGCTTGCTTCATCGTTTCACCGGGAACTAGGCGGCGATACGCGGGCTAATGTTCCGAGAAAGTGACTAACCTATGAACGACAAATCAGCGAAAACGACGGTCGTCGGACGAGAAAATGATGCTCCCGTCTACCTTGGGAGAGTTGTCATCAATGAAACATCGGAGAGGGGCAAAATTGTGGGTATGGGGGAGGATGGGATGGCAGAGGTTCAATTGGACAATGGGGAAACGGTTTCTCTGAAACGCTGCCAGTGGAGATTTCTTTAGCGGGTGGGAATTTTGCTCTAACAGGCTGGCAGTTGAAAGAACTCGCGGATGTCCTTCGCCGGGTTTTCGGAGACCAGTTCGCGGGGCGAGTGGTTGAACCAATCCTTCGGCAGGCGATCCACGTAGGGTTCTTCGAGGAAGCGTCCGCAGATCAGGACGATCACGCCGCGATCCGTCTCCGAGCGGATCAACCGTCCGGCGGCTTGGATTACGCGCGTCATGCCGGGATGGAGGTAGGCGTGCTCGAAGCCGCTCCCGTCCACGGCCTCGAAGTGGCGCCGCAGAACCTCGCGCTCGAACGAGACCTGCGGCAGTCCGGGTGAAACCACGACCACCGTCTCGACGAGATCGCCCGCGTAGTCGATGCCTTCGGCGAACATCCCGCCGAGGACGGCGAAGAGCACCACGCCACCGCTCGGTGGCGACTGGAGCGAGGCCAGGAGGCGGTTGCGATCGTCTTCGCTTGAGTTGGGCATCTGCGAGATCAGGCGTCGGCCCGTTGGTTGTGCGAGCGCTTCGGCCACGCGCCGGAGAAAATCGTAGGACGGAAACAGCACGAGCTTGTTTCCACCGTGCGCGGCATCGATCTCGGCGAGCAACGCGGCGATGCGCGGAATGGCGCGGTCCCGTGCGGCGAAGTTCGTGCGCACCGAAGGGACGACGAGCACGGTGCGGTTCTCCGGCGGAAACGGCGACGGGATCACCACGGTGCTGAGGCGCTCCTGCTGAATGCCCAGATTGCGCCGCATGAAGTCGAACGGTTGCAGCGTCGCGGAAAGCAGGATGGCGGAGGACACTTTCTGGAAGATCGGACCGATGGCGGCCGCCGGGTCGAGGCAGAGGATCGCCAGCCGCAAGCCATCGGGCCGGCGTTCCACGACCCCGGCAAACCCGGGCGTCGTGCTGGCGAGGCGACCAATGGCGACAAAGCGCAGCAGCGCGAAGTGAAGATCGACGATGGGGTCGTCGCCGGGCGGGACCTTCTGGTCGCGTTTCCACGCGAGGTAGTCGATGAACCGGGGCTCCCAACCGCGCCAGATGGCGTTGGCCTCGTCGAACGGTGGAGGCAGTTCCGCCGCCTGTTTGGTCGCGGTTGGCAGGATGCTTCCTGAGATCCGCAGCAGTTCGAGCAGCCGGTCGAAAAGCGGTCCAAGGTCGGGTGCTGGCGCGGAAGGAGATGCCAGTGCCGACGTGAAATCGAGCTGGGGTTCGCGGCGTTTGTTCCGCGCGGGGCGACGCGACGTCAGTCCTCTGGAGGTCTCGATCTCGCGGGCCTTGGCCATGGCCGCGCGGACGGTGGCTTCGAGCAGTTCCGGCGAGAAGATCGCACGGGCGCGATCGGGAAGATTGTGGGCTTCGTCGACAACGAGGATGGCGCGGGCCAGCCCTTCGTCGCGGAGGTGGGTGAGCGCGACGGCCGGATCGAAGACGTAGTTGTAGTCGGCCACGACGACATCGGCCCTTCGCGCCAGTTCGAGCTGCACTTCGAACGGGCAGACGAGTTCCGCCTTGGCTTCGTCGAAGACTTCTTCCGGCAGATGCTGCGACTGCTGCGCGAGCAGGCGGTCGAGCAGCGCGCTGCGCTCCATCTTCCTGGGGTAGTCCTTCGCGTAACGGCAGAAGTCTTCGTGGCAAAGCACGCGGTCGTTGGCGCACATCCGCTCCTTGGACCTGAGCTGCGCCACGCGGAAGCGGCCGTCGCGGTTCATCGCAGCCAAGGCCTTAACGGCGATCAGTTGCTGGAGGTTTTTTGACGTGAGGAAAACCACTTGGCGACCCCTGCGGAGGCCGTGTTGCACGGCGGGATGGAGCGATGCGGCGGTCTTGCCGGAACCGGTCGGAGCTTCCGCGAGGAGATGGCCCCCGGTTTCAAGCGCGTCGCGGATGGCGTCGATGAGCAGGGTCTGGCCGGGTCTCGGCGCGTCGTGGGGAAACGGGAGGTGCTCGGCGAAAGCCGCCTTGGCCCGGCGGGCCGATTCGTTGCGCTCCAGTTCGTCGAGGACCGATTCCAGCGCTCCTCCGATGAACGATTCCTCCGGTGGAGAGCCCCGCAGCACTTCGATGGCGTGCTCGCGGTCGTCCGAAGGATCGACATAGACTAGGCGGCCGCCCCGGATCGTTTCTCCGCCGAGATGGGAGAGCTCACAATAGATCAGGAGTTGGCGGCGGTGGCGCTCGTTGCCGGAGAACGAGCGGGCCGTTTCGCGGGCGATGCTGGCCGTCTTGAACTCCTCGACGATCCAGCCGCCGTCTTCGTGGGGCAGGAGGCCGTCGATCCTTCCCTGCACGATCACGGTCCAGCCGCGGATCGAGAATTCCCGCCGCACAAACACCTCGCGGCGATAGGCGGCAACGGCCCGGAGGCGTGCGGCCAGGATACGTTCGTGGAGTTCCGTGCCGGCGGCGTAGGAGCTCCAGCCTTCGCGGTCGGCGCCGATGCGGCTGAAGCCCTTCTCGTCGGCGAGGTCGCGGACCGAGAGGCTGAGCGCGCGGGCGATGGGATCGAGGACGACGGCCATGAAGCGGAAGGATGTTGGGATGGTGGAACTGCGCGGGGAAGCTCTTTGACGCGGGCGTTGTCCGTGCTTCCATACTCGGGTGGGCGACAAGAATCAGGAAACGCGTTCGTTCAAGCGTGAGCCGGTCACGGACTTGCCGAAGCGCATCGGGGACTACGAGCTGATCCGTGAGATCGGCCGGGGCGGCATGGGCGTCATCTACCTCGCCAGGCAGATCGACCTCGACCGGCTTTGCGCGGTCAAGATGCTGTGCTCCGCCGAAGCCGACTCGGCCGAGTATCGGCAACGGCTGCTGGTGGAAGCGCGTTCCGCGGCGAGTCTGGACCACCCGAACATCGTCGGGATCTACGAGGCCGGAGAACTCGACGGCAGCCTGTTTTTCTCCATGGAATTCGTCGACGGGCAGAACCTCCTCGACGTCTCGCGGGCCCGCTTGCTGCCGCCGCGCGAAATTGCCGGATGGATGCACCGCACGGCGCTGGCCATCCACTACGCCCACGAACGCGGCGTGCTCCACCGCGACCTCAAGCCGGCCAACGTCATCATCGACCACCGGAACGAACCGCAGATCACCGACTTCGGCCTGGCGAAGAGCGACCGCTTCAGCTCGACCTTCAACGAGGAGGAGTTTGTCACAGGCACGCCCGGGTTCATGGCCCCGGAACAGATCTCGGACCAGTTCGGCCCGTGTTCGGCGAAGACCGACGTCTTTGGGCTCGGGGCGGTGCTGTATTACCTGCTTACCGATCGTCCGCCGTTCAGCGGGCAGACGCCGAAGGACACTCTCCGTGCGGTGCTGCAGCGGGATCCGATCCGGCCCCGCGAGCTTCGCCCCGGCATTCCGCTGGATCTGGAGACAGTCGCGTTGAAATGCCTGGAGAAGGATCCAGCCAAACGTTACGCGAACGCGAAGGAGTTGGCGGACGAGTTCGACCACTTCCTGAAGGATGAACCGATTCATGCCCGGCCCATCAGTCGGGTTGAACGTGCTTGGCGCTGGGGACGCCGCCGTCCGGCACTGACGGCGTTCGCTTCGGCGACTCTGCTTCTCCTTCTGGCCGTCGCGATCGGTTCTCCCATCGCGGCGTTCCGGATCAACCGGGAACGTCGAGCCGCCGAAGATAACCGGGTTCGTGCCGAGGCCAGCGAACAGGCGACCCGTCGCAATCTCTACGCGGCCGACATGGCCCTGGCGTTTCAGGCCCTTGAGGGCGGCAACTTCCTCGAAGCCCGGCGGCTTGCGGACCGTTACGAGCCCAAGCCCGGCCAGACCGACCTGCGCGGCTGGGAGTGGAACCATCTCAAGGCCGCGACGAAACCGGACTTCCTCAAGCAGGTCGGCGCGACCGGATCCGACGCGCTGGTCGCGCGCTGGGTTGATGATGGACGCCGGATCGCCATCGGCGACATGAAGGGGTTCCTGACGGTTTGGAATGTCGATTCCGGAGCCAAGATCGCCGAACGGCGTCTCAATCCGCTGGCGGGCGTCTACTTCGAGAACACGCACGATCCGGCGACGCTGATCGCATCGGTGTTTCCCGTGGAGGAAACGAACTCGGTCATCCACTTCCTCGATGCCGCCACGCTCGAAACGAAACGATCGTTCAAGGTCGGCGTCGGGGTGATGGGGCTGCGGTTGTCCGACGGCGGGGCCCGTGTGTGGGCGGCATCGTTCACGCGGATCACGGCCTGGGATGCGGCCACCGGCGCCGAGTTGGTGAGGATTCCGCTGAGCCGTGCGGCGCGGTCGCGCGCGGTGGCGTTCAGTCCGGACGGCCGGATCGCGGCCGTGAACAACGACGATGCGAGCATCGAGGTGATTCCGTTGGACGCACCCGGGAAGAAGATTGTCCTCACGGGCCACGAGGCTAGGCCCATTTTCGGAACGCCCGTCTGGGACATCTCCTTCTCGCCGGACGGGCGGCACCTCGCCAGTTCCGGCAACGACGGCACGATCCGTCTCTGGGAAACAGCCACGGGAAAAGCGCTCAACGTCCTGCGCGGGCATCGCGACATGGTGACCGGCGTGGAGTTTTCGCCCGATGGAAAGCTGCTGGCCTCCTGTGGCCGCGACTTCGTGATGAAGCTGTGGGACTGGGCCCGTGGATCCGAAGTCGCGTCGCTTCGCGGCGACGGCGGTGTCCAGTGGGAGATAGGATTCACCCGCGATGGCTCGCGCCTTTACACCGCCGAAAGCCATGGGGGCATCCGCCTGTGGCCGACCAATTCCTCCGAATCGATCCGCAGGACCTACAAGGCTCCCGAAGCGTATGCATCGGCGGAATTGATGGGGGACCGGCGGCACTTCATGGCCCGCTCGCTGTCGATGACGAGCTGGGATGTGTTCGAACTCGGCACCCGCAAGAAGATCTATTCCGACGTCTACGGGACCAACTTCTACTGGACTGACATCGCCATGCCGGCCCAGGGCGATCCGATGAGGGCCGACCTCACGACCGACGAACGCCTCGTCTTCACGAATCTCCGCACCGGAACCCGACGGGAATCGATGGGCAAGCCGGCGGCCGACCGTTCCGGTTTCCGCTTCGGACCGTTGTCCCCGGACGGATCGCTCTTTGTGGTCATCAACCGTGGCGGCACGGGACAGGTGTGGAACACCAGGTCCGGCGAACTGATCGCCGGCTTCAAGGCGAGCTTCGGTTATCCGCAGATCAGTCCCGACAACCGCTGGACCTTCGTGGGCGGCTACGACGGCGAGATGCTCCTCATCGACAATGTCGCCGGGAAACCAAGGCCGATGGGAGCGCGCCACCCAAAGCTGGTGGCGATGGCCTTCGACGCGAGCGGGGGCAAGATGGCGACGGCCGGATTCGACGGCGACGTGAAGGTCTGGGAGACGGCGACCGGCAAACTCATCGGCAACTTTTCGTCGCGCGCTTCGGGCCTGACATCGATCGCGTTCTCGCCGGAAGGAAGCCGCGTGCTGGCCGGAAACATCGAGGGAGAAGTGATCCTATGGGATGTCGGCACGCAGCGTCAGGTCGCGGTTTTCAGCACCGCCAACGCCGCCGTCGGTGCGCTCGCGTTCCTCGAGGACGGGTCATTGGCCGCGGTCACGCAGGCGGGGATCTTCACCTTCTCCGCGCCCCAGTCGTCCTCCTTGAAATAGCTTCTGCCATGTCCGGTTCCCCTTCTGATCTCCGAAAACTCGAACGCCACTTCCGCGACCTCCACGCCTGTGCGCGTTGCCCGCAGATGGCGTCGAAGCCCGTGAGCGGCGCGGCGGTTTTCAGCCAGGTCATGCTCGTCGGCCAGGCGCCGGGCGACAAGGAGCCCAAGCTCGGCCGGCCGTTCGCGTGGACCGCGGGCAAGACGATGTTCCGCTGGTTCGAGGAGAACTGCGGCCGGACCGAAGCGCAGTTCCGTTCCTCCGTCTACATGGCCGCCGTGTGCCGCTGTTTCCCCGGCAAGAAAGCAACCGGTGGTGATCGTGTGCCGTCGCCCATGGAGATCGTTTACTGCTCCGCCTGGCTTCATGCGGAATTGAAGATTCTCCAGCCCAAGCTGGTCATCCCGGTTGGCAAGCTGGCCATGACGCAGTTTGGTTTCGAGGGAAAGCTGGACGAACTCATCGGCCGCAGCTTCCGGAAGGAATTGGCCGGCGTGTCCTTCGACGTGGTGCCGCTGCCGCACCCCAGCGGCGCGTCGCCCTGGCACCGGATGGAACCGGGCAAGACGCTGGTGAAGCGGGCGCTGAAGCTGATCGCGGAACATCCGGCGTGGCGGTGGACGGATGCCGGATGCCAGATCTCGGATACCAGATAGGCGGCTACGTTCCTACGGCATCAGGTATCCGGTATCCGGTATCGCCCCGCCCTTTTCCCCAGCATTGCACCGTCCGCGTGCTTCGCTACGCTCCGCCGCTCAATTGCTTTTGCTGTGACCACTCAGGACGAAATCAAACGCCGGCGGACGTTCGCCATCATCTCGCACCCGGACGCGGGCAAGACGACGCTGACCGAGAAGCTGCTGCTCTACGGCGGCGCCGTGCAGCTCGCCGGCTCCGTGACTGCGCGCAAGAACCAGCGCGCCACCACCTCCGACTGGATGGAGCTGGAGAAGAAGCGCGGCATCTCCATCAGCTCGACGGTCCTCCAGTTCGAATACGACGGCTACTACATCAACCTGCTGGACACGCCCGGCCACAAGGACTTCTCCGAGGACACCTACCGCGTGCTCACTGCCGTCGACGCCGTCATCATGGTGATCGACGCGGGCAAGGGCGTTGAGAACCAGACACGAAAGCTGTTCGAGGTCTGCGCCCGTCGTGGTGTTCCCATCTTCACCTTCATGAACAAGCTGGACCGGCCGGCGCGCGATCCGATCGCCCTCATGGATGAACTGGAAGCCGTGCTCGGCATCAGGACGTGCGCGATGAACTGGCCGCTGGGCAACGGCATCGACTTCCGCGGCGTCTATGACCGCGCGGAGAAGAAGGTCCATCTCTTCGAGCGCGTGGTCGGCGGCAAATACCGCGCGGCGGTCAACGTCACCGGTCTCGATGATCCGTTGGTCCGCGAAAAGCTCGACGAGCACACCTACAAGACCGTCCGCGAACAGATCGAGATGATCGAGATCGCGGGTGCGGAGTTCGACCACGCGCAGGTCCTGGCCGGAAAACTTTCCCCCGTCTTCTTTGGGTCCGGCGTGAACAACTTTGGCGTGCAGCTGCTGCTCGACAGCTTCCTCAAGTGGAGCAGCGAGCCGCGCGGCCGTGATTCCAAGTCCATCGAGGAGCCCATGCCGATTTCCCCCCAGCACGGGGCCTTCAGCGGCTTCATCTTCAAGATCCAGGCGAATATGGACCCCAAGCACCGCGACCGCATCGCCTTCGTCCGCGTGGTCAGCGGCAAGTTCGAGCGCGACATGGTCGTGCAGCATGTGCAGTCGGGGAAAAAGGTGCGGCTCAGCTCCTCGCACAAACTCTTCGGCAATGAACGCGAGACGGTCGATGCCGCGTATCCCGGCGACATCATCGGCCTCGTCGGACATGGAGGCTTCGGCATCGGCGACACGCTCACGACCGAATCCGCGCTCCGATTCGACGAGATCCCGCGCTTCACGCCCGAGGTCTTCGAATACTTCCACAACCCGAACACGGCGAAGTTCAAACAGTTCCGCGAAGGCCTCGACCAGCTTCTCCTGGAAGGCGTGGCCCAGGCGTTCTACCTGAAGGACACGGCCAGCCGCGTGCCCTTGCTGGCGGCGGTCGGGCCGCTCCAGTTCGAGGTGCTCCAGTATCGCATGGAGACGGAATACGGCGCCGAGACGCGTCGCGAAGCGGCCCCGTTCACCGCCGTCCGCTGGCTTCCGCCCGGGCTAGCCGACGAACAGTTGAACGCCCTCTCCCTCCCGACCAGCAGCCGGATCGCCTTCGACATCGACAAGAATGCGGTGGCTCTCTTCCCGACGGAATGGGCCTTGAACTACTTCGCCCAGAACAACGCCGGCCTCGAACTCAGCCCCTTCCCGCCGAAGGTGAAGAGGTGAAGCGAAACCTCCACAGGACAAGCGCGCCCAAACCAAGCAACACCCAGGTGGAAGGCTCCGGCACCGCGCCCGCCGAGATCGACTGGCCGGGGACTGTGTTGTAGGCGTAGTCGAGGATGGTGCCGTCGTTTCCGTAGCCTCCAAGGACACGGATCCAGCCATAGTGCAGGCCGTCGGCCGCGAGGAACTGAATCCCGACGTAACCTTCGGTAAGCGAGACTGCGCCAGGCTTAAAGTCTCCAGCACACCGACCGGGGTCGAGGCACGATAGCAGGTAGACTCCGGTGACAGAGAGTCTTGGGTTAGGGCGATAGCCATACCATGCGACGCCGCTCTGAGCGGCGCTCGCGATATCCTCTCCTGCTAACAGTCTTTTGGCCCGATAACCGGTCAATAGATTGGCACTGTCGGGATACCCGAGAAGCCTGTTGGAGTTCTTTGGTTCCAGTTGGAAGCCCGCTTCGAAGACGGAAAGTCCCAAGAACCTAAAGTCCACGGTGCCGTCGTTGTCTAGGTCCACCTCCAGCTCATTTCTCGGCAGGTTCTCGCCCACACGTATCCCGCCAGTTGGGGAGGACGGGTCATAGTCGTAGTAGGCGATGCCCTGGGCCAGGACCGAGGAGACGGGAGCCAGTAGCAGAGCTAGGAGGAGAATTGTTTTCATTGGGTTCTCCGGACCTGAAGGAAACGTTGGGCCGCATTCGTCGTAGTCAAGAGGACGGAGACGTTCGTCTTGAGCGCGACGATATCCCCGGTGATCGCCGTCCAATTTGTGGTGCCG
>JAYVSO010000106.1:0-7720 GCA_043775315.1 Verrucomicrobiota bacterium
GAAAGTGCTGCACGACAAGGGTTTGAATACCGCCGTCGGCGATGAAGGCGGCTTCGCGCCGAACATCCCGAGCGCCGACGAAGCCCTCGCCACGATCAGCCAGGCCATCGAAAAAGCCGGCTACAAGCTCGGCACGCAAATCGCCTTCGCCATGGATGCCGCTTGCACCGAGCTTTACGAAGAAGCCAAGCACCAGCACAAGAAGGAAGGCTACTGCTTCTACAAGAGCGACCCGAAAAAGGTGATTTCTTCCGATGAGATGATCGATCTTTGGGCCAAGCTCTGCGACAAGTACCCGATCATTTCCATCGAAGACGGCCTGAGCGAAGACGACTGGGCCGGTTGGAAGAAGCTCACCGCCAAGCTCGGCGGCAAGATCCAACTCGTCGGCGACGACCTGTTCGTCACCAACACCGTGCGGCTCAAGCGAGGTATCCAAGAAGGCTGCGCCAACAGCATCCTCGTGAAGGTGAACCAAATCGGCACGCTGACCGAAACCCTCGAAGCCGTGGAGATGGCCAAGCGGAACAAGTTCACCGCGATCATGAGCCACCGCAGCGGCGAGACCGAAGACGTGACCATCGCCGACCTCGCCGTGGCGACGAACTGCGGCCAGATCAAGACCGGCTCCCTCAGCCGCACCGACCGCACGGCCAAATACAACCAGCTCCTCCGCATCGAGCAGCTCCTCGGCAAGAACGCCGTCTACGCCGGCCGCGGCGCGCTGCCCAAGGGCCGCTGAGCGGTCACCAAGGTAGGGCCGGCCGTCGAGTCGCAGCGCGACTCGGCCCATCTCCAACTCAAAGCCCCGGAAGCTGACGCTTCCGGGGCTTTTGCTTTTTCAGGTTGGGAAGTCTTCCGTCTCAGGGCAGTTCGATGACGCGGTAGTAACGGACGCCGGTCGTGACCGAGGGTGTCTGGAACGTCGCGACGTTTCCGTCTCCCACGACGAACGATAGATAGCCCCAGTTGGGAATGCCCGTGGAAAACTCGATCCGGTAATAGCGGCCGGCCTGCGTCGGGAAGGTGAACGTCGCGTTGCCGCCACTGATCGTCACCGGGCTGATCGTGACCGGAACGCCCGGCGCGGGCGCGTTGCCGGAGGCCGAGGTGATGAAAATACCGGAGCTTCCGTCGGTGAACTGCACGTCGATGGCCACGTCGTCGCCTTCGGAGACCGCGTTATAGACCGTTTGGACGCGTCGGCCGTCGATCAGCCAGTTGGGCGGCGAAGCGAAGAGATAGGCGGAAGAGCCGTCTTCGCTGATCCGGCGGACGGAATTGCCCGACAGGGTCACGATCTGGCCGGACTTGGGCGCGGCGAGAACAGTGCCCGCCCCGACGTTGGTGATCGCTCCCTGGGGCGTGACCGAGAAGGCCTGGTTGTTGAAGGCGATGAAGCGCGGGCGTCCGTCGCGGATACCGACGCCGTTGAACCCGGTGAAAAGACTGCTCGTGCCTGGACGGATGTCGGTGCGGTCGGCCACCTTGGTCACGCCGTTGCCGTTGATCAGGTAGATGCCACCATTGGTGCCAGTGGAAAGAATGTTGCCGACGATGTTGGTCCCGTCGTAGGCGAACGCGTCGCCCGCAAAGCCCGAGACCCCGACGCCTTGGAAGCCCGTGGCCGCGCCGGGCAGATCAGAGTTCTCGTTCAGCAAGGTCGTGAAGTTCGCACCATCCCAGAGGAACAGACCGATCTGGGTGTTGGACGCGCTGGGCTTCTTGTCGGTCGAACTCGAGGCGAAGATCAAGTTGGTGCCGCGGCGGACAAGCTGGCCGCTGCCGTCGAAGAATCCCGGGCCGTCCGAATACGGCGTGGTCAGCGACGGGATCGCGCTTTCGACGACGCCATTGCGGACGCCGTAGATGCCGCGAGCCGAGTTGCCGTAGCCGAGGAAGTTCATCACACCAGCCTCTTCGTCCGTCTGGTAGAAGATCGTCAGGAAGCGGTCCTGGGTTCCCGGGATGACGGTGTTGGTGTAGACGAGCAGGTCGAGCTGGTTGCTGCGCCAGCGGACGAGCGCTGATTGCGGAGCGAAACCCGAAGCGACGACATTGCTAAACGGGTAGACGCCGGCCGGGACGGCCATGTGCAGCGTGCGGTCCTTCAGGGTCAGCCGCGGCCGGGACAGGGCCGTCCATTTGCCCCGGATGGTTTCGTTGGTGGTGCTGAAGAAGCTGGTGAAACCCGGCACGCGCATGTCGGTGTCGAGCACCTTGACCCACTCCTGGCCCTGGAACTTGGCGACGAGTCCCGTGGCCACGACGCTGATCACGGCTTGGGTCGAAAAGACGGTGTTGAACTGCGAGACAAGCAGGACGGACACCTTGACCGCCTTGTTCTGGGTCGCCAGGAGGTTGTTCACCACATGGGTCGTGTTGGTCGCGGACGAGTCGGTGATCGAGCCGTTGAGCAGCCACTGGTAGGTGAAGGGGACATTGCAGGTGCCCAGGGCCGAGAACGCGGCGGAGCCTCCCTCCTGCACCGTCACATCCACGGGCTGGAGCAGGAACGACGGCGGCTGCGCGACCGTCAATCTGGCCACCTGACTGGTTGCGCTGGTTCCATTCAGATCAGTGGCGACCATGTAGTAGCCGATGGCGTCGGCACTCTTCAGGTAGGATACGAGAAGATTGGTCTGGGTGACTCGGATGTAGTTGGTGGACTCGACCAATGGGGTGCCGTTTTCCTTGAACCATCGCACCGAGACCGGCGGAGCTCCCGTCGCGCCCGAGATGAACGCCGCGCTGCCGTTGAGGACGTTGGTCGTGTCCACCGGCTGGCGGACGATCGTGGCGGGGCCTCCCGGAGCATTGGTGATGAGGAGCTTCATCACCGACGAAGTGATGCTGCGGCCCCAGGCGTCGAACGCCACGCAGTCCCAATTGCCGGAATCGGTTGGCAGCAGGTAGTTCACATTGAAGGCCGTGATCGACGAACCGCTGCCGTTCAACGGGGCCGCGTTGGTCCAGTAGAGGTTCTGGGCGAACGTGACCGAGCCGTCGCTGGCGCGGGAGAAGTTGGTCGTGGGCACCCCGTTCTTCCGCCAGTAGCCCCAGTTCTTGGTCGAATTGTTGACGGTGGCGGACAGGCCATAACTGGAGCCGTTGCCGGTCAGGCTGGGGTATCCCGCCCTGTTCGTCAGACCTGCGTTGAGGGCCCCGAACGACCATGCAGGGGCACCGAGGTTGATGGTGAGGATGGCGTAGGTCGAAGTGACGGAGCCGCCGGAGTTGTAGATGTATTTGCGGTAGTAGCCGGCGTCGGAGGCGGAGCAGTTGATGACCTGGAGATAGTCGTTGGTCGCCGTGGGGTTGGTCGCGCTGGCGATGTTTGTCCAAGGGCCGGTCGAAAACGCCGCCTTCTGCCACTGGAACGACAGCGAGTCGCCGTTGACCGAGCCGATGTAGGGCTGGGGATCGCTCTTTTCGTAGACGATGTAGTTGAGAGGGCTTTCGTTCGGGCTGACAAGGGTAGGCGGCTGCTCGCGGGTCTTGGAGACATCCAGCCGGTAAACGTTCGTCGTTACGCCGGAGACGATCTTGTTTGTTGCGCGGACGAACCAGATGCCGGAGGCATTGGTCGAGAACCAGGCGAAGGGATGCGGAAAGGTCGTGCTGTTAAGGTTGGAGATCTGAGTGAACGGAGTGGCGCCGCTCGAGCTGGGGTCGAAGTAGTAATAGAGGTTCGGATTGATGAAGGTCGAAGCCATGCCGCCGACGCCGAGCCAGTTGGTCGACGTTAGATTGGTCGACGAGATCGAGTAGACTGAGATGTTCGTCCGCGCCACCGAGATCACCGCCTGCGCGGGTCCGCTCTCGGGGCCGCCGTTGACGCTCGTGTAGATGCCACCGGCGCCTCCTTCTCCGTAGAATCCGGAGTAGTTGTTCTGGGCCCCCAACTGGAACGCGACGACCAGGGCTGCGATCACCGCGACAAAGATACGACTCATGCGGCCTCCAGAGTTCCTCAAGCTGGGGCGGATCGGCCATACGTATTTCTACGCAGTGGTTGCCGTTGGGCACCCCGATCTAGGGCCTGCCGATGATTCCGTTGGAATTCCTCAGCCTGGTTGCTGGCTTCGGTTGCCGTTTTCCCGCGTGTGCCACAATGCGATGACCAGGCCGCAGACGATGACAAGACTGCCCCAGAGATGGTTCGCTCCGGGTTTGTCTCCGATCCACAGGATTGCGATCAGGAATCCCGCAACCGGCTGCATGAAGATCGTGAGGCCCGCGATGTTCACGTCCGTCTCCTGGATCACGACGAACCAGTAGGTGTAGCCCACGGCGGTGCAGATCGACGCCATAAAGAGGATCGCGATCCAACCGGCGAAGCCGAGGTTCGCTGCGGATCGGAAGGTTTCTCCGCCGTCGATCAGGACATTGCCCGCGGTGCCGATGAGCAGCGCGACCGTGGTGACCTTGGTGAAGTGGGACCGTTCGATCAGGCCTTTGCCGATGATGGAGAACGCAGTTTCGCAGAGGAACGAGCTGACGAAAAACAAACTTGGCAGCAACCCGACGAGCTTGAAGCCCGGGCTGAAGACGTTGTTCAGCAGCAGCACGCCGAGCATTCCCAGCGCGAAGCCGACGCCGCTCCTCGGATGGATCTTTTCGCGGAGGAAGATCGCCGCGCCCACGGCGGTCACCAGCGGTTCCATGGCCATGAGCAGCGCGGAATTTCCGGCCGAACCCTGCTGTGCTCCGTGGACCTGGAGGCGGTGCCCGAGGCAGAAGACGATCAATCCCATGAGTCCCGTCAGGACGAGGTCCTTTCCGCGCGGAGCCTTTCCGGGAAAGAGCGGCCAGAAGGCCAGCAGCATCAGGCCGGCGAGGCCGAAGCGCAGCGTGACGACGCCTCCGGGGCTGAGGGTGTCCTTCAGGTAGGTGAACGCCGAGGGCGTGGCCGACCAGCAGACGTTCAGCAGCAGGAGGACGATGAGGTTGCGCGGTTTCAAGACGACTTGCCGTGGGTCGCGGCTGGAGGGCGCGGGCGACTCAAGCCACTTCCGGAACGCGGAGGTCGAACGCCGGGATGCGGGTGATGACGCGGCGCCCGTTTTCGTCCACGCCGAGGTAGCTGCCCTTGGCCACGGCGTAGGTGGCATCGAGCAGGTGGAACGAATTGTATGAGAAACTCTCGCCCGGCGGCAGTTCGGGGAACTGGCCGACGACGCCGTCGCCTTCGACTGCGGTCACTTCACCGCTCGCATCCGTGACGACCCACTTGCGCGCCTTGATGGTGACGGTGACGTCGGAGTCGTTGTGGATGGTGATGAAGTAGATGAAACAATGCGGCCGGTCGGGCACGCCCTGTCCCGGTTGGTAGACCAACTTGTCCACGGTGACCCTCAATCCCGGAAGCTCCACGATGTCCTTCTGCAAACTCACGGGCGCCAAATAAGCAGGTCCACCGGGAAAGCCAAGGAATGTTGCGTGAAGAGATTGCGACACTCGGCGGCGTTCTCACGCCGACAGGGCGGCCAGGACCGCCCTTTCAACCGCGTCGACCGTCACCGACTCCATCAACTTGCGGATCTCCGCATCTGTTCCGCGGATCGGCCCGCCGTCGTAGCGGTAGAAATCGAGGTTGCGGCCGGCGATCGCCGGATTGCGGACGAGGATCGTGTCGCCGCGCGGCGGGATGTTCGTCGGATTCAAGGTCGGCGCTTCGATCAGGATCTGCTTCCGCACCTTCACGGCCGCAGCGACGTGCATCAGCGCGGTGTCGACGCTGAGGAACACCGAACACTTCGCGATCAAGGCGCCGGCCTGGCGGAGGTTGGGCGTTTCTGGGAAAAGGATGTTTTCCGACGGGACGGCCTCACGGATCTTTTGGTGTGCCTGCTGTTCCTCGGGTCCGCCGAAGAGAAGAATCTTCAGGTTGGGACGCTTCGCCGCGAGCTGTTTGAAAAGGCCGATGTAGAGTTCGAGCGGCCAGCGTTTGAGCGCGAGGTTTTTGGTGCCGCCGGAGCCGACGTGGACCCCGAGGACTTGGGAGCCTTTCAGCCGGTGTTCGGCCATGTAGTGCTCGGCCCACATCTTCTCGGCTTCGCTCAGGAAGATCTCGTAGCCGTGCGTCTTCAGCTTCGGTTTGAGTCCGAGCAAGGGCAGAAGGCGGTTGTTGTTCTCGATGCTGTGGACCGAATAGTCCTGCGGGATCTGGTGCTGGACCAGTAGCCGGTCGGACCCGCCGTGGTTCTCATAGGCGTGGCTGTAGCGGTGGGTGGCGTCGATCAGCCGCGCGACGATGCGGTAGTGGATGCGGCCCTGGGTGTGGACGTTGATCGAGGCGTCGTAGGCTTCCTTGCGCAGTCCGAGGACGAAGCGCAGCGCCTTGAAGGAGCCCTCCTTGATCAGGTTCTTCTGGATGACGCGGTTGATGTGGGGATTGCCCTCCAGCAGGTCGGCCGAAGCCTTCCAGAGCACGAAGCAGTCTATCTGCGCATCGGGCAGGTTCGCGCGCAGTTCGTGGAGGAACGGCGTGGCGATGAGCGTGTCGCCGACGCCGGACAGCGAGATGACGAGGATCTTCAAGCGGCCGCAGGTTGGAGAAAACGGAGCACGGGAGGCAAGGGCCGGGAACACTCCGTAATCTTTCTCGTTCTCGTCTTGGCATTCGTCGACCTCTACGAACGAGGACGAGGATGAGAATGAGAAGGATTACGGTGGTGCGACGTTGGTCCCAAAGTCCCCTTTGAGCCCGCGCCGCCCTCCGCATAGTTTTGCGCGATGGACCCACGATTCAATGTTGGTGGCCGATGGACGCGGGCCTTCACGCTGATCGAACTGCTTGTGGTCATCGCCATCATCGCGATCCTCGCCGGGCTGCTGCTCCCGGCGCTGGGCAAGGCTCGCGAATCCGGCCGCGCCGCGGTCTGCGCCAGCAACGTCCGGCAGATGGGATCGGCCTCGATGACCTATCCCTTCGATTTCTCGGGCAAGATGCCGTCGTTCCGCGATTGGCTCTGCAAACGCCCGGGCGACATCTCCACCGGCACGCTCTTCCCCTATCTCAAGTCGCGCGACGTCTACCTCTGCCCGACCGACCGGCAGGAGCTCGCCTCGCGCAAGCGCATCGTCGTGCCCGCCACCGGCGGCTTCGGCGCCAAGCCGGGCAAGCGAGACTACAGCTTTGCGATGAACTGCGGCCTGTGCCACGTGTCCGACATCGCCGCCTTCATCAGCCCGACGTCCACCATGGTCTCCATGGAGGCCCTGATGGCGACCAACGACTACTCGGGCCAAGCCGGACCGACCTTCGGCTCGCACACGCTGTCGCTGCGGCACAACGGCCGCGGCCACTACCTGATGGGCGACCTGCACGTCGAGAAGGTCCGCCAACGCCAGAGCGTCGCGATGGAGAAGCTCAAGCGCTTCTGGTTCCCCACCGACGACACGACCGGCGCCAACGGCATGCAGTTCGGCACCGGTTTGCAGTGAACCCGCCACCCCCGGTATCCATCCGGGACGCCGCCAAAAGTGCTGCCAACGCCGCCCGCGTCGGACACCCTGCGGACCATGCACCTCATCGCCCGGATGTTCGCCGGTCTCATAGGCACGTGGGTCGCCTTCGCGATCGCCCTCGCCGCCGACGCGCCCGCGGATCCAGCGCCATGGAAAACCGTCGCCGTCCCCGGCCCGATGCCCGCCGCCGGGACCGCTTGGTACCGAGCCTGGGTGAAGGTGCCCGATTCCTATTTCAGCAAGCACG
>JAYVSO010000107.1:0-15842 GCA_043775315.1 Verrucomicrobiota bacterium
TCAGCTTTGACCAGCGACTCTTCGTACTCGGCGGTCGGATTGCTGTCGGCGGTCACACCGCCACCGGCGTGGAACAGCAGTCCATCGGGCGTGGCGAGCAAGGTGCGGATGGCGATCTGCCAGTCTGCGTCGCCGTCCCACCCGAGCCACCCGATCGAGCCGGTATAGATGTGGCGGCGCACGGGCTCCAGCGCATCGAGGATCTCGATCGCGCGGATCTTGGGCGCGCCGGTGATGCTGCCGCCGGGGAAGCAGCTGGCGAACGCCGCGAAGTGCGTCACGTCACCTCGCAGCCGTCCCTCGACCGTGGAGACGAGATGCTGCACGTGGGCGTAACGTTCGAGGCGCACGAGCTCCGGGACTTGCACGGACCCGTATTCGCAGACGCGGCCGAGGTCGTTCCGCAGCAGGTCTGTGATCATCACCAGCTCGGCCATCTCCTTCGCGCTGGTCTGAAGCTCGTAGGTCAACTGCGCGTCGCGCACCGGATCGGCGCTGCGCGGCCTCGTCCCCTTGATCGGCCGCGTGAGGATGTGCGCGCCGCTCAGGCGCAGGAACAGCTCCGGCGACGACGATGCCACCTGGAAGTCTCCGCAGTCGAGGAACGCGCTGAAGGGCGAGGGCGAAACCGTCGTCAGTCGCTCGTGAAATTCCCAACCGGAGCCGCTCCACGGTGCACTGAAGCGCTGGGACAGGTTCACCTGATAGATGTCGCCGCTATGGATGTAGGACTGCGAGCGGCGGACGCGTTCGATGAACGATTCGCGGGACAGATTCGACCTGATCCCTGATGCCTGATCCCTGATGCCGGCCTCGCCGCCCGGCCAGTTGATGCTCTCCACCGGTTCCCGTTTCAACAACTCCGTCCAAAACTCCAGCTCCGTCCTCGCCTTCGTGTCATTGCGCGAGCCGTCGGCTACGAGGCCCGTTGCGACGATCCAGACCTTCTCGGCACGATGATCGAACACGACGAGGCTACCGTAGAATCCGACGTGGCAATCGGGCAGTTCCAGATCGTTGACCGCCTTTCGAGGCAGCTTCGGTTCGACGAAGTTCTTCAGGTCGTAGCCCCAGTAGCCGAAACAGCCGCCCAAGGGAAACGGCAGGTCCATCTCGTCCAACAGCTCGAACCGCGACATCAACGCGTCCAGCAGTTGCCACGGATTGCCGAACTGCTGAGCCGGTAGGGCGAAGGCTCCCGACGAGCCGTCCTTTGAGCTGTCAGTTCGCTGATCGGATCCAGCGGCAACGTCATGGCCGTCGTCATCGAGAGGCCGCCGGAGCCAGTCGGATGTGTGATCGCCCTGAGGCGGCTCGGCAGGAGCCTTCACCCTACCGCCTTCAACGGAGCGGATCTCGCAGACCGATCCGCTTGACCGGAAGGTCACGAGCGGACGGGCCGTGACGAAAGAATACCGCGCCTGCGGCAAATCGAACTGCCGCGAGCGCAGCAGCACCACGCCTTGTTCCCTGCCAAGCGCCGCCACCAGCGACTCGGGCGAGTGGCTGGTGCTGACTTCCTGGAGGATGGGACGCATCGAAGTTGCCAAGCTGAACGACGCTCTACTGGCCTGTGGCTGGCTTGTCGCCCGGAGACGGCGGTTCGTCCAGACCGGCATGGAATTCGCGGCGCATGTTTCCGAGCAGGCCGCCCAACGCGCTGTTCGGATTGATGCGGATCTTGCCCAGGCGCGCCAAGGCATCCATCTCCGCGTTCATCAGGATGGCCAGGGCGGCCTGCTGTTTTTCCGGCAGCGCCGCCGCCCGATTCACCGCGTCTTCGAGGCTCTTGGTCATGATGCGAGGCTATCGGTTCGGATGGACCAGGCAAGCTGGGGCCCGGACTGGAATTTCCCTTGGCGGGTCAAGTTGAAACTCGGCCCAAGAGTTTTTCTAAAGCGCTCCCGTTCTTAAGCGGACTGACCAGCGCCAGGCTCAGCCGTTCGGGCTTCAGGAAATCTTCCATGGCCCGGCGGACGTCGGATGGCCGGACAGCGCGGAGTCGGCGGGCGACCTCGTCCGGCGGGGTGATCCGGCCCCAGCCCAGGATCTGTTCGCCGATGGTCATCATGTGGTTCTCAGTGCCTTCGAGATTCAGGTCCATCTGGCCGATGACGTAGTCCTTGGCCCGGCGCAATTCGGCCGCGCCAACCGGCTTGTTCGCCAGTAGTTTCAACTCCCGCAGCATCAGCCTAAGGGCCTTCTCGACGTTGTCCGCGTCCAGACCTGCCGAGATGACGAGGTCGCCGGTGTCCTCGAAAAAGCTGAGCGAGCTGTGGATGTCATAGGCGAGCCCGAGGTTTTCCCGGAGTTCGACGAACAGCCGCGAGCTCATGGTCTCACCGACGAGCGCGTTCATCAGACGCAATGCGTAACGGCGGGGGTCGTGGCGCGAGACGGTGCGGATGCCGAGTGCGAGCTGGGCCTGGCTGGTTTTGCGTGTGTCGAGGCGGATGCCGGGCTGGGTGCGCGGGTGTGAGGCCGGCGCGAAGTCGGGTTTCTTTCCGGGACGGCAGCGCTTGGAGAGCTTCGATACTTCGGCGACAAGGGCGTCGTGGTCCACCGCCCCGGCGGCGCAGACAAGCGTCGCTTCCGAGACGTAGCACCGGTCCAGATACGCCATGAACTGCGGCCGGCGGATGCGTTTGAGCGTGGCGTCGGAACCGGCCAGGGGTCGCCCGAGCGGCTGGTCCGGCCATTGCACCTGGTTGAGCAGTTCGTGGACGTATTGCTGGGGCTGGTCGTAATACATGGCCAGCTCTTCGCGGATGACATTGCGCTCCTTGGCGATGTCCTCGTCGTCGAAACGGGAGCGCAGGAACATGTCGAAGAGCACTTCGAGCACGTCGTTGCACCGGTCCGCCACGACGCGTGCATAGAAGCACGTGTGGTCCTCGCTCGTGAAGGCGTTGAGGTAGCCGCCGAGGCCCTCGACCGACTGGGAGATCTGTTCGGCGGAGCGGCCCTTCGTCCCCTTGAAGAGCATGTGCTCGATGAAGTGCGAGATGCCGCTGACCTCGGCCGGCTCGTGTCTTCCGCCCACTCCGACCCACAGGCCGACGCACACGCTGTTGCGGTGGGGCAAGGCGGCCGTGGCAACGGTCACGCCGTTGGGCAGGGTGGTGATCCGGTAAACAGCCATCAGGGGTGGAAGGGGAACATCGAGCACCGAACATTCAACAACCAACATCGAAGCCGCACTTCTCCCACTCTCGGGAGTTGGATGTCTAATATTGGATGTCCGGAGTTTCCTTCGAGTGCTACGCTAGGTTCGACGGCAACGTGGTTGGCACGCCCACACGCCGCCGGTATTCGAGGAAGACTTCCAAGGCTTCGTCCACGTCGTCGGTGATGGTCACGAGATCGCGGTCACCCTTGCTGATGAGGTCCTCTTTCTCGACGGTCGTCTCGAGCCACTTGAAGAGTCCGCTCCAATACTTCTTTCCGAACAGGACGATGGGGAACTCAGGCATCCGGCGGGTCTGGATGAGCGTGATGACCTCGAAGAACTCGTCGAGCGTGCCGAATCCCCCCGGCATGTAGACGTAGCCCATGCTGTATTTCACGAGGCAGACCTTGCGGCTGAAGAAATAGTGGAAGTTCACCTTCACGTTGGAGAAGCGGTTGGGCTTCTGCTCGAACGGCAGGTCGATATTGAGGCCGACCGATTTGCCACGTCCTTTCGCAGCGCCCTTGTTCGACGCCTCCATGATGCCGCCGCCGCCGCCGGTGATGACGGCGAATCCGTTCTTCGCGAGACCGTGGGCGATCGCCTCGGCGGCCTTGTAGTCCGGGGATTCCTTCTTGGTGCGGGCGGAGCCGAAAATGGTCACGGACGGTCCGACGTGGGACATCGTGTCGAAGGCTTCGACGAACTCCGCCATGATGCGGAAGATGCGCCAGGGTTCTTCGCGCTGGGCTTCCAGGTTTTCGTGGTTCATGTGCGGCAGAAGCTAGCGCGTCACGGGCGCTTGGCCAGCCTGTCTAGGCCCGGCTCGTTCGGAATGGGTATCCGTCTCCCCCACCTGCGCGGCTACCGCATCACTTCGCCCAGCCCATCCCCTGCGCGAGGCGCATGAGGAGGTAGGCGACACCGCCGGCAGCCGGGAGAGTGAACACCCACGCCCAGATGATGCGTTCGATGACGCCGAACTTGAGCGCGCTCCAGCGCTTCGCCGCTCCGACGCCCATGATCGCCGTGGTGATGCTGTGCGTGGTGGAAACCGTCATGCCCAGCGATCCCGTGACCGCTAGAAGCGTGGCGGCGGTGAATTCGGCGGCGAAGCCGTGCACCGGCTGAAGTTTCACCATTTTGTGGCCCATCGTCCGGATGATCCGCCAACCGCCCGCAGCCGTTCCCGCCGCCATTGTCAGGGCGCACACGATCTTGATCCAAACGGGCACGTCCGGCGCACCGCCGCCGGCTGCGGGTGAAAGTTTGAGGAAGTCCAACCATGCGGGAAACCCGTCGAAGGCTCCCGCCGTTGTCCCGGTCAGTAGCGAGAGCGTGATGATGCCCATCGTCTTCTGCGCGTCGGCCAAACCGTGGGCGAAGCCCATGTAGGCCGCGCTCACGAGCTGCAGCTTGCCGAAGACCCTGGTGACCCAGTGCGGACGCCGGTTCTTCAGGATGAGATAGAGCAGGGCCATGACCAGAAAGCCGCCCGCAAATCCGATGAGCGGCGAGCTGACCATCGGGATGATGACCTTGTGGAGAACCCCCTCGTGCTTCACCGCGCCGGTCACCTTGTCGACCTTTTCCACGGACCACAGGATCGCCTTCCAGTTTCCATGCGCGGACGCGACGGCCGCGCCGCACAGCCCGCCGACAAGGGCGTGGGTGGAACTGCTCGGCAGGCCGAACCACCATGTTATCAGGTTCCACACGATGCCTCCCAGCAATGCGCAGACGATGGTCTGGTTGCTCACGAACTGCGCGTCGACGAGCCCGCTTGAAACCGTCTTGGCCACCGCATGGCCGACAAGGGCGCCGAACAGGTTGGTCGCAGCAGCGAGCAGGATCGCCTGGCGGGCCGTAAGAACCTTTGTCGAGACGACGGTGGCGATGGAGTTGGCCGTGTCGTGGAAGCCGTTTATGTATTCGAACACCAACGCGATGAAGATGACCGTGAGGACGAGCGTCACGCGGCGTCAGGGGTTCAGGAGTTCTTCAGGACGATGTGGACGACGCAGTTGCCGACGTCGCGGCAGCGGTCGATGACCTTTTCAAGCAGCTCATACAGGTCCTTGAGGATGATGACCTGCACGGGGGGAACAGCGCCGGAGTAGAGCTTCTTCAGCAGAAGCAGGATCAGGTCGTCGGCCTCGCTCTCGATCTTCTGGAGCTTGGAATTGAGCGTCTTCACCGCCTCGATGCCGGGGGCCTTTCGCAGGCTGCAGACGAGTTCCTCCACGACGGAGGCGGCGCGCCCGAGCAGCTCGGTCTGCGGGGAAAAGTCGGCGCCGCGGATCTGGTCGCTGGCGAGGATGAGGCGTTCGCCGAACTTCTCCACGGTCTTGGGAATCTTGTAGAGCGCGGTGTTCAGCACCTCGATGTCCTCGCGCTCTATGGGCGTGACGAAGGTCGTGGTCACGGCCTCGCTGATCTGCTCGGAGATGGCCTTCTCCTTCCGCCGCGCGGCGATGAAGCCGTCGAGCGGGCCCGGCTTGTCGGGGCGCTTGGCGAACTGGATGAGCACTTCGATGCTCGCGCACGACTCCTTGGCGGCGGATTCGAGCAGGTCAAAGAAGACGGTGTCTTTGCCCAAGAGCTTCTGCAGGGAGAACATGCGCGTGGTTGTCACAGAACCATAACAATTGCGCACGAACAAAGATTTGGTGCCCTGAATAGGCGCGGAGTAGACGGGCGCAGACTACGAGAAGAGGTCCTGCTGCCGGGCTTCGGCGAGCTGCTTGAGCTTCTCGCGTTCGGCGCGTTGGCGGCTGACGCGGGCGCGGGGTTGGCTGGGCGCGGTGCCGTCGCCGTCGGCGACTTTCTGGAGGTTGAGTTCGGCCTCCTCCAGGACACGGAGGATTTCCTTGGCTCGTTCGACGACGGACTTGGGCGCGCCGGCGATGCGCGCGACGTGGATGCCGTAGCTCTTGTCGGTGCCGCCTTCGACGATCTTGCGGAGGAAGACGATCTGGTCGTTCCACTCGCGCACGGCGACGTTGTAGTTGCGGACCCGTTTCAACCGTCCGGCCAGTTCGGTCAGCTCGTGGTAGTGCGTGGCGAAGAGCGTCCGTGAGCCGAGCTGGTTGTGGATAAACTCCACGATGGACCACGCAAGGCTGAGCCCGTCGAAGGTGCTCGTGCCCCGGCCGATCTCGTCGAGGATCAGCAGGCTGCGGCGGGTGGCGTTGTTGAGGATCGCGGCGGTTTCCGTCATCTCGACCATGAAGGTCGACTGGCCGCGCGCGAGGTCGTCGCTCGCGCCGATGCGGGTGAAGATGCGGTCCACGATGTCGATCCGCGCCTCCCGCGCCGGAACGTAGGACCCGGCATGGGCCAGCAACGCGAGCAAAGCGACCTGCCGGATGTAGGTGCTTTTGCCCGCCATGTTGGGCCCGGTGATGATGGCGATCTGCTGCGAGTTGACGTCGAGATGGACGTCGTTCGGCACGAAGCGTTCGTCGCCCTGCTGCTGCTCCAGCACGGGATGGCGGCCGTCGCGGACGACCATCTGGCCTTCGTCGGCGACGAACGGTTTGCAGTAGTCGAAGAGCCGCGCGGTCTCGGCGAAACTGCCCAGAACGTCGAGCTGCGCGAGCGCGGACGCGGTGATCTGGATGGCGGCGAGGTGAAGGAGCACGGATTCGCGGACCTGCTGGAAGAGTTCGTATTCCAGTTTCACCGACCGCTCTTCGGCCCCGAGGATCTTGCCCTCCATTTCCTTCAGCTCGGGCGTGATGAAGCGTTCGGCGTTCGAGACCGTCTGCTTGCGGGTGTAGTCGGAAGGGACCTTTTCCAGGTTCGCACGCGTGATCTCGATGAAGTAGCCGAAGACGGAGGTGAACCGGATCTTGAGCGAGGGAATACCGGTGCGCTCCATCTCGCGCTGCTGGAGCTGGGCGATCCATTCCTTGCCGTTGCGCGAAGCGCTGCGGAGTTCGTCCAGCTCGGGCGAAAAGCCGTCGCGGACGATGCCTCCTTCCTTCAAGGCCAACGGCGGTTCGTCGACAACGGCGCGGCTGATGAGTTCGACGAGATCCGGCAAGGGCTGGATCTGGTTGGCGAGTTCGGAAAGCAGGCGCGGATTCTCCTCCTCGGGCGGTTCCCATTCGCCCGCGAGGTCGGGCTGCGGTTCGGGCAGGTCGGTGCGGCCGACGCTGCGGGCCATGCGGCGAAGGCGCGGCAGGCGTTCCAATCCGCCCTTGAGTCCGAGGAGATCGCGGGCGTTGCCGGAACCGAAGCCCAGCCGGCTGATGATCCGCTCCAGATCCCGCACCTCGCGGAGCAGAGCGCGGAACTTCTCCATAGGCTGCGGATTGGCCAGCCAGGTTTCCACCGCGTCCTGCCGGCGGGTGATGGCGTCGACTTCGGCCAACGGCTGCGAAAGCCAGTCGCGCAGCTTGCGCGCGCCCATGGGCGTGACGGTGCGGTTGAGCGCGCCGAAGAGGCTGGTGTTGCGTGCGGCGTCGTGGCGCTGCGGTTCGAGGATCTCCAGGCTGCGGAGCGCGGAACCGTCGAGCGCGAGGAAGTTCAGGTGCTCGTAGGCCTGGAGGCGGACGAGCGGGGCGACATCGCGGCGGAGATGCTGGCTGAGGTAATGAAGCACGGCTCCGGCCGCGCCAATGGCGGCGGTGCGGTTCCGCAGGCCAAAGCCGTCGAGCGTCGCCACCTTGAAATGCTCCCGGACGGTGAAGAGGGCCTGGTCCGGCAGGAAGACCCAGTCTTCAAAGCCGATGGAGATCGCACCGGAGGAATGAAGCAGCGTTTTCAGCGACGCGTTCTCGGCCGGGTAGATGATCTCCGCCGGGCGGACGCGCTCGAGTTCGGTCAACAAGGCCTGGTCGCCTTCCAGCTCGGTGACCTTGAAATCGCTCGTGGTGAGATCGACGAGGGCGATGCCAAAGCGTTTTCCCGAAACGCTGACGGCGGCGAGGAAGTTGTTCCGTTCCGCCGAGAGGAGCCGTTCGTCGAAATGCGTTCCCGGGCTGAGAATGGCGGTGACCACGCGTTTCACGAGTTGGCCCGGCCGCGCTTCCTCGGTCTGGTCGCAGATGGCGACCTTGCGGCCGGCGCGGAGGATGCGGGCGATGTAGCCGTTAGCCGCGTGGCAGGGGATGCCGCACATCGGGATCACGCCGCGCTTGGTCAGCGTGACGTTGAGGATCTGCGCGCCAGTCTGGGCGTCCTCGAAGAACAGTTCGTAGAAGTCGCCGAGCCGGAAGAGGAGCAGCGCATCCGCCGGCAGCTCGCTCTTGATGCGGCGATACTGCGCCATCATGGGCGTGAGCTGGGGTTCGGCGGCGGTGGACATCGGCGCGGATTGTTTGCCGCAGCGGGAGGCAGAACGGAATCCCCATTTTTCAAATGCCGAAAGGCGAAGGATGAATCACTGATCAAAAGGCCGCTGTTCGGTGGAGGGAAAACACCGGTTGAAATTGGCGAGAATGGTGCCCTGTTTCGGACCAAAAATGTCCCCCGTGAACGGGCGGTGATTCGATGGGCAAATTACGACGCCAGAAGGAATTTTCTTCCGCTGGTGAATGATCCGAAACACCCGTCCGGAAGACCTCAAGCTGTCGACCCCTCTCGCCGATGCTGCATCTGAACTCGATGATCGAACCGCGTCCCATCTGGAACATACCAAGCAGACCGCCGTTGCCGGAGCCTTCCGGAACTTCACGGGTAAAGCGCCTCCTCATCCACCGCTGGACGGTCGACGAGTTCGAAGTTCCGGTGCGGAAGCCTGACAAGGAAACCTCCGTCCTCCGGCGGGACGCTAGGACGAAGGCGTTGGCGAGACCAACGGCGGCCCTTGGCGGATTCAGCATCCCCTCACGAAAGCAGAAAGCGGAGCCGGCAAGCCGGCTCCGCTTTTCGTTTCAATGAATCGGTCAGTCCGCGGCTTACTTCACCGAGAAGTCGATCTTGCGGCGCTCGAGGACGGTCCCTTCCTTCAGGGCGAGATTGTTGAGGGCCTTGTTGTATTCGGACAGGGCGCGGATCTCGGACGAACGGGCGGAAGTCAGATCACGCTGGAGACGCAGGACGACGAAGCTGGTGCTCTTACCATTCTCGAGTTTCTTCTGCTCGGCATCCAGGGCTGCCTCGGCGAATTCGCGGGCGAGCCGGGTCGAGGAAATGAGTTCCAAAGCGGTCTTCGCGGTCGAGATTCCGTTGTCGACGTCGATCAGCGCGGTCTGTTCTGCGCGCTGCAGCACGAGCTCCGACTGGAGGCGCTGTTCCTTGGAGGCGCGGAAGGCGGTGCGGGCGGTGCGGTTGCCCAGCGGCATGCTCAGGCTCATGCCCCAGTTGTAGTTCGGCGCGCTGCCGTCGAGGGACTGGTTCAAGGAATCCCAAGGGCTGTTGTCGCGGCCGGAATGGCCGTAGCCGCCGAAGGCGTTGAGGGACGGGAGCAGCTGGTTCTTCCGATACTTCTGCGTCAGGTCCTGGCGTTCCAGATCGATGCGGAGCTGCTGGAGGTCAGGGCGCTTGGCGAGCGCTTTCTCCCAGCTGTCGGCGCGGTTGAACATTTCCGGCACGGCTCTCAGGGAATCCTTGGGCTCGATCGTGTTGTCGGCCCATTCGCGAAAGTTGTCGCCCAGAAGGCTGGCGAGGAGGTTCTGCTGGCGGCGGAGGGCTTGTTGCGCGCTGAGCAGATCGCTCTTGCGCGCGGCCACTTCGGCCTCGGACTGCTTTTCATCCAACGGAGCAAGCGCGCCGACTTCGACGCGTTTCTTGTTTTCGGAAAGCGACTTCTCGGCCAGCTCGACGCCCTGGATCTGCACCTTCAAGTTTTCGCGGCTGTAGATGAGGTCGTAGTAGGCGTCCTCGACCCGCGAGATGATGGACATCGTCTGGTTGAGGAGCGACGCCTCGGAGGTCCGCAACGACCGCTTGTTGAGTTCGATGGTAAGCCGGGGTCCATCGATCAGGAAATCCTTCAGGAACGGCTGCGAAAGTGTGAAGCCGATGCCGGAGCCGTAGGACTCCTTGGCTGGTCCGCCCGAGGCGACGTCGGACCGGTTGAGATTTTCCGTCAGGCTGTAGCTGAGGCCGGTCGGAAGCGTTCCGCGGAGGCCTAGCGAGGTGCTGATGCCGAAGACCTCGGTCGACGGGGTCACCAGGCCGTTGTCGAGCGTTGAGCCGGGAGTCACGGAGAACGATCGGTTGAACTGCGCCGAAAGCACGGGGTCATACGTTCCGTAGCTGCCTTCCAGATTCAGGCGGACGATCGCCGGGTTCTTCTGCTCGATGCGGATGTCGAGGTTGTTCTGGAGGGCGAGCTGGATGCAGTCGTCAAGCGACAAGGCGCGGATCTTGGCGCTCTGCGCTTGGACGGTGAGGGCGCTCAGGAGTGCGATGGCCGAGGCGGCGGCGAGTTGGATGGAACGCATGAGGTCGGAATCTGGGTAATCGGTGGGCTCTCGTCAAACCGTCGCTGTTCAGACGGCGCGACTTCCGGAGAAGACGCCGGTGGCTGGAAACGGTTTCACCCGGCTCCACCCGGCCTGGACTCCGGGCTACGGGCGAATGCCACGTTGGTTTCGGGGTGCTCGGCCGGATGCTTTCCGGAGCCAATCGGCTTGTCGATGGAAACGACGATTGCCCTGCCTGGCTTGGACAATCCCGCGTCTCGGGCCTGCTTCCAGACGCCTTGGACCGATGAAAAAAGCATCACAACCGAACCGACGCAGGCAACGGCCAAGGCCCCGAAGGCGACGGTGCCGGCAAGGTCTCGCATGGAATCGGCTTTCGAAGAGTTTGGGCGCAGGATTTTCATTCGGTTCGATCGGATTACCCGGCCAAGGACCGGAAGTTTCAGGTTTTCCGGATCCAATCCCCGCCATGCGTCGCCAGCGGTTGGCGATTGAAGTTGCCGACGTTTTTCCGCGGCGGCGATATTCCCGGCCGCGTCCAAACTGCGGCAAACGAAGAATACAGATCCGATCTCCATGAAACACGTCCGTCTCGGCCTCGTCGGCCTCGGCAACATCGGCAAGTTCCACGCCGGCTACCTGCTCGATAAGAAGATTTCGCGTGGCGAACTCACCGCCGTGGCCGATTCCAACGCCTCCAATATCGAGCCATTCCGCGCGCGCGGCGTGAAGGCCTTCGCCACCAGCGAGGAGATGATCCGCTCCGGAGAGATCGACGCCCTCATCGTCGCCACGCCTCATTTCCTCCACACGACCATCGGCATCGACGCGCTCAAGAACGGCCTCCATGCGATGATCGAAAAGCCCGTCTCCGCCCAGAAGGCCGATGCCGAAAGGCTCTTCGCCGTGGCCCGGGAGCACCCGCGGCTGGTCTTCGCCGGGATGTTCCAGCTCCGGGTGGAACCCCGCTATCAGAAGATCAAGAAGCTCATCGAAGGCGGCGAACTCGGCCAAATCGTCCGCATCAACTGGATCATCACCGACTGGTTCCGCACCGAGGCCTACTACGCCAGTGGCGGTTGGCGCGCGACGTGGAAGGGCGAGGGCGGGGGCGTGCTGCTCAACCAATGCCTCCATCAGCTCGACGTCCTGCAATGGCTCTGCGGAATGCCCGCGAGCGTGCGCGGCTTCTGCCAGCTCGGCCGCTTCCACGACATCGAGGTCGAGGACAACGTCACCTGCGTCATGGAATGGGCCAACGGCGCGACCGGTGTCTTCGTCTCGTCCACCGGCGAAGCGCCCGGCACCAACCGCTTCGAGATTGTCGGCACGCGCGGCAAGGTCGTCCTCGAGAACAACAAGCTCACCTTCACCCGCAACGACGCCGACATGGTCGAGTTCTCCAAGGCGGCCAAGAGCGGCTTCGCCAAACCCGAGGTCTGGAACGTCGAGATCCCTTTCGCCGATGCGTCCAATGGCCACGCCGTGCTGATGCAGAGCTTCGTCGACTCCATCCTCGACGGCACCCCGCTCATCGCCTCCGGCTACGACGGCATGGGCTCCGTGGAACTGGCAAACGTGCTCCTCTACTCCTCGCTCATCGGCCAGACCGTGCAGCTCCCGCTCGATTCCGCCGCGTGGGAAACCAAGCTCAACGAACTCATCGCGAACTCCACCAAGCAGAAGAAGGTCGTGAAGATCCGGTCCGACGACTTCACCTCGTCGTTCCGGAAGTAACCGAAACTCTTTCCCAGAAAACATTCCCATGATCCTCACAGGCATTGGCGACGAAGCGGGCAACTCCATCGAGGCCCAGATCCAGGCGACCCGGGAACTCGGCTGGAAACACCTTGAGATGCGCGGCGTCGAAGTCCCCGGCTTTCCCAAGGGCAACTTCCACGAGATCCCCGACAAGGGCTTCGACCATTGCGTCGACAAGCTCCAGGCCTCCGGCATCGGCGTCTACGCGTTCGGTTCCACCATCATGAACTGGGCGAAGACCGTCGAGACGCCGTGGGACGTGACCGTCGGCGAGGTCGACCGCGCCATTCCGCGCATGACGCGGCTGGGCACGAAGTTCGTCCGCATCATGAGCTTCAAGCCCGGCGAGAACGACGACCGCCTCCCGCCCGTCGTCATAGAACGCGTCCGCGAGGTCACCAAGCGCTTCCTCGATGCCGGCATCACGCCCGTGCACGAGAACTGCATGAACTACGGCGGCATGAGCTGGCAGATTGCCCGCGAACTCGTCGACCAGGTTCCCGGCCTCAAGTGGGTCTTCGACACCGCCAACCCCGTCTTCAACGCCGACCGTTCCAAGCCCAAGCCCTGGCCCCGGCAGGACGCGTGGGAATTCTGGACGAACATCCGCGACCACGTCGCCCACATCCACATCAAGGACGCCACCTGGGTGCCAGCGAAGAACGACGCCGACTACAACTGGCCCGGCGAAGGCGAGGGCAAGGTCCGCGAGATCCTCAAGGACGCCTTCGCCCGGGGCTACGACGCCGGCATCAGCATCGAGCCCCACATGGTCGTCGTCTTCCACGACACCTCCGGCAAGCCGGCCAACACCGACGGCCTCCGCGAGAACTACGTCGAATACGGCCGCCGGCTGGAGAAGCTGATCGCCGAAGCGCGGAAGTAGGCCAGGCCTCTTGCCCGGCAAGGAGGAGTGTCATCCACAAAGTCCGGCAGGATTGCGCCGCCGTAGTGAAGCAACGACCAAGGCGGCTTCTCCGAAGAACAAGGCCGGCAGGCACGACGGGTTTCCCCTGAGAGCGAGCCCCTTGCGAATTCCCGGCGACTTTGGCGGCATGCAGCCGCGTCAAACAGGGAATCTTGCCAGGAACCACCACATGAAACTCCTCCGTCCGATCTACGTTTCCATCCTCGCCGCGCTGGCTTTCACCGCGACCCAGAGCCAGGCGCAGGTCACCGCCTTCACCTACCAGGGCCGGCTCAATGCCGAAGGCGGCCCGGCCAATGGCGTCTATGATTTCATGTTCCGCCTCATGACCGACGCCACGGCCGGCACGGCGGCTCCCACCATCCCGCTCAACCCCGCCATCGGCGTGACCAACGGACTCTTCACCACGGGTATCGACTTCGGGGCGCAAGCGCTCAACGGCGCGGCGCTCTGGATGGAGATCAGCGTCCGCACCAACGGCTCCGGCAGTTTCACCACGCTCGCGCCGCGTCAGCTTCTGACCTCGGCTCCGTTCGCCACGAAGGCGCTGAGCGCGGCCAGCCTCACGGGAACCTTGCCCGCATCGCAGGTCAGCGGCGACGGCGCGGCCATCGGCAATCTCAACGCCGCCAGCCTGGCCTCCGGCATCATCCCCCTGCCCCGCATCGCCGGACTCACCGCGACGCAGATCGACCCCGCGACCTGGCAGCTCGCGACCAACCGCAACGGCGGCGACGCGGCCTCGCTCGGCGGACAATCCGCGTCAAACTTTTGGGGCACCGCCGGCAACAACGCCGCCTCCGGCCAGTTCCTCGGCAGCACCAACAACCAGCCGCTCGAACTCCGCGTCAACGCCCGCCGGGTGGTCCGCTATGAAGCCGCCACCAACTCCGCCTCGCAGTCGAACGGCGTGAACATCACGGCCGGTTCGCCCAACAACCTCGTCGGACCCGGCGTCTTCGGCGCGACCATCGCCGGCGGGGGCGCGCTCGCCTACGGCGGCGCCGCGTCGACCAACGCCGTCCTCTCCGACTTCGGCACCATCGCCGGCGGCAGCGGCATCGAGGTCCGCGTGGACAGCCGGCACAGCAGCATCGGCGGCGGCCAGCGCAACGTGGTCAACGGAGCCTGGCACGCGGCCATTTCCGGCGGCTCGGGCAACGACATCTGGAACCTCGCGGACGGTTCGGTCGTCGGCGGCGGCTACGACAACCTCATCGACTCCGGCTCCGGCAGCGCGGTGGTTTCCGGCGGACAGCTCAACGAGATCGGCACCAACTCCAGCCACAGCGTCATCGGCGGGGGCCGCTTCAACACCATCGGCAGCAGCTCGACCAACAGCGTCGTGGCCGGCGGCGCGGAGAACCTCGTCGGCACGAACACGAGCTACTCCGCCATCGGCGGCGGCCAGCGCAACACGATCGACGGCGCGTGGGAATCGACCGTGGCCGGCGGCTCGGCCAACAAGATCCAGGACCTGGCCGACGCGAGTTTCCTCGGCGGCGGCAACCTCAACTTCATCGGCCGGAGTTCCGCCTATGCCGTCATCACCGGCGGACGTGACAACTTCATCGCGCCTCTCACCACCAACGCCACCATCGCCGGCGGTTTCTTCAACACCGTCGAGGGAAACGCCGGCAACGCCTCCGTCGGCGGCGGCGGCGGCAACACCGTCACGACCAACGGCCAGTTCGCCATCATCCCCGGCGGCCAGAACAACACCGCGACCAACTACGCCTTCGCGGCGGGACGGAACGCCATCGCCCTGCACAGCGGCGCGTTCGTCTGGGCCGATTCGAACAACGCCAACCTCGCGTCGACGGCGAACAACTCCGTCACCATGCGGGCCTCCGGCGGCTACCGGCTCTTCAGCAATGCAGGCGCATCGGCGGGCGTGAGCCTCGCGGCCAACGCCACCTCGTGGTCCGTCATCTCCGACCGGAACCAGAAGAAGGACTTCGCTCCCGTCGACAGCCGCGATGTGCTGGAGAAGCTGGCCGCGCTGCCCATCACCAAGTGGCATTACAAGTGGGAGCAGACAAGTGAAACGCTGCACATGGGCCCCATGGCCCAGGACTTCAAGGCCGCCTTCTACCCCGGCCGAGACGACAAGGGCATCACCACCCTCGAAGCCGACGGCGTCGCGCTGGCCGCGATCCAGGGGTTGAATGAGAAATTGGAAAGCGGAAAACAGAAATCAGAAATGCAGATAGAAAAGCTCGCGGCCGAGAACGCCGCTTTGAAGGCGCGTCTGGAAAAGCTCGAACGGCTGATGGAAGCGAATGGAACGTCCCGATGAACACGACAAACCCGAAACCCGAAACCCGAAGGCCCAAGGCCGAAGGAATGCCCAAGCCAGAAGCCCGACGCCGAGGGACTCCGCCGCCGCGTTGACCCTGATTTCGCCCTTCGTCCTTCCTTCGGATCTTGGCCTTCGTCCTTCGTCATTCTCCTCGCGCTGTCCGTCGCCGGCGCCTCCGCCCAGACCTACTCCATCGACTGGTCGAAAGTCTCCGGCGGCGGCGGCATGAGCACCGGCGGCGTCTATGCCGTGACCGGCACCATCGGCCAGCACGACGCGGGCACGCCGATGTCCGGCGGAGGC
>JAYVSO010000108.1:0-19223 GCA_043775315.1 Verrucomicrobiota bacterium
AAGGCCAAGGTCGTCATCCGCCCCAGCAAGTGGATGTATTGGAACGTCCATGTGGACGGTCTGGAGTTCACCCACGACCTCATCGTCGAGCGCGAAGGCGTCTTCAAGGAATGCGTCGCCGCCATCAAGATGGCGAAGATTCTCGGCTACCAGACCGCGACCAACACAACCGTCTATAAGGAGACCGACGTGCAGGAGATCGAGGACATGTTCAAGTTCCTCTCCTCCCTCGACGTGGACGGCCACACGATTTCCCCCGGCTACGACTACGACGCCGCCAAGAAGGACATGGTCAAGCGCCTCGGTCGCGACCCGAAGGAGTTCTTCCTCACGCGCGACATGACGCGGCAGAAGTTCGCGAAGATCGAGAAATGGGGCCAGATGTTCACCATCTTCGGCACGCCGGTTTACCAGGAGTTCCTCGCCGGCAAGCGCGAACTGACCTGCACCGCCTGGGCCATCCCGACCTACAACGTCAAGGGCTGGAAAGCGCCGTGCTACCTGATGACCGACGGCCATTACCCGACCTACGGCGAGATGCTCGGCACGGTGAAGTGGGAGACCTACGGTGTGGTGAACGGCGTCGCGCGCGACTCGCGCTGCGAGCACTGCATGGTCCACTGCGGCTACGATCCGAGCGGCGCGTTGAGCACCAAGCCGCGCGATACCTGGATCAACATGAAATACAACTTCGGCTCCAAGCCGAAGCCGTTTGCCGCCAGCGCCGATCTGGAGAAACGAGCCTTCAACGGCGTGACCATCGGCAAAGGCCACCTCGCCGAAGCCAAGGCCGCCATCAACCCCGCCGCAGGAGCACGGGGAGCCTTTTCGAACACCAAGACCGAAGCCAAACCCCACGCCCATGCCTCTGAGGATTCCTGTGGCACCGGCGACACCTCCCAACGCGACGATCTCCTAGCCAAGATCGACGCCTCGAAGAAGACGAACCCGAAGCCCGAATAACCGGCCATCCCCTTCCCTGCCCATCTGATGAGCGCTCTTTTCCTTTCCCCTCCCTCGTTCGAGGGATTTGACGGCGGTGCCGGTGCCCGTTACCAGGCACGCCGCGAAGTCACCAGCTACTGGTATCCCACTTGGCTCGCGCAGCCCGCCGCATTGGTTCCCGGTTCCCGCCTGCTCGACTGCGCCCCGCACAACGTCGGCGTGGAGGAATGCCTCCGCATCGCCAAAGGCTACGACTACGTCATCATTAACACCTCCACGCCGTCGTTGAAGAATGACTGCAAGGTCGCCGAGGCCATCAAGGCCCAGAAGCCCACGACCATCATCGGCTTCGTCGGAGCCCACACCATGGTGCTGCCGACCGAGACGCTGAAGGCCTCGCAGGCGATCGACTGGGTTGCGCGGCGCGAGTTCGACTTCACCTGCAAGGAGATCGCCGAAGGCCGTCCGCTCGAAACCGTCAACGGCATCAGCTACAAGAAGGACGGGAAGATCTTCCACAACCCCGACCGCGAGCTGATCCACAACATGGACGTGCTCCCGTGGGTGGCCGACGTCTACAAGCGCGACCTGGAGATCGAGAAATACTTCATCGGCTACCTCCAGCACCCCTACATCAGCATCTATTCCGGCCGCGGCTGTCCGGCCCAGTGCACCTTCTGCCTCTGGCCCCAGACCATCGGCGGCCACAAATACCGCGTCCGCTCGGCCCAGAACGTGGCCGACGAGATGGCCTACATGAAGAAGCTCTTCCCGAACGTGAAGGAGTTCTTCTTCGACGACGACACCTTCACGGCCAACCTGCCCCGCGCCCGCGAGATCGCGAAGAAGCTCGGCGCCCTCGGCATCACCTGGAGCTGCAACAGCCGGGCGAACCTCGACTACGACACGATCAAATTTTTCAAGGACAACGGCCTCCGCCTCTTCCTCGTCGGCTACGAATCCGGCAACGACGAAACCCTGACGCGCATCAAGAAGGGCGTGACCACCGACGAGATGCGCCGTTTCACCAAGTCCTGCCACAAGGCCGGCGTCGTCATCCACGGCACCTTCATCCTCGGCCTGCCCGTCGAGACGAAGGAAACCATGCAGCAGACGATCAACTTCGCGAAGGAGCTGGACGTCTTCTCGCTGCAAGTCTCGTTGGCCGCGCCCTATCCCGGCACGGAACTCTACGACATGGCCCGCCAGAACGGCTGGTTCGTGAAGAAGGACAAGACCGACCTCATCGAGGACGGCGGCCTGCAGCAATCCACGCTCGAGTATCCCGGCCTCAACAAGGAGGACATCTTCGAAGGCGTCGACCGTTTCTACCGCGAATACTACCTGCGGCCCCGTCCCATTGGCCGGATCATCAAGACGATGCTTGAGGACAAGGATGTCGCCGTCCGCCGCCTGCGTGAGGGGTATGAGTTCTTCCGCAGCCTCCAGCAGCGCAAGAACGACCTGGCCGCTCAGAGGAAGAAGTCCCTCGCCGTCGCGGCCTGATCGACCGAATTCCAATCAACCAAGCGCCGGAAGCATCCTTTCGGCGCTTTTCCTTTTGGCGGATCCAGGCAAAGAAAAAGCGCAATCCAGTTTCCCGGACCGCGCTCTGAAAACTATTGGGGAAGACTTATTCGGCCTTCTTCTTCTTGCCCTTGCCGGCGGCGGGGATGCCGGCCTTGTCCATCTTCTCCTTGTCTTCCTTGGAGATCTTAGCGCGCTCTTCCGCGGACAGCTTGCCGTCCTTGTTCTCGTCATACTTGGCGACCATTTCCTTCATAAGCTTCTGCTGCTCTTCGGTCAAAGGAGCGCGCTTGCCCTTCTTGTCGGGCGCGGGTTCATCGGCCGCACGGGAAACTACGGCGCCAGCGACCAAGAGGCCGAGAGCGAGTGAGAGGATCTTCTTCATACGATATGAGTGGTTGGCTTCTTCTGTTTACCGGCTTGGGCGACCGGATTTCCAGTCGTTGCAGCCATTGGTTACGTCGATAAGGACGCGAACACCACCGATCAGGTTACAGAATGACGCAGAAAGTTCGTCATGAACGCCGAAGGGCGTCCAAAACCGCTTCCGTCACGGAATCCACGCCGATTTCACTCATACAGCGGAAATCGATCGGGCATTCCCTGAGAAAGCACGGTGAGCAAGGCGCCGAAGACCGAAGGAACGCATGGTGTCCGGCTCCCGGCAGCCCCGGCCCGGTCAACTCGGGCGAAGTGCTTCCAAAAGGCACAACCACGGTGACCCCAACCGCCGCCGCCACATGCATGGGACCAGTGTCGTTCGTAAAAACCACCCGGCACAGGGACATCAGCGCGCAAAGCTCCCGCAACGAGGTCTTGCCAGCTACGTTAACGAGAGCGCCCATCGGATGAGCCTGATGAACTGCCTGTTCGATCTCCGAGGCCAGACCCAGATCCGATTTCCCGCCAAAGAGGACCACGCCACAACCTCGCTCCTCCGCCAACCGCTTTGCCACAGCGATGAACCCGTCGATCCGCCAACGCTTCGCCGGGCCATACTCCGCGCCGGCATTCAGCCCAATCCACGTTGTGGCCCGGGTTCCCAATCGAACTCGAGCAGCGGCGCGTTCGGCATCGGTCACTTGCAAACGCGGCTCGCAGGCTTCCGCCGAACCACCGATAGCCCGGATCAGATGAAGATACTGATAGATGTGGTGGACCTGCGCCGGAAAAGCCACCGGACCGCCGGACGGCGTGCCGACCAGCCGACGAATCTCACCCACTCTGCGTTTCCGCATAGGCCGTTCATCGACCCGGTTGGGAAAGGCGTCCGTGAGGAACAAGCTCCTCCAAGATCTCGCGTAGCCCACCCGGCGGCGCGCGCCAGCGAACCAAACCTCCAACGCAGAACGCGGTGAATTGGGAAACACGACCGCGAGATCGAATCGCCCCGGTCGAAGTCGGCGCCCGATGCGCCAAGGACTCTCGCCCGCCGCAAAGGTCGCGACTTCGTCCACATCCGTATGCCCCACGAAAAGATCCGAAATCTTTTCAGGCATCAGCAGGGTCACACGAGCGCCCGGATGGAGCTCGCGCAACCGCCGAAGCGCCGGCGTCGTCATGACGGCGTCGCCCAGCCAGTTCACTCCTCGAACAAGGATGCGCGAAACGGGTGCCGCTTTCCGGTCCCTTGAAGAGATCGACCGAGAATCCTCCGAAGCATTCATCCTCGTGTCACGGTTCACCCACCGTTTCGTCAGCCGGCGCGAGAGATGGCGTGGCCGCCCGCTCGCGCCATTTGCCCGGCTTCCAACGGTTGTGCACCCAGAACCAATTCGCCGGGTCACGGCGGATGGCGGTTTCGTAGGCGGCGTTCACGTCGCCCATGATGTCGGCGGAGGAACGCGGTTCTCCATCTACCATCGTCGGGATTTCATCACCCACCTCCACGTGCCACTTGGCCAGGCCGACGCGGTAGCAGATGGCCGTGTGGAGCGGGCAGCGGTAGCGCAAGGCAAAGACGGCCGGGGCGGCGCTGGTGGAACAATCCCGTCCGAAGAAAGGCAGCTTGATGCCGGTGTCACCGGCGTGCTGGTCGGTGAACAGGCCGAGTAAGAGGCCCGAGTCCGCCATCGCCGCCTTGAGTGCAGCGGCCCCGGTTCGACGTTCGAAGAACTGGCAGCCGGAACGGCTTCTCATGGACTGCATGAGCCGGTTCAACGAGGGCTGGCGCAGCGCGCGGTAGGTGGAGGCGGCCTTGAATCCGGTGATGTAGTCACCGAAGCGGGCGTAGAGCTCGAAATTGCCGAAATGCCCGACGGCGATGACGCGGCTCTGGGGCGTGCCGTCCTCACGGAACTTCGCCACCTTGTCGCATCCCGCGAACGACAGGTGCGGACGGATCGCCTCGGCGGACATGGCCGAGGTCTTGACCGCGCCGGCGTAGTTCTCGCCGAGGCGTCGGAAATTCTCCTTCACGAGCGATTGGATCTCCTCAGCCGGCTTCTCCGGAAAACAAAGCGCCATGTTTTTCATGGCCACCTTCCGATGCCGTCCATCCACGAAGTAGGCGACAGCGCCTCCGGCCCGGCCCATCCGGGCGACCAACCGCAACGGCAAGGCCTGCAGCAGGCCCACGAACATCCGGGCGATCAGGTAGACAATGGCGTCCATGCTCAGCGGAAACAGATGCGGCGCACGCAATCTCGGAAGTCGTCGGCCCCGTTGAGGATCTTGATCTCGACGCGCATGAAGTAGATGGGCAGGTCGCGCCGGTCGATCTTGGGGAACCGGACCGCATCCTTCTGCGTGGTCAGGATGAAGTCGGCCTGCCGCTTCTTGCCGCGGTTGATCGCGTTGAGGATCTCCTGCTGGGTGTAGCGGTGGTGGTCGGCGAAGCGTTTGGCGTAGACGAGCTGCGCGCCGAGCGAGACGAGGCTCCGCTCGAAGCTCTCGGGCTGGGCGATGCCGCTGAGGCTGCCGACTTTTTTGCCCTTCAGAAAATCGAGGTCCATGCGCTCGCCGGTGAAGACATCCTCGAAGTAGAGCGGATGGTGGATGCATTCGATGATGCCGGCCTTTGGATTCAGCGAATGGATGCGCTTGCGGAGCTCGCCCGTTTTCCCGTCGCTCTTGGTCAGGAAGATGGTGCTGGCGCGGGCGAGATGCTCCGGGGGCTCGCGCAAGGTTCCCCTCGGCAGCAGGTGTTCATTGCCGAAGGGCGATTGGCAGTCGACGAGCACGACGTCATGCCGCCGGCCGCGCAGTTTCCAATACTGGAACCCGTCGTCCAACAGCAGCGTGTCGCACCCGAATTTCTCGATGGCGTAACGCCCGGCCTTCACCCGGTCCTTGTCCACCAGGACGACGACGTCCTTCAGATTGGACGCGAGCATGTAGGGCTCGTCGCCGGCCACCTCGGAGTTGAGGAGAAGTGATTTGCCATCAGACACGATGCGCGGTGGTTCCGACTCCTGGCGGAAAAGGAGCTTGTTCATGACACGCCGCCCGAGCGGAGGCGGTTTGGAACGGTAGCCACGGGAAAGGATGGCGACGTTGCGGCCGGCGTCCTTCAACTCGCGGGCGAACTTCTCCACGACGGGCGTCTTGCCCGTGCCACCGACGGTGAGGTTGCCGATGGCGATGACCTGCACGCCGACGGTGGAGTCGCGGAGGATGCGGACGTTGTAGAGGAACCGCCGGGCCTTGACGGCGAGGGCGAAGACCTTGGAGAGACCGAACAGGGTGCCGCGCAGGGCCGTGGCTCCCTTGCCACGGCGGTCACCGAGGATGACTTCGAGAACGTAGGTCTCGGCCTCCTCCGTCCATTGACGGATGGCGTCGCGCATGAGCGCGGAGTCTGCCCATGCGGGAGCCTGATGGGCAAGAGCCTCGCCGGAAGACCAGCTCAGGCGCGGCGGCGACGCAGTGCAGTCCAGCCCAAGAAACCGCCGCCGAGAGCCATCAACACCACCGTGCCGGGTTCGGGCACGGGCACCGCCACCACGCTGTTGATCCAGGAAAGATTCGGGGCGATCGACGTGGAGTAGGCCATGCCCGGATTGTCCGCGAGGTTGTCGGCGAACAGCACACCGTTGCGATACATGCCACCGCGGTCGAAGAGCTCCGCATTGAACGTCGGTCCACCGGAAGTGTAGCTGTAGGGACCGTCCACGCCGTAGTGGACGCCCGCCAACTTCCAGATTCCGTCTTCCATCGCGAACATCGGGCCGCCGGAATCACCGGCCGTCAGGAAGCCTTCATTGGCTCCCCCGTTAGCGTCGAAATTGAAACGGACAAACGTTCCCGAATTGGAGCTGATGCGGTTCACACCCCAGCGCAATGCCGCGTCCGAAGCGCCCCATTCCCAGCCCTTGACCTGGCCGTTCGCCGTGACCTCGGCGCCACGTTGGGTGCCCCGGCCGATGATCACGACCTCCGCATTGTAGGCCGGCTTGATCGAGATGAGCGGCGCGTAGCTCGTGAACGGCTGGCTGACCTCCCAGACGGCGAGGTCGCCGTTGTTGTGGACCGCCGTCGTCGTGTAGCTCAGGCCGTTGTAGCTGAAAGTATCGCCGATGCTGCCGCCGACATGGGTCGCGGTGATGAACGCGTTCGGCCCGATCGGCGTCCCGACCACGCCGCCCCAATAGCCGATGTATTGCCAGCCGCTGTCGGCATACGACCCGCCGGGGGCCGTCGTGTTGTAGGCCGGATCAGCCGTCGAATAAAAGACGATGGCGCGGGCCGGGATTGTCCCCATCGCGACCAACCCAAGGCCCACGACGCCGAAGCGCGCGGCCGAACTCAAAATTCCAGCTTTCATAATTAACCCAGTCCGCGAGCCCCCTCCGAAAACCGGAGCGCTCTGCCACGTCAACGCCGCAAGGCGGACCACTCTTGACCCGCACCGTCGCTATCGGTCCGGGTAGTGTTTTCTTGAGGAAAAATGCGGGGAATAGACCGGAATTCGCGTCGTGGGAACCAGCCGCGGATCGCGTGTCCCGGAACCACGCTCCGCCGTCCAAGTTCAAGCCCGTCGATTCATCCCAGCTCCGTCGTTTGACTTCCCCGGGTCGCTCCTTAGCTTGCGCCCGCAATGCCCAAGCCGACCGGGACAGACTCCATCCGCATCCGCGGTGCGCGTCAGAACAACCTCAAGAACCTCGATCTCGACATTCCTGCCCGGAAGCTGGTCGTCATCACCGGCCTGAGCGGCTCGGGAAAGAGCTCGCTCGCGTTCGACACCCTGTTCGCAGAAGGCCAGCGGCGTTACGTCGAAACCTTCTCGCCCTACGCGCGGCAGTTCTTCGACCGCATGGACAAGCCGGCGGTCGATTCCATCGAGGGCATTCCGCCTGCCATCGCCATCGAGCAGCGCAACGCCGTCCGGAGCACCCGATCCACCGTCGGCACCATGACCGAGGTCTGCGACTACATGAAGGTGCTCTGGCCCTACGTGAGCACGCTCCATTGCCGGAAGTGCGGCGAGCCGGTCCGGAAGGACAGTCCACACACCATTTGGGAGAAGCTCACGAAGACTGAAGTGATGCCTGATGCCGGATACCGGATGCCGGATGGAGAAGGCGCGTCTCCGTTTGCCGCCGCATCGCTCAACGACCAGCCCTCCGCCCTCGGCCATCAGGGATCTGGCATCGGGTATCAGGAATCCAGCGTCAGGAATCAGGGATCTGGCATCGGGCATCCGGCATCCGAGTTTCTCATCACCTTCCACCTCGCGCTCTCCGACAAACTCGCCATCGCCGAACAGCTCGCCCTCGTGGCCAAACAGGGTTTCCAACGCCTCCTCATCGACGGCCAAATCGTCCGCCTCGAAGACGCCGCATCTGGAATCAGGAATCCGGCATCCGGCATCACGGTAGTTCAAGACCGCATCAAGCTGGCCACCGCCAACCGCTCCCGCTTCCACGAAGCCTGCGAACAGGCCTTCCATTTCGGCCATGGCAAACTGGCGATCCACGGGATCGCTCCGGGCTCTTCGCCTTCGGCCTTGGGCCTTGGTTCTCCGTCCTTGTTCTCGTCCCGCTTCCACTGCGCCCCGTGCGACCTCGACTACCGCGAACCGTCCCCCGCCCTCTTCAGCTTCAACCATCCCGTCGGCGCCTGCCCCGAGTGCAAGGGCTTCGGCCGCGTCATCACCATCGACTACGACCTCGCGATCCCCGACCGCTCCAAGAGCCTTGCGGACGGCGCGGTGAAACCTTGGCAGACCGGCGTCAGCGCCGATTGCCAGACGGACATGATGAACGCAGCGGCCAAGAAGAAGGTCCCGACCAAGACGCCTTTCCGCGACCTGTCCGAGAAGTGGCAGCGCTGGGTCATCGACGGTGATCCGGGCTATGGCACGGACAAGAAACACGAATGGCCCAAGGCCTGGTATGGCGTGAAGGGCTACTTCCGTTGGCTGGAATCGAAGTCCTACAAGATGCACGTCCGCGTGCTCCTTTCCCGCTACCGCGCCTACACGAAGTGCCACGTCTGCGACGGTAAACGCCTCCAACCGGACGCGCTCCTGTTCCGCATCGCCATGGGCGAAATGACGAAGCGCGAAGGCCAAGATCCGAATCTGCGGTCTTTGGCCTTTGGCCTTCGCGCTTCGTCATTAACTTTGTCAGACTTCTATCTCCTGCCCATCCGCGACGCCTTGGGCGTAGTCGACGATCTTGCGGCGAAGTTCCAGCGCACCGCCAACGACCCGCTCTCGCTCGCGCTGAAAGAAGTCCGTGGACGGCTGGGCTACTTGGCGGAAGTCGGCCTCGGTTATCTCGCGCTCGACCGCGCCACACGCACCTTGTCCGGAGGCGAAACCGCCCGGGTGAACCTCACGACCTGCCTCGGCTCGCGTCTGGTGAACACCCTCTTCGTGCTCGATGAACCCAGCGTCGGCCTGCATCCGCGCGACACCGACCGGTTGGTCAAAGTCCTCCAGCGTCTCCGTGACCAGGGCAACACCGTCGTCGTCGTCGAACACGAATCGAACGTCATGCGCGCGGCCGACCAGATCATCGACCTCGGTCCCGGCCACGGCGAATCCGGCGGCGATCTCATCTTCCAGGGAACGCTCGGAGAAATGCTGGACCCCGTAGGCCGGGCGTCCGCGCCCGGCCAGAGGTCTTCAAGGAAAGGTTCATCAACCAACCCCTCCTCGCCGGGCGAGGAAGCCCGCCCTACCCTTTCCCTCACCGCCGAATACCTTTCCGGCCGCAAGTCCGCCGCCCAGCCGAAGCTCCGTCCCATCCGCCATGCGCCCGGCATTCCCTGGCTCCATCTCCGCCACGCCACGCGCAACAATCTCGCCGATGTTTCCGTCGACATCCCGCTCCGCAGCCTCGTCTGCGTCAGCGGCGTCAGCGGTTCCGGCAAGAGCACGCTCCTGCGCGACATTCTCCTTCCTTTGTTGGAGGCGAAACTGGGCGCGGCCGGGGCAACCCCCGCGACCAGTGATGACGACGAGAAGGAAGGCGACGGCGAAACCGAATCATGCGGCGTCACCAGCGCCGATCTTTCGGGCCACGAATCCATCAGCCGCGTCGTCCTCGTCGACCAGACGCTGCTGGGCCGGACGCCACGCTCCAATCCCGCGGTCTACATCGGCGCGTTCGAGGACATCCGCGAGATCTTCGCCAATACCGAACTCGCCAAACAACGCGGCCTCAACGCCAGCGCCTTCAGCTTCAACTCCGGCCAGGGCCAGTGCGAACGCTGCCGGGGCGCGGGCTTCGAGAAGATCGAGATGCAGTTCCTCAGCGACATCTTCGTCCGCTGCCCCGACTGCAACGGCCGCCGCTACCGCGAACACATCCTCGAAGTGAAGGTCGCCAGCGAGCGGCATCAGGAATCCGATGAACCGTCGCCGCGCAGCGGCGAAGCCAAGGTAGGGCAGCGCATCCTGCCTGCCCAAGGAGGTCCCAAGGTGGACGGCAAACAGCGCGGGTTCATCCAGCCTTTGGAGCAAGCGGAAACCAAAGTCAGCACGAGGCAGGCTGGAAGCCCGCCCTACCTTGCTCCGGCATCAGAAGCCTGGTCCATCGCCGACCTCCTCGACGCCTCCGTCGACGAAGCCATCCTGTTCCTCGACGGCTGGGCCGATTCCAAGCACGCCAAGAAGGCCCGGACCAAGCTGGCCCTGCTCCAGGAAGTCGGCCTCGGTTACCTGCGCGTCGGCCAGCCCATCAACACGCTCTCCGGCGGCGAAAGCCAACGGCTCAAGCTCGTCAGCCACCTCGCCGAGTTCGGCCAGACGGCATCCAACGAAGGCAAGTCCACCCTGTTTCTCTTCGACGAGCCCACGACCGGCCTGCACTTCGAGGATGTCCGCATCCTCATCGCCGTGTTCCAACGCCTCGTGGACGCGGGCCATTCCGTCCTGATCATCGAGCACAACCTCGATGTCGTCCGCTCCGCCGACTGGGTCATCGACCTCGGCCCCGAAGCCGGCGACGCCGGCGGCCGCATCGTCGCCACCGGAACGCCCGCTGAGATCGCCACGAATCCCGAGAGCCGAACCGGCCAAGCGATGAACAGCGACGCGGCGAAGCACTGAGGTTGGAGCGCGGAGCATTGCTCCGCATGAGCCGAACCGAGTGCGTGCAGGGTGACGGGCAGTCGAGCGGAGCAATGCTCCGCGCTCCTTCAAACCCTCCGTTCCAGCACATCCTCCTCGCCGGCCACCTCGTCCTGCCTGCTACCCACTGAAAACAGCGAGGAACCAACATCAATGAGAACCGTGCCGGTTGATCGGGTGCTTGCTAATGGCCCCCGGCGTTGGCGTAGTCCGTGGATGAACTTCCCCGCGCGTCCGTCCGTCAATCGTCGTTCCTTCCTCAAGCTCGCCGCCGCCGGAGCGGCCGCAGCCGCCGTGTTGCCCGGCGCGTCGACGCTGGCCGCCGCGGAACCCGTCCGGAGGCGCGGCATCAAGCTCGGGTTGGACAACTACGCCGTGCGCGGCATGAAGTGGAAGGCCGATGCGCTCATCGACTACGCGGTGAAGCTGAAGACCGATTCGCTCTTCATCACCGACCTCGACGCCTTTGAGAACTTCGAGGAGTCCTACCTCACTGGTTTGAAGAAGAAGGCCGCCGACCAGGGACTCCAGATCCAGCTCGGCACTTGGAGCATTTGCCCGACTTCAAAAGCCTTTAAGAAGAACTGGGGCACGGCCGAGGAGCACGGCGCGCTCGCCATCCGCGTGGCCAAGGCGCTCGGTTCACCCGTGGCCCGCGTCATCCTCGGCACCGGCGAAGACCGCAAGACCGACGGCGGCATCGAGGCGCGCATCGAGGACATGGTCAAAGTCTGCAAGGCGCTGAAGAGCCGTTGCGAGGATGCGGGCGTGAAGATCGCCGTGGAAAACCACGCGGGCGACATGCAGGCGAACGAGTTGGTCATGTTGATTGAAGCGGCCGGCAAATCCTACGTCGGTGCGAACATCGATTCCGGCAACGCGACATGGACGATGGAAGATCCCGTTTCCAACCTCGAGATCCTCGGCCGCTACGTCCTCACCACCAGCCTCCGCGACACCATGATCTGGGAGACGCCCAAGGGCGCGCAGGCCCAGTGGGTCGCGATGGGCGACGGCTGCGTGGACCTGAAGAACTACTTCGACACCTTCGAGAAACTCTGCCCCGGCGTGCCGGTCCATATCGAGACGATGGCCTACGGCAAGGAACTGACCTACCTCACGCAGGATTTCTGGAAGGTCTGGCCGAAGTATACGGCGGCCGAATTCGCCCGCTTCCTCGCGCTGGCCAAGAAGGGCAAGCCCGTCCAAGCCGGCAACGCCAACGACGGCGAGTTCCAGAAGCAGCTCCTCGAACGAAGCCTGGTCTACTGCAAGGAATCTCTCGGGCTTGGACTGAAGGCGTGACGCGGCTTCCACTGCGCCTGCAAACCCAGCGCCGCTCCGCGCCCAACCGGAGCGCGGCCATGACCTGTAAATTCTCCTTCGGCCTTTGGCTTTCGCCCTTGGTCATTGTTTAGCCGCCATTGACCCTAAGCGGCGCATCCGCTACCAACTCCGGCCCTATGGCTTTGGAAACTACTTTGATTTTGTTCAAACCGGATGCGGTCACGAAGAACCTGACCGGTCAGGTGCTGGCCCGCTTTGAAGGCGCTGGCCTGAAGATTCGCGGCATCAAGATGATGAAACTCGGCGACGCCGTGCTGAAGGAGCACTACGCCCACATCGCCGACAAACCTTTCTTCCCCAGCGTGCAGGGTTTCATGCAGCAGAGCCCGGTTGTTGCCCTCGCGCTCGAAGGCGAGAACGCCATCGGCCGCGTCCGGGACCTGCTCGGGCCCACCGATTCGAAGGCCGCCGCCAAGGGCACCATCCGCGGCGATCTCGGCGTCGACAAGATGGTCAACGTCTGCCACGCCTCCGATTCGACCGAAGCCGCCGCCGCCGAAGTGAAACGCTTCTTCAAGGGCGACGAAATTTTCGCGTTCTAAGTTCCGCAGTCCTGCAACGAAAATCCAAGCACCGCTGGCCACCGTGGCTGACGGTGCTATTTTTCTGCCCATGCCAACGAACGTTCTCGGCGGTGACCTGAAATGCTGTTGCTCGGATCCGATGACCGGATTCTACCGCGACGGCTACTGCCGGACCGGTCCGGGCGACCACGGGCTGCACACCGTCTGCGCGGTGATGACGGAGGAGTTCCTTGAGTTCTCCGAGGCCGCGGGCAACGACCTGAGCACGCCCAATCCCTTCTACGGTTTCCCCGGCCTGAATCCCGGCGACAAGTGGTGCCTCTGCGTCACGCGCTGGAAGGAAGCCCTCGACGCCGGTTGCGCGCCCAAGGTGATCCTCGAAGCCACGCACTCGTCCGCCGTGGAGTTTGTCGACCTGGCGGACTTGCAGGCGCACGCGGCCTGACGATCAGTGGCCAGGGTTTGGCCCGCCCAATTTGTCGCGCTGCTTCCACAGGTCCTTCGGTTTGAAGATGCCTTCGGGCGTGATGATGCCGGTGATGAGTTCAGGCGGCGTGACGTCGAAGCCGGGATTGCGCGCATGGCTGCTGGGGTTGGCCACGCGGACGTAGGCGCGCTTGCCGGCCTTTGACCTTTGGCCTTCTTGCTTCGGGTTTGCGACAAGGCCCCAGGCGCCGAGCACTTCGCTCTCGTGGCGTTCTTCGATGGGGATGTCGAAGCCGCGTTTCATTTCCCAGTCGATGGTCGAGAGCGGGATGGCGACGTAGAAGGGGATGCCATGGCGATGGGCGAGGACGGCCTTGGTGTAGGTGCCGATCTTGTTCGCGACTTCGCCGGTGCGTCCGAGCGTGCGGTCGCTGCCGACGATCACGAGGTCGATCTCGCCACGCTGCATGAGATGGCCGGCGGCGTTGTCGGCGATGATGTGGTGCGGGATGCCCTGCTGGGCGAGTTCCCACGCGGTCAACGTGGCGCCCTGGCTGCGCGGGCGGGTCTCGTCGCAGAAAACGTGGAAGGAGCGGCCGGCTTCCTGAGCGGCATACATCGGCGCAGTGGCGGTGCCGTAGTCGACGAAGGCCAGCCAACCGGCGTTGCAATGGGTCAGCACGCGCATGCCGTCCTTGATGAGCTTCGCGCCGTGTTTGCCGATGGCGCGGCAGTGGTCGGCGTCGGAGTTCGCGAACTCCTCGGCCGCGGCGAGCGCGAGCGCCTGCTGTTCCCCGACGCTCTCGCCAACCGCCATCTCGCGCCGAACATCGAGCATGGCGTTGACGGGGTCGACGGCGGTGGGACGCGCTTCCTTCAAGGTCAGAAAAACCTCGTCGACGTGCGCCGCGAAGCGTTTCAGGTCCGATCCACGGAAGGCGCGTGCGCCTTGGGCCAGGCCGTAGGCCGCCGTGGCTCCGATGGCACCGGCACCGCGCACGACCATGTCGGTGATGGCGGCGGCGGTTTCCTTGAAGGTGCGGGTGCGGACGATGGTGAACTCATGCGGCAGCAGGCGCTGTTCGATGAGGCCGACTTCGTTCTTGGCGGCGTCGAAAGTGACGGTGCGATGGTGCCGCGTGCGGCCGCGGAGCGTGACGTTCATGAGTTAGGGAAACCATAAACTGTGCCCGGATGATACCCCGAATGCATCACCGGAGGCAGGCCATCCCGGCTCCTCCTGCCTCGTCGACATCGACAAGGCTGTTGTGCCGGATGCGGGGAGAGGTCCATGGCACATGGGAAAGAATCCAACCGATGCCGCGCCATTCGCTCCAAACCCCTTCCCACTTTATCTTCGGACGGTCCCACTCTTGGATCTCCCAATAGCACGGGGTGCGGAAGAAGGAGTATTCCCGCACCCGGCGGACGCGGCTGAGGCCAAGTCCGAAGCAGGCGATGGCTTGGTCGGGTTTCCTAAAATACTGCGAGCATCCGGAATAGCGGACCTGGAAGCAGTCTTCCCGGATCACGGTCAACTCCACCTCGTAGCCGTCATCCGTCGGAGGATGGAACCGGATCGAAGTGGAGTCGCGGCTGACCTTGGCTTCCGGATACCTTTCGAATCGCCGCAGGATATCCTCGATGACACCGTCCATTCTCGGGACTCCCTGTGGTCATCGCTCCTACGGCTTCTTCTCCGCCGTTTCCTGCTCGATGACGGCGATGACCACGGCGTAGGCGGGGTCGGCGCGGAGCTTTTTCAGATCCTTGTCCCTCTGCATCCACGAGAAATCCCGGTAGCCGAGCCGGATGGAACGGAGCAGCGCCTTCAGCGCCTCGTCGATGCGGCCGTTGAGCGAGAAGCTGCAGGCGAGGTTGTAGTGCGCCAGCGCGTCGTCCGGGTGCAACTGCGTGATCTGCTCGTCGATCTTCAGGCCGTCCGCGATCCGCCCGCGGCGCGTGTAGTCGTCGCCGAGGATCTGGAGCGCCGTTTCGTCCTTGGGATCGCGGCGCAGCACGCCCTCGATGAAGCCGATCTCGACATCGAGATCACGCTGCTGCTTCCGGGTGAGCTTGCTGCGGGTTGGCGTCTTCTTTGGCATGCGACGGAACGCACTTTCGTGCGAGTCCACGGCCTGTCGAATTCTTTTTTCTCCAACCCGAAAGGATCAGGCGGGCGCGGATCACCGGATGGATCCATAAAGGCACAGGGATTGAAACCGCCGCTTGCCGACCGGGTGCCGCGTTGCGACGCTGCCGGCGGAAGTCCGCGATGAAACCTCAAATCCTGCTTTCACTGTCCGCAGTCCTTGCAGCCACCGTCTTGTCCGCAGCCGAGGCGCGGCCCCGGCCGGCGACGACTCTTCCCGGCGCGGCCAGCGATTCCGAACCCCGGCCGGTCTCCCTGTTCAATGGCCAGGACCTTTCCGCCTGGCGCAAACCCGTCGGCGAATGGATGCCGGTGAAGGCCGTCCTGCTCGGACGGACCAACGAGGCCGTGTTCGCGATCACTCCCGGGCGCGGGGTGATGGTGAACGGTGCCACCGGGAAGACCGTCGATCTCCTGAGCAGCTTCGAGCACGGGGACGTCGAGGCGCATCTCGAGTTCTGCATTCCGAAGGGTTCGAACAGCGGCGTCTATTTCATGGGCCGCTACGAGATCCAGATCTTCGACAGCGCGGGCAAGAAGGTCGTCACCTCGTCGGACTCCGGCGGGATCTACGAACGTTGGAAGGACGGCAAGGGTTTCGAAGGGCGCGCTCCCACGGTCAACGCCGCGCGTCGCGCGGGCGACTGGCAAACGCTGGATGTCGTGTTCCGCGCGCCGCGATTCGACGACATGGGCAAGAAGACGGAGAACGCCAAGTTCGTCAAAGTTTCCCTCAACGGCATGACCATCCACGAGAACGTCGAATGCACGGGCCCGACGCGCTCGGCCAAGTTCGAGAACGAGAAGGACGAGAAGCCCAAGGGCCCCGTCCAGCTCCAGGGCGACCATGGTCCCGTGGCCTTCCGCAACCTCCAGTTCCGACCGGTCAAGCTCGACTGAGCCGCTCGCAAAAATCTTCATGGCTTCGCTTCCCACTGATCCGTTTGCCGGGCCTGCCGGCCCCAAGACGACCTCCACCGGAGACACGTCCATCGTAGGAATGTCCGGGTCGGAAATGACGTCGTTCATGTCGCGCACGGTGCCGACCGAGGAGGGCCAGCGGCTCCTGGAGGACGGCAGACGGAAGAAGAACTGGAAGCGCTGGGGTCCATATCTCGCCGAACGCCAGTGGGGCACGGTGCGTGAGGACTATTCGGCGGACGGCACCTGCTGGGATTACCTGCCGCACGAACACGCCCGCAGCCGGGCCTACCGGTGGGGCGAAGATGGATTGCTCGGCATCACCGACCGCGAATGCCGCCTCTGCTTCGCGCTCGCGCTCTGGAACGGGAAGGATCCGATCCTAAAGGAACGGCTCTTCGGCCTGAGCGGCCCCGAGGGCAACCACGGCGAGGACGTGAAGGAGGAGTATTTCTACACCGACTCCACGCCGACGCATTCCTACATGCGGTCCGTCTACCTGTATCCGCAGGCGGCCTTTCCCTACGCGAAGATGGTGGAGATGAACCGCAGCCGCCGCCGGGATGAGCCCGAGTTCGAGCTGGCCGACACGGGCATCTTCGAGGGCAACCGCTTCTTCGACGTGGAGACCGAATACGCGAAGTCCGCGCCGAACGACATCCTCATCAAGGTCACCATCACCAACCGCGGTCCCGAAGCCGCGCCCGTGCACGTGCTGCCCACGGTGTGGTTCCGCAACACCTGGGTCTGGGGCACCACGCACGAGGCCGGCACGCTCAAGCCGCGCATCGCACGCCATCTGCCGGGCCGGCTGACCCTGTCGCACGAGACGCTGGAGCCGTTCTGGTTCGAGTATCCCGCCATGCCCGGCGGCCAGTTTCCGGAAGTCCTCTTCACCGACAACGAGACCAACTTCGACCGGCTCTTCGGCACACCCAACCAATGGCGCTGGGTCAAGGACGCCTTCCACGACTACGTCACGAAGGGTCGCCGCGACGTGATCAACCCGAAGGACATCGGCACCAAGGCCGCGCCGCACTACGCCTACAACCTGAAGCCCGGCGAAAGCACCGTGCTGCGGCTCCGGCTCGTCGCCAAGTCCGAGGCCGATCCCGGAATGGTCGCCCGGGAATTCGACCGCCTCTTCGATCTGCGGAAAAAGGAGGCCGACGAGTTCTACACCGCCCTCGAACCCGGCCAGATGACCGCCGACGAACGCCAGATCGTCCGCCAAGCCTACGCTGGCCTTCTCCAGTCCAAGCAGTTCTACCACCTCATCATCGACGACTGGCTGAACGGCGACCCCTCCATGCCCACGCCGCCGGAGAACCGCCGGCACGTGCGCAACACCGACTGGGGCCATCTCTTCAGCAAGGACGTGATCTCCATGCCGGACAAGTGGGAGTATCCGTGGTTCGCCGCTTGGGACACGGCCTTCCACATGATCCCCTTCGCGCGCATCGACCCCCAGTTCGCCAAGGACCAGCTGCTCCTCTTCCTGCGCGAATGGTATATGCACCCGAACGGCCAGATCCCGGCCTACGAATTCGCCTTCGGGGACGTGAACCCTCCCGTGCACGCCTGGGCCGCGTGGCGCGTCTACAAGATCACGGGCGCGCAGGGCCATCGCGACCGCGAGTTCCTCGAACGCGTCTTCCAGAAGCTGCTGCTGAACTTCACCTGGTGGATCAACCGCAAGGACGCCAGCGGGAAGAACCTCTTCGCCGGCGGCTTCCTCGGCCTCGACAACATCGGCGTGTTCGACCGCTCCAAGCCCCTGCCGAATGGCGGCACGCTCCACCAGGCCGACGGCACCGCATGGATGGCCTTCTACTGTTCGACGATGCTCGCGATGGCCATCGAGCTCGCGCACGACGAGCACGGCCGGCTCGTCCGCGCCTACGAGGACATGGCGTCGAAGTTCCTCGAGCACTTCGTCCAGATCGCCGACGCCATCAACACGGCGGGCGGCTCCGGGCTGTGGGACGAGAAGGACGGGTTCTACTACGACCAGCTCGTGCTCAACGGCGAAACCATCCCGCTGCGCACCCGTTCCCTCGTCGGCCTCCTTCCGCTCATCGCCGTCGAGGTCTTCGACGAAAAACAGATCAAGGCCCTGCCCGGCTTCTACAAACGCTTCGAGTGGTTCACGCGCTACCGCACCGACCTCGGCCGCTTCACCAGCTGCGGCACCCGCAAGGGCACCGGGCTGCTGCTCTCCATTCCCACGCGCGAACGGCTCGAGTCGCTGCTGAAGTATCTCTTCAACGAGGCCGAGTTCCTCTCGCCCTACGGCATCCGCTCGCTCTCGCGCTGCCATGAGGCCGAGCCGTTCATCTTCAAGATCGGCGCGTCCGAATACAGCGTCCGCTACACGCCCGGCGAATCCGACACGTGGCTCTTCGGCGGCAACTCGAACTGGCGCGGACCGGTCTGGTTCCCGGTGAACTACCTGCTCGTCGAGGCTCTCGAGCGCTACCACCACTTCTACGGCCCTGAGTTCACGGTCGAGTATCCCGTGGGCTCGGGCGTGCAACGGAACCTCCGCGAGATCGCCGCCGACCTGGAGATGCGCTTGTCGTCGCTCTTCCTGCCGGACAAGACCGGCCGCCGGCCGTGCCATGGCGACGAGACACGCTTCGCGACCGACCCGCACTGGCGGGAGCTGGTGCTCTTCCACGAATACTTCCACGCCGACACCGGCCGCGGCCTCGGTGCGAACCACCAGACGGGCTGGACCGCCCTGGCACTCCGCCACATCGAGAACGTCGCCAAACGCCGCAGCGCGACGTGACCGTAGGACGGTGCCGCCGGCCCGTCCTCCCTCTGTTCTCAACGGCTACCACGACAAGTAGGA
>JAYVSO010000109.1:0-2995 GCA_043775315.1 Verrucomicrobiota bacterium
GCCTTCGACACAAACCCCTGCGGCGCCGCGTAGTCGTGGCGGATGGAGCTGGCGAGGAAGCCGGGCGGGTTGCGCAGGGCGCGGGCGTCGCGCTTGGCAACCAGCCAGTCGAAGGCTTCGACGTGGTGACGGATGCGTTCCGGTGGTGTGGTTGAAACAAGCGACCGCGCGGTGGCGGCGGTCACTCCCCTCTCGGTCAACCACCGCACGGGTTCGGGAACCTCCATCTTCTTCGTTCGCGCCGACTCGATGGCCACAGTCCACACGCCGGTGGACACGCGGCGGAACCTCTCACTGCGTGAAGCGATGAACCCCTTCTGCTCCAGTTCGACCAATCCCGGCAGCAGCTTCCGCTTGAGATTGGCCGTGTCGTAGTTGCGGGAGAGGCCGACGTGGGTCCAGGCCAGTTCCTTGAGGTCGAACTCCCAGCGCGCTTTGTGGAAGAAGCGTTTGTCGAGGAACCGGTAGAGCCTCCGGGCCACGGCGCTTTCGAGCGACCGGTAGAACTCGAAGTCGAGCGCCTTGAGGTTGCCCGAGCGGAAGCTCCGGAAGAGCACGTCGTTCCAGGTGAACTGCGAGAGCGGCAGGGCGTCCTGCCTCCGTTTGCGCGCGACGCGTTCGCGGTCGAGGAGCGTGACGTTGTCGAGGACGTGGAACGTCTCGTCGACCCAGCTCTGTTCTTCGCGGTTCCACCAGGCGTTGCGGTAGTGGAGCGTGACGCCGACCCAGCGCAACAAGGACTCCTCCAAACGGGCGTAGCTCCTCCCTTCCTCGCGCCAGCCGAGCACTTCGACCAGCTGGTAACGCGTGAACGGGACCTTGCGGTCCTCGAAGTTTCTTTGTTTGGAAAGTTGAACCAGCCCGAGCAGCACCTCGTCATCCAACGCCGTGGGCAAGCCGTGCTTCTCCGAAGCCGTCACGGTGAGCTGGCGCGTGATGCGTTCCTTGCGTCCGTCGTCCCAGATCGAGTCCTCGAAACAGAGCGACCTCTGGTCCGGTCCGGCCCGGTCCGCGAGCAGCGACAACGGGAACTCCGCCAAGTTCATCTCGTCCTTCCCTTCCTTCCATTCCTCCACACCAACCCCTGTTGTTTAATAGTTTAATACCTAGTTAAGAAGTTGCCTGCCGGATTCCCCAGTCAGATCACCAGGTTGCCCGGATAAATCTGCCCCGTTTCACGGGAAAACCTGCCCGGCTTCACGGTAGTCGCCTGTCCCGGTTCACGGTAAAAGCTGCCCCCATTCACGGCACGATCCTGTCCCGTTTCCCGGGACGACACAGTCGACTCTTACATCAAAGCACGATCACCGGGGGATCGCGCAAGAGGCCGTGTGTAGCCGTCAACGGCAGCACGCGTTGAGACGATGACGCGAGAAGGCGTGAAGCCGTGAACGAGTCCACGGCTCCTGCCGTCATCGGCATGAGGTAAGTGGGCGACAGCCCTGGGGAAACATCCCGCCGAGAACGGCTCATCGCCTGAATCCGTTCACGGCACAACGGCAGGTTCCGGGGAGCGAGGAGCTGGAAGAAATCTTTCGAACGATGTTCTGAAAAGAGCAGGTGAGCAGGGGGGAAAGTGGGCAGGTGAGAGAAACGCCACGCCATTGCCCAATTCTCACTTTCCCACTTTCTCACCTGCCAACTTTCTTCGATGCATCCGCAGAAGACCCATTGTTGAAAACGGCAGAACGCGATAATCAGAGATAGGAGGAATAGTAATATGGAAAGACGGACAACGGTGATTGCCGTGGGCAATCAGAAGGGAGGAGTGGGGAAGACGACCAACACGGTGCACATCGCGCGGGCCTTGGTCGAAAGAGGCCGGACGGCCCTGATCATCGACCTCGACATGAACCACGGGGCGACGAGGCATTTCGGGATCGTGCCCGAGGCGTTCCTGGGCTCGTATGAAATGCTGATCGGGGAGGAACAGCCGGAGAACTTGGTCCTGAAGCACGGCGACGAGGACGTGGATCTGCCCGAAGGACTGCATCTCATTCCGGCGGCCCGGAAGCTCGAAGGGATCGACCAGGCGCTCGCGCACAAGAGCAAGTTTATCTCGCCGGGCGATGTGCTGCGTAAACCGCTGGAAACACTGCGGGGCAAGTTCGACTACATCTTCCTGGACACCGCGCCCAACGCGACGACGCCCACGATCGCGAGCTACATGGCGGCGGACCATTTCATCCTGTCAGCCATGCCGGATCCGTTCGCCATCGCAGGCCTGAACGACGCGCTCGCGGACATCAGCGATGCGCAGAGAAGAGGCAACCCTGGGTTGAAGCTGCTGGGTGTTGTGCTCTCCGGCGTGGACAAACGCACGAGCCTGGCCAACTCGCTGACGGAGTTCGTCGAAAGCCAGTTCCGGGTGGGGGAGGCCGAGTCACTCAAGTTCAAGGCGACCATCGGAAGGTCGACCGTCATTCCGCAGACGCAGAAGGCTGGGAGGACGCTCTTCGAGACGCATCCCGACCACAAGGTGACCGGCGAGTATCGCGCCCTGGCCCGGGAGATCGAGGAGCGGCTCGGCCTGGCAACGGTGGAGACGAAGGAGGTGGTCCATGGCTAGAAGAGCGCCCTTGGAGGAAAAGCGGTATAGCCCGTTGGATGCGACCGTTCTCAGCGCCGTGATGCAGCACGTGCCGAGCACGGTCGCAACGACCGAACCGGCGGTTCCGCCGAGAGCACCAGAACCGCTGCTGCGAGCCGTCGAACCACTGCGTCTCGTGAAGAAGCTCGATCAGGAGAAACGCATCCTCTTCACCCGGGAAGAGACCCACGCCATCGACCGCCTCGTCAACGGCCTGGCCCAGCGCCTCCAGGCGCAGGTCAAGGCCAGCCACGTGTTCCGCGCCTTGACGCTCCTGCTCCTGCAAGCGGAAGGAGACATCGACCGCCGGGCCACGACGCACGGTCCCATGACCCGGCCCGCCAACGGCGACATGGCCGCGCTCCAACGCTTCGAGCGCGACCTCGCCAGGCTGCTGGCGGAGGG
>JAYVSO010000110.1:0-43440 GCA_043775315.1 Verrucomicrobiota bacterium
CTTCGGCATCGCCTCCTTCTTCGCCACCCACGCGGCGAGCGCCTTCGGCAACTCGATGTCTCCGTACTGTTGGAGTTCGTCGGCCAGCGGCTTGCGGCCGGCCTCCCACTCGGCGAGCGCCTTCTTCTGTTCCGGCGTGCTCAAGTCCACTTCCACCTCGCTCCGCACCGTCGTGGTGAACGCCGCCAGCATCCGGTAGTAGTCCTTCGTCGGGATCGGGTCGAACTTGTGGTCGTGACAGCGTGCGCAACTCACGGTCAGGCCGAGGAACGCGCGGCCGACGTTGTCGATCGTGTCCTCGATGGTCAGGTGCTGTGGGTAGTCATCCACGCGCGAACCGAAGCGTCGGGCGTTCGCGATGTAGCCGGTGGCAATGAGGCGTTCCTTGGCTTCGTCCGCAGTGCCCGAGGTCAGCAGATCGCCGGCAAGCTGTTCGCGGATGAACTGGTCGTAGGGCAGGTCACGGTTGAAGGCGCGGATGACCCAGTCGCGGTAACGGTGCATCTGCGGGATGGGAAAGTCGGAGTTGTCCCCGGCCGTGTCGGCGTAGCGCACGACATCGAGCCAATGCCGGCCCCAGCGTTCGCCATAACTCGGAGACGCGAGCAGGCGATCGACGACCTTGGCGAACGCCTTGGACGATTTGTCGGCGAGGAACGCGTCGATCTCCGCCGGCGTCGGAGGAAGGCCGGTCAGGTCGAACGTGGCGCGGCGGATGAGCACCCGCTTCTCGGCGTCGGCGGCGGGCTTCAAACCGTTCTTCTCCAGACGCGCCAGGACGAAGCGGTCGAGATCGCTCACCGGCCAGCGGGCCTGCTTAACCACGGGCGTAGCGGGCTTGGCCAAAGGCCGGAATGACCACCATTGGCGGCCCTTGTTCCAATCGATGGCGGACTTGGCTTCGGCGGCAGCGACGGTGTTCTCGGTCCGGGGATCGGGCGCACCCATGCGGACCCAGGCCTCGAGATCGGAGATGGCGATGTCCGGAATCTTCTTCTTCGGCGGCATCGCCAAATCAGGGTCGGCATGGCGGACGGACTGGATAAGCAGGCTGGATTCGGGTTGGCCGGGTAAAATAACGGGGCCGTTGTCGCCGCCTTTGATGATGCCGGCGCGGGAATCGAGCATGAGCCCGCCCTTGAGCTTCTTTGTGGCGGCGCTGTGGCATTCGTAGCAATGCTCGACGAGCACGGGGCGGACTTTGCTTTCGAAAAACGCCGCGTGATCGGCCGTCAGTTCCGTCACGAACGCCGCACCGGTCACACCGGGAATCGTCCCGTCGCCCGTCCAGATCTCGATGCCGGAGAGATTCACCGCACCGTGGCTCGGAGTGCGGGCTGAGACTTTCACGGTTCCGTCCACGGGCGTCGCGCGCCAAGGCCCCAGCCTTTTCCAGGAACCTCCCGCCCCGCTGTGGAGCTTCTCGACGACGGGTCTGTCGTTCACCAGAAGGTCGAACTGCTCGGTGTGGTTGTCTTCCCAGACGTAGACGACGACCTGGCACTCCGCCGAGGGAAGGCCGCCGACGGAGACATCGACCTTACTTCCCCAAACACTGCTGCGGATCATCCGCGCCCGGGCCGGATCCGTCGTCGGCTTCAGGGCGACGGCCTGGTTCTCGAACACCTTTCCATTGACCACAAGGTTCGCGGCGTTCGATCCATCCCACTTGCGTCCGTCGATTTCAAGCGCGGGGCCGTTGAGGTTGAGTGCCCGGAGGAACAGGGCGTCCGCCGCATTCGCAAGGGGCGGGCAACCCGCGCCGATCAGGCAGGCTGCAAGGACCGGGAGAGCGATTCTGGATCGGTTCATGGGAGACGCCTCTTGGATGCCCTCGGACGGTTTCGCATTCAAGCGCAGCCCGCCGATTTCACCCGGCCCGAAGCGCCCGACAAAAAGAGAAACGCAGGCGCGCAGAACGAGTTCATGCCCCAATCTTAAGAGGCACTCGATCCGGTCTTCTAGGACACGGGAGTCTAAGTCTTGAACGATCTGCTCATCCACCGGCCCTCAATCGGAGCGGCACCGCCAACGCCCCATTCACCAGCGGATTTTCGTCGGGAAGAACTCGGAGATGAGGTCTTCGTAGAAGGGCCGAAGCGCTTTGGCGTCGGGCTTGGCGTGGCTCTTGGTGTAGAGATCGTAGGGATTGAAGGCCTGCACGTCCTTCAGGTGTCTGATGTCCTGGTCGTTCAGGAGATGGCCGTATTCACCCTCGCGGTGCCAAGGATAGAAGCTGTGGTAGCGCAGCATGTAGAGGCTTTCCATGGGGAGGTAGTCCTTGCAGACGTTGTAGATGTATTCGTCGTGGCCCCACGAGAGGTTCACCGCGTCGAGGCCACAGCCTTCCTCGTAGACGCCGTTCTTCGCCTGGAAGCGGGGATTGCCGAAGTCGGGATTGGCTTCGAAGAACTTCGGGAAAACGATCTTAGGTGAATAGGCGCAGCCGGTCGGAAACGTGTCTCCGACGACGGCCCACTGGGGTTCGCCCCAAAGGCAAAGGATCTTACCGAGATCATGCACAAAACCGGTCAGGATCATCCAACGCGGCTGGCCGTCGGCGCGGAGGTGCTCGGCGGTCTGGAGGAGGTGCTCGAGCTGCGAGAGGTCGGTATCGGGATCGGAGTCGTCGATCAGTTGGTTGAGGTATTCGGCGGCTTCCCAGACGCCCATCGTCAGGCGGTTGAGGCCGAGGTATTCCTTCCGTTTGGCGAGCGCGAATTCATGGGTCTGATGGGCGTGGTTCAGGCGGTAGAACTCACGCACCGTCGGCCGGGCGTCGGCCTCGTAGTTGCGGAACTGGTCGACCTTTTTCTCCGGATCGGTGCCGACCGAGGGTGTCTTCTGCGCCTCGGACATCGGCTGCGGGTAGCGCTCCTTGTAGAAGTCCTCAACTTCGTCGAGGGATTGAAGCGGCTGGTTTTCTGCAAGGGCGATGGGGCTCATGGCGAAAGGATTTTGGGAGCTTGTTCGCCTATAAAAGGAATCCGCTCAAGGAGGAACTACCGGCAGACCAGAAGGCCGAAGCCACGAAGGCCGAAAGAAGTGCCAGGTCCGGAAGCGGAATGCCGTTTAGTTTTCGAGCTTTAAGCTTCGCCATTCCTTCAGCCCTTGGCCTTCGTGCTTCGTCATTTCCCCGCACGCGCCTGCCGCCAGCGATCCAGCCCCACGGCCAGGACGATCACGACGCCGATGATGATCTCCTGTGTGAACGTCTGCCAACCGAGCTGGTTGGTGCCGTTGCGCAGAAGCGCCATGATCAGGGCACCGATCATCGAGCCAAGGATGCTGCCGGCCCCGCCGTTCAGGCTGGCGCCACCGATGACGACCGCGGCGATGATGTCGAGCTCCAGTCCGATGGCGACCGTCGGGTCGCCCTGGGTGAGCCGCGACATCTGGAGCAGGCCGGCGAAGCCGAAGAGCAGGCCGGCGATCGCATAGGTCGCGAGCTTCACCCGCGCCACCCGCACACCGCTGTAGCGCGCGGCCGTCTCGTTGGCACCGATGGCGAAAACGTGCCGGCCGAAAACCGTCTGCCGGAAGAGCACCGCCATCACCAACGCCAGTCCGAGCACGATCCACACGCCCCACGGCAGCGGCCAGAATTCGCCGGGATTCACCCGCGCCATCAGACGGCCGACCGGCGAGTCCGGCGGAGCATTGATCGTCTGGTTGTTGCCGAGCCACTTCGCCGCGCCGCGCACGATGCCCATCATGCCGAGCGTCACGATGAACGGCATCATGCGGAACCCGGCCACAATGGCTCCGTTCACGAGGCCGATGCCGCAACCCGCCGCCACGAGGACCAGCATCGTGGCGATCGGCGTCCAACCGGCCACGAGCAGCTTCGCTCCGAGGACGCCGCAGAACGCGACCACCGAGCCGACGCTGAGATCGATCCCGCCACCGACGATGATGAGCGTCATCCCGAGCGCGCCGATGGCCACGATGACCGTCTGGGTCAGGATGTTCTTGAGGTTGCCGCCGGTGAAGATGAACTCGCGCTCCTCGGTCAAAGCGAACAACGCGCAGACGAGCAGCAGCCCGAGGAATGGGCCGCCTGTTTGAAGAACTCGGGAGAAACGCGACATCCGGGTGCAATGATGAAAGCCCGGGGGCCAAAGGCCGAACCCCGGGCTGGCAACTACTCCTTCAAATACTTGGCGATCGGCGGAGCGAGCAGGGCGGCCATTCCGGGTTCCGTCATGTTCTCCTTCGTGATGAGCGAGACGCCGGTGTCGATGCGTTTCTCGACGGACTTGCCCTGCAAATGCTGCACGACCGTCATGACACCGAGGTAACCCATCTTCAGCGGATCCTGGACGATGAGTCCCTGGACGTCGCCGTTCTTCAGATCGAGCACCGACTGGGAGCCGGAATCGAAGCCGACGAGCTTCACCTTGCCGCCCGCTCGGCCGATGTCGCGCAGGGCCTTGGTCATGGCGACCGTCGCGGATTCATTCGGACAGAAGATCCCGTTCACGTCCTTGCCGAAACGGTTCAAGAGGTTCTGTGAAGCCTGGTAGGCCAACTCCCGCGTCGCGCCGGAGTGCTGGTCGGAGGAAACGATCTTGATGCCGGAGAACTTCTTCAACGCATCGAGGAAACCCGCCTCGCGGGCTTCGGTGCTGGCGCTGCCGACCTGGTAGCGGAGCAGGATGACGTTGCCCTTTTCCCCGAGCTGTCCGGCGAGGAATTCACCCGCCATCCGGCCACCCTTGAAGTTGTCCGTGGAAACGAAGCTGAGTTGTTTGTCGGACTTCAGATCGGAATCGATCACCACGGTGGGCACGCCGGATTGCACGGCGCTGACTACCGGCGCGACGAGGGCCTGCGAATCCAGCGGCGCCAGCACGATACCGCTGACCTTACGGGCTGTGAAATTCTCCACCACCTGGATCTGCTGGTCGCGGTCGTCCTCGCGCAGCGGTCCCTTCCAGAAGAGCGTCACCTTCGTTCCCTTCGCCGCGAGCTCCTGCTCGGCCTTCACGGCGCCGGCGTGGATGGATTTCCAAAACTCGTGGGTCGTGCCCTTCGGGATGACGGCGATGGTGTAGGACTTCTCGGCGGCCGAAGACGCGATGACAGAAGCAAGCAGGGCAAGGCCCAACGACAGTGCGCGGAACGGGGTGTGCATGGGCGGACACTAGGCAAGCCTCCAACGGATCCGCAAGGCGGGCGTTCGCCGGGACAAAGACGCCGCGGATCTAGCGGGGCGCCCTGCGGCCAACTCTCATTGTTGGTTCCCTTCCTCCAGGTGGAACCGGTGCAGCACCCGGTGAAAGATGGGCGTGAGAAGAATTCCAGTGGCGCTGATGAAGACCACCCCCGAGAACAGCGCATAGGCGGATGCGAACAGTTTGGCCGCATCCGTAAAGAGCGCATTCACCGGGCCCATCCCGGTAAGGATCATGGATGCGTTCAGAACGGCATCGATCCATCCGAGCCCGGCGATGAAGTGGTATCCGAGGATGCCGAGGGTGAGCGAGAATCCGATAAGTCCGAACGCGACCCCGAGTGCCAGCAGGAAACGCTGGTGGAAAGGCCGGCGGCGTTGCGGCTTCGGCTTCAACAATGGCTTGATGTCTGGATCCTTCATTCGAGTTTCACTAGACCCACCGCCGAACAGTTCGGTTCAAACCGGCGCAACCAGGAGATCAAATTGACGGCACTTCGTCCGGTGCTGGCGGCGATGTCTTTTGAACAGCATGGTAGACATATCCAAGGCCGGCTCCGAATCCGAGGCCGTAGAACAGTCCCCATGACATCTTCGCGAGCAACATCAGCTTCGGCTTATCGAGAAAGGGAACGGGATCCTGACGCGCCAAGCCCATGAGTTTCGCCATGCTCCAGCCACCGGCGAAGTATCCGGCCGTGTGCATCACGAAGAACAAAAACGTGACCAGCCAGAAAGCACGCCAGCTTCCAAAACGCCACGCGGTGTAGGCCACGAAGGCGATGCTCCCGACTCCGGCGCCCAGCCATTCGCCGGCGCCATACTTGAGCCAGAACCAGAAGCCCGACCAGACGACGGCGTAGATGAGAAACGCCGGGACGAACGCCTGGTAGAAGCGAACGAGCTTCTTTGTGCCCTGCACGAGCGGATGTAGCAGGACTCCGCTAAACACGGCAAACACAGCTGCGATGGCCAGATACATGGCCGGCTCGCCGCCACGGCCCCGGAACCAACCGCCCCCAAAAACCCAGACCGCAAAAGCCGCCAAGCTTACTAGGCCGAATCCCAGCGAGCCGCGCAAGGTGTAGCCGAGAGGAGTTGGTGCGCCGCCAGGCGCTTGGGAAACAGGATCGCTCATTGGATGCCGGCGTTGCGTTTGAGCGTGTCGACGATCTGTCGATCGTCGGATACGCAGTCGCGGACCAGTTGGAGAAAGCAGGGCAACGTGGTGTTCATCCGCCGGACGAAGGGCCGGTCGCCGCCGCAGCCATACATCAGGTCGTCCGGCATCTCGCCCCGCAGCTTCATGCGCGCCTTCACGATGAGACGGGGAAGCCAGGAGATCCCGTCGACTTCCTGGGCCTTCGGCGGAAGATTCGACATGGCCGACTGTTTCCCGCTCTTAATCCCTTTCATCTCGTTCATGAGATATTCGCGCCGGATGGCCTGCACTCCCAGAGCGGTGGCGAAGTCTGGTTCACCGTAGACGAGGGAATCATCCACGAAATCAAACAACTCCTGTGCCGTGCAGCCAATCCCGGCGAGGAAGGCGACATCCTCGGCATCGAACATCGTGGCGGGTTTCCGACGTCCCGCCTGCCAGGCCGCCACGCCGCGATCGAAGACGGCGCGAAACTGTTTTTCCCAGGTGACTTCGTTCATCGCGCTGGAAGCTACCGGGGGAGACCCACCAGCGCCAGTCGCCGATAGATGCAAGTCCGCACGACGCAGACATCGCTTACACACCCATTGCCGGTAACCACCGACCACGACGACGAACGCGAGTGCGCAGAGGTAGAAAGAGAAATCGCCGTGATGCGAAACCAACGTAGCCTCCAGGAACAAATCGAGAATGACGGTGCCATGCCAGAAGGCATCCCAGCCATTGAGGAAGTATCGCCGCCGAAGCGCCCGGACAAACAACGCCGCCAGGACCGCCGTCGACACCAATCCGCTGACCACGATCCCCGCGCGCTCGACGTGCATCCAGACGTGGAACGTCGCCACGTAGACGACCAGCAGCAGAAGACTGAATGACCAACGCGCGAACATTGCCATGGGACTACGCCGATATCACGAACCCGGATGCACCCCTCACTCCACCGCGCCCGAGGAACTGCGTCCGTCGACGTCGTAGCCGAGGTCGCGCAGGCGCTGGAGCTTGTATTGCAGGGCGCGTCGGCTGATGCCGAGGGCCTTGGCGCTGTCCGTCCGGTTGAAGCCGTGCTTTCGCAGGGTCAGCAGGATCGCCTGGCGCTCCATCTCGTCGAGGCGTTCGACATCGGCCGCTTCGGCCGGGGCCGGTGGCGCCGGCGCCTCGTCCCCCATCGCGGCGCGGATGCGCTGGGTCAGGTGCTTGGGCATGCTGAGTTCGCCGCCCGACAACAGGGCGGCGCGCTCCATGGCGTTGCGGAGTTCGCGGACATTTCCGGGCCATTGATAGCCCAGCAGCACGGCGGCCACGGCGGAGGAGAAGCGGCTCCGGCCCTGGGAGAATTCCCCGATGAACTTCTCGGCCAACGGCAGGATGTCCTCGCGGCGCTCGCGCAGGGGAGGCACGCCGAGTTCGATGACGTTGAGCCGGTAGAAGAGATCCTCGCGGAAGCGGCCCTGCCTCACGTCCTCCTCCAGGTTCCGGTTGGTGGCCGCAAGAATGCGCACGTCGGTCTGGATCTCCCGGTTGGAACCCATCCGATGGATCCGCCCGTCCTGCGTGACGCGAAGGAGCTTTGACTGGAGCTGGGAGGAAATCTCGCCGATCTCGTCGAAAAAGACGGTGCCGCCCTTCGCCTCCTCGAAGCGCCCGACGCGCTGGGCGGCGGCTCCGGCGAACGCGCCCTTCTCATGGCCGAAGAGCTCGCTCTCCAAGAGGTTCTCGGGCATCGCGGCGCAGTTGACCTTGATCAGCGGACCGGCCGCGCGCGCGCTCCAGGCGTGGATGGCATCGGCGACGATCTCCTTGCCCACGCCGCTTTCGCCGGTGATGAGGACGCGGCTGCCGGACGCGGCGACAAGCGCGGCATCGCGGAAGACCGCCTGCATGAGCGGGCTGGCGACGACGATCCCGTCGGGCAACCGCTGGTCGCCGTCGAACTTCATCGGGCCGGGCTTCGCCATGCCCGTGGCCTGCTGGACTGCGGACAGGAGCTGGTCGAGGTCGATCGGCTTGGCCAGGTAGTCGAGCGCGCCGTCGCGCATCGCGTCGACCGCTCCCCGGATGTCGGCGTAGGCCGTGATGAGGAGGACGGGCAATGTCGGATGATCGATGCGGGCGCGGCGCAACGTCTCGAGGCCGGAGATCCCGGTCATGCGGACATCCGAGACCATCATGTCGAAGGGTCCTGCCTTGAGTGCTTCCAGCGCTTCCTCGCCGGAGGAGACGACCCGAGTCCGGAAGCCCTGGCCGGAGAGGAAGGAGTCGAAGAGGCTTCGTTGGCCCTCGTCGTCATCGACGATGAGGATCCGGGGCATGGCATGCTGGTCCGTGGGATTCGTCATGGCTCAGACGACGCCCGGACGCACATGGCTGATGCGGAAGACCGCGCCGCGGGGTTCGTTGGCCGCGCACTCGATGTCCCAGCCGTGCGCGAGGACGATCTGCCGGACGACCGCCAGACCGAGCCCGGTTCCTTCGGCATTGGTGGTGAAGTAGGGTTTGAAGATCTCGGTCCTACGGTCGACGGGAACACCGGGTCCATTGTCCCTCACTTCGAGGACGATCTCGTTCGGAGCGGGCCGGTGCGCGGCTATCTCGATCTCGCCGCCCTGGCCGACCGCCTGGATGGCGTTCAGCAGGAGATTAAAAAGGGTCTGCCGGAAAAGCTGCTCGTCGGCCTCGATGACGACGCTTTCAACCGCGATCTTGACGGTGACTCCCTTGTCCTCCGCATCGAGCGAAAGGGCGCGGGCCACCTCCGTGGCGACGCGGTCCAAGGCCACGGGCGACCGACGGACCTCGCGGGGCCGGGAATAGTTGATGAACTCGTTGAGCTGCGCCGTGACGCGGTCCGTCTCGTCGAGTATGGCGCGGGACCGGTCGCGGACTTCGGTCGAAGCGGCTTCCTGACGGGTGATCAACTGCGCGAGGCCACGGATGATGTTGAGCGGATTACGGGTCTCGTGCGCGAGGCCGGCAGCGGCGAGGTTCATCTGCTTGAGGTGCGAGTTCAGTTCGCTGGCCTTCACCAGGCGCAACTCAAGGTCCGACGAGCGTTGGATGCTGCGCCACGTGAACCCGGCGCCGCCGACACTGACCGTGGCCAGTCCGCAGATGAGAAGTCGAAGCAGCAAGTCCCCGGATGTGGCTTCAGTTACCGGCTTCGTGGGCATGACGATGATGAAGCTGTGGACACCTTGCTTGGCGATCAGGGAGGAATACTCCGCCTCGGTCATCCAGGGCGGGCGCCCGAACGGTCCCCTGCCCCGGCCACGGTCGCTCCGGCTGCGGCCGGATTCATTCGTCATCGCCGACCGGTTCGTAGACCAGGACGGCGGCGGCATGATGCCGGGGATGTTGGTCGCCGACGGATTGAACGGCACGACGATCGTCCGCGCGACGCCTTCGGGCTCGGGGAAGACGTTCGTCCCAAGGTCCATGAGGTTGGCGAGGATCATCTGGTCCGCCGTCCAAGTGACTCCTGACTGGGCCGGGATCTCGAGGTCGTCGACCGGCTTTCCGGCGGAGATGACCACGTCGTTCTCCGCGTTCAGCAGCGCGATCGATTCAAGCTGGTCCGCCTTGGTCAACTCCGCCAACGCCGTTTGCAGCCGTTCCTGCGAGACGACGCCGCCACCGCGGCGTTGGGAACGGATGACAAGGCCGAGCGTCGATGTGATCGCGCGGGCCCGGCTCATCAGGTTTTGCCGGGAGGCCTCCTGGACGCGGCGATGCTCGAAGAACTGCCACGAGACGAAAACCGTCCACGCCACCGCGAGCGACACGTAGATCCACAGGCCTCGTTTCATGGTATTGCGCGAACTGCTTTGGACAGCTTACCGCCTGCTCGGTTTCGACGCGGGCTGTTTGACCGGAGGCGCCGACGCGGGAGGAGTCGTGTTGATGGTCGGCGGATTCACGGGCATTCCTTCGATGTAACGGTTGAGTTCCTGCTCGCTGAACGTCTTCGGAACCATTTGGAGACGGCCTGCCGAATCCCGGGTCATCGCAGCAAGGTCGCCCGGACGCGCAATGACGTGGGGCGTGAGGAAGATGAGCAGCTCGGTCTTGGAGTCGGTCTTGACCTGGCGCTTGAACGCGGCGCCGAGCAACGGAATGTCGCCAAGCAGCGGGATCTTGCGGTCCTGGTTGACCTTGGTCGTTCCGATCAACCCACCGATGGCGACGGTCTGCCCGTCGGGGGTGACCACGACCGTATCGGCCGAACGTTTATCGATGACCGCCGCGTTCACGCCGGCGGAGATGTTGACCGTCTTGTCGCTGATGGACGAGATCTCGGGCTGTATAATCATTTCGACCGTCCCGGCGGAGGTCGAAATGAATGGTGTGACCTTGAGGATGATGCCGATGTCCTGGTAGGTCACCGTGTTGATCTGTCCGTTGACCGCGTCGAACCGGGTGTTGGTCACGAACGGAACCGACTGGCCGACGAGGATCGTGGCCGGCTGGTTGTTGCGGGCGAGGATGGACGGGCGGGAGAGGATCTCGGTCTTACCCTTGACCGCGAGAGCGCGGAAAGTGGCGGAGAAGTCTTCGCCGACGATCTTGTAGAGACCGCCGCCGGCCAGGGTGGAAGCGGCGTCCTGCAACCCGAAGGAGGAGGACGCGACGCTGTTACCGGCAACACCGGCAGGTGCTCCACCGAGACGGTGGGTGTAGCTGGCCTCGACGCCGAGATCGAGATCGTCGCCGTGGGTCACCTGCAGGAAGACCACGTTGATCAGCACCTGCGGCTTGGGCTTGTCCAGATTGCGGATGACTTCCTCGATCAGCTTTTGCGTCTCATCGTCGGCCGTGATTACCAGCGACCGTGAATCTGCATCCGTCGCGATGGTGGCGGTTCCGATTTCAGTGCTGGCCGGATAGGCGCCCGAAAGCGATCGACTGGTTCCGCCCGTGGACCGCGCCGCGGTGGACCCGGTGTTGTTGCGTTGCTGGGCGAGGGCGTCGCCTGCGGCCAACCCGAGAGACGTGGCGAGCAGCAGACCGAGGCTGCGTTTGCGTTTGAAGACCTTTGGCATGATGACGTGAAAGTTGGATTCGTTTCGATCTCAGGTTCAGTTTCCTCGACCGGCGCCTTGGCCGAATCCGGAAGTGAGTCCCTGTTGAGTGGTCTGATTGGCCTGGTTCTGGCGGGTCGTCAGCGCGTTGTTCTGGGTGTTCTGGGTGTTCCGGCTGTTCTGCGCCTCGAACTGGGCGCGAAGCACCGCCTCGACTTCCGTGACACTGGCGTTCTCGAGGTTGTAGGTCCGCACCTTCTGCTTCTTCGCCGGGCTAAGGTCGAGCGACCTCACCATCGCGTCGATCTGGGGCATCATTTCCTTCGCCGCACTGACTATGAGCGACCGCGTGCGGGGTTCGGCTACGGCAATCACCTTGCCCATCTTCTTGGAACGGTCGCTCGTGGCGCCGTTACCACCCGTCCGCGTAGCGCCGCCGCCGCCGAATAGTCCACCGGGACCACCGAACCCGCCAAACCCGCCGCCACGTCCGCCGGTGTTCTGGCTGCTGGAAGACGTGTCGGGGAACAGCTTGGTGATCTGGTCGGCCGTCTCGGTCGGGTCGGCGTTCAGGAGCGCGAATACTTTAATTTCCGTCAGGTCGACCTGGTCGGTGTCGACCGACTTGACGAGCGTTTCGATGGTCTTCAACTGGCTCTCGGAAGCGGTGACGATCAGCGAATTGCTGAATTCATCCGCCACGGCGCCGACTTTGGTTGCGGTAGTCGAATTCCGCGTGCTGCCTGAGGAAAATCCCGTGTCCGTGCCGCCACCGCCGCCAAAGCCGGGAAATCCCCCGAAACCACCGATGCCGCCGCCGCCGCCGCGTCCACCTCGGCCGCCCGCTGCGCCCGCACCGGTGGTGTCAGGAAAGAGTTCCTTGATCGTGGTGGCGAGAGCCTTGGCGTCGGCAAACTTCAGCGGGAAGACCCTGATCGAAGCCGCCCCGGCGACCGTGCCGTCGAGCGCCTGGACGATCTCGACCACTCGCCGGACGTTCCGGCGGGTGTCGGTCATGATCAGAGAGTTGCCACCTTCGTTGGCGGTGACGGTGGCAGTGGAGGGAATCAGCGAAGAAATGTCGCGGATCAGTGAGCTCGCGCTCATGCCCTTGACCGGAATGATCTGGGTCACGATCTGTTCGTCCTTCGGGATGGCCACGGCATCGCTGCCGACGACGATCGGGTTTTCACGGGTCTTCGCATCGGACTTGGAGAGAATCGTGAGCGTCCGGCCCTCCAGGATCGCGGCGTAGTTGTTCTTGTTCAGCGCGGAGTTGAGAAGGCCAAGGGCTTCGGCCTTGGTCACCGGCGTGTTGCTCCACACGTCGATCGTCCCACGGACGGAAGTCTCCAAGACGATGATGTAGCCGGCGGCCTCGCTCATGTAGTTCAAAACGAGGTCGAGCGGCGCGTTGCGGAAGTTCAGGTGGAGTTCAGCCTTGTCGGCGGGCTCGGGCGGAGCCGGCGGCGCAACCGGTGCGGCGGCGGCTTCAGCCGGCTTGGCATTGGCGGCTTTCCTGGCCTCCTTGCGGGCAGACTTCTTTTCGGCCTTGGCAGATTCCTTGTCGGCCTTGCTCTTTTTGCCGGCCTTGACGCCGGTATCGACCGGGGTGGTTTCTGTTTTGGCTGGCGCCAGTTCAGCGGCGATCGCGCCGGACGTGGCCAAGGACAGTGCCAAGGCGAGGGATGAGAGGTATTGGGTCGTGGTCTTCATTCGTTTGTTTCCTTAGCACGTTTTTCCATCAGTCGCTTCAGCGCGTCTTCCGCGCTGCCGCCGGAGCTCGAGGCTTCTGGCGTAGAGATTGCACCCGCCGCAGGCGCAGGGGTCGTGTCCGACCCGCTTCGACTGCTGCTCCGTCCAAAACTACGATCGCTGCCGGAGCCGCGATCACTGCTGCTTCCCCGGCTAGATCCGCTCGACGAACTGGACGACGCCACGGATTCCGATCCGGGCAGCGGCAGGCTCGACAGCGCCCAATCGCCGCCGTCTTCGCTGCGGAGTGCCTGGCCGATCTTCAGCTCCATCTCCGGCTTGTCGCCGACCGCCAGCTTCACCTGGTTCGGTTTCACGTCGACCAGCTTGAAGTTCCCGATCTTCTCCCCGGCCTTGGCCATCTTCTTGAACTCGGACCCGGTGCCGTTGAAGAACGCCATCTGGCCCTTGCCATAGTCCATCGTGCCAACGAACGCGATCATGTCGATCTTCGGCACGTGCGCCGCCGCCGTCGGGCCCGTCGGCGGTTTAGACCCCGGGTAACGGCTTTGGTTAAAGATATTCTTCGTTCCGATCATCGAGAACGCTTCGAAGTTCGACGCGCTGGCGGCGCTGGCCGCCGATTGAGGCCTGCTGGATCGATCGGAGCCGCGCGACGGAGTGCCAGGCGCGACATTTGTCGAGGCAACGGGCGCGGCGTTGGTCGCGACGGCAGGGGCAGCATTTGTCGACGGGGTGGCGGGAACCGCGTTGGTCGATTCGGCCGCCACAGCCACCGAAGAGATCAGCGCGGTGGCGAGAATGGCGAGGCCGGCGGGTTTCATGCGGAAAAGGTAGCTCATCATTTGCCCTCCAACTGCTTTAATCTGAGACCGGTGACCACAAGCCCGAGGGCGATCTGGCCGCCGTTGTTGTCGCGGGTCGTGAACTCCGCGCCCTCGATCTTCAAAGCCATGGGTGACCGCTCCACTTCGTAGAGGAACCGGGCCAGCGTCGACATGCTTCCCGCTGCATCCACGCGGCATTCGAGCAGCGAGTATTCGTCGCCGGATCCGCGTTCCGAGACGCCGTGTTTCCACATCGGCTTGGTGGATGTGACGGTAACCCGGCTGTCCTGGGACCACTTGTTGAACGATCCGATGAGCTCCTGCTGGGCCTGGGACACGTCGAACGAGAGCGAATTCTTCCGCACCTCGTTCCATCGGTCGCGGGTGTCCTTCTCGCGCTTGAGCATTTCCCGGCCCTGCTCGATGTCCTTACGGAGCTTTGCGATCTCCGCAGAACGCGTCTTCCAGCTTTCCGTGAGGGGTGAAACGACGACGGTATCGAGAAGGTAGAGGCCCACGACGCAGCCGGCGGCGATCAGGAGGAATTTCTGACGGTTTTCCGGCTTCATGGTTTGGAGGCGTCGCCCCAGTTGAAATTGAAGGTGAACTGCATGGGATTGAGGCCGCGGATGACGTCGACGTTGACGTCCGAGACCATCTTGTTGGTGGAGCGGAGTTTCGCGACGGTTTTAAGCAAGGCGTCCTTGTCGCGGGTCGTGCCGGAGCAGGTCACCGTCACGACGTTGCGGGCATCGCCGGATTTGCGGATGTCGATGGATTTGGCCGAGACGACTCCGTCCTCCGGGAACGCCTCGGTCATCCGTTTGAGAATGGTGAGGGTGGTCATGGATTCGTCATACCAGGGACGGAACTTTCGGGTCCGATCCTGCAGGGCCTTCAGTTCGGCGACCTTGGGCTTCATGCCGGTCTTTCCATTCCACTCGGACCTGAGCCGGTAGAGCTGGACCTGCTGGAACACGAACATGAAGAGGACTATCAACGCGACGGCCCCGGCCGTGACTCCCACCGAGGCGAGCCGACGCGACGAATACCGCGACGCCATCTGCTCGAGAAACGTCGGCTTGGGCGCAAGAAACTCGAACGGCATCGGTTTCCCGCCGAGGAACTGGGCCGCCAGGCTCAACTCACCGGAAACACCGCCGGGAGCGGCCAACTGCATGCCGAACTGGGGCCCCGGATAAACCGTGACCTGCTCGATCGCGAGGCCCAGGGCGCGGGTCCGGGGCTGGAGGCCGTCCGCCAGTTGGCGGGCCGCCGGCGTCGTCCCGACGATCTGGACGACGCGAAGGCTTTCGCGCATGTCCGGGGCGAGTTGGCCGACGGTGACGCGGAGTTCGCGGAAGATCAGTTCGGACTGGATCCGTTTCTCGGGACTCTCCGTATCGAAGACACCTTCAAGCGTCCGGAGCGCGACAGGCGCACCGCCGACCGATATCAGGAGCCGCACCGCGGTTTCACCGACGACCAAGGTTATTGTTCCGTGTTTCTCATCACCCATCGCACCCGGGAGCGACGTAATCGCGATCGAGAAACTCGAGGGCTTCAGTTCCGCAGCGGCCAAGGCTGCTTCCAACCGCGCGAGGTGTTGCCGCGGAACTCCGATCTGGGTCGCGTATTTGTCGCCGCCCGGGGACTTGTGCTGGACGGTCGCGATCTGGAGTTCATCGAGGGGATAGGGAAACCCGCGTTCGGCCTCGATCTGGAGAAATTCCGGCAAGTCGGCGGCCTCCATTTCGGGAACCACCGAGTGCACGATTAGTGCCCACGTCTGCGGCACGGCCACGACGCAGCGGCGTTCCTTGACGCCGCCGGCGTCGAGCAGGTTGCGGATCTCGCGGCCGACGAGGTCGGTCTCGTTGTGGAGCAGGTCGAGGGTCAGCGGCGAACTGACGGTCTTAAGCACGGACGCCGAACCGTTCGTTCGGTTCAGCAGCACCGCTTCAAGCCGGCCTCCCTCGAGAGAGAGTCCCAGCGCTGTGGACGGTGGTTTTTTCTGGATCCATTTCATTGGCGTAAATTCGTGGCGAGCCGGATGTCCTGGCGGACCTGTTTGCCGAGCGCCCAACCGAGCCGGGAGAGGTCCTCCCGGAACAGGATTTTGGGCACGTTCTCGGTCGTATCGAAGACGAACCGGGTCCGCGAATAGCCCCGGCCAAAGTGGCCGAGCGCGGCGATGTCGGCGGAAAACTGGTAGCTCTGGCCGGTCAGATAAGGCCCGGCCTGCGCGATCTGCGCGGTGGTGAGGAGATCCTTCACCCAGGCGACGGAGTTGACCCGTTTCGAATTGGACTGGCGCTGCGCGACAAGCGACGGGGCCAGGTCGACACCGATGCCGGGAATGCAGGCGAGGACAGCTTCACTCGCGGTGTTCACGTTCACGAGGCCTTCCACAAACGCTCCGCTGGTCGCGGTGATCTCGGCCTCCACAAGGCTGAACTCATCCGCGCTCATCCCACTCCTCGAATAGAATTCCAGCACGCTGCGGATTGGATTGTTGGTAGGCCCAAGCGCCGAGGTGATCGCCGTGGCCCGCTGTTGGGAAATCTTTTCGGTGAGCAGCGTGGTCAGCGCGCGCCGGTTGGAAATGTTGACCCGGTTGGTGCCCGTGGACGTGGTGTTGGGCTGCCGGCTGTAGACGGTGACATATTCGAAGATGCCCGGGTTCAGGCGGCCATCCCGGTTGTCCGGAGGAAGCGACGTGTCACCGTCGTTCTCGTTCCGGTCGAGGACGCCGTTCAGGTTGAGATCCTCGCCGTAGAGCAGCGCCATGGTCGATTGGTAGACCAGGCGAAGCTCGTCCACGGTCTCGAAGTTGGCGTTCTTGCACTTCCTCGGTGGAACAAGCCGCGCATACGATTCGTCCTCGGCCCCGTTCGTGGTCACGGTGCTGTTGGTGTCGCGCCAGTCGATGATCGCAGCCGCGAACTCGGCCGTCATTCCCGGCAGGGTCGCCAGCATGTCCGCAGTCAGGTTCGTCGCGTTCAGGTTGAGCTTCGAGGCCTCGTCGACCAGGCCGAACTTCGGGACGTCCAACACCTGCGACGAGGTGTCGTTCCGGCCGATGATCCAGAATGCCGGAGCTCCCGCCTCGTCGGCGCCGACCGGGACATCCTCCGCCGAATAAAGCGCGGGGTCCGGGATCGTGCCGTTGGTTCCGTATTTGGAGAGGACGTATCCGACGTAGCGCGCCGCCCCGTTGATGGCGTGCTCGGCTTCGAGGGCGGCCACGCGGTTGTCGCCGGCCCGGAGCTCGAAACTCATCGACTGCGCGAAGTAGAGCGCGAGCACGACCAGCCCGAAGGAAATCCACAGGACCAGGATCAGCACCGATCCGCTCCGGGACGCCCGGGCATTCCTTTGGCAGGCGAGATTCATGCGCCGCCTCCCGTCGTGGCGGCCGTGACGTTGGTCCGGGCCTGGACCATCACGGGCACGATGAACTCGATCGGAGCCGCATCCTGCCGGCTTCGGTCTTCCGGCGTAAGTGTGATCTGGACTTTGATGGCAACCGGCAGATTGGTGGCGGTGGTGCTGTCCCACGTCTCGGCCCAACTGGTGCCGTCGTAGAACTGCATGGTCAACTGGTCGACCCCCGACATGAGGAACTGGGCATCCGGCGTTGCGACCGTGATCGGCAGAAGGTCCCGCGTGACCCCGCGCATCAGGTCGCTGCCGACGGCGTTGTTGGTCGGAGCAGCAAGGTAATAGGCCACCTTCTGAACCGCCGCGAACTCGGTGTTCTCATCGATGATGCCGGTGTTCGTGTAGATGTCCGGACTGCTCCGCGTGCCCAGCACGGCGGACACGACGTTCATCGTGTTGGTCGGAGTGCTCTGGAACGGTCCGCCAAAGCTGCCGCCGGAAAGCATGATGCCGGTCAGGTCCCGCTTGATGACCGCGACTGCGTGCTGGATCGGGAGCGCGGCCTCGATGTTTGCCGAGGTCCGGTTCCTGAGCTTCAACGCGCCGAAGTAGACGCCGTTCACGGCCGCCAGGACGATCCCGCAGACGATCAACGCCAGCATCACCTCGAGCAGGGTGAACCCTCCGAGGCGGCTGACAGAAGATGTTCGGCGGTGGATCACCTGGTGGAACCAGCGGTTGAGGTTGAAAGCCCGGAGGCCGAAAGCGTCTCGGGATCGAAAAGGGTGGTGAGGTTGACTTCGTATTCCTTGCCGCGGGCATTGAAGACCACGTTCAGGGTCACGAGATTGAGGGACGCCACGGTCCATGTCTCGGTCCTCATGGACCATTCATACCGGCGCATCCCCTCCTCGGCCACGCCGGTGGCGGAGGCCTGACGGAGGCCGTCGGTCACGATCAGTTCGTTGAGAATTCGATCGGCGATCCGCGCCGCCGCAACCTTGCGTTCGGCGACCTCGCCGGCCAGACCGGCGACACGCACGGCCTCGAGCGCCACCGGGATGACGATGCCCATGAACACCAAAGCCGCCAGCACCTCCACCAGCGTGAAGCCGGCGCGGGCGCGCGACCTAGCGCCCGGCGGTCTGGTAGTTGTTGGTCTGGATTTCATAGTTGATCCGGTTTCGGTTCGGGGCGAGCCACGCCTCGTTCCTCTTCGCGTCGCGGAAGATGACGGCTTCGGGAACGTAGTCGCTGAGGAACGCATCCGGGGTGAACCGGATGTTGATCTGGGTGCCGGCTGTGCTCCGCGAAAGCGATTCGGCCGCGTCGGCGTTGTTGCCGGTCCCGGTCGATATCGTCGAGCGCACCACCTCGATCTCGAGGCCGTCCTCCATCGCGAACTCCTTCGCCAACGGATCCTCCTCGTTGGGTTCCACGGCGGAATCCTCGATTCCGATCCCGTATTTGTGCTCTTTCTCGTCGACCCAAAGGACCATCGGCATCCCCTCGGACACCGCCCGGCTCTGCGCGTGGCGGGTCAGCGCCAGGAAACGGCGCGCCTCGGAATCAAGGATCCGGCCCTTGAAGAAGGAAGACAACGCGGGACCCGTGATCGAGACCACGATCACGAGGAGCGTCATCACGAGGATCAACTCGATCAGCGTGAAACCACCGGCGGGCCGGGCCTTGGGCACGCCTTGGGTTCCGACTCGGCTGGGTTTCGTGAGGATCATTGCGGATGCAGCGTGACACCGGGCTGCGGATCAGCCGGGCAAGCCAAACGCCTAGCGTTTCGTCGTCCAGTTCGCGATGTCGTCGTCGCCGCCGACACGACCATCGGGCCCCATCGACATCAGGTCGAAACCCGACGGATTGTTTTTGCCCGGGCACTCGTAGATGTAGGCGTTCAGCCAAGGGTCCAAGGGAATCTCGTTCTTGTTCAGATAGGGGCCTTTCCATCCGGTGGCATCGCGCGGAGCTGCGATGAGATCTTGGAGACCGTCCTTGCCGCGGGGATAGGATCCGGTGTCGACCTCGAACGAATCGAGCGCGGTGGTGAAGGACGAAATCTCTGTCCGAGCCGCGGCCTTCTTGGCGTCGTCGGTGCGTCCGGAGAATTTCGGGACGACGATGGCCGCCAGGATGCCGAGGATGACGAGCACCAGAAGCAGCTCGATGAGCGTGAAGCCCCGCCGAGTCGCCAAGGCGGTGGAACGATGGGAGTTGAGGTCCAGTTTCATAAATCTATGACAGCTTATTTGATGTGGTCTTGAATCGAGAAGATCGGGAGGAGCATGCCGATGAAGATCACGCCGACGAACGCGGCGATGAAGAACAGCATCATCGGCTCGGCCAGGGCGACGGACGCCTTCAACTGGCGGTCCAAGTCGCCCTCGGTGACGTTGGCGATGCGGACGAGCTCGCTGTCGAGGCGACCGCTCTCCTCGGCCACGGAAATCATCTCCAGCGTGGAGCCCGAGAAGAGCGAGCGGCATTCGCCGAGGCTGGGCCCGAGCGCCTTTCCCTCTTTGACGCGTTCGATCGAGTTCGACACGGCATCGACGAGGATCTGGTTGCCGATGGAGCGGCGGGCGACGTTGAGTCCGTTGATCAGCGGCACACCGGCGCCGAGAAGCGTTCCCAGCATGCGGCAGAAGCGCGACATCGCGAACTGCGACGCGAGGGGTCCGATGACGGGGGCCCTGAGAATGAATCCCTCCCAGACGCGGCGGCCCTTCTCCGAGAGAAACCACGTCCGCACCAGATAAAGCCCGATCCCGATGCCGGCGACGACGAAGAGCCCGTAGGCACGCATCAGGTCGCTCAAACCGACGATGATTTCGGTGATCAAGGGAAGCTTCGCGCCGAACCCCGCGAAGATCAGCTTGAAGCGCGGGATGAAGAAAACCATCAGGAAGACCAGCACGCCCAACGCGAGGACCAGGAGGATGATCGGATAAAGCAGGGCGGTCAGCACCTTGCCCTTCATCTCCTTTTCCCGGGCCTGGAAGTCGGCGATCTGCGCGAGCACGACGTCGAGGAATCCGCCGGTCTCGCCCGCCTCCACCATGGCGATATACACGCGCGGAAACGTCGTCGGCGACTGTGCCATCGCGTCGGCCAAGGTCATGCCGTCGACCACCCGGTCGTAGACACCCTTCCACTCCTCGCGCGCATACGGCGTGGCGGCTTCACGCTGGAGGATGACCAGGGCGCGGCTCAGGGGAACACCGGCGGCGAGAAGGCTGGAGAGAAGTCGGGTGAAGTTTTCGAGGATCCTCGGAGTGATCTTTTTGCCGCCGCCCAGCGAAAAACTCAACTTGGCGGGAGCCGCCGCCGCCTTCGACGAGGACGCTGATTCCTTCGGGGACCCCTTGTCCGACGGCGCGGCCTTGGTCGCGGTGGGCTTTTCAGAGGCTGGCTTCGAAGCCGGCTTCAACGCCGGAGCTTTGGCGCCCGCACCGTTGCGTTCCGCGAGTTTGATGGGCCGCAACCCGAGCGTCTCCATCTGGCGGAACGCATCCTGACGGCCGCCGGCTTCGAGCTCGCCTTCCGTGGTGCGACCGTCGGTCTTGACCGCCTTGTAGAGGAACGTGGGCATGGTGCTTGTCAGGCTTGCGGGACGGACACCATCGGCGAGGTGTCGCCGGAGACATCACCGACTGCGGAGTCCTTCGTCACCCGGAGAACTTCCTCGGCCGTGGTCACACCGAGGCGAACCAAGCGCCATCCGTCTTCCGACAAGGGACGCATCCCGCCCTTGCGCGCGACGACGCCGATCTCGCCGCTGGAGGCGTTTCTCAGGATCATCTGGCGGATCTCGTTGGTCGTGTCCATCCACTCGAAGATGGCGCGGCGACCGTGGTAACCGGTGTTCCGGCACTCGCGGCATCCGACGGCGCGGAAGACGACGGTGTCTTTGGGAAAACCAAGCTGGGCCTTGAGCGAGGCGGTGGTCGGCGTCGTGTCCTCGACTTTGCAGAGGGGGCAAAGGACGCGGACGAGGCGCTGGGCCAGGACGGCTTCCAACGAGGAAGCCACGAGGTAGGGCTCGACGCCCATGTCCACGAGGCGGGTCAACGCGCCCGGCGCGTCGTTGGTGTGGAGCGTGGAGAAGACCAAGTGACCCGTGAGCGACGCCTGCACGGCGATCTGTGCGGTTTCCTTGTCGCGGATTTCGCCGATGAGCAGCACATCGGGGTCATGGCGGAGAATGGCGCGGAGACCGCGGCCGAAGGTCAGGCCCGACTTCTCGGAAACCTGGATCTGGTTGATGCCCTTGAGCTGATACTCAATGGGGTCCTCGATCGTGATGATCTTCCGGACCTTGTCGTTGATCTCGTTGAGCGCGGTGTAAAGCGTGGAGGTCTTGCCGGAACCGGTAGGGCCCGTGACCAGGATGATGCCGTGGGGCAGACCGAGCACGCGGCGGAAAGATTTGAGTTCGCGGGGGTCGAGCCCGAGTTCGCCCATGCCGCGGAGCGTGGCGCTCTGACGCAGGAGGCGCATGACCACGGCCTCGCCGTGGAGCATGGGGATGACGGAGACGCGGATGTCGATTTCGTTGTCGTCGAGCCGGATCTTGATCCGGCCGTCCTGGGGGAGGCGCTTCTCGGCGATGTTGAGATGGCTGAGGATCTTGACGCGGGAGACGATGGCGGGCTGGAAGCGTTTGATCTGGGCTGGAACGGGAATCTCCTGGAGCACGCCGTCGATGCGGTAGCGGATCTGGAGTTCGTCCTCGAACGGTTCGAGGTGGATGTCCGAGGCGCGGAGCTCGATGGCGTCGCGCAGGACCTGGTTGACGAAGCGGATGATGGACGCGTCCTCGGCGGCGTTATCGAGGTTCGTGTCCTCCTCGTTCTCGTCGTTGACCACCTGGAAGGACTCCTCCTCGCCGAGGGTGTCGATGGTGTCGGCGCCGACACCGAGGCGTTTCTTCAGCTCGCGCTGGATGGCCTCGGCCGGTGCCAGCACGGGCTGGAGGCGCAGACCGGTCATGGTCTTGAGCGCATCCAGCCCCTGCGTGGCGAACAACCGGCTCGTGGCGATCTCGACGTGGCCGTTGACCCGCCGGAGCGGCAGCAGCTCTTCCTTCAGAAGGAGCCGGGCCGGGAAGAGCGAGAGCACTTCCTTGTCGGGTTCACGGTCGTCGAGCGCGGTGAAGGTGAGGCCGTATTCCCCGGCCAACCACCGCAGGACCTGCTCCTCCGACACGTCGCTGCCTTCCGTCGCCGTCCCGGGATACATCTGGGCATCGGCGGCGGAGAGCTGGCGGGCCGAAACCATCCGGTCCATCAGCTCGCGCAGGGCGTTGTTCGTGTCGGTGGCGCTCATGTCCTTCGAGGTGGAGAACGGGCTTACTTGAGGAGGCCGAAGGTGACGGCGACGGCTTCCTGACGGACGCTGAGAACCTTCTTCAATTCCACCTGCGCGGTTTCAAGCTTGGCGTCGGCTTCCTTGCGGGACTCGCGGACCTTGGCGAGCAGGGTCTTGATCTGCTCGGCCGGCGCTTTGTCGTCGATCGCCTTCTGCAGCGCTTCCATGTCGGGATTGGGCGTGCCGCCACCAGGACCACCGCGCCGCTGCTGGCCGCCGCCGGCGTTCGCATCGGCAGGAGCAGCACCAGGGGCCCCGCCCGCGCCGCCGCGGCCGCCGCGGCCGAACATCGCGCCCATTCCACCGCCGCTCTGCGTGGCGCGACGGGCATCTGAAACGGCCGTGACTCGCTCGGAGATCAGCTTCCATTCGCCGTCATCCTTCACGTCGAACGCGGTTCGCATGCGTTCCATCATCTGCTGCTGCATCGCAGCTGGATCGAAGTTTCCGCCGCCGCGTTGAGCGAAGGTGGACTGAACGCCGACGGACAGGGCGCAGATCGCCGCGGCCATCGCAAGGGTCTTTCCGAGAAGTTTCATACTGTCGTGCCTTTTAGTTGGGTTGTGGGTTCTTCCGATCCCATGGCTCGACAGTGCCGGGCTTAGGGATCGCTTAGGAGACTCACCGACCATGGCTCGGTTACGGGAAGGCTTGAACTAATTTATCCAGGAAAATGGCGCGCAAATCCTGCGCATCAAGGCGTTCCGCCGCGTAACCATTTCGCATCCGTCCAGAGCCCGGACGCCCGCCACTCACGGCCAAAATGAGGAACGCCGACGAGAGTCGGCGTTCACAAATACCAGCAAGAATGGGATAGGATCGCCGCCTAATGGCAGCCGCAGGTGCCGTCGCTGCAGTCGCCTGCGAAGTCGTCCGCCACCGGAACGCGGCCGGTCTCGAACGCCTTGCCGACGTATTTGCCGATGGCCTGCTGCATCTTCTGCATCTGCTCCTGGGCCTGGACGAAATCCTGGCCGAGGGGGTTCGCGAAGAACGCCTGCCGGGCCGACTCGAACTCGCCGATCTCCGCTTCCGCGAGCGGCAGTCCGAGCTGCTGCTTCTGCTGGAGCTCGGCGCCCTTTTCGTTGAGCGCGTTGAGCAGCGCCCGGGCGGACTCGTTGGCTTCGAAGGTTTCGAGGCGTTTGACCACGGACTGGAACTCGGGCGTGGCGACAAGCGTCGTGCAAAGTTCGAGCGTCTTCAGGAGGAGCGGGCTGCCTTCGGGAAGTGGTTGCATGATTCGTAGATGCCGAAGTCAACGGTTCATCCGGGACCACACGGCAGGCGCGGACCCTCGCAGCTCAATCCGTCGAGTCCAACGCCAAATCCCCAACGTTCTCCATATCCGCATTCCACACCGGCTTACCGGGCGGCCCCAGACTTAGTCACGCGCCCGACGATGCGTGACTTCGTGAAAGCGGTCTTCGTAGTCGCGATGGTTCGTGCCCATGAGCCGGTCCCAGATGTTGAAGTAGAGGCCGTAGTTCCCGCGCATCTTCTCATGGTGCATGACGTGGTTCGTCGGAGTGTTCAGGACGAACCGCAGCCATGTGTTCATCAACCACCGCGGATGGAACTCGTAGCCCGTGTGCCCCGCGACGTTGAAGACCATCTGCCACACCATGAACAATCCGAAGGCGAACGGATGCATTGGCATCACGATGACCGCCAATGGAAAGATGCCCGCTTCGACCGCCGCTTCAGCCGGAGCGAAGGCATAGGCCGCCCACGGCGACGGGTTGGTGGAAAGGTGGTGCACGCGGTGGAACACCGGGAACAGCCGCCGGTGGTGCATCAAGCGATGGGTCCAGTAGAAGTAGGCGTCGTGCAGGAAGATCGCGCAGACGATGCTGCCAAAGAACCAACCCCACCCGTGGTCGCCCACTTTCCAATACATATGCGTCCAGCCCTGCCGCGCCGCCACGATGGTCGCGCCGCCGATCAACCCGAAGATCACGAGCGTGAGAATCGAATAACCAAGCTCCCGACGCACATCGGCCGACTGCGGCAGGCGGGCAATGATCTTGCGATGAAACCAACGGTTTTTGAACAGGACGTAGCCCAAAAACCAGGCGAGACCGGCAAAGAAAAAGTAGCGGACCCCCACCGCGACCGTCGCGCCCAAGGTGACCTCCAGGAAACTGGTGTTCGGATCAAGGATGCGTTCGGCAAGGTTCACAACGGTAGCTTCAGCGCGGACCGGATCGGCCGTCCACGCGAGCCCGACTAAACCCGAACGGCCCGTTCAATCGAAGACTTTCCCGTCGTCGAACAGCGCATGACTGGAAGTCCCATGCCGCCGGAGCTGACTTTTGTTTACCCGTCGAACTAGCCTGCTTGCGCATGAGCGAAACCCGAAGCGGTTCGAATCCTGAATCCCCCGCCCCGAGAACGCTCTCGGGCCTCGTTCCCACGCTCGGACTCTTCAGCACCGTCATGCTCGTCGTCGGCGGCGTTATCGGGTCGGGCGTCTTCCGCAAATCGGGCGTGATGATGACCGAGGTGGGCACACCGGGTTTGCTTCTCACGGTCTGGCTGCTGGCTGGCGTGATCACGCTCTTCGGGGCGCTGACGAACGCGGAGATCTCCGGGATGATCCCGGAAACCGGCGGCCAGTATGTCTTCTTCGAGCGGATGTATGGCCCCTTCGTCGCGTTCCTCTACGGCTGGGCCGCATTCATCGTCATCCAGACGGGCTCCATCGCGGCCCTGGCCTTCGTCTTCGCGGAATACGCCACCAAGTTCGTCGCACTGCCCGAGCTGGTCGGTTCCGCAGCGGCGGCGTGGACGTTCCACATGCCGTTCATCGGCGACATCGCGCCGTTGAAAGACTCCGGCGTGAAGGCGCTGGCCATCGCCGTGGTCGTGGTGCTGACGGTGATCAACTACGTCGGCGTGCGCTTCGGAAGCGTGGTCCAAAACATCTGCACCATCGCCAAACTCGCCGGCATGGCCGCGCTGCTCGTCGGCGCGTTCCTCCCGTCGACCGGAGGCGCGGCGGCCAACTTCGCGACGGCCAGCGCAGGCAGCGGGAAGACCGGACTGGCCCTGGCAGCGGCGATCGCGGCGGCGTTGCAAGGCGCGTTCTGGGCCTATGACGGATGGGTCAAGGTCTCCTACATCGGCGGCGAGGTGAAGAATCCGCAGTGGGTCATCCCACGGGCCACGGCGCTGGGAATGTTCATCGTCACCGCGATCTACCTCGCGATGAACGCGGCCTACTGCTGGGTGCTTCCGGCGGACGTCATGGCCACGTCCAAGCTCGTCGCGGCCGATGCGGCCGAAGCCATCTTCGCCGGTGGCGGCAAATGGATCGCGGCGCTGGTCATGATCTCCACCTTTGGCACGAACAACGCCGTCATCCTCGCCAGCGCGCGCATCTACTACTCGATGGCCCGTCACGGCGTCGCACCCGAGCGGCTGGGCAGGGTGCATCCTCTGTATCATACGCCGGGAGCTTCCTTGGCCGTGCAATGCGCGTGGGCGGCGGTGCTGATCCTGAGCGGCACCTTCGACATGCTGACGGACATGCTCGTCTTCGTGGCGTGGATCTTCTACGCGGCGGGAGCGTTCGGCGTGTTCATCCTGCGGAAGAAAATGCCCGACGCCCCGAGGCCCTACCGCGTGCCCGGGTATCCCATCGTGCCCGCCGTGTTCGTCGTGTTCGCCACGGCCTTCCTCGCGCTGACGATCTACAACGACCTGACGACTTACCAGAAGGCCGTGGCCGCCGGACAACCGGCCGTGATCAACTCCGCCTTCGGCCTCCTCCTCATCGCGGCCGGGACGCCGGTCTACCTGCTCTACCGGAAGCGGGGTTGAGCGGAGAAGCGGACGAGAAGCCACCCACCGCTGTAGGGCGCGTCACTCCGTGCGCGCGCCCTCAGGGCCAAGGGATGATTGCTCAGCCACCCGCGGAAAGCCCGGAGCGAAGATCGTCCTTTCTGTGCAGCTGCCGAAACCGGGTTGGGCTTCGGATAATCCAGCGGCGGCGCGCACGGAGTGACGCGCCCTACCGCCCTACCGCCCGCCCTTCGGCCTTCTGCTCATCGCGGCGGGCAAGCCGATCTACCTGCTCTACCAGAAGCGAGGATAGGCAGTGGGATCTAACCGCCGAGTCCAGCACTTACCTTCAGCCAAGCTGACAACCGCAGCGACCGTCAAAGGTATCCTCGGTCTGTGAGCATAATCTGGTGCTCATCACAACGGGGGAACTCTACAGCGAAAAGAAAGCCTTCCTGACAACCTCCTCCAGCACAGCCTGCCGCCTGGAACACCTTCACAACCAGACCAAATTCCTCAACATGACCTCGTTCCAATCCGTCAACTTACATGCTATGTTATTAAGGAGGCGGCGGAAATCTCATTTCCTAAACGCGCTGCGGAAAAGCGAAATACTAATGGCGGACGCGATCAGGATACCAGCCACTGAACCCATGATGCGGCTGAAGACGAAAGTGTCGCTCTGAGAGATACCGGCGTGAATCTTTGGAATGTAAGCCAATGCCCAGAGTGCTGCCAGTATCCCAAATATGATTTTGATGATTTTCATTTTGTGATGCGGTGCGCCTGACATCCTCCCAACCGCCACCCCTCACTTCTTGATGTCGTCGAAGTAGTCCTTCACGGCGCCGCGGTAGGCGCGGGGAACCTTCTCGTCGGAGAGCGCGGCGCGGGCGTCGCTTTGCGCGGCGGCCATGGCCTGCTCCACTTCGACCTTGCTCGTGCCTTTGATGCTGACGCCCTTGAGTGTGACGCTCGGCATCGGTCCGCCGGGATTCAGCCGGCCTTTCAGTTTGGTGGGATCGAGGTTCTCGGCGAGCTGGCCGTCGCCGCGATCGGTGTGGCCCCTGCCGTCCATGTCGGGTCGTTCGATGCCGGTGTTGTCCCAGAGCTCGGTCTGCTCGGGGAAATACATCATGCCCCCTTCCTCCGCCCATGTGCCGACGCCGCGTCCGGGTTTGCCGCCCTGCCCGGCTCTGGGAGGCCCCATGCATTGGCCCCAGCTCTTGCACTGGCCGACGGCCATCTGCGCACGGTTGAGGGCTTCGAGCTCGGCCATGAGGGATTCGGCGTCGCCCATCTGTTCCATGAGGCGCTGGAGTTCTTTGGCGGCGTCCGAGAGGGAGGCTGAGGCGGCTTTCTGGCCGTCCTTGCCGGTGCCCGGATTGTTGCACTCGCCGGCGGCCTTCTTGAGCATCTCGCCCAGCTTCGCGCTGTAGCGTTCGCCCTGCTTCACGGAGTCGGCGACCTGCTTGGCAATCTGGGCCATCTGCTCCTTGGAAAGTTCACCCTTCTTCAACATCTCGGCCATCTTCTCCAACGACGCCTTGGCCTGCTCGGCCTGGCCGTTTTTGAGCTGTTCGGCGAGGTCCTTGCCCATCTTCTCCGCGTTCTGATTGGCGTTGGCCAACTGCTTGGCGAGATCGCGGAGCTGTTCGAGATCCTTGGTGGCGAGGTTGAGGTCGCGGAGGAACGCCTCGGGGTTGCCCTGCTGGAGATCCTTGATGGCCTTTTCCAGATCGGGGAGCGACTGGCCCATGAACGCGGCGTGCTTCGCCATCTGGGACAATGACTGCGCCAGCTGCTGCTGCGCTTCGGGCGACATTCCACCGGGCTGTTGCATGGCGGCAGCGGCAGCTTCTTGGGCTTTCTGTAGGTCGGCCTGGAGTTTCTCCATGGCTTTTTCCATCACGGCGTTCTTCTCGGTCTCCTTCTGCAGGGCTTCGGCGCGGCGCTGCATCTCGGGGCTGGCGGCGGCGATCTTGCTGGAAGACTGCGACGACCGGGCCATCTGCCGGAGGCCGGGGGACTTCGTCATTTCTTTCAACTGCTCGCGCACTTTCACGGCGGCGGTGGAGAGTTCCTTCAGCGCTTCGGGGCGGGAGAGTTTGGCGCGCTCAAGTTCCTTGCCGAGGTCGATGGCGTTCTCGATGCCGGCCTGGACGATGGGACTGGCGTTGGTCTTCTGCTCGGCCTGGCGCTGGAGGACTTGGACGAGGTTCTGCCCGACATCCTTGATGACGGCCTGCTCCTGCTGCTTCTGGAGCCATGCGGCGGAACGGAACTCCGGCAGCCACTGGAGAGCCGCGCCACCGGCGAGGCACGCGACGGCGATCTGAAACGGGCGCTTCAAGCGGATGGGAATCAAGCTGGCCGTATCGAGCTTCTGGGCGTGGGCCAGCGCGTCGCTGTGGATCAACCGGCTCCAATCGGTGTCGGTTCGATCAAGTTCAAGCGCGGAGCTGAGACGGTCTTTCAAGCCGGCGGTTTCATCGAGCCATCGGGCGGCCGCGCTGCGGTCCGAGCGGCGGAGAAACCCTGCGACGAAGACCGCGAGCGTCGCGACGAGTCCGATGATCCCGACGGACCAGACCCATTTCTCGGGCATGGGCAGCAGCTTGAATGCAACGAGCGTGCCGAGCCAAACGGCGGCGACGACGCAAAGCGCGATGCCGAGCCAGTTGACGGCGTGTTGAAGAAGAAAACGGCGACGGGCGTTGTCGACGACCGAATGGATCACCTCGGAACCCTTCATGATTGAAACGTGGTATCCGGCCCCAGTTTTGGCCAGTGGAATGTTCGACCCGGGAGCCGGCCGGCCGCCGCCTGGCATTCCCGTTTCCGATCCACGAATCCTCCGACCGTCGGCTTGTCCAGCCCACCCGGAAACTGCGGTCGGACGGACTAAGCCGACGCCACTACGCCAGCCCGCCCGACCAACTTCTCCACGGTCTCGAGGATCTGCTCGCGGGTAAACGGCTTGGCCAGGGCGACGTTCGCCCCGAGGCCCGACGCGGCGGGCAGGAAGTCATACCCGGTGACCCGGGCGCCGCCGGAAATGGCGATGATCTTGACCGCGGGGAATTCCTTGCGAAGGACCGAGATGGTCTCGAGGCCCTCCTTGTCCGGCATGATCAGGTCGCAGACGACGAGATCGACGGGTTCGTTGCGGAAGCTCCTAAGACCTTCACAGCCGTTGACCGCCTCCGTGACGACGTAGCCGGCACGGACTAGTATTTGCCCGAGGACACGGCGAAGCCCGTCGTCGTCGTCGATGATCAGAATCCGTGGCATCTGTTTCTCCATGTTAAAAAGGTGTTGGACGACCGGGATAAATAGGAAGCGGATCGACCGGTCTGTCGAGCGGCTGAACGCGGATTCAAAGTCATGACAAGGTCCTTGTTCGTTTGTCCGTTTTCTTGGAAACGGTCGGGCCCTTGACGGCGACCAGACGTTCTTCGACGACGGATTCCTGCATCGAGTCGACCTCAGGGCTGATCGGGCCGCCACGCTTCGACCGGGCGCTAAAGAAGCCCCTGAAAATGAACTTCAGGTTCAACCAGAACGCGGACGCGCCCGATGGCGGACGCGCCTGACGTTTTTCGCTTCGCTGCTTCGAATTCATTCGTCAACCGGACCGGCCTAGCCCGAGACAACCTTTTCGAGGGGTGTCGCCAAGGCGATCCTGTCGACGTCCAACAAGGTCGTTGGTGAACCGTGGACCATCGCGGTTCCGAGAGTGAACCGTGTCTCCAGCTTGGAGCATGCGGCGGATGGAACGACAACGTCACCGGGCGCCACGGTGATGACCTCCTCGACCGCGTCCACGATCATCCCGACCAAAGCCCTGCCGCCCGCCGCAAGGCTGGCCTGAAAAACGACGATGCAGGTCCGTTCCGACGGTCCGGTCCGGTCGATCCCGAACTTGATCCGGAGGTCGACGACCGGGATGGATCTGCCCCTGAGATTGATCGCACCGGACACATGATCGGGCGGCGCGGAAACGGCCGTCAGGTCCGTCATCCTGATGATTTCACGGATGCGGGGCACGGCCACCCCGTAGTGGTTCCGACCGAGACAAAAAGTCAGGTATTTGCCCGCAACGGCATGGGCAGCGCTGGACCTGGATTCGATGGAGGCGGTGGTCATGGTTGTGATGCGAAGAATCGGACAGCGCCGTTGAAGAAAGGTTCCGCCGTCCAGACCGTTGGTCCGGCTTCGAAGGCCCGCCTCAAGCCCTTGTTCGTAGGAGAGCGCGGGACAATCGAGTTGGTGGCGAGCGGGTCCACAAGCGTTTCAACGGCTGATATTGAAAGGCCTATCGGAGACGCGTGCTGGGACCTTGAGGAGGAATCAATCGTGGACGTGGGTCCCCACTTCCGCCAACACAGCTATCAACCCGAGGTGCGTTCCAGAAGGCGGCTAATCAGTTCGGCCGCGTCGCGGATGTTGTAGGGCTTGGCCAGGATCTCGACGGCGAACTCGCCCTTGAGGCGCTCCTGTTCCGGGGCCTCGAGATATCCGGAAGCGAGAACGAGCCTGGTGTCCGGAGAGATCTTCACGACCTCCCGCATCAGCTCCTCGCCCGTCTGTTCGCCCATGTTGTAGTCGGTCAGGAGAAGATCGATCTTTTTGCCGCAGGCGGCCATGACTTCCAACGCTTCCTTCGGGCTCCGGGCCGTCAGGACGTCGTAGCCAACGGCCGTCAGGAACGTGGAGGCGAAGTCGATCACGAGGTCGAGATCGTCCACCACGAGGATGGTCCCAGTTCCCTTGAGGGCCTTCGACGCCTTCTTCTGCGCCGGCACGGCGGGGCCGGAATCAACGGTCGGCAGGTAGATGCTAAACGTCGTGCCCTTGCCGACCTCGCTCTCCACATCGAGGAACCCGCCGGACTGGTTGATGATGTTGTGCACGATCGACAGGCCCAGGCCCGTTCCCTTGCCCGGTCCTTTGGTGGTGAAGAACGGCTCGAAAATCCGCAGCAGGACCTCGGGCGGGATCCCCGTGCCCGTGTCGGCGATCGAGCAACAAAGGAACGGGATGTCGGTGGCGGACTTCGAAGGGACGCGCTGGATCTGGTCGGGCGTCAGGGCGATCACCCTGTTCGAGACGGTGATCTGGCCGCCGTTGGGCATCGCGTCGTGGGCGTTGATGCAGAGGTTCAGCAACATCTGTTTGGCCCGGACGCCGTTCATGCGGGCCATGACCGGATGGTCGGCCGGGAGGATGGAGATCGAAACCCGGTTCTTGAGGAGCTTCTTCGCCATCTCGGACACGTCGCCGATGATGCCGTTGAAGTCGATGACGGTCTCCTGATCGTCGCTGACGCGGCTGAAGGAAAGAAGCTGCTGCGTGATGTCGGCCGCCTGGGAAGCCGCGTCCTCGATCTGGTCGACGCGCGACCGGACGTTGTCGGGGAGACTGGCTTCCAGGTTGATGACCGAGATGTTCCCCTTGATGGCCTGCAGGAGGTTGTTGAAGTCGTGGGCGACGCCGGCGGCGAGCGCGCCGACCGTCTCCATCTTCTGGCTCTGCTGGAGCAGGCTCTCGAGTTCGTGGAACCGGCTCTGGTCCGTCACGATGTAGACAAGTCCGCGCGCCTCGCCATCGAGCCGCCACGGGACGATGCGGACGAAGAAACGTTTCCGCGCCCCGAGGCTCTGGGCGAATTCCCGACGATCGCCGCCGCGGAGGACGGCGTGGAACATGGCCTCGAGCTCCTCGCGCTGGCACTCGTCGGTGACAAATTTGAGGAGTTCGTCGCCGATCTTGGGCGGGCGGTCGAAGCGGAGGTAGCCGTGGTCGGGGGGAAGCTTCTGCCAGTTCTCGTTGAAATTGGTCAGTCGAAGGCGGGTGTCGACCGCATACACCCCGGAGTCGAGAGAGTTGATGATCGACAGGGTCAGCTGGTGTTCGCGCTGCAACGACGCAAGCAAGCGGCGTGTGATCGTCAGGTCCCGCTCGAAGGAAACCGCCCCGATGAATTCGCCCTTTGTGCCGTAGATCGGGGACATCATGGCCTCGACCGGAAAGACGGTGCCGTCGCGGCAGATGTTGTCCAGGTCCCCCTTCCATGTTTCGCCCGCCTCCAGGCGCTCGATTGATTCCTTCACCTTGTCCTCGAAACCCGGGGACCGGAAAGCGTCGAGTTTCTGTCCAAGGATCTCCTCCAGCGAGAAGCCGGTCTTGTTCTCCATCGCCGGGTTCGCGTAGCTGATGCGGAACTCGGCGTCGGTCAGAAACACGATGTCCTCGCTGGAGTCGATGGCGGCGGTCAGCCGTTGCGCATGGGATTCGATCCTCCAAAGACGGCCGGCATCGCTCAGGGTCACGAGACTGTGGTCGTCGCCCAAGGGCACGACGTTGACATTGACCACGGTCGAAAGTTCGCCGGCCAGGAGAAGCGAAACCCCGTTGAGGGTTCCCGGCTCGCGACGGGCGAACAGGTCCTGGAGACGTTCGGCGGTGGAGGAACTGAAGAGCCGGAAGATCGCGTTCTCCGGATCAAACCCGCGCCCGTCGGCGAGCCAGCAGGCCGCGGCCTTGTTGAACTCGTCGATGTTGCCCGCGCGTCCGCAAATGACCTGGGCTTCGGGGGACTCGACGAAGACGGCCTTCCACCAGTCGTGGCGCAACTGGTTCCTGACTTCCGGTGAACTCGGCAACGCGCGGTGGAATTGGGTAAAGCTCATGGCTCAACAGTAGACGAGCAGACTCTGGGAGATCGGGCTGATCCGGTGGTGGTTCCTGATCTTGTCGATGTAGGTCTCGGTCAGTTTCTGGCCACCGGGGAAGAGGAGCATCCCCGTGTTGGTGTATATCCCTTTGGCCAGTATCATTCCGGAGGACAACTCCGTCAGGAGGACTTCCCTCTGCCGGTTCGGGACCGAGATGCGCGGCAGGCAACGGGCGAGGGAACGGACGGCATCCGGGTCATAAGCCGCGCCGCTTCCCCGCGTGAGGTGCTCGACCGCGCCGAACGAATCGAGATTGCTCTCGGCATAGCCGACGGCCACGGCGAGGAGCCGGGTCATGGGTGAAATCTGTTCCCCGCGCAACCCATCCGGATAGCCGCTTCCATCGAAGCGCTCATGGTGCCCGCGGATGGTCACACCGACCTCCTCCAACGTGTGGACGAACGCCGCCAACTCCTGGCCGACGACGGGATGGTGGCGGATCAGCGCGAGTTCGGCCTCGGTCAGGCTGTTGGGCTGTTTCTCCCAACGCCGGATCAGATGCCGCGGAACGCCGACCATGCCGATGTCATGGAGCCATGCGCTGGTCTCCAGGACGAGCCGGTCCTTGTCGGAAAGTTTCAGGCCGTCCGCCATCGCGTGGCACAGCTCGAAGACACGGCGGGCCTGGGATCCAAGCGTGGGATAGAAGGTCTCCATCGACTTCACGCAGAGTTCGATCGAGTGCTGGAGGTTTGTGTGGAGCGCTTCGTTGAGCCCGCCGAGCTGGATGTTGCAGGCGCCGACCTGGGCGACCTTCTCCTCGAGCTGGGCGTTGAGCTTCGAAAGCTTCTCGTTCATCGCCAGGGTCGTGGCCTGGAGGACGAGGTTCTTGCAGATGAGCTCGTAGCGCTGGATGGCGTTGCGGACGGTGGCGAGGAGTTCCTCGCGGAGCCATGGCTTGATGACGAACCGGTAGATTTCGCCCTTGTTGATGGCGTCGATCACCGTGTCGAGCTTGGGCACGGCGGTGATCAGGATCCGCGTCGCGTCCGACTGGATCTGCCGCGCCTGGGCCAGGAACTCCAACCCGGTGATCATCGGCATCGCCTGGTCCGTGATGATCGCGGAGAACTGCCGCTCCTTCACGATCCGCAGGGCCTCGATCGCATTGGGACAAGTCACCACCTGGTAACCCTCGCGCTGGAGCGTCTCCCTCAGGGCCACGAGGACGATCTCCTCGTCGTCGACGACGAGGATGCTGTGGACGCTGTTTTCGGCCTGGCTAGACATGGCTTTGCCTCACTCCCCGGGTTGAAGCAGCGCCGCCAGACGCTGCTCGACGTGGCTGTCCATCGCATCCGACGAGAATATCTCGTCGGCGTGCCCGGAAGTGACCGCATCTATCTCATCGGCGTTCCGGCCGACCAACTGGAGCATCACCAGGAATTTTGCCCCCAAGCGACGCCGGATCTCCGGAAGCTGGAGCGGGAACCGCTGGTCCGCCGGCTCGATGAAGAACATCACGCCATCGACAGGTTGCCCGGTATTGAGGGTGTCATCGACGCCTTCCACGGAACAGGCGGTGACCACCTGGTAGCCGATTTCCCTGAAACGCCTCACCCGGTGCTCGAGCATGTGCCCGCCCGACCCGGCCAGCAACAGGGTGCGACGGCGCAAGACCTCGCCCGCCTTGGGCTCGGCCGGTGTGTCGAAAGTGGCTTCAGGCAGCCAGAGGCAGAAGGAAGTCCCGACCCCTTCCGTGGACTCCACCGTGACCATTCCACCGTGTTTTTCGGCAAACGACTGGGTGATGTAGAGCCCCAGACCGGTTCCACGCTGGGCTCCCTTCGTCGTAAAGAATGCATCGAAGATCATGGCCAAATGCCTCTCCGGAATGCCGCAACCGGTATCGCTTACTTCCAAGCAGACTGCCGGCATTTTTGGGAAAATCCCCTTGGTGTGGCGCTTCGCGGGAATCCTGTCGTGGCGGCTGGTCCTGAAGGTGAGCGTGCCCTTCGCAGCCATGGCGTCGGCCGCGTTGAGCGCGAGGTTGATGATCACGCGCTGGAATTCCACCGGGTCCGCGTAGACGGGCAATTGGTGAGGAGCGGGATGGCTCTCGATACCGATGCTCTTCGGAAGGATGATACGCACCAGGCCGGAGAGGTCGTTCACGATTTCGTTGAGGTCGTGGTAGTTCCTCTCGCCCGTCTGGCCGAGGTGGAGGTTGATCATCCGGTGCACCAGGTTGCTGGCCTGCATCGAATTGGTTTTGATCAGGTCGAGCCCCTCGTAAAACTTGTGGGACGGATCGATCTCCGTGAGGAAGTTCTCGGACAGGCAGTGGATGCCCGCCATGATGTTCCTGAAATCATGCGCCAGGCCCAGCGTGAGCGCCGCGAGAGTCTCTTTCCACGACGACGCGGTCAGGCGTTTCTCGGCGATGGTCTGCCGGGTGACGTCGACCCAGAACCCCTCGTAACCAAGCAGGAGGCCATTGCGCGTGAGGATGGGCTGGCGGTGCTCAAGGACGTAGGACACCTTCTTGGTTTGGAAATGGCAGACCCGGTAGGTGAATGAACAACTTGCCCCGGTTTTCGCCGCCTTCGAGAACATGTCCTGTAGCTCCCGCGCATCGCCGTCGTGGATGATTTCCCAAAACTTGCCCGGAAGCCTGCACCAGTCCTCGACCGAAATCCCGGTCAACGCCTCGATGTTCTGGCTGACAAACTGAAAACTGAAATCCGGCCTTTGCCGAAAGATCACGCCCGGCCAGCGCTTCATCAGACGGTCCAACTGGGACTCGGCCCGCAGCAGCCTCATGAACATGGAGCGCCGCGCGCTGTCCGAACGCAGGTGCTCATCCCAGGTCGCCTCCTCCAGCTCGTTCAGCGGAGGTAGAACCGATGAAAGCCTCACGGAATAGCCGCCGGGAAACTTCGCGATCTCCATTTGCATCCACTGACCCGACGCCGCACCGATCATCGAGATGCAGAACTGCGACTTCGAGAAATCACCGGAGCTCCGGCGCAACATCTGGTAGGCCGCAAACGTCTCGGAACCGCGCCGCGACAGAAGACTGCCGAAATCGCTCATGGCCGGAGGCCCGGAGCGCAGTTCGAGCCATTCCTGCATCGCCTCGTCCATCGTCACGAGAATCCCGTCGCCGTCGACGATCGCCGTCCCAGCGTCGAGCCAAAACGAAGTTCCGGCCGGTGGCTGGGGCTCGGGAGACGGCAGCATCCCGTCGAGCAGGTCAGGCTGGTGCATCTGGGCTATGAGCATGGTCGAATAGGGAGGTGGACGAGGAAGGGTGCCCGCGCCGGCCCGAAGGCCGAGGGGCAGGAGTCGCATGCCCCGGGAGGCATCTGTATCAGCCGCGAACCGCGAAGGCTCAGCATAGCAACACCTGGACGAACGAACCGGCAAAACCGGCCTGGAGAAGGCCGACGGACAGTGCCGGACCAACAACGCGAAAGACTTAGCTCTGAGCCCGCGCCAAAACCAACGAAAATCCTCGACCCGTCAAAGGCGGCCTCGCTGCCCAGAAAGGATTCACAACGGTTTAACCACCCGCACTCCCAGGATCGAATGGGCGGCGTTCGTCCAGTTTCTTGCCAACGCGCTTGACGAAGCGAGCGGCGACTCCGGATGTTCCGTCCACCAAGAATGAAAGGCCACGGAACATCTGCCTCCGTCGGGCAAATCGGAGCCGCGATCATCGTCACCAACCCCTCGGGACAGGTGCAGGACCACAGTCCCGGTGCACTGGACCTGTTTGTCTTGGGAGAAGTCACCGAGGGTGAACCGGTCGAGCTTTGGGGGCTTTTCCCGACGCGATTCCAAGTGCAGCTGGGCGCCCTTGCCTCGCTGGCACCTTCGGTCCCGTTCGTCGAATTCAAGATGAGCGTCGACCGCAGGGACCGACCCCGGACTTGGCTGGAGGTCCGGGCCTACGTTCTATTGGACAAGGGCCGGAAACCAACCGGAGTCATCCATCTCTGCAACGACATCACCTGGATGATGCAGGAGGAAACTCCGCAAAACGGCGGCTCCGGGACTAAGCAGGAGACGCTCAAGAGCCTTTACCAAAGACAGAAACACGAAGCCCTCGGCACGCTGACGGCCGGACTGGCCCACGACTTTAACAACCTGCTGACAGCGATCCTTTCGCACGTCGACCTCGTCCTGTCGGCGCCAGAATTCCCATCCTCCCTCCAGCGCCATCTGGTCATCGCCCGCACGAGCGGGCGACGGGCGGCCGAACTGGTAAGCCGCCTCCAGACCTACAGCCGGCAGGCTCCGACAGCGAAGTCGGCCGTCAAACTCTCGCCGATCGTCCACGAGGTCGCCTCGGTGCTCAAACGCACCATCGATCGCCGAATCGTGATCCGGACCGAAATCGAGGCCGGCGACGAGTGGATCACCAACGGCGACGCGAGCCAGATCACTCAGGTCCTGATGAACCTGTGCCTCAACGCACGCGACGCCATGGCCGAAGGAGGAACCCTGGTGATCGGGGTCCACCACGTTTCCTTGTCAGGCCCCGCGCTCGTCGAGCCGCGCAGCCCCGGCGAATACCTGAAGCTTTCCGTGTCCGATTCCGGAGAGGGCATCTCGGCCGAAACCATCAGCCGGCTTTTCGAACCTTACTTCACCACGAAGGAATTCGGGAAGGGAATGGGTCTGGGCCTCGCCATCTCCAACGGGATCTCACACGACCACGGAGGATGGATGGAGGTCGAAAGCGAAGTCGGAAAAGGGAGCAGGTTCAGCGCGTATTTCCCACGGCTCGCGCCCAGTCAGATCGAAACCAAAAGTGCTCCGGCGCCGGTCGCCGAGACGAAATCCCTTGAAGGCACGGAAACGATTCTCCTCGTTGACGACGAAGAACTGGTCCGCCTCGTGGCTCGGGCCGTCCTCAGTTTCCGCGGCTACAACATCGTCGAGTCCGTCAACGGCGAGGACGCCGTCGCCAAGTATGAGACGGCCCCCGACAAATACGCCCTCGTGCTCATGGATCTGCACATGCCGAGGATGAACGGCTGGGATGCCATGGTGAAAATCCGCGCGATCAACCCAAAGGCGAAGATCGTCCTGCTGTCGGGCGGGTCCATGCAGGATCTGCCGCAAGATCTGAAAGCGAAGGGGGCGATGGCCGTTCTGCAGAAGCCGTTCGAGAACATCGAACTTGTCCAACTGGTCCGCCGTATCCTCGACAAGGAGAACTGAGGGCGGATCCGACGGCGGGGCTCACGAAATCGTGATGCCGAAAAAACCAAAGTCAGGAATAGGCCACCCAGGCGGATTCATTCGGTTGTCCGTAGCGTTGGACCCGGCGAAGATTCCCGGCTGCGGCATCCATGGAGGCCATCTCCTCGACGAATTCCCGGCGTTTTGCGGCCAAAGCAACATCATTCAATCTCTCAAGGCCGATCAATTCAGCAACGAACGCGCGCACCAGCTTTTCGTCGTCAACGCCCAGAGCGCCGATGACTTGGGCAAGGCTCCCCGACTCAAGCTTCTTCCTGAGCAGGATTTTTCGCTCCTGCGCGGCGGCGACGTTCTCCCAATTCCCGACTGAAATCGCAGCGCCTTCCTCGAGCGTTTCCCGCCGCCATTCTTCATAGACCGAAATCAATGGTGTGGCGGAGATGGACATGGCCGGATCAGGCAACCATCTCGTTCGGGAGCTCTGGTTTCTGGACGCCCTGCTGGAGCATCTCGGCCCACGTGTCGCGCAGGATGCACACACGACCTAGGACATCCACGAGTCCTGCCTTGTCCTTCTGGACATTGCTCTCCTGTAGCCGGCGGTCCATGTAGCCGTAGAGACGGCGCAGATGGATGGCGATGTCCCCGCCGTCGCGCATGTTCAGCGACAGGCTCAGCTCGTTGATGATGGCCTGGGCCCGGAGGATGTTGTTGTTGACCGCGAGGTTGAACTCCAGCGGGTCCTCGAGGTCGAAGCCGCGGAGTCCCTTCTCCAGGAACCCGATGGCGCCATCGAAAAGCATCAGGACCAAGGTGCCGGGGGACGCCGTCTGGGTCGCCACCTGACGATAAGACTGCCAGGGATTCTTCGAGATCATCGTCGAACGGGTCAGAGAAGGTTTTTGAGTTTGATGGCGAGCAACTGCGAGATGCGGTCGATGCCTTCCTTCGGCGGATAGTTCAGGTTGGACACGAGCTCGCGGCCGCGCTGCACCACTTCCGGCCTCGCATCAGGCAGGCTGTGGAGCTTTTCCTCGAGCTTCTGCGTGCTCGAGAAATCGACGGACGACTCGGTTGACTGGCCGGGGCGCGGGGCCGGTTTTCCCGACGGGGTCGGGTTTACAGGCTGCGAACCATAGTTGGATCGGATTTCCATACGTTCACTTTCAGGCAAGCGTTAGATTGGCATACTGCCCAATTTTCACCCTTACCTACTTGATCGGAGCTTGGTGAAAAGTCTTTAGCGGTTTCCGGCCTGACGGCCCGGAATTGTCCCCAGGAGCGTCGTTATGGCGTAGCGCCCGAAGCGGGTCGGGGAATCAAGCACGGTCTGGGAATCGAAAGGCGTCGTTCCGGGCCCCTTCAACGAGGATTGGAAATAGCGCCGCGCGCCGCTCGCAACCGCCGGATTTCCCGCGTCGAGGACCTCGTCCACCGACCAGAGGATCCGCCCGGACTGGACCTCCACGAGGGAAAGCCTCAACCCAATGGACAAGGGCGGAAACGCCGAAAACTGGATCAAGTCGCCGAAGAGGACCGCATCACAGCCGGTTTGCTGGCGGATGGATTCGAGCACCCCAGCCGGCAACTCCTGCACCAGACGCAGCTTCGGACGACCGGTCCATCGGGCAAGATCGGAGGCCGAAACTTCTACCGCTTCGACCAGCCCCGATGCGCCCAATTGGGGAGCCAGCAGCGGCCCGATCGTCGATGCGCCGGCCTCAAGCCCGGGCCGGTCCCCAGACGCGGTCAGCGGCAAGACGGCAACCCGCCGCACCGTGGCAGGCAGGGTCTCCGCGCTGCGATGCACGTTGGAGGGCTTGTAGGATTCTCCGCTGACCGGGTCGCCAGACGGAAGCGTCCGGCATCCGACAACGGCCAGGGCGCCAAGCAGCGCGAATAAACTAAAGAGGCCGTTGCGCATGGATGAGTTCGAGGAAGTCCAGATTGCGCCCGAGCCACGGACCGAGACGGAGTTCGAGCAACTGGGAGAAGCCGATGATGTCCTCCTCGCCGCCAAGGATCCGTTCGCCGTCGGAGACGATGCCGCCGAGAAGTTCCCAATGCTCGCGGAACGAGCCCTGCCCGCTGGTGATTTCATCGATCGACACTCCCCACAGATCCTTGAGAAAACCAAGCCCAAGCATCGGCGTCCTGAAGGCCGGGGCCAGATTCAGCCAGAGCGAACGGGCCACCGGCCAGTCGTTGATCAGGACCAGCATGGAGGCGGCGTCGACTTCGGCGATGAGGGAAAGGATCTGGCGCCGCGCCGAAGCGAGGACTTCGCCGCCCAGGGCACCGGTCGTCACGGTCTCCACTTCCAATCTCTGGAAACCGGATACGTCGGGAAGCCGGAGCAGGTTGACGACTTCCTCCCCGTCCACCACCACGCGCGAGATGACCCGGCCGAGTTTGAGGGCGACTGTTCCCAGTTGGCAGAGGACCGCACCGAGCGGAAGGGTCGACGCGTTCTGGATGCCAACGGGCGCGCCGTCCAGGGTGACGACAGGGATAACGGCGAACTGGCGGGGCGTATTCACTTCGCAGTCTATCGGTCAGACAGCGGCAGGGTTGAGCGGCTTCGTGGCGATCACTTGAAAGTTTTCTGGAGATAGCTGAGCTGGGCGTTGCTCAACGACTGCGCCCGCTCCATCGCGACGAAACCGTCGATCAACTGCTGGCGGCGTTGCTGCACGAGACGTTCCTGATCCGCGACCTGCTTGTCGATCGAAGTGGATTGTTCGGTGAAGAGCTTCTGCTTCTTGGTCAAGGCCCCGTCGTCCCCGACCACGGTATCGAGGTATTTGATTAGCTTGGTGCCCAGCCCGCTGGTCGCGTTGGTGAAGAAGTCCCTGACATCGGTGAGGTTCGTCGCCAGTGCCTTGTCGAGTTTCGCTGGGTCGGAAAGGCTGAGCTTGTTGTCCTGGCCGTTGGTCGTGATGCCCAATTTCTCCAGTCGGTTCAACACGCCGGAAAGTCCGGCGACATCCCCGTATGTGAGACGGCGCAGCTTGGAGCCGATGTCCGCTGCATCGGTCTCTCCGGCGAGGACCGAGGTCGAGACTTTTCCAGACCCGTCGATCGTGCTGGCGGTCCGGTTTTCGATGAGCGTCTGGGTGGTGTTGTATTCGGCGATGAAGTCGGTGATCGCGCTCTTGATCTTGGAAGAGTCCGAGCGCACGTCGATCGACACGGCGCCCTCCTTGACGACATTGACGGTGATCCCCGGGATCCCCGAATCGTCCTCCGAGATGGTATTCCCGCGGGCCGTCAGCGCCGGACCTCCGTTGATGGTGAACTCCATGTCCTGGCCGCGGACCAGGCTTCCTCCGGCCAGTCCCGAAGCCGCGAGAAAATTCCCGGTCACGTCCTCGAGCGAGATGCCGACGTCGCCGCCCTTCTTGTTGGAAAGCACGAACCGGTCGTTGACCACGTCGTAGCTGGCCATGACCCCGGCCGAGGAGTCGTTAATCCGACGGATGACGTCGCTCGCCTTGTCGGTGGCGGCCGAAAACGTGATCTCGACCCCGTTGATCTTGAACTTGCCGGCGCCGCCGTCCGTCACGGGCGTGGCGAAATTGGCGGAGGCCAGAAAATTGTTCTGCCGGACCGAACCGAGTTTCGAGGCGCTCGTGACCGACCCCGATCCGGCCGGGTTGTTGTAGAGCTTGGCCACCTGCATGAAATTGGAAGTGTCGTTGCTGCTGCCGAGAATGAGCCCGCCGGAGCTCGCGAGCGTGATCTTGTCCTGCGTTTCATCATAGGTGCCGCTCACCTCGCCGAAAGTGGCGGTGCTGATCTTGTCGAAGACCTGCTGGAGAGTGTCCGTGCCGTCGATCGCCACGGACCTGCCGTTGACGCTGATGGTTCCGGACGTGATCCCCGTGGCAAATCCCGCGTCCTTCAGAACGAGGGCCGACACATCGCTGGTCGCGCTCAACCGGCTCCCGACGTCCGAAATCCCGCGCTGGGCCGCGGCCTTGGAAAGCCGTGAAACATTGACCCCGTATGTCCCCACGGCGGCGCCGTTGCCGACCGAGGAGGTGGCCACAGCGGAGTCGGAGCTGCTCGTGGAGCGGGAATTGAAGAAGTCGGGAGCACTGAGGGCGCTGACCCGCGCGCGCAGGTTTGAAACCTGCGTCTGCACGCTCGTGTAGGCGGAGACCCGTTGGGCGATGGCGTCCTGATCCGCGCGCAACCGGGTCTGCGGAGACCGTTCGATCTGGGTCAATTGCTCGACGACCGTCTTCCAGTCGAAGCCGGAAGCGAGTCCCGAGAGGCTTAGGTCTACAGATGCCATATCAACCCGATCCATCGGCGGCCCGGGCGTTCCACTTAAACCCCGCGAGCAAGAATACCCCGAAAAGAAAAGTCCCGGACGGCGCTCGCGCGCCGGCCGGGGTGTGTGCCGTGTTTACTTCGACTGCCTAGGACAGCAGCCGGAGCGCGGATTGCGGCGTCGCATTGGCCTGGGCCAACATCGCGGTGCCTGCCTGAACCAGGATGTTGTATCGGGCGAACTTCGTGCTCTCCTCGGCCACATCCACATCCTTGATGCGGCTGTTCGCGGCCGAGAGGTTGTCCTTGAGGACACCCAACTGTTCGTTGGTGTAGTTGAGACGGGCGATGTTGGCTCCGATCTGTGCACGGTCCTTCGAAAGCTGGTTGATGGCTCCCTTCACGTTGGTCAACGCCGAGGCCGCGGCCGCCGCCGTGGAGATGCCGCTGCTGGATCCCGTGGCGGCGGAATAGGACGCTCCGCCCAGGTTGACCCCCGCCATCGAGAAGGCGTTGGCGGAACCCGTGGCGGTGTCGCCGTCCGTGGTCACCGACAGCGCGCTGGACGTGAACAGGCTCACCCCGTTGAAGTCCTTGGTCGACGTGTTGGTGATGTAGGTCTTCAGCTCGGCGAACTCCTTGTCGTAGAGCCCGCGGTCGCTGTTCGTCTTGGTCACGTCCTGCGAAAGGACGGAGAGCTCGGACATGCGGTCCAGGGCCTTGCCGACCTTCTGCAGGAATCCGTCCTGCGTCTGGTTGAACGACACCGCGTTGCTGATGTTGTTCTTGGCCGCCGAGGTCCGGTTGATCTGCGCGTCGAAAC
>JAYVSO010000111.1:0-58508 GCA_043775315.1 Verrucomicrobiota bacterium
TGTGCGCTCGCTGGTCGGGATCCTGCCGGTGACCGCGTTCGCCGTGATCGACGAGCATGTCCTGCTGCAGGCCCAGCGGCTCGGCAAGCGCTTCTCACGGCTCGTCGAGGAGCGCGAGCTCGGGCTCGACCGTCATGCGGCCGAAGGGCACGACGACAGCGGCCCTCGCCGGTTGCTCGTCGGGGCAGTCGAGGTCGAGCACCTGCTGCGCCTCTGCTCCCGGCTCTTCAACGAGGAGGCGTTCCTCTCCCCCCACGGCATCAGGTCGGTGTCGCGCTGGCATCTGGATCATCCCTACCACCTCGACGTGGACGGGATGAACGCGATCATCGACTACGAGCCCGCCGAGTCGACAAGCGCCATGTTCGGCGGCAACTCGAACTGGCGCGGGCCCGTCTGGTTCCCGGTGAACTACCTGCTCATCGAGGCGCTCGAGCGTTACCACCGCTTCTACGGCGACGACTTGAAGGTCACCGTGCCCGGCCTCGGCGACGGTTCACCGGTCACGCTCCGACAGGCCGCGGGCGAGATCGAGCGGCGGCTCGTGACGCTCTTCCTGCCGGACAAGAACGGCCGCCGGCCGTGCTTCGGCGAGGACGAACGCTTCCATTCCGACCCGAACTGGAAGGAGCTCCACCTCTTCCACGAATACTTCCATGCCGACACCGGCAAAGGACTCGGCGCGAGCCACCAGACCGGCTGGACCGCGCTCGTCATCCGCCACATCGAAGGCATGGCCGCCCGGCGGAAGGCCTGACGCAGCATCCCTCGCCCGGTGTGAACCCGACCCTTGCCCTGCCCACGGCGCCCGATGACCCGGACCGCGTTCGCCTAATGCGCACGGCGGCGAAGGACTGAAGAACCGTTCGGCTGGAACCATTCCTGCAAATTCCAATTCAGTTCATCGCCGAGTTGCCCATCCTTTCGGAGCGAAATGAAACTGATCACCGTCCGATGCGACAACTGCGGCGCTCCAGTTCAGATCGGTGAAGACACGCGGTTCGCCACCTGTAACCACTGCAGCAGCCAACTCGCCGTCCAGCACACCGACTCGGCTACGTTCACCCAGCGAATCACCGATCTCGAATCGTCGACGCAGAGGCTCGAAGAACGAGTCGAGTTGATCCAACTCCAGAACGAGCTGCGCGAGGCGGAGAAGGAATGGACCATATTTCGAGAGCGGATACTCACCAGGGGCAAGACCGGCGAGTTGATGGAGCCTACAATGGCTTCGGTCCACGGCGCCCGGTTCTTTTGTGCGTTGCTGGTGGCTGGCGGAACGCTGCTGATGGCCTGGGGAAAGGAGATGGAACTCGTCTACGGCTTCATCGCGGTGGTTGTCGGCATCGGCGTGTTCCTCGGCAGCCTAGGCGCAAAGCGAAGAACGGTTTCCTATCGTATGGCGAAGAACGCGCACCTCATGCGACGGGACGAGCTTCTCAGAAAGATCGAGACAGCCCGGCAAAGGTGAACTGCCGCGATATCGACAGACGCTGCATATTCAAAGGTGCGAAGAGCCGATTCCTTTGCTATTTCCAAGCCAATGAAGGTTCTCATCGCCACCGTCACCTGCGGCGCCGGCCATCTCGCGGCCGCCCGCGCCATCGAGGAAGCGTGGAAAGCCCAGCATCCCGCAGACACCGTCCAGACGGTCGACGTCCTCGACCTCGCACCCAAGCTCATCCGAAAGATCTACGTCGAGGGCTACGTAAAGCTCATCGAACACGTGCCCGAGGTTTACGCCTACGCCTTCAAGAAGTCCGACAATCCGGCCAAGCTCCGCAAGACCCTCGACTTCCGCCGCAGCGTTTCCCACCAGAGCGTGCGCGGCTTCGCCAAGCTGCTCGCCAAGTTCGAACCAGACGTCGTGCTTTGTCCGCACTACCTGCCGGTCGAGATTATCGGACACCTCAAGGACAAGGGTCGTTTCAGCGCCCGCACCGTCTGCATCGTGACGGACTTCGAGGCCCACGCTTTTTGGCTCGATCCCGCCGCCGACCTCTACTGCGTGGCGGCCGACGAAACCAAGGCCAGCCTCGTGTCGCGCGGCATCGACGCCGCCAAGGTCGTCGTCACGGGCATCCCCATCGCCTCCAAGTTCCAACAGCCGGTCAACATTCTCGAAGTCCGCAAACGCTATGGGTTGCGCGATGACATCCCCACTTTGCTCGTGCTCGGAGGAGGATTCGGCATGGGACCGGTAGGGGAAATTCTCGCCGAACTGGACAAGCTCGAAGGCCATTTCCAGACGCTCGTCGTCGCCGGACGAAACGAGGAACTCCGCAAACAGCTCGCCGTGCAGGACCGCTCCCATGCGACCGACGTGCTCGGCTTCAGCCGCAACATGCACGAGCTGATGACCGTCTCGGATCTCCTCATCACCAAACCCGGCGGCCTCACTTCGTCTGAGGCCCTCGCGCTGAGCAAACCGCTCTTCATCCTCAATCCCATTCCCGGCCAGGAAGCCGCCAACAGCGACTATCTGCTCGCCCACGGCGCCGGCGTGAAGGTGAACCGCGTGGAAGACCTGAACTTCCAGCTCCGTAAACTTCTCGGCACCGCGAAGCTCGCCGACATGGCCGCAGCGGCCAAAGCCCTCGGCAAACCCGGCGCGGCCCAAGCCGTCTGCAACGCCACCCTGGCGCTGCTGGCTTCGCCTGCATCCGTATCGGAGCCGAAGCCGGAAAAGCCGAAGAGCCTCCTCGCTAAACTGCGTTCCAAGAAATCGAGGTAGCCCGGCATCTCTGGCCGCGATCGGAGACCGGAGCGTGGTCTCAATAAAAAAGCCCGGACTCGATCGAGTCCGGGCTTTGTTGATTCGGGAGCGGTTACTTGGCCGGTATGGCCTCGGCCGCCTTCTTCGCGGCTTCTTCCGCCGCGGCCTTGTCTTTGGCGGCCTTGCTTTCGGCCTGAGCCTTTTCGTCGAACGCGGGGACGATCACTTTGCCCTGCGCCTTGTCCCAGACGGGCGCGAGTTGGAAGTGGTTCGCGAGGCTGTAGAGGAAGCAGATCGCGACGATGACCAGCACATTCCTAGGCCAGGTGACGGGGCGCTCGGCGAACTTGTCCGACACGGCGGCGGCCTGTGCGCCGGGCGGCAGCTTGGCCACACCCGTGAGCGAGGTGCCGAAGGGCACGTTGACCTTCGCCTTGGCGTTCACGGCCCAGCCGTTGGCGTCGAGGATGGGGCCGAGGTTGCGCTTCCGCAGCTTGAGCCACGCGATGAGCATCGAAGGTCCGGAGATGAGGAGGAGGATGCCGGCGATGGCTAGGCAGAGCTGCCAGAAGGGCAGGACGAACAAGCCGGTCAGCTTGCCGAAGATCGCGGCCAGCGCGCCGCCGATGGCTCCGAACGCGACGCCCATCGCGGCGACCGCGCCGACGTCGATCTTCTTGGGCTCTTCGGGCTTCGCGGCGGCCTGTTCCTTGATCGCCTTGTCGGCGTTGGCGACCATCTCCGCGGCCTTGGCGAGGCGGGCGTTGGCTTCGGCTTCCTTGGCCGCGGCGCGCTTGGCGACCGTTTCGTCGATCAGCCGGACCAGCTTCTTGTAGGGCGACCAGAACGCTTGGCGGATGCTGATGGGGTTGTCGATGATCTTGGTGATCGTGGCGTCGAAGTCGCGGCCCTTGCGGTCGTAGAAAAGGCCGTTGCGTCCGACCATCAGGTTGTCGCTGTCGCCGTCGGTGAAGGCGGCCATGATGTGCAGCTTCTCCCCCGTGGCTTTGCGGAAGCAGTCCAGGTAGGCGATGTAGGTTCCGGCGAGTCCGGCCATCGCGCCGTGCTTGCCGGCGTCTTCGACCGGCATGCAGAGCGTGCAGCTGCGTTGGTCGAGGAAGAGGGTGCCGGCCTGGAAGGTCGCCGGTTCACCGCCGTCGTAGAAGTCGCGGAAGTTGACGAAGTTCTCGCAGAGGAGATGCAGGTCCCGCACGTAATGGAGGAGCTTGTCGACGCTCACGATCGAGGTCGACTCGGCCTCCAGCGCCTTGTCCTTGGCGACCAGCGCCGTGAGCGTCTCCTTGCCGTTGCCGGCGAGGATGGCGCGGACGCGGGCGATCCCGAGCTTCTCGACGGAGGCGCCGGCCTTGGAGGCGGCCCAGCCGTCGTGCGCGGCCATCTTGCCGCAGATCGCGGCCCAGTCGGCCTCGGTCAGCTCTCCCTTGTCACCGAGAAGCGGTTTCACAACGGATGCGGCGAACGCGCCGATCGCGTCGGCCCAGGCCGGATTGACGCCGGTCTTCAGCGGAAGCGCCTTGCCGGCGGCAACCAGTGCCAGCGGGAACCCGGCGACTTCGGCGGCGCTGATCGAAAGGTCCTTCGCGGCGACGGCGAGGAACTCCTTCTCTTCACGGTTCAACGCGGCGAGCGCGCGGGGATCGAACGCGGCCAGACGGCAACGCCCGAAGAAGTCGTTGATCTTGGCCTTCACCGCATTGAAGGCGGCGCTGCCGGCGGCGGATCCGTCGCCCAAGGGCAGGATGGTGGCGGCGGCGGCCTCGGACTTCTTGACCCAGGCCTCGAAAGCGGCCGCGTCGGCGAAGAACGCGTCCACGCGGGCCTGGTCGATGCCGGGCTTCGCGGAGCGATCGGCCACGGAACCGTGCGTCGCGATGATGTCGGCGACGAGGGCTTTGGTCGCGTCGTCGGCACCGGATTCGACGACGATGATGCCGTCGCCGTTGAAGACGGTCTGGGAAAAGATCTTGGCGACGTCGCCGGTGTCCGCGAGGGAGATGTTGGTCGCGTCCTTCTTGCCGAGGTTGGCGAGGATCTGCTTCGCCGAGGCGAGGACGGCCTTGCCTTCGGGAGTGGCGTCGTTGATCGAGGCCAGGGAGAGCGAGTCGCCGGCCTTCACGAGGTCATCGGCGTTCTTGAGCAGGCCACCGGCCCACTTGATGGCGGCGATCAATTCCGGCGCACGCACGCGGCCATCCTTGTCGGTGTCGATCAGGGCGAGCGTCGTCTTGTCGAACTCAAGGCCGGTCGTCGGACAGGCGAGGGCGACCCAGAGCTTCTGGTCAAGCTGGTCGAGGGCCATGAGGTCGGCGCCCGTGGTGAGGCTGACTTGGTCGAATCCGCCGGCGCGGAAGAATTTCCATGGATGGCTCATGATTTTGGCAGAGTGTTTTGGTTGGGTTTCAGGCAGGGAGTCTGCTCGGCGGACGCTAGCGACCGACTCCTTCGATGCAAAAGGTTTGTGCCGACCACCCTCGTCCAAATCCAACAAACATTGGACATGTTAGAAGCCCTCCGCCCATTTTTCCGGGCGCGCTCATCCCATGAAAAAATCCCTCCTCATCGGCATCGACTCCGGCACCCAGTCCACCAAGGCCCTCGTCGTGGACGCCCGCAACGGCAAGGTCCTCGGCTCCGCTTCCGCAGCCTACGACCTCATCGCCAATCTCCCGCCCGGCGCCAAGGAACAGCATCCGCAGGATTGGATCGACGCCACCAGCAAGGCCATCAAGGGCGCGCTCAAGGCCGCCAAGGCCAGCGGCTCCGACGTCGTCGCCATCGGCGTCAGCGGCCAGCAGCACGGCTTCGTCCCGCTCGACAAATCCGGCCAGGTCATCCGCCCCGCCAAGCTCTGGTGCGACACCGCCACCGCCGAGGAATGCGCCGAGATCACCGCCGCGCTCGGCGGGCCCAAGGCCACGATCAAGGCCCTCGGCAACTCCGTCCTCCCCGGCTTCACCGCCAGCAAGATCCTCTGGCTGAAAAAACATGAGCCGAAGAACTTCGCCAGGCTCGCCACCGTCCTTCTGCCGCACGACTACCTGAACTGGTGGCTCACCGGCCAGGCCTTCATGGAATACGGCGACGCCTCCGGCACCGCCCTCATGGACGTCCGCAAACGCCGCTGGAGCGAAGCCGCCGTCAAAGCCATCGACGCCGACCTCATGGGCAAGCTCCCGACCATTTCATCGAGCGAACAACCCGCAGGCTTCCTCCAAGCTTCCACCGCAAAGGCGCTCGGGTTGAAGGAAGGCGTCCTCGTCAGCGCCGGCGGCGGCGATAACATGATGGGCGCCATCGGCACCGGAAACACCCGGCCCGGCCTCATCACCGCCAGCTTCGGCACCAGCGGCACCATCTACGCCTGCGCCGACAAACCCGTCGTCGATCCCCAGGGCGAGATCGCCGCCTTCTGCGACTCCACCAACCGCTGGCTGCCGCTCCTCTGCACCATGAACGTGACCGTCGCCACCGAGATGGTCCGCAAGGATTTCGGCCTCGACCACGCCGCGTTCGAGAAGGTCGCGTCGTGCGCGCCCGCCGGCTCCGACGGCCTCATGCTTCTGCCGTATCTCGAAGGCGAACGCACCCCCAACGTCCCCGACGGCACCGGCGTCTATCTCGGCGTCAACCCCCGCACCTTCACCGCCTCCCATTTCGCCCGCGCGACGATGGAAGGCGTGACCCTCGGCATGAACTACGGCCTGCGCCGCCTGGCCGAACTCGGCGTCAAGGCCACCCAGATCCGCGCCACCGGCGGCGGAGCCAAGTCCAAGCTCTGGCGCCAGATCATGGCCGACATCTTCAACGCCGAAGTCGTCACCCTGAAGGTCAGCGAAGGAGCGGCCTACGGTGCCGCCCTCCAGGCCCTCTGGAGCTGGCGCCTGCAACAGGGCGAGAAGGTCGCCATCGAAGACCTGACCGACACCTTCGTGACCTTGAACAAGGCCCAGACCGCCACCCCCAACGCCAAGTCCGCCGCGATCTACGCCGAACTCCAAGCCCTCCAGGACGACACGTCCAAGGCACTGCGCAGCGTGTTCGGGAAGCATCGGAGATTGATTGGGAAATGACCTTGGCCGAGATGCCATCAGTTTCAGATGTTGAGCTTTTCAGGCATAGAATACACATTTTCAATCCATGCCACTCCCTGAACTTAACCGGCAAGGCTTACTGCCCGAGGGTGTGCATCCGGCTGTGGAGGATGATTTGAAGGCTCGTTTCGTCGACCCATACCCAGCGAGTTCAACCCGTCAAAAGATCTATGGAAACTTCTGCCGGTATAGGGTTGATGTTGCCGACCTTGGACTGTGCGTGACGCAATGGGTTGATGGGTCATTCGTGGATGGCACCAAGTTGGATCCGGATGACGTGGACGTCATAAACTACTGCGAATCTTCGGCACTGAATGCTCTGGATGCGGCCGTTCAGAAACGAATCCAGCCTCTGCTTAATGGACATGGATCCACAAAGGACGGATACAATACCCATACGTTCCTCGAAATTCGCTTTGCGGCGGGTCACCCTTTTTCGGCTGCCTTTGATGCTCAACGTAAATATTGGCGAGACTGGTTCTCACGGCCACAAGACTATTCAGGCACCGAGAAGAGGCCCGCTCCGTGGCGGGGTCGAAAAGGTATTGTCCAAATGAGTATTGGCAAACCGAGTCATTGTCCGGTGATAAGTGATGCAGCCTAAATGAAAGCACGACGCCCATCTTCTGAAGTTGAGGAGCAGTTGGAGGCTTTTTTGGCTTCGCTGCCTAGCGGTGTTTCGGCTCCACCTTCCAATGATTTTGCGGCGCAATTGCAATGGGATGCGTGGCAAAGTCATCGCCTCGAACTAGAGAGCGAACTGGAGCTGGCTAGGCAAGCCGAGCTTGCAGATGCCGATATTCAGTTTGCCATCTCAGGCGAGCCCGTATTCCAGCATGACATTATGGCTGGATTTCTTGGGAACATCCTGTCGAAGGCACAAAGCTTGATTAACGCTCTCGCCCAAGCCGTTGAACAAAAGCCCACCGAAAGCGGCAACATTGCTAACAATTTGGTTGAGGACTATCACCTCCTTGTCGCCGGCACATTTCCTTCTTCCTTTGGTCTTCGCCTTCGACTGCATTCTGATTCGGAATTAGGGCGGCTACGACTTTCCCAATCTGACTCGGTGTTAAACCAGTTCTGCACTCTGCTTGACCCCGGCATTAGTCAGGCCGATTTGGTCAAGGCCGTCGCTTCACCTCGCGTAAAGACTCACTACTACGACCTTGTTGAAATGATAGGCAAGGGTGGTGCTCAAATGATTGTGCGCACGAAGACTCGTCTTGCTGGAGTTAAGATTACCGCAAAACAGGCCCGCGACCGAACTACTTGGATGGACAGTCTTGCCGAATCTACGGCCACTCTGTCGCTGGTCGGAATTCTCACAGGTGGGAGCATCGCCACCAACAGATTTGAACTTCAGGTGGGAGACGAATTTTACCGTGGACGAATCTCATCTGAGGCCAAAAAGCAGATGAAGGATTTGAAGTTGAGCGAGCGAGTCAAAGTCGAGGTAGTCGAAACGACATTCTTTGCTGAGGAAGCGTTGGTCGAAGGGCACGCAACGTATTTTCTTAAAACTATAGTGCGGGAAAGTGCTCCCGAGTAGCAGAGCCTTCGGCTTGCCGTCTTCCAGCGAGATGCCACCTAGCCGCAACCCCGTCTGGGGTTGAAGTCCGTTTCCCGTCTCCACCCAAGGTAGGCGCGCCCGCGCCAATTTTGGGCTACCGGCCGCAATCCCGTTGGGATTGGCCGGATCGTCCGGCCTACGGTCGAACGGGAAGCCACGGCGGCGCGGCAGTGCCGCCCTACCCATGATGGTGGGGCTGATCTGCCGCTCAGCCATGTTCTCCCGCCGCCACCAGCGGCGGTTCCTCCAGTCGTTCGGAGCGCCGGCCTCCGGCCCGGCGCGCGGTTGTCTCGGCTCCGTAGAGCCACCTGTTTATAGAAACGCCCGCACCATCCATCCCAAGCTCCGTAAGAGCGGCCTGTTCCAAAGGGGTCGCTCCTACGGCGCTTGGCGGGTTTGAAATTGCCCGTGGCTATAAACAGATCGGCCCTACGGGCCTTGGCAGAATCACCTTCCGCCCATCACGCCGGATCGGAGATCGTCGCTCCCCAAAGCGGCGCGGCAGCGCACGCACTCCAAGACGCTGTCGCGTTTCTCGGGTGCCTCGGAGTTCCGCCAGGTCTTGGACTGCGCCGGTGCTCCGGCGCTTTTCCAACTCCAACCGGATCGCTTCCGACTCGCCCAGGCCACCATCCCGTTGGGATTGGCTGGCCTGCGGCCGAACGGGAAGTCACGGCGGCGCGGCAACGCCGCCCCTTCGCGACCAATCGGAGCGCCGACCTCAAGAGGAAGGTCCCATCCGGCTCGTCACCTCGGCGGCTACGTCAAAGATCCTGGTAGCGGATCAGCTCGATGCCGAGGCGTTGGACGGCGGCTTTGACGGCGGGGTTGACGAGGGCGGCGGCTTCACGGGGGAATTCGTCGATGCCGGGATGGGAGAAGAGTTCGGCGTCGCCGGGCGGAATTTCGGCGAGGAGCTTGAGGATGTAGGCTTCGTCGACGCGGCCGTTCTGCAACAGGCCGAAGACCCACGGGGTGTGCTTCAGCCCGCGTTTCACCACTTCGCCGCGCGCCCAGAGGCTGAGCGCATGGAAGATGACCGCATGGCTGGTGCGGTAGAGCCATTCACCGCCGGCGATGCGGGCGTTCAACCAGAAGGCGTCGCGCGTGAACCGGATGCGCTTCACACCCCAGCGGGTCGCATGCTTCATCAGGATGCGGAAGACGACGGGATGGAGATGGAGGTGGAGGTGGCCGTTGACGTGGTCGAGTTCAAGCCCGGTGCGGCGGAAGAGCGCGAACTGCGCGTCCATCTCGGCCTCGATCTGCGCCTCCAGCTCGGGCCGAAAGAAGTAGCGCAGGCCGACGGACACGGGGTTGTCGGAGAAGTTGCCCGAGGCATCGGTCAAGCCGGGAACCTGCTCGGGGGGCAAGGCGGCCTGGCCCATGAGGAGCGTGAGGTGAAGGCCCACACCGAGGCGCGGATTCTGGCGGGCGAGTTCGACGGCTTCCGCAGCGGCCGAACCGGTGACCATCAGGCTGGCGGTGGTGAGGATGCCGTCGCGGTGGGCCTGTATGACGGCGGTGTTGATGCTGCGGGAACGTCCGAAGTCGTCGGCATTGACGATGAGCCGACGCCGGACGGGCGCGTCAGGGCGTGCCATAGTTCGGAGTCACGAGGCCGACCCCCACGCGGAACCAGGTGCGCAGGATAAGGCCGATCTTCTGCGGCTTGGAGACGCGCGTGAGGTCGGGCCCGAAGACGTTGAACCGTTTCTGCTCCAGCTTCCGCAAGAGCCGCCAGTAGACCGAGCCCATCAGCTCCGCGGCGATCATCGAGCGCCGGTCACCGGCGGGTAGGACTTCGCGGGCGGCCTTGTAATGGCGGCGTGCTTCACCGGCGACGTGCTGGGCGAAGGCGGCGTAGTGGTCGGAGTATTCGTGGCGCAGGATTTCCTCCTCGGTTACACGAAAGGCCTTGAGCTGGTCGAGCGGCAGGTAGATGCGGCCGCGTTGGGCGTCGACCTTCACGTCGCGCAGAATGTTGGTCAGTTGGAGGGCTTGGCCGAGGTGCCAGGCGTATTTCCGGCAAGCAGGATCGCGGTAGCCGAAGATCTCGATGCTGAGCAGCCCGACGACGGACGCGACGCGATGGCAGTAGAGTTCCAGCGCGGGAAAATCGGCGTAGCGATGGGTTTCGAGATCCATCTCGCACCCTTGGATCAACTCGTCGAAGAGCTCGAATTTCAGGCCGTATTGGCGGATGACGGGCTGGAGTTCGCGGTTGGTGGGAAATTCGGGCTGGCCGCCGGAGCAGGCCTTGCGGATGTCCTCCCGCCATGCGGCCAGACCGGCGCGGCGCTTCTCGACGGGCATCGCGTCCTCGTCCGCGACGTCGTCGACCTCGCGGCAGAAGGCGTAGAGCGCGGGCATTGCGTCCCGCTTCGCTTTCGGCAACAGGATGAAGGCGAGGGCGAGGTTGGAGGCGCTTTTGCGGGTAATGGCCTGCGAATGCTGCATTACTGCGGGGGAGGCTGCCCGGGATCGCGAAGCGGTGGCAAGCCCCCCGTCTCGGAGAGGGTCGGGTTGCGGGGCCGATGCTCGCTCGTGCGATGACGACGGCCGTAGTGCCGTGCGCCCGGCTCGCTTTTCTCGTCGACGTCTTCGGCGCCGTATTCGTCGTCGGCCGAGCGCCGCGAAGAACGCCGTTCGCGCCGATCATCATCCTCGGCAGGCGACGACCCGGATTCCGAATTCCGGCCCCCCTGCTCCGGATACTTGGGGTATTTGGGATACTTGCGGCGTTCGTGGCTGCTGGATTTCCGGATGAAGACCACCCAGAACACGACGAAGAGTGCGACGATGCCCATCGCCCCGAGCAGCACGAGAACCTGCTTTACCGAATCCTCGGCAAAGCCCGACCACCAATTCGTTGTGATGGGCACCGTGACTTGCCCGAGGATCAGCATAATTTCCCGTTCAAACCCGTTTTTCTTCGGAAGGCTCGTCGTTCCCGGAGTCGGCTCCGACCCCTTCCAGTGATATGTTCAACCGCTGCATCCGGTAGCGCAGCGCATGGCGGCTCAGCTTCAGGTGGTCCGCCGTCCGCTGGAGGTTGTAGCGGTTCTGTTCGAGCACCTGTTGGATGACCTGCTTTTCGTAGTCCGCCATGATTTCGTCAAGCGCCCCGACGCGGATCTGCTGGGGCGACTCGCCTTTGCGCAGCCGGGTTTCGAGGGCGAAATCGGGTAGGCTGGCCGCGGTGATTTCCTCGCCCGGCTCAAGGATCACGGCCCGCTCGATGGCGTTGCGGAGCTCACGCACATTGCCGGGCCAGTGATGGCCGAGAAGTTTTTGGCGCGCGCTTACCGCCAGGCGTTTCGACTTCTTCATCAACGACGTGGAGAAGCTCTGGAGGAAATGTTCGGCCAGGAGGATCACATCGTTGCCGCGTTCGCGAAGCGACGGCGGCCGGAGCTGGACGACGTTGAGCCGGTGGAACAGGTCTTCGCGGAACTGGTTTTGCCGGATGGCATCGACGATGTCGCGGTTGGTCGCGGCCACGAGGCGAACGTCGACCTTGAGCTCTTCGTTGCCGCCGACGCGGGTGAACGTTCCGTCCTCCAGGAAGCGCAGGAGCTTGGCCTGGAGCGGACGGCTCATGTCGCCGATCTCGTCGAGGAAGACCGTTCCCCTGTCCGCCTCTTCCACACGGCCGGGCTTAGTCCTCACTGCCCCGGTGAACGCGCCCTTCTCATGGCCGAACAGCTCGCTTTCGAGGAGGTTCTCCGGGATGGCCGCGCAGTTGATGCGGATGTAAGGATACGAACTGCGCGCGCTCAAGGTATGGAGACCGCCGGCGACAAGCTCCTTGCCCGTGCCGCTCTCGCCCAGGATCAGCACGGTGGCGTTCGTCGGGGCGACGGTGTGGATGAGCTGGCGGAGCTCCACCATCTTCGCGCTGGAACCGATGATCTGTTCCGGCCGGTAGGTCTCGCTGACGCGCGTGCGGAGGGAGGCGTTTTCACGTAGCAGCCGGAACCGTTCGACGCACCGGCCCACGGAATGGAGCAGCTCCTCGGGTGCGAAGGGCTTCGCCAGATAGTCGAGCGCCCCGGCTTTGATGGCCTCGACGGCGAGGCGGGGCGTGGCATGGGCCGTGATCATCAGGGCGGGGACGCCGGGCCAACGCTTGGCCAGTTCACGGAGGAAATCGTAGCCGTTCATCCCGGCCAGCCGCGCGTCGGTGATGACAAGAAGGAAGTCGTCCTTCTCCAGCCGGCGCAACGCCTCCTCCGCGGACTCGACCGCCCGGACGGCATACCCTTCACCCGCGAGAATGGCGTCGAGCGAGAGGCGCATGTTCTTCTCGTCGTCGACAACCAGGATGGGCGGCAGCGCTAGGCTCATTGTGTGGTGCTCAACAGGGTCCTTGCCGGGAACTGTAGGGTGAAGCATGCGCCCCGGCCAAGGTCCGAATCCAGCTGGACGGTCCCGCCGTAGATCTCGGTGTTGTGCTTCACGATCGCCAGGCCGAGGCCGGAACCCTTCTCCTTCGTGGTGTAGTAGCTCTCGAAAACCTGGTGGAACTTCTCGGGCGAAATTCCCGGGCCCGTGTCGGTGACGGTCACAACGACGGAATGGCCGGGCCCGTGCTGTGCGACCACTTCGACCATGCCTTTTCCTTGCATCGCCTCGCGGGCGTTCTGCAGCAGGTTGACGAAGATCTCCGAGAACTGGCCCCGCTGCATCAGCAGGGAGGGAAGATCGGGCGCGTAGCTCCGCCGGACCTCGACCTCGAATTTCGCCGCCGGAGGAAAGACCTGCTCGATCGCCGAATCCAGTTCCTCCGCGACGGACAGCCTCTCCACGCGCCCCTCCGACAGCCGCGCGTAGCCCATCAACTCGGTCAGGATCTGGTCGGAACGGTCGACCTCCTCGCGGATGATGCGGAGCTGGGCCTGGGCCGGCGCGTCCTTCATCTGGCGCTGGAGGACGAATGCCGCGTTGGTGATGATCGAAAGCGGGTTCTTGAGCCGATGGGCGATCTCCGCGGAGATTCGGCCCGCCGTGCTCAACTGTTCCTGCCGCACGGCGAACTCCTGCGCCTCCTCCTGGATCTTGCGCTGCCGGACGACCAAGGCCTGAACACCGAAACAGCACGCCGTCGTCAGCAGGAGGACCGCGATCCGCAGGATCAGCGGATCGGTGGAAATCTCCGAATAGCTCATCTCGGGCAGGAGAATCTTCTCGGCGCCCAAGGCCGTCGCCTCGAGCTGGACGAGTGAAAGATCCACCAGTCCGGCCACCAGGTAAAACAGGGTGCACAGCAGGTTGACGCCGATCTGGGGCGCGGCCGCCGGAATGCAGACCGTGTGGTGGACGATGAGGATGAGGAACAGCCAGAAGAGGATGCTCCCGAAACCGCCGGTCGTGATGGTCAGCGCGGCCAACATCACGCCATCCAACAGTCCGGTGACGAAGACCCCCCACTCGACGACCCTCGGGCTTGGCCGGGTCCATTTGAAGAGCACGGCCGCGTAGGTGATCTGGACCAGCGCATAGGCGACGAACATCCCGATGATCCGGACAACCGCCTCCTCACGCGGGGTGCTCGCCACGTCGAACCAGCGTGCGGCGAAGAAAAAATAGGTGATCGCCAGCAGAGCCGCGCCGCGCACCGGCAGGATCACGTCCCGCTCGATCCGGATGACCCGGCCCGCCTCCACCTCCCGGTCACGGCCGGACGAGGCAAAGAAACCGGCGAGCAACGCCTTGAACTGGGCTCGGCTCGGCAGGTTCATGGATCATCCTTACGCCGACACCTGAAGAACCATCGCGGCGATCTGGTCGACCGGATACAGCCGGCCGACGCCCTCATAGCCGCACGAGAGCATGCCCTCGTCGGGTCCGATGAACTTGACGCCGCGGTCTATCAGGACGGCCACGTTGGCCTGCGTCGCGGGGTGGAGCCACATCTTGCCGTTCATGGCCGGCGCGATGAAGACGCGCGTGTGCGGCCTCACCGCCAGCGCGATGCAGGTCAAGGCGTCATCCGCCAGGCCGTGCGCCAGCTTGGCGATGCAGTTGGCCGTGGCCGGCGCGACCAGGAGGATGTCCGCCTCGTCCGCCACGCGAATGTGCGACGGCTTCCAGCCTTCGTCCTCGTCGTAGAGATCCGTGATGACCGGCCGGCGGGAGAGCGTCTTGAAGGGCAACGGGGTGATGAACCGCTGCGAGTCGGCCGTCATGACCACCGTCACGACCGCTCCACCCTTCACGAGAAGGCTCGTCAAGTCGGCGGCCTTGTAGGCGGCGATGGAACCGGTGACTCCGAGGACGATGTTGGGGTTGGCGGTCATGGGCGTTTGGTCGGGTCACTCGAAGCTGGGCGGAACCGCTCGGGTCCGGCGCATGCGTTCCGCTTCGAGGATGGCGCGCGCGCGATGCAGGTCTTCCTCGATCGTCCGGCTGAGGATGAGGTAGTCGAAGTGTTTCCACTGGGCCAGCTCCTGCCGCGCCACACCGAGGCGTTTGCGGATGACCTCGGGCGCATCGGTGCCGCGCTTGTTCAAACGGCGCTCCAGCTCGCTGAGCGACTCGGGCGTCAGGAAGATCGTGACGAGCGCGCGCTTCAGCTCTTCCTCGTGTTCGGCCTGCGCCTGGATGGCGGCGGCGCCCTGCACGTCGATGTTCAGGAGGACATCGCGGCCCGAGCGGAGTTTGCTGAGGACCTCGGATTTGAGCGTGCCGTAGCTGTTTCCAAACACGGTGGCATGTTCGAGGAAATGCCCGGCCTGGACGCGCTTCAGGAACTGGTCGGCATCGAGGAAGAAATAGTCGACGGCGTCCTTCTCCCCGACCCTGGGCACGCGGGTCGTGCAGGTGATGACCCGCGTCAGGTTCTCCTCGGCGGCGAGAAGCTGCTGGCACAGGGTCGTTTTCCCGCCGCCCGAGGGCGCGGAGATGATCACGAGCAGCGGGCTTTTTCCACTCGGCTTCATGGCGGCTACTCGATGTTCATCGACTGTTCACGGAATTTTTCCAGCTCGGTCTTCAACGTCACGACCTCCTTCGAGATGATGGAATCGTTCGCCTTGGAGCCGATGGTGTTGATCTCGCGGTTCATTTCCTGGGAAAGGAAATCCAGCGTGCGTCCGACGGGTTCGGCAGATTTCACGAGGTCGTTGAACTGTGCGAAGTGGCTCTTCAGGCGGGTCAACTCCTCGCTGATGTCCGACCGGTCGGAGTAATAGACGATCTCCTTCAGGAGCCGCTCGTCGTCCTCCGGCGGCAACGGCAACCCGGCGGCGGCGACACGCTCGCGCAACTGCTGGCGATAGCGCGCAAGCACTTCAGGGGCCTGCACGGCGACGACCGCCACGGACTTCTGGAGCTGGTCGATGCGCGCGCGGAGATCCTCGACGAGATGGGCGCCCTCGCGTTCGCGCATGCCCACGAGTTCCTTCAAGGCCAGCTTCACCGCCTTCTGCAACGTGGGCCAGACCTCCTCTGGATTCAGGCCGGTCGATTCGGTCTGGACCACACCGGGAACGCGCAGGAGCTGGTCGACCGTGATGATGCCCGGAAGATCCAGGTCCACCGCCAGTTTGCGGAGCTCCACGACCGCGGCCTTCGCGGCCGCGGCATTGATCCGGACACCGGCGGCGGCTTCGCCGGCCCCCAGCGAAATGCGGCAGGTCACGCGGCCCCGGGAGACGGCCTGGTTGATCTCGTCGCGGATGCGGGATTCGAGGGAATCCAGTTCACGCGGCAGCGTGACGGCGATCTCCGCCTGCTTGCGGTTCACCGCCGCAAGTTCCACGGCGAGCTTCAGCCCGCCCGCAGAGGCCTCGCCCCGTCCGTAACCGGTCATCGACTTCATTGTCGGACGACTATGGCCGCCGCCGCCGCCGTGCGGGAATTCTTTTCTGGCAAGCTACGGGGTATTCAGCCGGACGCGGAAGAAGCGCTGCGTGGATTCCAGCGATGGCGCGGGAAGCCGTCACTCGCGTGGCGTGATTGAAAACTCAGGAACCGCTCCCTCCGGCCATGGCCACCAGAGCGCCGAGGCGCCGAGGGTTTCGCTGGGCTGGATTAGGGCGGAACGATGCGCCGGCTTGCGAAAACGCAGGCTGCTATTGGTCCCGAGCCGGGCGACGCTGGTGGAGTTGGTCGGATTGGTTCCGGCTTGGAACTCGGAAGAGTTGCTCTCGCCGTCGCCATCGGCATCGGCTCCGGCGGGGGCCATGACGAAGCCGGCCCGGCCTCGGAGTTCTTCGCTCTCGATCCATTGGCGCATCAGTTCGACGGCGGTGGTGCCGTTCATTAAAAAAGGTTGCCCACCTACTCGATCGAACGACGCAGCACATCCGCAAAGTCAGCGGGAAGCCGGCCAAGCAGAAGCAAGCGCGCTGAAATTGCCGCGAGGTTGGTCATTGGGTAAATGCCCCGATCCGCGTCGCACTCCCCGGTTCGACTCTACTTTCCGCCCAAGACCAGTCGCGTCGCTTGTCCGGAAACGCTTCCGACGGCAACCTCTATTCCCATGTCGTTGTTCGCTTCGAGACATTGCCCGTCATCGCTGATCGGCCTGCTGACCGCTCTTATCGTCCTTGGATGTCCTGTGGCTCGGGCCCAGACGAACGAGTTCCGCGGGCTCTGGGTGGACGCGTTCAACACGGGCTTCAAGACATCGGCCCAGGTCTCGCAACTTGTGGCGGACGCGCGTTCGGGAAACTACAACGCCCTGATCGTCCAGATGCGCCGACGTGGCGACGCGTTCTACAACTCGAACTTCGAACCGAAGAACTCCGAGGTTTCCCCGTCCACGTTCGATCCCTTGGCCGACCTGATCACCAAGGCGCACGACACATCGGGCGGCCAACAACGCATCGAGGTGCATGCGTGGATCGTCAGCTTTCCCATATGGAACTCGACGAACACGATCCCGTCGTCGCCCTCCCATCCCTATCGCCAACGCCCCGAATGGCTCACGCAGGAGAGCAACAGCAACAAGTGGGACGGTGGCAACTTCCTCTTCGATCCGGGCCACCCGGAAGTGCAACGCCACACCTTCAACGTGGCGATGGACATCATCAGCCGTTACGACGTCGACGGGCTGAACTTCGACTACATCCGCTACTCCGGGAAGACCTGGGGCTACAACCCGGTGTCCGTCGCGCGGTTCAACCAGCGCTTCGGACGCACCGGACTTCCGGCGACCACGGACGCGTCCTGGCTGCAGTTCCGGCGTGACCAGGCCACCGGCCTGGTGAGGAAAGTCTACCTCCACGCCGCCGCCATCAAACCGCAGGTGAAGATTTCGGCGGACACGATCTGCTTCGCGCCGGGCGTCACGACGGCCCCGCAGTGGACGAACAGCGCCGAAGCCTACACGGACAAGCTGCAGGATTGGCGGAGCTGGATGGAGGAGGGGATCATCGACCTGAACATTCCCATGATGTATTTCGACCATGTCCAATATGGGAGCGCGTGGACCAACTGGTCGACCTTCGCGAAGAACCATCAGTTCAACCGCCACACCGCCCTCGGTCCCGGCATCTACCTCAACACGGTTTCCAACACGTTCCACCAGGTCCGCACGGCGCGCCTGCCCTCGCCATCGACGACAAACGTCGCCCATGGCCTCAGCTTCTACTCCTACGGTTTGAGCAACGACGAGGGCGTGTCCCGCGCCAACTTTCTCGCGGCGCTGACGCAGACGAACAGCGCGCTGCTATACGACACCTCCGGCTCCGGGCCGGTCTTCGCCACCAAGGCCACCATTCCAGTCATGCCCTGGAAGACATCGCCGACGCGGGGGCATCTCAAAGGATTCACCATCCAGGCCGGCACGACCAACGGCCTCGACTTCGCCGGCGTAACCATCACGGGCCCGACAAACCGCACGCTGCGGACCGATGCCACGGGCTTTTACGGAGCGGTGGATCTTCCGCCGGGCAGCTACGTGCTGACGGCCAGTTTTCCCGGGTTGGTCGGCATGTCGACGACCAACACCATCAGCGCGGGGGCGGTCACGACGGTCGACCTGCAGTTGCCGCTCCCGACCCCGCCACAAGTGGAGACGCCTCCGCTCGCGCTGAACATCGCACTCGGCAGCAACGCCACATTCACCGTCACCGCCTCCGGCACCAGCCCGCTCTTCTATCAATGGCTGTTCCAAGGCAACCCCGTCGCGGGTGCCACGAACGCAACCCTGACGCTGACCAACGCTCAACTGGCTTCGGCCGGTGGCTACAGCGTCGTCGTCTCCAACGTGGCGGGAACAAACCAGAGCACGACCGCGGCGCTCTTCGTCGTGCCACGGCCAGTGATCCAGTCGATCCGCGCAGTCGACGAGACCCAGGTCACCCTGACCTGGTCGTCCACCCCCGGCTTCCGATACCGCGTCGAAGCGACCGAAGATGCGAACGGCACGTCGTGGGCCGCCGTGTCCGGCTTGGTGGAAGCCTTGCAGTCCAGCATGTCCGCGAATATCCCGGTGACTCCGGATACGCGTTTCTTCCAGGTCGTATGCCTGCCTCCGGTGTCCCCATAACTACGGACTTGGCGTAACGGCTTGTCCGATTCCGCATCGCTGTTTCCTTTCCAAACCTCGCTGTTGCGACCGAGGACAGGTTGGTTACGCTGCCGGCATGAATCCCAACGGAGTCCGTCCTTGGATCGTCGGCGTTTGCATGCTTTCGGCCGGGTTGACGGGAGGATACTTCGCCGGCCGGGCAGGCACCGGAGCGACGCCCACCAACGGCCACACTGCGGAACCGTCTGCGGCGACACCCGCCACCTCGCCGTTCGCCAAGAAGGGCGACAAGCCAGCACGCACCACGACCACGGCCAGCAACGCGCCACGGTCGGTCGACGAGATCGTGGCGAAGCTGCGGCAGGTGATCGCGCAGGGAAACAACCAGCGCACGATGCAGAACGCGCTCGAAGCGGCACAACAGCTCTCCCCTGCGGACGTTCCCGTGGTGCTCGCGCAACTCCGAAGCTTGTCTGGCCAGCAGAATTTTTACGCGATTCTCAGCGTCCTCATCCCCCGCTGGGCGGAGGCGGATCCCGAGGCGGCGCTCGCCTATGCGAAGACGCTCACCCGGACGAACGAACGGCAGGTCGCGCTCACCGCCGTCTTCTCCGGCTGGGCCCGACGGGATGTGGACGCGGCGATGGCGGCGGTGGAAGGACTGAAGAGCAACGAGGAGCGACACGCGGCCTGGTCCGCGATCTTGGCGGAGTTGGCCCAGAAATCGCCGGAGCGCGCGGTCGAGCTGCACCTGAAGAACCTGGCCAAAGGTGACAGCCAGTTCGGCTACAAATACGGGACGATCCAATCCATCTTCACCATGTGGGCACAGACAGACCCGGCGGCGGCGGCGGCGCGGGCCATGAAACTGACTTCGCGCGACCGCGACATGGCCTTCAGCGGCATCGCAGCCCAGTGGGCCGCGAAGGACCTGCAGGGCGCACTCGCATGGGCTCAAGGATTGCCCGACGGCAACGCCAAACGGCTTGCTACGCAGGGCGTGTTGCTAGGAATGGCCAACCAAGATCCGCAAGCCGCCGCCACCTACGCGCTCACCCTCAAGGGCACGGCCCAACAGGTCGCCATGTCTTCCGTGGCCGGCGTGTGGGCCCAGACGGACTTCACCGGTGCGCTGGCTTGGTCCCAAAACCTGACTGACCCGAAAGCACGGGAACGCGCGCTTCAATCGCTCGGCTCCGAATGGACCCGACGCGATCCCCAGGGTGCGGTGGCCTACGCCAACAGCCTTCCTCCCGGCCAGGCGAAGAACAACCTGATCTATAGCATCGCGTCCTCTTGGGCCAATACGGATTCGAAGGCCGCCCTGGAATGGGTGCAAACGCTGCCCACCGGCCAATCGCGGAACAACGCGATGCAAAGCGTCGTCAGCCAGGTGAGTTCCCGCGATCCCGCCGAGGTGGCCGCGTGGCTGGAAGCGATGCCCGACGGCAGTGGGCGCATCAGCCAATACTACTCGAGCATCGCGAGCCAGTGGGCCGAGCAGGATCCGGAGAAGGCGGCGGAGTGGGTGAAAAAACTGCCTCCCGGCCAAGGCCAGCTACGTGCCGCACAAAACATTGTTTTCGAACTGGCGGAAGCGAACCCGAAGATGGCGGCGGAGTTCACGCTGTCGATGCCGGCCGCACTATCCCAGCAGAGCATCAGCGGCGTCGCGTCGCGGTGGGCGGCGCACGACCTCAAGGGCGCGATGGATTGGGCGCAGCAACTGCCCGAAGGCAGCGGCCGAAACAGCGCCTTGGAAGGCATCACAAGCACCTGGGCGCAGAACGATCCGAAGGCCGCTGCGCAATGGGCGACGGAGCTTGGCGCATCGGACACCAAGGGCAACGTGCTGCGCATCGTCGCCGGCGGCTGGGCGCAAAGTTCCCCGACTGAAGCCGCAGCCTGGGTGGCGACACTGCCCGCCGGCAAAGAGCAGAACAGCGCCGCGCTATCGATCGTCAGATCCTGGGGCAATCAGGATCCGGCCGGAGCCGCAGCCTGGGTAGAAGCCTTCCCCGAGGGACAGACCCGCGACAGCGCGATGAGCAGCGTGGTCTCAAGCTGGACGCAGAGCGATCCCCAGGGCGCGAGCAAATGGCTCGAGACGTTGCCTCCCGGGAAATCGCGCGACCGCGCGGCGGAATCATTCGTAACCCCGGCTTCGTATCAGGATCCGGCACTTGCCGCGAAATGGGCCCAGGAACTATTCACATCGGCACCCGCACAGCCGGGACAACCGACCCGCAACACCGATCAACTGGAGAACATCGCCCGAAACTGGATGAGGATGGACGAGAAGGCGGCCCGTGCCTGGATCGAACAGGCACCGTTGTCGGAGGAGAAGAAGAAGACGCTCCTGACGCCCAAACCTTAGGCGGAAGAAGAGGTGGCCGCGCGCGCGTTTTCCATGGAGTTCCAGCTCCTTTAACCCGACGTGCCATCCCGATAAGGAAAAAGCCGGATGGCGATGAACTATCCGGCCCGGAATCCAAAAGAGGTGCCTTCAGCTCGTCAGCTTACCAAGGCGGCCCGTGCTGTCACCGATCCGCTCGGCATGGACGCCCATGTTGTCGAGCAGTGACAGGTAAAGGTTGGTCATGGGCGTGTCGCGCTCGTAGCGCATGTGACGTCCCACACCGAGGTTCGCGCCGCCCTTGCCCGCGAGGATGACGGGGAGCTCGTTGTGGTTGTGCCGATTTCCGTCGGAGATGCCGCTGCCGTAGACGATGGAGCAGTTGTCGAGAAGCGTGCCTTCGCCTTCCTTGATGCCTTTCAGCTTGTTCAGGAAGTAGGCGAAGTTTTCCATGTGATAGCGGTTGATCTTGGCGATCGCCTGCTTCTTCTCCTGCTTGTTGCCGTGGTGGGAGAGATCGTGATGTCCGTCGCTGACGCCGATGAACGGATAGGGCCGGTTGCTGCCGTCGTGGGCGACGATGAAACTGGAGACGCGGGTCGCATCGGTCTGGAAAGCCAGGACGAGGAGGTCATACATCAACCTCTGGTGCTCGGTGAAATCACCGGGAACGCCTTCGGGAGTCTTCATTTCCGTCTTGATGCCGCCGAACTTCACGTCGCGTTCGATGCGCTCTTCGAGTTCACGGACGGATGTAAGGTATTCGTCGAGCTTGCTCTGGTCGGTGCGGCCGAGATTTCCGCGGAGGGCCTTGGCGTCATCAAGGACGAAATCGAGGATGCTTTTGGAATACCGGTCGCGGGCGATCTGCTCTTCGTGGTTGCCGCTGCCGAAGAGGCGCTGGAAGACGAGCTTGGGATCGGCCTCGGGCGGCATGGGCGTCGTCGGGCTCTTCCACGAGATGTTGAACTGGTAGGCGCAGGCGTATCCGGAATCGCAGGCACCGGCCAACCGGGAACGGTCGCAGCTGAGTTCCAAAGAGGACAGACGGGTCTGGGCTCCGACCTTTGTCGCCGCGATCTGGTCGACGGAGACACCGGCGCGGATATCGACGGCGGCGGTCTTCTTGGCCTGCGCTCCGGTGAGGAACGTGGCCGAAGCCCGGGCATGATCGCCGGCGCCATCGCCGTTCGCGGCCGCCTTGCGGTGGGCGAGACCACTGAGGATCTGCAGGTCGCCCTGGACGTTTTTCAGGGGCTCCAAGATGTAGGGCAGCTTGAAGCTGGAACCCACTTCCGACGGGGTCCAATCGTCCATGTTCGCGCCATTCGGCACGTAGACGAAGGCCAGTCGTTTCGGGAGTTTCTTCGTCGTCGCCGCCGCAGCCGCAAACACCCTCGAAGAAGGCATCATCGCCTCAAGGGCCGGAAGGGCGAGAGCGGTCCCAAGGCCACGGAGGAAGGTCCGGCGGGGTATGTGCGTCATCTTCATGGTCGTTGCTTCGGCTTGTTAACTGATATTGGCCTGTTTCGATTCAAACTCAAGCGGTCAAGGAGTCGAGGCGGCCTCGCCCCGGCGTTGCTGGAACGGAACGCTTTTCACCACCGCCGCGACCAGCGACGAGAACTTGTAGCCCCCGGCGGCCATGGACCCGGTCACGTCCTCGACGGTGCATTTGTCGAATGGCTCCAACCCTCGGCCCAGCGCGTAGACGAGGGTCTTCTCCGCAACGCAGCGCAGGAAGTCGTCGGACTTCTTGGCGACGAGGATCTCGATCAGCTCGGAGGCGGTGGTGAATTTTTCGCCCGTGGCCAACTCATCGGCGGATTCCACGGCGAACTGCCCGTCCTTGGACCGGAAAGATCCTATGCCGTCGAAATGCTCGAAGCCGAAACCGATCGGATCCATGCGGGCATGACAGGAATTGCATGTGGCGTCCTCGCGATGCTGGACCATGCGCTGGCGCAGGCTGCCGGTCAGTTCGCGCTCCCGCTCTTCGAGGGTCGGAACGTCGGGCGGAGCCGGCGGAGGCGGAGTAGCGAGAATGTTTTCGAGAACCCATTTCCCGCGTTTCACCGGTGAAGTCCGGGTAGGATTTGAAGTCAACGTCAGGACGCTGCCGTGGGTCAGGATTCCGCGGCGGCCGGTGCCGGCGAGGGAGACTTTCTGGAAGTCCGGTCCAACGACATTGGTGATGCCGTAGTGTTTGGCGAGGCGCTCGTTGACGAAGGTGTAGTCGGCCGTCAGCAGTTCGGTCACGGGCCGGTCTTCCTTGGCGATGTATTGGAAGAACATCTCCGTTTCGAGGATCATGGCGTTGCGCAACGCCTCGTCGAAGCTCGGGTAGGCTTTCACGTCCGGTGAAACGAGCGGCATGCTGCGAAGCTGAAGCCATTGGCCGGCGAAGTTATCGACGAGGGAGCGGGCCTTGTCGTCCTTGAGCATCCGGGCGATCTCCGCATCGAGGTTCTTGCGCAGCTGTTTCTTCTCGGCGAGGCGGAAGAGCTGCTCGTCCGGCATCGAGCTCCACAGGAAATACGAAAGGCGGGACGCGAGGGCGAACTCGTTGATGAAGTGGACGGACTTCGGATTGTCCGGCTCAGGCTGGATCTCACCGCGGAAAAGGAAATGAGGCGAGACCAGCACGGCCTGCATGGCGAGCTTGATGCCCTTCTCGAACGGATATTTGGGTTCGTCCTTTGTGAGGGCGACGAGCGAGACGAGACGCTTCACCTCCTCGTCCTTCACCGGGCGGCGAAAAGCTTTGCGGGCGAATTCGGCGAGGACCCTGCTCGCAAACTGCTTCTTCTTGGGTTCGGACGCGTCAGACGGAAGCGATTGGCCGAGGAACAACTTCTTTTGCGCTTCGGAGGGCGGCGGTGTTCCGTCGTAGATCGGCCCGATGAGCTCGACCGACGCCACGTGGATGTTCCGGTCCTGCTTGGGTTCCTTCCCATTGGCCGCAATCAGCAGGTTGTTCAGAAACGTCGTCGTCACCGTATTCGGACCCTTGGAGAGCTTCAGGGCCTCCTCGAACTTCTCCGGCCGGTTCTCCGGACGTTTGACTTCGATCTCCTTCAACTGCGTTCCATTGAGGCCCAGGGCCATCTTCGCGTTCTCGGTGCCGGCCTTGTCCTGGCCTGCGCGAATGATCAACCGGTAGTCGCCATCGGCGGATGCATCGAAGGTGAAGGTCGCCTTGTCACCCGTTGTGCCGAGCATTCGTCCGGTCTTGGTCACGGATGCGGGCGGCTGCGGATCCGTGGCGACCACAGCGTCGGTGACGCTGCGGGCGGCGTTGAGATACTTCTCGAGCATGATCGGCGGCATCGAGAGCACATCGCCGATGTTGTCGAATCCGTAGCCGGAGTCGTCGGTGGGGAAATCGTTCGCCGGCTTGAAGTCGACACCGGTCAGGTCGCGGATGGTGTTGTTGTATTCCGCACGGTTCAGGCGACGGATTGTGACACGGCCGGGATCGGGATTGTCGCAGTCGACGTGGAACAGCTCATGTTCGATCCACGTGGCGAGAAGCTTCTTCTCCTCCGGAGTCGGCTGCGCCTTCTTGGGCGGCGGCATCTCGTTGTTCCGGATGTTGGTCAGGACATGCTCCCAAGTCTTCGGGTCCTTGGATATGTCCGCCGCCGTCTTGAAGGTTTGAAGATTCAGGTCGGCCTTCTGTTTTTCGTTGCCGTGGCAGTCAAAACAGAATTTCGCGAGGATCGGCTGCACGTGAGCCTCGTAGGAAACCGGCTGCTTCTTTGCGGCAGGTTTTTTCGCCGGGACCGAAGTGGATTCGCCCGCACGCTTGAAGCCGAAGACCGCGGCGGTCGCCCCGGCGGCGGCCAGGGCTAGCACCACAGCCGTCACACCAAACCAACGCCGGCCGGCCGCACGACTGGGAGCGGTGGCAACAGATTCAGGCCCAAGGGAGATCGACGCCGAACACCCGGGGCAGGCGACCTCACGGCCTTCCCACGAAGCGTCGGCTTCGATTCTCTGGCCGCAGTGTTTGCATGAGTATTTCATCTGACTTGTCCCTCACAATATCGGCTTCCGGACACTCCGGAGCAAGCCCACCAACGCACTTTCCCTTCCGGATCTTGCCCCGCGTCAACCAAGGGACGGTCCGACGAGGGACGGGATCGACGCCGCGCGGAGGCGGTCTATTTAACGAAGTTCCAGCCCGATCAAAACCGCGCTCCAACGGACGTCCGGATCTGGAGATCGTTCTGAGAAACACCGGGTGCCGAATCGGACTCCCACTGGTCGATGACCCCCAGGGTCAGATAGACGTTTTTCCAGAAGCTGTAGCGGACATTGGCCTCGAAGCGGATGCGGAATTCCCCGAGCTGGTCGAGGTTGGGAAAGATCTCGAACCGTTCATCCATGGACAGCTTTGAGGAAATGTTCCAGGTCGTTTTCTCGGCCACACGAAAAAGCAGGTGCTCGTCGGCCGAACGGTTGGCGAACTCGCGATGCTCGAAAGCGGCGCCGGTCTCGAGGTCCAACGTGAACTTGGGTTTCTGGATCACGTGGTAGCCGACTCCTGGACCGACCTCGTAACGCAAGTCGATGTTCCGGATTTCGTCCATGCTCAAAACGGCCATGTTGTAGAGGAAGACCCTACGCTGGTTGAGGTCGAAGTCGGTTTTGAGCGACGCGTCCGTGCGGTTCTCGGTCAACTTCCCCTGCGCTTCGCCATAAGCGGCGCGAAACTCGGCGGCGTTCCGAAGGCGGCCATAGGTGTTGTTGACCCGAATTCGTCCGTGATAGACCGACCGGTCAATCGTGCTGAACGCCAAGTCCGCGCCTACCTCCAACTCCACAGCCCACTCCGACCTCGGCTTTGGAGAAGGCGGAGCCGGCGGCTTGGGCGGAACGGGCTTCAGGACTGGTGCCAAGGGTTTCGCGGCCACCACCGGAGCAGCGGGCGGAGGCTTCGGGGCGGCAGCGGTCGCGGAACCCGTCGCGGGCAGCGCCTCGCGTTTGATCACCTCGGATTTGGGAACGGACAGTTTCGCCGCCCACGGAGTCTGAAGAACCAGGTTGGTCGAATCCTCCGAGACCAACTGGCCGCTGACCGTGTCGCCGTTGCGAAGCTGGATCCGCAGCGAGGGAACGTCGGCCGCAAACGACGCGATCAGGCCCGCGAAGAGCGCGATGAACGCGAACGTCGGCCTAAAATTTCCGCGGGCTTCATGGAGCTTTGTCTCCGCCATTGTCTTCGACGCGCGCCGAAACCGGGATGTCGGAGGACATCTCCCGGCGCACGCCTCCAGAGACGACGACCGCGTTCTCGCCATTCATCCGAAGTTTGGGCGCGCCCGTGCCGTAATCGTGGGTTTGGCGCCGGACCATCTCGCCATCCGCGGTGACGACGACGTATCGGAAAGTCTGTGAGTCGACCCTGAACAGGACGTGCAGCCGGCTCTGCTGGTCGACCTGCACTTCGGGTTCACCGATGGAGATCAACCGGCCGACCGGAATGACCTTGAGCGTGTTGCCGGTGGCCTGGTCGGTGAGGCGGACATAAAGCTGGTCGGCCTGCCCGTTGTGCTTCCGTTGCAGGAGAAACGTCCGCTGGTCTCCGACGCCACCGGCCGCCGCATTTGTCCGGACGACACCCACGGTGATGCTCTTCAGGACGGTGCCGTTGAAGATGTCGAACGAAACCGGCCGGCTCGTGACGGCCTTGTTGAGCCCGGGAACTTCGATCTCGGCCCTGACGGTGTAGCGGCCCGATTGCTTGACCGGAAAATGAGGCACCAGGTTGACCCGTTTGATCCCCGTCTTCGACGTGGGCAGGTCGAACTCGCCGACGACCGCCGGCTCGCTCTCGGGCAAGACCGGGAATCCATCCTTGGTCTCGACGATGAACTTCAACCAGCCGTTGTCGGCGCCCATGTGCAGCGTCCGGCCCGTGAGGTTGATGATCCGCACGGCCACCCTGATGTCTTCCAGCGGCAAATACTGATCCTGCTCGAGTTCCACTTCCACCGTGACGGGGGTGTTCTGCGCATGGACGCGAGGCTGATGGATCAGCAGGGCCAGGAATGCGGCGAAGACCAGGGAGAAACGCATGGCCGCACTGTAGGCGCCTTCAAATGCCCGGCAAGCCCGCCTTGTCACGGCTGGATCCGGGCGAGCGCGGCGGCGACAACACGGTCCACGGACAGGCTCGTCATGCACTCCATCTGCACGTTGTTGCGGCACGTCTGGCTGAGGCAGGGCGAACAGGCCAATGGCTCCCGGAGAACGTCCGCCTGCCGTCCGTAGGGTCCGGTGCGGTTCGGGTTGGTCGGGCCAAAGAGCGCGATCATCGGCGTCCCCAGGGCGGCGGCGATGTGCATCGGGCCGGTGTCATTGGTCACGATCAACTCGGCGGCGCGGATGATTTCGACGAGCTCGCCCAGGTTCGTGGAACCCGCGAGGTTGATCGTGCGGTCGGGAGCCCCGGGGAGAATCTCCGTCGCCATTTCCGCATCTTCCCTGCCGCCGAGAATGGCGAAATGATGCCGCGGATAAAAAGTGGCCAACCGTCGCAGTGCTTCGCGGAACGAGGCCGCCGGCCAGCGTTTGTTCCACCAACGCGCACCTGGATTCAGCAGGATCCAGCGCCGCTGCGACATGCCGAGCCGCGATTCCAATCCCGCCGCCACCAGCGGACGCGGCGCAAGCCAGGGCAACTCCGCATGGGGCGTCACGCCGAGGCGCCGGACAACCTCCAAATACCAGTCAACCGCATGGGTCTGCGCCGAAGGCCGGGGCACAGCCACATCATACAATGCGCCCGCGCCTTCGCGGGGATCATCGACGCCGATGGTGAAGGTTCCGTTCGCCATCCACGCAAACGCCGCCGACCGGGCCAATCCCTGGAGGTCGACCACGAGATCGAACCGCTGCTCCCTCAACCGCCGGATCGCCGCAAACATCGAAGGCCATCCGCCCGGCCGGGCCCAGCGTTTGCGCTCGAACCTGAAGACACCGGCGACGTCCGGATCCGTCTCGACCAAAGCCGCGAGACCGGAATCGATCCACCAATGCAATTCCGCGTCGGGCCATTTTCGCTTGAGCGACCGCACTACGGGAAAGGCGTGGACGACATCCCCGAGCGAACTTGGTTTCAGCAGGAGGATTTTCACCGGGTCGGATGGTGGATGAAAAAAGGCGGCTGAACCGGACGATCCGGACCAGCCGCCATCTGAAAGCATTCCGACTACTTGCCCTGGGCGAGTCGTTCGGCGAGACGCTCGGGCAGTCCCGCCGCGCGGATCTTCGCCTGGGCCGTCGCGATGTCGTAGTCGAGGCGGCGCAGCTCGATGGTCTGCTCGGCGATGTCGTAGATCACGTAGGTGGCCTTGGCCACGCCGTCGCGGGACTGGCCGACGCTGCCGACGTTCACGAAATACTTCTTGCCGGCTTCGACCTTGAACTTCGAGTAGGTGCCGCCCCGGACGACGGAGTCGCGCACAAACGCCACGGGCACATGCGTGTGGCCGAAGAAGCAAACCGGGGTGTTCTGGTAGGTGAAGCTGGCCGCGGCGGCGAGCTTGTCGAACACGTAGCCCCACTTCTGCGGGACATCGAGGGTGGCGTGGACGATGGAAAAACTGGTGACGAGCCGGATGTATTTCAGGTCGCGCAGCCACTGGCAGTCGTCTTCATCCAGCTGCTGGCGGGTCCAGTGCACCGCTTCGGCGGCATGCGGGTTGAATCCTTCGAGATCCGCCTCGACCGAGCACATTTCGTCGTGGTTGCCCTTCACGCAGGGGATGTTCATCCCGCGGATGATATCGAGGCATTCCTTCGGGTTGGCTCCGTAGCCCACGACATCGCCCAGGCAGGCGACGTGCGTGCATTCCTGTGCCTTGATGTCCTCAAGCACGACGTTCAACGCCTCCAGATTGGCGTGAATGTCGGCAATGATTGCGTATTTCATTCGGTCGTCCCGGTAACTTACCGGATGATTTCAAAGCCGCGCAAATCCTGTTTTGCCGGGCTCCAGCCAACTTCTTCTCCGCGCACGAAACCGCCGACTGCGGAATCCCTGACCGCCTCTAGAAACGCCTCCAATTCTTGGCGTTCCCCTTCGGCGACCAGCTCCACCCGGCTATCCGGCAAGTTCCGCACGGTTCCCGACACATCGAAACCGAGGGCCTGGGCCTTCGCGGTGTAGCGGAACCCCACACCTTGGACCCGTCCGGAGTAAAACACCGTGACACGCTCTCGACTCATCTCTTAGCGGCTCCGCCTGTATGAGATTAAGGCGAAACCGAGGGCGCAATAAGCCATACCCGGTTTCGGCCAAGCAAGGTTTGTTTGCCCCCCTGCCCCGTATTACCCGCAGGGCAACCGCCTTTGGGCCGGAACCCGACTCAACCCTTCCCGTGATTCAGGACAAAACAAGTCCTCGCTCGGCATCACCCATTTCCCTCCAAATCCCCGCAGCGAGGCTCCCAAGCTCGAACCGCCCGATCCGCACCCGCATCAACCGCAGCGTTGGATGGCCGACGGCGGCGGTCATCCGACGAACCTGCCGGTTCTTGCCTTCCACCAGTTCCATGGCGATCCAGCAGTCGGGAATGCTCCTACGAACGCGGATTGGCGGATCGCGCGGCGGCACGTTGGGCTGTGGATCCAGCAATTTCGTGGTGCACGGCAAGGTCCGGTAACCGTGGATCTCCACCCCACGCTCCAGCCTGCTCAGCGCGTCCGGAGAGGGGATTTTTTCCACCTGCACCCAGTAACAGCGCTCGTGGCCACGCGTCGGATGCAGCAAACGGGTGTTCAATCCCGGTTCATCGCTCAAGAGGATCAAACCCTCCGAGTCGGCGTCCAGTCGCCCGATCGGATAGACGCCCTTCGGAAAGCCGAACTCCGCCATCGTGCGGTTCGGCGAGCCGTCGGGCGTGAACTGCGAAAGCACACCGAACGGTTTGTTGAAGGCGATCAGCACACGGTCAATCCAGGATCCGGATCCGGGCGTTGCGGATCTCCACCGGTTCATCGCGGCGGCTCAGGTGCTGGAAACCGATGTGCCCACGTCGTGGCCGGTCCTTGAGGGGCGAAGCCATCGTCCCGTCGTGGCGTTGGATCGGATCGTTGAATGTCGACAGGTCCACATCTTGAACCACGACCCCATTGAGTTCGACCCAGAGCTTCGGACCCGCGAAACGGATCCGGCAACGGTTCCATTCCGTAGGCCTGTAGGCCTGCTTGCTGGGAGCAATCGACCGGTAGATCCCTCCCGTCAATTCACTGTCCTTGGCCTTGGGATTGTAGCGGAGATCGGCCATCTGCAGTTCAAGGCCCTCGAATGCCGGGTCGCCTTTCATCGGCGCGTGCAACGCGAGCCCGCAATTGCCGACCTGGCCAAGGAGGAACTCGAACTCCATCTCGAAATCGCCCAGCTCCCGTTCCCAGATCAGCCATGATCCCCGTGTGCCTACCGCTTTCAACGAACCACTCTGAACCTTCCACACGGCCCCCGTCGGTCCCGGCTTGGAAGTGTCCGACCACAAACGGACCGTCCAACCATCCGGCGCCCCGTCCTTCACAAACAGCGGTCGCCAGTCGCCCGGACGCTGGTCTGAAGCACAGCCTACGAGCCAGAACCCAAGCAGCGTCAGCAGGAGATGATGCATCCTTCTCACTGCGCCAACTTGCACGATCACCCCGTAAAACGGAAGCCTGCGGTGGCGATCCCGATCATGCACCGGTCCGAAGCGCGGCTGCGCGATGGGCCGCGTCCATCACGTCCTTCACGCTGGCCCCGGCCCTGGCGGCGGCGGTCTTGCAGGACTCGAATTCGGGAGCGGCCTGCACCACGCGGCCGTCGAGTTTTCCGAGCTTCACGGTGACTTCGCCGAACGCGGTGTCGACCTCCACAAACTCACGCCGGAGTTTGCGGCGCTCGCTGATGGTTCGCCGGACACCGAAGGCCGTCGTCTCCCGCAGGATCATTTCGCTGAACTTGTCGGCATCGGCGGCGGCGCACAGGACTGACAAGAGCACCCCGGGACGGTTTTTCTTCATCTGGATCGGCGTGTGAAAAACGTCGAGCGCACCGCTCTCCAGTGCGCGGCCGACGAAATGGCCGAGAAGTTCGGAGCTGATGTCGTCGAGGTTGGTCTCAAGCACGGCGACGGAATCGGTCTCCCAATCATGCGTCGATGGGCCAGCAGCGGAAACCACCTCCCCGAGGACGGCGCGCAGGACGTTGGGGCGCGTCTTGTTGTCGCGCGTGCCGAGGCCGTAGCCGACCCGGGTCGCGACAAGACCGGTCATGGGCGCGAACGACTCGACGAACTCCGCCAGCAGGGCGGCGCCTGTGGGCGTAACAAGTTCGTGGGGTTCCTCGCATTGGGTGAGCGCGATGCCTTTGGCTCCGAGAATCTCCAGCGTCGCCGTCGTGGGGACCGGGAATCGTCCGTGCGCGCAGTTCACCCAGCCCGTTCCCTCGACGACTGGCGAGGCCAGCACACGCGGACATCCGAGCATCTCAAGGGCGATGCACGCGCCCACGATGTCGACGATGGAATCGATCGCGCCCACCTCGTGGAAGTGCACTTCGTCCGTCGGATGCCCGTGGATCTTTCCCTCGGCGACGGCGATTCGCTTGAACACGCCGATGGATTTCTGCTTCACCCAGTCGGAAAGCTGGCTGGAGAGAATCATCCGCCGGATGTCGGCGAAGCTCCGGTGCTCGTCTCCATGCGAGTGATCCCCTTCCCCATGGCTGTGGTCATGGCCATGCCCGTGGGAATGGCTGTGTCCATGGTCGTGGTCCGCCGCGAGGTGGACATCGAACTTCACGCCTTCGATGGCGGACTTCTGCGCCCGCTTCACGTGCAGGTGGTATCCGCCGACCCCGAGACGCCCGAGTTCGGTTTCCAGGAGCCGCGCGTCGATGCCGAGATCAATCAGGGCACCGATGAACATGTCCCCGCTGATGCCGCTGAAGATGTCGAGGTAAAGCGTCGCCATACACCGATGGAAGCCGAACTGCGACCAAGTCAGAAGAGGAAACAGCGACCGCGAAGGCAGGAAGCCAAACCGGGAATTGGCGGTCGGCGCTGGGACCGATGGTTGAAAGGTAGGGCGGGCTTCCAGCCTGACCCGTGCTGACAAGGGTTCCCGGATCGTCTGGCGCCCTGCTCCGCCAGCACGGTTTGATTTCAGGCCGGATGCGCCGCAGGCAGGCACGATGCACTGCCCTACCTTTGCCGAGGCGCTTCGTGGTCCGTCCTTCAACTGCATGATCCCGGCTCAGGCGCGGTCGGCGATCGTTTCGACCACGCAGTCGCGTCCGCTGAATCCGACGATCCGCACGGCCCTGCCGGATGGGACGAGTTCTCCTCGCGAAACCGCATCGAGGAACCGGTCGCCAACCCGGATCTTCCCGCCGGGGCGCAGCACGGAAACGGAGACGGCCTCGAGCCCGAGCAATTGCGCGTGGTCCGAGCCCTCTTTGCGAATGGTCGCCTCCCCCGAAACGCCCGTCGTCACCATGCCGCGATACAGCGGAATCGACGGCAGAAACCGCGCGAGCACCACGACGCCGACGATTGAGCCCACGAGGGCGATGGCCAGGTCCGTCAGCGGCCGCTCCAACTGGGCCGCGGATGGAATGACCGGCATTCCCGGAAAACGATCGACCGTCGCCATGACCAGCGCCGTGAGCATTAGAAGGCCGCCCACAATTCCGGGCACGATGGTGCCCGGCAGCAGGAAAAATTCCACGATGACGAGGGCTAGCCCGATGAAGAATACGACCAGCCACTCGAAGCCGGACAACCCCGCGACGTAGGCGCCGAAGAAATAGACCACCAGGCAAAGCCCGCCGACGATCCCGGGTGCACCGAAACCGGGCGTCTTGAATTCGAGGTAAACGCCAAGGATTCCCACCAGGAGGAGGATCGGCCCGATCTTCCCGATCCAGAACGCCAGACGCTCCATCCCGGTCGGAGTGATCCGGAGCACGCTTGCGCGCGGGACGGCGAGCAGCGTCAACAGCGCGTCCATGTCGGCGACGGTTCCGGCGGAGAGCAGCGGCTTGGGCGGATTGCCATAGGATGCCGCCGCTTCCTGGTCGGTCAGCGTGAGAATGCTGCCGGACGGATTGATCACGTGGCCGTCGATTTCCAGCTTCTTGGTCCGGTCGATCATGGCTTCCGCCACATCCGGATTGTGCCCGTTGCGCTGGGCGATGGCGCGGACCTTGGCCTTCACCGCGGAGGTCATCTTGGCTTCGACGGACTCCGGCATGCCTGAAACGCTTCCGTCCAGGGGATTCACCATGATCGGCGTCGCGGCGCCGATAACCGACTGCGGGACCATGTAGATGTTTGTCGTCGCGAGGGCGATGAACGAACCGGCCGAATACGCGGAACGGTTCACCAGCGTGACCTTGCGGCCGGAAAAGCGGTTGAGCATCTCGATGATCTCGTCCGTGTGGTCCAGACGACCGCCCGGGGTCTCCATGTCGAGGATGAGGATTGCCGCATCAGACCGGATCGCTTCCTTCACTCCACGGCGGACGAGGTAGGTCAATGGAGCGGACACCTCCTCGCGGATCGGGATGATGACGGCGGACACGGCGCGGGCCGACAGGACGGGTTCGTCCGCCTTGATCGAAGGAAGGATCGCCAACGCGGCCAGAAGGAGTGGACGCAAGATTCGATGCATGGACCCAAGATAGCCGCGAGGTTCTCCCCGTAAAATAAAGAAGGGCCGGACTTTCGTCCGGCCCTTCGCGATTCAGATCCGATTCAGTTCAATCAGGGAACCAACGGGACGTTCAGGCGGAAGAAGCTGCTTCCGGAGGCCGTGTTGGTCGTGACGGGGCTGTTGGTAGAAACAAGGTTCCAAACACCCGTGACGGTGGTCGCACCCTGCAAGGCACCGGCGCCATCCCAACTCAAGGTCAGGTTGTTGCCAGCGGCCAGCGAGCGGAGCGTGATGACCGGCGCCACGATCGAACGACCCGCTTCGGCAGGTCCGTTTCCGGTCGGCACGTAGGCCGAATCGGAGGTGAGGAGCAGGCGATCCAGAACTACGCCGTCTTCGCGCATCCAGATGTTGAGGGTATGATTACCGGCGGAAGGAACCACCACGCGGGCGGCTCCGACGGCTACCGTGTTGAACCATGTGTATGAACCACCGGGGATGTTGTTCATGTTGGTTCCGAATTGGCTGATCGAGCCGTTGAGACCGATGTGAACGGAGTCATCAGCACCCGATGCACCGAAAGCCCGAACCCAGACGTAGTAGACGCCCGAGGTGGGGAAGTTGACCAGATAGTCCAGGCGAGGGGAGGTCGTCAGGATGTTCGGGTCATTGATGTTCTGACCGTTGTTCGGCTGCGCCTCCATCACCCCGACACCGGAGAATCCGGTCGGGACGGGTCGAAGGGCAGGCGAGGTCAAGGCCCAGAAGCTGGTGCCCTGCGCGGTGTTCATGTCGAAGTTTTCGGCTTCGAAGGCACCGAGGTTCTGCGCACCCGTGAGCTGGACGGGTCCGTTGAGCGACACGCGGACCGTGGCGGTGACCGGGTTGCCGGCAGCGGAGGCATCCTTCACACCGGTGGCGGAGGCGAAGTAGACCGCGTTGTTCAGCAGGGGTGCCGACGTGGTCAAGGTGACCACGCGACCACCCGAGCCGATCGTCGCAGCCGTGACCGTCAATCCGCTGACCTTGTAGGAGGCGGGGTTGGTCGCCGGAGTGTCGATCAACGGTTCACTGAAGGTCAGGAACACGCTGGTCGCATCAAGGGCGCTGCGGACAGCGCTGACCAGAGTCGGAGCGGCGGTGTCGTTGAGGACCGTCAGGGTAGCGCTGCTGGAGGTCATGACACCGCTGATCAGATTGGTGATCGCGTTGGTGAAGCTCACGTCCACGCTGTAGACGGCGAGGTGGTTGTTGGTCGTGGCCAAGGTCAGGTAGGTGGCACCATTGGCTCCTCCGATCGGAGTGCCATTGCGTTTCCACTGGTAGACCAGCGTTTCAGTCAGGTTACCGGGCGAGGTCGCGTTGGCCGAGACCGAGAAGGTCACCGGTGCGTTTTCGGCGTTGGTCGAGTTCAGCGGCTGCGTATTGATGTTGATCGTCCAGTCATTCGGATCCACGAGGATGCCGAGGTTCGCGGCCGGGATCACACTGCCGCCACCGGCTGCGAGGACCACGCTGTTGGGCGTCTGCCAACCGACGGAACCGCTGTCGCCGCCGCCGCCTTCCTTCTGGTAGTAGTCGAAGTAGTAGCGGGTGCCGGCGAAGACATTGAAGTCGTCCGACATGTTGCTGAAGCGGTTGGACTGGTAAGGGCTGCCGTTGACCGTGCGGGCCGTGCGGCGATCGCCGGTGACGAACTCGCGGTAGCCGTTCCACTGGGGCTCGTTGGCGATGGCCACCGTGCCACGACCGGCCGGGGTGTCATTGCTCGGGTTGAAGAACAGGCGGCTGTTGTCGTCCGACGAGATGGCCATCATGATCGGTCCATCGAAGTCGGGGATGATGTAGCCACGGATCCAGTAACCGTAGTTGTCATTGGAACCGGGGAAGTCCGCCGTCGAGAGGAGCGTCTTGATCGAGGGGCTGTTCGGAAACTGTCCGTCCGCCCAGAGATTGTCGACGCTACCGCCACCGATGTTGTCATACTTCCGGGCGAACACGCGACCGGCGACGAATACGGGCGAACGGAAGACCACCGAGTTCGGGCTTAGCAGGTTACCGGCACCCGCAACGTCCTTCACACCGGCCATGGTGAGGGAATACCAGGTGTTCTCGGTCAACTTCGTGCCGTTGTTCAGGGCGAGGACGAGGTTGGTTGCGTTCACGACATTGGCAGAAGCAACCGTGCGGGATCCGGAACCGTTGGTCGCGACCAGGGTGTAGCTGACTCCGGGGAGGTTGACCGCGAAGTTCGTGATGGGCTCGGTCATCATGATCGTGATGCGATCCATGTTGTTGGTGAACGCATCGGCGATCCGGATTCCGAATACGCGGGGAGGCGTCGTGTCCGGAGCACTGATCGTGAGGGTGGCCTCGGTCGAATTGGTGGTCGCACCGGGGGTGCTGGCCTGGACCCGGAAGATCGCACCGGCATCCGCCAATACGACACGGGGATAGGTGTAGTTCCGACCAACGGCACCATCAATGTCGACGAAGTCCCCGCCGACCTTGCGCTGCCATTGGTAGGCAACCGTCGAAACAACTCCGTTGTTCGTGGCGACTGCGCCGGACGTGAACACCACCGCAGAGCCTTCGGGAACGGAGACGCTCACGGGATTGTTCGTGATGGTCACGGCCACTCCCGTCGGATCGGCATAGACGCCGAAGTAGGCGGCGGACAGGGGAGTCAACGGGTTCTGCGACGTGACAAGTCCGTCACCGAAGAGGTTGCGCAGGGCGACCTGGACGTAGTCACCGCCGCCGCCTTCCTTCATGAGGATCTCGAAGAAGTGCGTGCCGGTGGTGCTTAGCGGGAAGACCAGGACCTGGTCGGGGTTGCTGTTCAAGAGCGCATTGCAGCAGCCACCCTCGGCCACGACGTTGGTCAACGACAGGTTCACCGGATCATCATCGGAGCTGATCTTGAGCTGGGATGCATCGTCGGACCGGATGAAGAAGTTCCAGAAGTTCGAGTGGAAATCCTGCGAGATGGGCGGGGCCTTGAGCCATCCCGTGATGCGCGTGCCGAAGTTGTTCAGATCGGGGCTCGTCTGGGCCTGATTGAGCGATCCGGACATGAAGTCGACGCGGCTCGGTGAATCGGGGTAGTTGCCGGCCGTGGTGAGGTTGGCCACGGCGGTTCCACCGATTCCTTCATACCATTGGCGGAGGGCGAATCCCTTCGAGAAAACCCAAGCGGTGAACTGGGCGTTGGTGGCCGTGATCACGTTGGTCTGGGACGAATTATCCGACACGCCACCGGTGACGTTCACCGTGTAGAGGGCGCCTTCTGTCTGGCGATCGGTGACGAGCACGATGTTCGAGCCGGACTGCCGGACGTTCAGGACGTTCAGGAACGGCGAGACCGTGAAGTTCGCGGCATTGGTCGACTTGATGGGGTCGAGGAATTCGCTGAAGGCGAGCGTGATCTCACGGCGTGAGGCGCTGCCCTTGGCGAAGACCAAGGTCGGAGCATTCGTGTCGGGGAGAACGGTCAGGACGGCGTTGGTGCTGACGACCGGACCACCACCGAGGTTGCTGGCGGTGACGAAGAAGGTCGCACCATTGTCAGCCAACCGAACGGGGAACAACGAGTAGTTCGCCTGGACCTGGCCGGAGATCGGCGAAAGGTCACGGAACCACTGGAAGGTCATCGGATTGCCACCAGACGCGCCCGAGAAGAGCGTCGCACGGGAACCTTCGGCCACGACGGTGTTCGAGGGCTGCAAGGTGAGCGTCGGGGGAGTCAGGTCCACCACGAAGTTGGTGAACGCGGAGAGGTTCGCACCCGTGATCGGGCTGGAGCCGTTGGCCGGAGCGGCGCCACCGGGGAGCCGCCACGCGACGGACAAGTTGTCACCGCCGCCGCCTTCCTTCATGAGAGCCTGGAAGAAGTAGGCGCGACCGGCCTGCAACGTGATGTCGTCGGATTGATTGTCGAAACGGCCGTTGGCGCGAGCCGTGCGGCGATCACCGACGAGGTATTGGCGGGAGCCGTTCCACTGGGGTTCGGTCGCGACGGAAACCTTGTTGGCCGGATTGGCGTCGGTCGAGAGGAAGAGCACCGCACCGTCGTCCGCGGAGATGTAGAACGAGAAGGCGCCCGAGACGTTCGGAACGATGTAGCCGATGAGTTCGGCACCGTAGTTGTCCGCCGAGTCGGTGTTGCTTTCGATCAGGTTCTTGAACTGCTCGTTGTCCCACTGGCCGTTGATGAACTTGGCATTGCTGGTCAGATCGTTGACAGCCGTGCCGCCGATGTTGAGATAGCGGCGGGAGTTGATGACGCCGTTGACCTGCACGAAGCTCGCCGTGGTGTTGGGGAGGATGGCGTTCTGATTGGCGGAGATGTCACGAATGTTGTTCATGACCACCGTGAAAACCACGCTGGCGATGCCAGAGGCGGGCATCGGGGTCGTGTTCAGGGTGACGGTGCGATCGCCGTCGAACACGGCGGAAAGAACGGTCACAGCCAGCGTGAGGTTGCTGATGGTGTAGTTGTTTTTGTTGCCCGCGGAACCAACGGTGAGCTTCTCCGAGAAAATCAGCGTGACCGCGTTGGTGCGGCCGAACGACTGGGCGGAGACGACCGTGGGCTTGATCGCATCAGGCGTCACCGTCAGGACGGCGGCCGTCGTGTTGGTTCGGACGCCAAACGAGTTGCTGGCGACGAGACGATAAGCGGTCTGGTCGTGCAGGGCGATGCTGAGGTTGGTGATCGTGAGACCCTGGAAGTTGGCACCCGGGATGACGTCGAAGGTGGTGCCGCCGTTGGTCCGGACGAGCCATTGGAAGGCCATGGGCTGGGCACCCATGACGGTGGCATCAATGACGGCATCGAGCGTTTCACCCTGGGTCACGTTTTGCGGCTGTCCGTTGATCGGGCTGTTGACAGGCGCGGAATTGAAACCCGCGTAGGCCGGGATGCTGAAGGTGGGGGTGCTGATGGTCTGGACGTTGTTCGAGTTGTTGCCCGGATTGAACCCGGTGAACACCTGGTTGAACGGAACCAGATACTGTCCGCTGATCGGGCGGTTGAAACCACCATCGGGAAGCTGCCAGCCGACGCCGAAGTGGTCGTCGCCGCCGCCTTCCTTGGTGAAGACCTCGTAGTAGTAGGTCTGCCCGCGGTTGAGGCTGATTAGCAACGAAGACTGGGCGGGCTTGCCGGACCAGGATCCACGGCCGACGGCGCCGACGTTCTCGCAGGCCTTGGACAGGTTGGCGGGAGTCGTTCCAGTGCTGAGCCAGAACTCCGAATCGTCATCGGAGTAGATGAAGAAGCGGTAATTGCCGGTCTGGGGCGCCTGGATGAACCCACGGGTCCAAGTGCCGTAATTGTTCAACCACGAGACGTTGTCGCTGAGGGAGGGTCGGAGGTAAGTCAACTCCTGCGGCAGGCTGCCGAGGGTGTCGTCATACTGGTAGTAGTGCGAGGTGTTGAACTGGAGCGGGAACTCCGGAAGAGCCTTCAGGGAGGCAACGGTCGTCCCGGTTCCTGAATACCAGAGACGTGTGGCCATGCCGGCTCTGGCCGCCTGCGAAGCGGTCAGCGCCAGAAGGCACATGACGAGTAGTTTTAGGGTGCGCATAGGTTTGGGTGGGGTTGGCTTGGGATTGGGCTACAAATGGAAAAATCGACGATGCTGCTCTGGTTTGGATCTCTGTGTGTGGATGGAGAAGACCAAATCCGGCTTCCACTTGGCAACAGGTTTTTTGGAGTGGATTGGCTGTGCGGTGTAACGCACAGGGGCATTCCGATCATCTTGGTCAGGCCTTGACTCGCACACTTGATTCCGTCCATGAGCTGAAATCCCAAATGGCAGAAGACCAAATGCAGCTACAGCGCCACGAGCTGAAATACCTCGTCTCGGAAGCGGTGGCCGTCGAGATCCGGCACTTCGTCGCATCGTTCCTCGAGATCGACGAATTTGGCGCGACCCGTCCGGACCTGTCGTATCCGGTGCATTCCCTCTATCTGGATTCACCGCTGCTCGTGACCTACTGGCACACGATCAACGGGAACAAGAACCGCTACAAACTCCGCATCCGCTTCTATGACGACCGCCCGGACAGCCCGGTCTTTCTCGAGATCAAACGCCGGATGAACGACGCCATCCTCAAGCAACGCGGAGCCCTGAAGCGCGAGTTCATCGGCCCGTTCATGAACGGCCAACTGCCCGAGGCGGCGATGATCGCCTCGAAGGATGCGAAACAAATGGGCGCGGTGATGCGGTTCCATGAACTGATGCAAAAACACCAGGCCGGACCAACCGCCCATGTCTCCTACATGCGCGAGGCCTGGATCAGCCCGCATGACAATTCGGTGCGGGTCACAATGGACCGGGACGTTCTTTGCGGGCCCGAGTTCACGACGGATTTCAAAGCGGAAGTAGGTGATCCGGTCTGTGTTTTCGGGCGGAAAGTCGTGTTGGAGCTGAAGTTTACCGGACGGTTCCCGAACTGGTTCCGCGACCTCGTGCAGTCGTTCGGACTGATGCAATGCAGCGCCGCGAAGTATGCGGATGGAATTGCGTTGAAGGGCGAAAGGTTCTTTTCCGATTCAATCCACGTCGGGAGTCCGGCGTCGGATTCTCTGATTCTCCGGGACAAGCGGATTGCGGAACTCGGCGTTAACCAGTCAGAGTCCCGGACGTCTCCACACAAAGAATGAACGCACTGAACTGGCTGACCCAAGGCGACCAAGGCCTGTTGCCGACCGACATCGCCCCCATGCTCCTCGGCCTCGTGCTCTCCCTGCTGGCCGGCCAGGTCCTCGCGCACGTCTACATGGTCACGCACCCCGGCTTGTCCTATTCGCGCTCGTTCGTGAATGCGATCAGCGTCATGCCCGTGCTCGTGGCGTTGGTCATGGGAGTCATGGCCAACAACCTCGTGACGGCCTTCGGACTGATGGCCGTCTTCGCCATCGTGCGGTTCCGCAACATCCTCCGGGACACGCTCGACACCTGCTACCTGCTCGGATCGCTCGTCCTCGGCATGGCCTGCGGCACACAGAAATTCTCCACCGCCCTGCTTGGTCTCGCGGTGGTCGCCGGCATCCTGCTCTTCCTCTGGTATACGGAATTCGGCAGCCGCCATCGCTACGACGTGATCCTGAACCTCCATTGGGCGCGGCCGCAGACCGATCTGCCGGACCTGTCCCGCCTGCTCGAACGCCACGGCCTCAAGATCCACATCGCCAGCCAGCGCAGCCACGAAGGCTCCGAGGGCGTCGACCTTTCCTACCGGGTGCTTTTGCGCGATCCATCGCGGCTCGGTGAAATGACCTCCGAACTCCGCGGCCTCAGCGGCATCACGCGGGTCACCACGATCAAGGCCGAGGACGAATCCGAGCTCTAAGCCGCACCCACTGTCATGCCGTCACTCGAACCCATTCCCGTCCCGCCGCACCTGCGCTGGCGCGAATTCCGCGTCCGCTTCCTGCCAGGGCTGACCACCTTCCTCCTGGCCGCCACGGCCGCCGTCATCTGGCAGCAGCAGATCACTCCCCAGGGCATCGTCGGCCAGGTGGAGATCCGCCAAAGCGCGGTCGGCTCGCCCAAGAAGGGCGTCATCGCCGAAGTCCTCGTGGAGATGCACCAGAAGGTGAGCGCCGGAGATCCCATCGCGGTGATCGAGATCGCGAGCCCGGCGTTCCTGGAGTCCTACCGCGGCCTCGTCGGCGCGGAGACCGAACTGCTCAAGAGCAACTTCGCCCCGATCCGTCCGCAGCAGCAGATGTTGATCGACTACGAGCGGCTTCGCCTCGACGCACTCGTGCTTCAGGCCCAGGTCGCCGTGGCCAAAGTCCAGCTCGCGGAAGCCGAAAACGAACTCCTGCGCAGCAAGGAACTCGCGGCCAACAAGATCATCTCCGCCTCCGAGTTTGAGCGCTTCACCGCCCTGCGCGACGCCCGCAAGACGCAGGTGACCGAACTGACCGCGCTCGTGCAGGAATCCTTCAACGCGGCCAAGGAAGCCATGCCCATCAAGGAAGGCATGACCCCGAACTCGCGCGCCGAAGCGATGGCCGCGGCCATGAACTACCAGGACAAGAAGCTCGGCTACGTCGATGCCGAGTTCGGCAAGATCATCATCCGCGCGCCGGCGGACGGATTCATCGGCCAGATCCACCGCCGCAAGGGCGACGTCGTCGACACCGACCTGCCCGTCGCGACGATCAACACCGGCTCCGGAGCCAGCGTCATAGGCTACGCACGCCAGCCGCTCCGGGAAATGCCGACGGTGGGCATGGAGGTCGTGGTGCGCGCGCGCTCTAGGAAACACCCGTCCGCGATCGGCCACATCCGGTCAGTGGGCACCCAACTGGAACCCATCAACCCGCTCCTGCTCCCGACCTCCTTGAACGAGAGGAAGAACCCCGAACTCGCCCTTCCCTTCCTCGTCGACATCCCGAAGGAGCTCCACGTTCTCCCCGGCGAGACGGTCGACATCTTCCTCACGCCGTCGAAGAACTAACCCACGCCGCCAGGCTCATCCCGCTTGAAAGCAAAACCCCGGACACGTGTCCGGGGTTTTCCGTTTCAAGATGGAGCCAAGTCCTCAGCCGGACTCATGCCGTTGCATGACGAGCCGCGAAACGGCTTCGGCCAGGTAGGGCAGTGCATCTTGCCTGCCCAGGGCGCTTCCGGCGTGACACCAAGCGGCGGGGTCGTTTCTGGACGCTGGACAAAGCGCGAACCCCGGTCAGCACGGGGCAGGCTGGAAGCCCGCCCTACCTTGTGCTGCATGAGTCCGGCTCAGACCGGTTTGACCGGCGACGTCTTCACGGCCTCGGTGCAACGCGGGCAGATACCGGGATAGGCTGGGTCGGTGCCGATGTCGGTTGCAGGTTCCCAGTGCCAGCAGCGTTCGCACTTCACGTAGCCGAATTCCTGGCAGTGACGAACGACCACGGCATCTTCCGACGAATCTCCCGGAGCGCGTTCGCCCACGCGGACATGCGAAACATTGAGGACCTCGGTGAGTTCGGCCTGGAGACGTTTGGCCGAAGCCTGCTCGGCTTCCGGGAGATTCAGGAAGACGGTCGCCTCAAGCGCCTTGCCGATTACTTTCGCATGGCGTTTCTGCTCCAGCGCCGGAAACGCTTTTTCGCGTATGGCGAAGAGCGTCTTCCAGCCGGCCAGCTCGGCGTCTGTCAGACGAGTGGCCGTCGGAGCCCACTCGCTTTCATGCACGCTTGCCGTGGGTCTGCCGGGGATGGCTTCCCAGGCTTCATCCGCCGTGAAGGCCAGCATCGGGCTGAGCATCTGGCTCATGCCGCTGACGATGCGGTGCAGCGCCGTCTGCGTGCTGCGGCGGCGAGGCGAGTTCGCAGCGTCGGTGTAGAGACGATCTTTCACCACGTCGTGGTAGATCGAGGAAAGCTGCACGGCCACGAACTGGCTGAGCTTCTGGTAGACGTTGTGGAACTCGTAGGCGTCGTAGGCCGCCCTCACCTCGGCTTCGAGCGTAGCAAATTCGCCAAGGATCCAACGGTCGAGTCCGGTCAGCTTGTCGTCGGCCACGGAGTGCTTGGCCGGATCGAAGTCGTAGAGGTTCGAGAGCTGGTAACGCAGGCAATTGCGGATGTTGCGGTAGGTTTCGCCGACCTTCTTGAGCCGCTCTTCGCTGACGACGATGTCGCTCCGGTAATCCTGCGACGCCACCCACAAACGGATGACGTCCGCGCCGTAGTCTTTGACAAAGCGATCCGCCGTCTGCGGCTTCTGGTAGCCGCCCTGCCCTTGCTTGGACTTGGAGATCTTCTCGCGGTCCTCATCGACCATGAACCCGTGGGTCAGCACGGTCTTGAAGGGAGCAGCGCCATTGCCCGCGAGCGAGAGCAGCAGCGAGGACTGAAACCAACCGCGATGCTGGTCGGAGCCTTCGAGGTAAACGTCGGCCTGCCATACGGCGGAGCCACTCGCTCCGGCATGTTGGAGTTCGTTGCGGGTCTTCAGGACGGCACGGCTGGAACTGCCCGAGTCGATCCACACGTCGAGCGTGTCGGAGGACTTGGATGCCGGCGTCGCGCCGGTCCAGTTCAGCGGCTTCACCATCGACCACAGTTCTTCGGTCGACTTGGCGAACCACACGTTCGAGCCGTGTTCTTCGATGATGGTAGCGACATTGCGGATGATGTCCGCATTGAGGATCGGATTCTTCTCCGCGTCGTAAAACGACGGGATAGGAACGCCCCAAGTGCGCTGGCGGCTGATGCACCAGTCGGGACGCGTCTGCACCGCGCTCTTGATGCGGTTGACGCCCCAGTCGGGAATCCACTTCACCTTGTCGATCTCGGCGAGAGCCTTTTGCCGAAACGTGATCCCGGATGCCTGATTCCCGATCCCTGATCCGGCATCCGGCATCCGGCATCCGGAATCATGGTCAATTCTGATGAACCATTGGTCCACCGCCCTGAGCACGACCGGCGTCTTGCTGCGCCAGCAGTGCGGGTAGCTGTGGTGGTAATCCTCGCGATGGCCGAGCACGCCCTTCTCCGTGAGCAATGCGAGCACGGCGTCGTTCGCGTCGGAACGGCCGCCCTTGGACAAAACGGATTTGCCGACGAGCGACTCGGGCAACTGCTGTTCACGCGGCAGGTCCGCCGTGGGCGTGAGCTGGCCGTCGTCGTTGACCGGGCAATAGACCGGCAGCCCGACCTTCAGACCGAGATGGTAGTCGTCCATGCCGTGTCCGGGCGCGATGTGGACGAAGCCCGTGCCGGTGTCGGCCGTGACGAAGTCCGCCGGATACAACCGACCGGTGCGGTTGCAGAACGGATGCTCGTATTCGAGCGACGCAAGTTCGTCGGCCGAAGCGGTGTAATTGATCTGGTAGGAATCCCACCCAAGCTTCTGCGAGACCTGTTCCAGGAGCGCATTGGCCACGTAGTAGACGCCATCGGCCGCGGAGACCTGCGAGTAGAACATCGTCGGGCTGAAGGCCACCGCGAGGTTTGCCGGCAACGTCCACGGCGTAGTCGTCCAGATCAGCACCCACGAATTCGGCTGCCCCTTCAGCGGGAACTTCACGTAGACGCTTTGGCTGATGTGGTCGGCGTATTCGACCTCGGCCTCGGCCAATGCGGTCTTGAAAGGGATGCTCCAATATACCGGCTTCTTGCCCCGGTAGACGAAGCCCTTCTCCACGATGTCGGCGAACATCCGCAGCTCCTCGGCTTCGTAGCCCTTGTCGAGCGTGAGGTAGGGTTTCTCCCAATCGCCGAGCACACCGAGGCGTTTGAACTGCGTCCTTTGCAGGTCGATGTATTTGCGGGCGTAGGCGTCGCAGGCGGAACGAATGGTGGCCGCGTCGGCGTCGGTCTTGCCGGCGGCGCGCAGTTCCTGGGACACCTTCGATTCGATGGGCAGGCCGTGGCAATCCCAGCCGGGCACGTAGGGCGCGTCCTTCCCTTCGAGCGTGCGGAATTTGACGATGATGTCCTTGAGGATCTTGTTCAGCGCGGTGCCGATGTGGACATCGCCGTTGGCGAAGGGCGGGCCGTCGTGCAGGACGAACTTCTCGCGTCCGGCGCGGGCCTTGCGGATGCGGCCGTAGAGGTCGGAAGACTCCCAGGCGGCGAGCCGCTGCGGTTCGCGCGTGACGAGGTCCGCCTTCATGGCGAAGCCGGTCTGCGGCAGGTTCAACGTGTTCTTGTAGTCCATACGGGGTCGAGAAAGAGCGCGGAAGCTAACCAGCCTGCCGGAACCGGGCAAAGGGCAAAGTCAGCGAGCCAGAGAACGGAGAAGCGGCCCAATCGCCGCGTCAGACTGAGCGTCGTGAACTACCGCCGGACCGATGGCGCTTTAATCATCGCCCTAGCCGGTTTGGCCTGGCCGGTCTTGGCCGCGTGGGATTGCTGAGCGGGATTCGCCGGAAGTTTGCTCAAAGTCTCCTGCTCCAGCGCGAGAAGCTCGGAGACGGTGACGAACTTGAAGCCCTTCGCCTTGAGCGCATCCAAGGTCTTGGGCAGGCCGTCGACGGTGGACTTGTGGATGTCGTGCGAGAGGACGATGGAGCCGGGGCCGGTGCCTTGGAGGATGCGCGAACGGGCATAGGCCGCGCTGGGATTCCGCCAGTCGTTCGAGTCCACGTCCCACAGCGTGATCGAGTAGCCCCACTTGCGATGCGCCCAATCCCGCTGGCGATCCGTGAAGGCTCCATACGGCGGACGCATGAGCTTCGGCGAGACGCCGGTGGCTTTGCGGATGGCCTGGTCGGTGCGTTCCAGATCGCGGGCGACGGCGGCATCGGTCATCGCGGACAAGACCTTGTGCGACCATGAATGGTTCCCGATCTCGTGGCCTTCTTCGACGATGCGTTTCGCCACCGCAGGATGATCCGCCACCCGCTGGCCGACACAGAAGAACGTGGCCTTCATGCCGCGATCCTTGAGCATCTTCAAAAGGCGCACCGTGTTTTCCGGATGCGGGCCGTCGTCGAACGTCAGCGCGACGTAGGGTCCGCTGACCTGGCACGAGGAAAAGCACACCCGGGCCGACGGCGTGGGCTTCGGCAGATTGGCCGCATCAGGCAGAAGCCCGCCCATGTTGGTCGAAAGCGGGGCCGCGTTGGTGGAGGCGTAAGGCGGCACGACGGCGTTGGTGCCAGTGGCGTTGGTGCCGGCAAAGGCGGACGGAACCCCGACGACGTTCGTCACGGCCGCTTCGACCGGCGGCGCATCGCCCGTCAGATCGGGCAAGGGCGTGATCCCCTGCGCCATGCAATGCAGGGCGGACGCGGCGAAAATTAAACTGGCGATGACTTGCTTCACTCGTGGCTCAACGGACCGGAGGGAGATGCTCGAAAGCCCCGGCGATGCCAACAAGCAAATCGGAGCTGGGAACAACTTCATGAGTCCTCTGCAAAAGACAGTGCGGGTTGTAGCGGCGGTCTGTGACCGCCGTGACTTGCCGTATCTCCCCGGCGCTCACAGAGCGCCGCTACAAAACCTACGACGCGGCCGCTTCATGAACATTGCCGTTGCGAAACGTTGGGCGTATCTCCTCCCAAGCCCATGAAACGCCGAAGGAGTCTCGTCATCATCCTGGTCGCCACGCTCATCACTGGCCTGGTGGCGCTGGTGCTTTGGCGGAGCGAGCCGCGCTACGGCGGGCGCAGCCTGACCGATTGGGCCATCCAAGGGCAGGACTATGAAAACTTGGCCCTCACCGACAAGCCGGACTACCTCGCAGCTAGCAATGCGATCCACCAGATGGGACCGGCGGCGGCGAAGACAGCGGTGGACTGGCTCAATTCCGAAGTGACCTGGAAGAAAAGCGCGCTGCGGCTCTGGATCGAGAAGCTGGCTCCACGCAGCGGGGATATTCCACGCATCCAACGTGAAGTCGCGGCGGTTATGATTCTCAGGCTGGGCTCGGAGGAAGCGCAGTTGAGCGTCGAGCCAAAGCTGATTGCCATGCTCGAGAATGGCCGCGATGAATGGCTATATAAACTCAATGGACACATCGGGCGTATTGGGGTCTTAACGAACTTCAGTGCGGCCACATGGTCGAGGCTGGAGCCATTACTTCTCCACACCAACCACATGGTCAGACTGCGCACCCTTGAATTGGCCATCTCCTGGAACACGCCGCCAAAGCTGAATCTCGGTATCCTGTGGCAGTGCAGGTCAAAAGTGACCGACTTGTTTACGGAGGCGCGTCTGGATGAACTTCTGCTCCGGCACGGAGCAGAGACCAACCGGCTCGCCGAGGCCATTGGAAGCAGCTTTTTGAACAGTGCAAATTCGGCTCAGGAGCCCATGCAATTCATCGAATACCGGGCGAAACAGCTGTCCGCATTGGGCCAAACCGGCAGCCGCTATTTCGTCGCCGGTCTCACCAACGGGAGCGAAGCCGTCCGTATCATCAGCCGACGCTACCTCTACCGGTAGGCCACGCCGCACTTCGCGCGCTTGACGGCCGCTTCAGTTCCAGCGCCACCTTTCGCCATCCCAATTCCCCCATGCGCCCTCTCTCCCCTGCCCTCGCCGTCCTTGCCCTGACCACTTTGGCCGCCGTTGCCGCCGACTACTTCCCGCCGCCGGACAGCGCGGGCGGTTGGCGCACGACGAAGAACGCCGCCGAAACGCGTCGGCTCGCGGGCATGGACGCCGCCGCGTTGGAACGCGCCTACGACTTCACCCAGCGTTGCACGCAGAACGGCGGGCTCGTCGTGGTGCGCAAGGGCTACCTTGTCTTCGAGCGCTACTTCGGCCGCGCCGGGCGCAACGTGAATCCGGACATGGCCTCGACCGGCAAGGCCTACACCAGCATCGCCTGCGGCATCATGCTCCGGGAGTTCCGCGACAAGATTCCCGACGGTCTCAACACGAAAGTCTTCACCGAGAAGTTCCTGCCGGAAGCGTTGCCGCTCGACGATCCGCGCCGCGCCGACATCACGCTCGGACATCTGCTCTGCATGTCGGCCGGTTATTGGGGCGAAGGCGGCGCTCCGACCGCCGTGGCCGACGGCAAGGTGACGCAACTCAAGGCAGTGCCCGGCCAGAACATCCGCGATCTCGACCAGTCGTCGCTCAAGGTGCCGATGTGGACCAACGCCGGCGGCGGCTACTCCTATTCCTCCCCCGCCCCGCACATCGCCAGCATCGTGCTTCGTCACGTCACCGGCATGGAACTGGACCGCTACATCAACGAACGCCTGGCCAAGCCGATGGGTTGGGGACCGTGGGGCTACTGCCTCAACCGTGGCGGCTTCCGTATGCCGCACGCGAACGGCGCGGGCAGCATCGCGGTCCACGCCACGGACGCGGCGCGTTTCGGCTACTGCCTCGCGCACGGTGGGAAATGGGCCGGCCAGCAACTCGTGCCATCCGACTACCTCGCGCTCTGCGCGAAGCCCTCGCCCTTCAACCCGCACACGCCCTTCAGCCTCCAGTTCGAGCACAACTCCGATGCCCACGTGGCTGGCGCGCCGAAGGACGCGTTCTGGAAATCCGGCGCGGGCGGCTTCGGCCTGCTCATCGTGCCGTCGCTCGATCTCGTGATCTACAAGATGGGCGGCAACAACGGCCAATACGACCCGACGTTGACCGACGTGCCCCAGCCCAAGGACGTGGACACGACGCGCGATGATTGGAAGCCCATTGCCCGGACGCCCTTCAACGAAGGCAGCCTCGGCGGCGACGACGGCCTGCGGCGCGTGCTGGAGATGGTGAGCGGCGCGGTGCGGGACTGAATCATTTTCGATACGAAAGCCTCCCAACCAGCGGCGATGAACGGTGCTCACTTGGCTCTGGGCCAAAGTCAGCCGGCGAACCTGGCGACAACCAATGCGGGAACGGCGAGAATCACGAACAGCCTGAGCAGCACGAAAACGCAGGCGACCATGAGCTGCCAGGAGAACTCCCCGGAGGAAAGAATGGTGGCGACGACAGATGTCCCGACCAAGAGATGGCGAAGGACTTCTTCGACGACTACGACGCCAACCACCAGGACGAAAAATAATCGCGCTCGCGACGGCTTCACGGCTTGTCCTTTGTTTTCTCCAGCGGTTGCGCGGTCAGCAAGGCCAGCATCATGGAATCTCCCAGCGGACCACCCATGGCGAATCCGAGCACGTCGCCATGGCGTGTCGGAGCGCCGACGAGATGCACCGAGCGGTAGAGTTGACCAAAGGTCGCTTCGTCCCCGTGCTGCCGGGCGCAGGCCATCATGAAGCCGCTGGCCGAAAGGCTTCGGCCAAAGATCAGCGGCCCAGAATCGATGTCGCCACGTCCGGCGGGAACGGTCGAAGGGTATTCCCGGACGGCCCCGAACCCGGCGAACGGCGCCCAGAGTTCGGCGCGTGCCGCGACGAAGATCTCCTTGGCCAACGGCTCCCCGGCGAGCCCCAGAAAATAGGCGCCAAGCAGCGAACCAGAGGCGCGAGGCGGCCCCATCGCAGCACCGCTCCGGCTCCCAACCGACTGGAAGACCAGGCCGGTCTTTCGATCGACATAGTTCTTCCGGATGGAAGTGATCCAGCGTTGGTAGGTCGCAGCGAATCGGTTCGTCCCTTCGACTCGGTCCATCCAGCGGAGCGATGCGGCGACGGCACAATTATCCACCGGAAAGGTCTGGCCCGGGTATGTCTCAAGAAGGCAGATCGCTGCGGCGTCCAAGCGGCGCGCCAGCGCTTCGGATATCTGGTCGTGCAACAGGCGGTATTTGAAGTCCGGTTCGAGCTTTCGGTGCATTCCGAGCGCGAGGTTGAGGTAGCCCAGATAGCCGGCATGGCCGTTCATTCCACCAAGGGAGTCGAGGGCATCCTCCTTCCATTCCCGGTGGTCGAACCGGCGCACCGCCTTCGAGAGAAGAAGCTCCTCCGCCCGAGCGATCCGCCGGAGAGCTTCGGCACGAAGCTCTGGATGCTCCTCGGCGGTTTGAACCAAACCGAGGATCGCCATCTGGTAGGTGCCGAAAAGCCATTCGCCATCGAAGGTCTGATCCCCGGTCGCATAGGTCTCCGTCTCCAGGCGTTGGTCCAGCCAACGCCCCACTCCATTGCCCAGGGCGGCCTGCGTCTTCGCATCACCTTCCCACCAGGCACCTGCCCCGCGACTGCACCAGAGCGGAGGCAGGAACCGCAGCGTGACGACGAAGACGACCACCAGGAAAATTCTCCGAGACCATCGCCGGCCGCCCTTGGATGAATGAACTTCCTCTTCCACGGCCCCAGACGACATGAGTTGGGCGATGGTGAGAAGTCCCAACTGATCACGCTGTGGCCAGAAGTCGTTCGATGGCCCATCGCAGGTTTTCCCGCGCTATCCGTTCGTAGCGGTCGCGGAACGCGTCGCTGGAATAGATTTCGGGGCGCTCAAGAAACCGTCGGAGAATGGCGGCCCGTCCGGCAGCGAAGTCGCTGGCGGATACCCACGCATACTCCCGACGAATCTCCTGCTCAAAAGCGGCATAGCGCTCGCGCGGTTGCCCAAGGATGGCGAGGTCCACATCAACCAAGAGCGCCGCATCGGGCGAGGCCGGCGGCGCCGCGTGCGTCGTGGCGACAATCAAGGACGCGACCCCCGCGACCAGCTTTGGCTCGACCTTGGCTTCACCGAGAAACTGGGCAGCAAAGTTGGCGCTCTGCTCCTCGTTGTCATTCGCGTGCGTGTCGTAGATGGCGTCGTGGAACCAGATGGCCAGTTCCACGGCAACGGGCGATTCAGCCAGCGAACGAACGGTGTCGAACTCGGCGAGGCAGTGGCCGATGTGGCCGAAGTTGTGGTAGGCGCGATGCGGTTCACGGTAGCGCCGTTCGATCTCGCTCCAGACGACGCGGGCGTCTCCGACGGCACCAAGCCGCGTCCAGAGAGACACCCAGCGTTCAAGCGTCGGAGCCGCCATGGATCTTCCTCACCAACCGCTCATACACGGCGCGGGGCACATACTTTTGGACGATGGGTTCCCAGCCTTCCGGACCGATCAGGCCCTTGACCATGCTGGAGCTCACTTCCGCGATGTCGCGCGGGGGCATGAGGAAGATGCTGGTGATCTTAGGCTCCAAGTCGCCGTTCAGGTTGCGCATGGTGCGCTCATACTCGAAGTCGCTGGGCGAACGGATGCCGCGGAGGATGTGCGTGGCGCCGACCGACCGCGCGTAATGGATGAGGAACTGCGCGCCGAAGCTGGTGATCTCGACGCCGGGCAGGTGCCGCGTGGATTCGCGGAGCAGCTCAAGCCGTTCCTCCACCGCGAAAGTGGGCGTCTTGTTCGGGTTCACGCCGATCGCGACCGTCAGGTGATCGAATAGATGAACGCCCTGCTCGATCATCCAGAGATGGCCGATGGTCAGCGGATCGAAGGTGCCCGCGTAGACTCCGTGTTTGGATGCAATTGGCTCGGCCACGAAACAAGAAAGGCTGGTCAAACAGAGTTTGACCAGCCTTGAGGCACGGACGGGAGATTAACCTCAGACTTGGCGACGACGGCGAACCTCGAGCAATCCGAGTCCACCGACCAAAGCTGCGCCGAAGCAGATCGTCGCGGGCTCGGGCACGGCAACAAAGATATCGAAGCCCGCGCCCTTGGAAGAAGAGTCGGACGTAAACTTGAAAACACCTTCGAGCGTAAACCCGTCGCTCAATCCAGTTGCCGCAAAACTGAAGTTGGTGGCGCCGTTCACGTCGCCCACATAGGAAAGCGAGGAAGGAAGGGAGCCAGATGTCGCACCAGAAAGGCTCAGATCCGACAGGAACACAGACGCACCCGTAGCCGCGCGAGGAACAAAAATCAGGCCAGTCAGGTTGTTGATGTTCTGCTTAACGTATCCCGGAGTGTTAGGGTCGTTGTAAATGTCGCCTTCGAAAACATCGCCCGAGGGATTGTTGTTGAGTTGCGTCCTAGTCAGAGCGTCGGCTGCACTCGTGCCCGCCTCGAAAAGACTGAAGCGCAGGCTGTTTACCGTCGAAGCACCGGTGTAACGATATTCCAGCCGGAACTTGTAAAAATTGTTGGCCCCAGTGCTTGGAGAAATACCCACTGAATCTGAGGGATCGTCAGCCGAGCCGCTGTCATTGAAAAGGGTCAGATTCGCAAACGAAACATCAGGAACACCGACAGAAATTGTATCGGTCGGACCATTCGCCAAGTTGGCCCCGAAACCAGCCCCCGATGGGATCACGGCTGCTTCCGCTGAAACAATTCCAAGGCTAACCAAGGCGACGGCGAGGAGGGTGTTTTTCATGGTTCTCAATATTTGGTTTTGCCAGACGCTGCCGGACGCGGTGTTCCAGAGCAAGTCAAAAATCCATTTTGTGGGCACAGAGGACAATCTCAGATTGTTTTTAAGGCACTTAATCCAATTCAATCACATTTCCTAACTCCATCAGGGGAACGAGCGCTGAATGTTTTATGAATGGGCACACCTGCCTTGTTCAGGTGCATCAATGAGGGAGAAATAGGGCAGATATCCCGGAAGCCGAAGTTGAGCAACCGGTGAAACACCGCCAAGCGGTCGCTGGCAGTGTCCAAGCAACCACTTCAGGACAGGGCTAATTTCGGAACACCGTCCACACCCAACCATCCCGGGTCCTTCGACTACGCCTTCAGCCCGCGCACGAAGCTGTCCATGCGGCCGAGGCCCTTCTCGATGTTGGCGAGGCTGGTGGCGTAGCTGATGCGGATGTAATCGTCCGCGCCGAAAGCGATGCCGGGAACGGCGGCGACTTTTTCCTGCTCCAACAGGCGGGCGCAGAAGTCGGCGGACTTGAGGCCGGTGCCGCTGATGTTCGGAAAGAGGTAGAACGCGCCCTTGCTGTTCACGCAGGTGACGCCGGGCATGGCGTTCAACATTTCCCATGCGCGTGTGCGGCGCTTGGCATATTCGGCGAGCCACTTCGGCAAGTGTTCCTGCGAACCGGTGAGCGCGGCCACGCCGCCCTTCTGGGCGAAGGAGCACGGGTTGCTGGTGCTGTGGCTTTGGACGGCATCGATGGCCTTGGCGATGGGTTCGGGCGCAGCGAGGAAACCGAGGCGCCAGCCGGTCATGCTCCAGACCTTGGCGAAGCCGTGGACGATGATGGTGTGGTCGTAGTGGGCCTGGCTGAAGCTGGCGACGCTCTTCACCTGCGCGCCGTCGTAGGTCAGGTGCTCGTAGATCTCGTCACTCATGATGAGCACGCCCTTCTCCACGCAGATGTCGCCGAGGGCCTTGATCTCATCGGGTGTGTAGACGCTGCCGGTCGGGTTGCTCGGCGAATTGAGGATGAAGAGCCGGGTATTCGCCGTAATGGCGGCGCGGAGCTGGGCGGGCGTGACCTTGAACTCGGTCTTGTCCGTCGTCTCGAGGATGACGGGCTTTGCGCCGGCGAGCTTCACCATCTCGGGATAGCTCAGCCAATACGGCGAGGGAATGATGACCTCGTCGCCTTCCTGGCAGGTGACGAGGATGACATTGTAGCAGGAGTGTTTGCCGCCGTTGCTGACGATGATCTGGGACGGCTTGTAGGTCAGGCCGTTCTCGCGCTGAAACTTGTCGGCGATGGCCTGGCGCAGCTCGGGGATACCGCTGCTCGGTGTATATTTCGTGAAGCCGGCGGCGAGCGCGGCCGCAGCCGCGTCCTTGATGTGCTGCGGCGTGTCGAAGTCCGGTTCGCCCGCGCCGAAGCCCACGACGTCTTCGCCCGCCGCCTTCATCGCCTTGGCCTTGGAATCGATGGCGAGGGTCAGAGACGGAGACAAAGAGGCAGCGCGCTGCGCGATCTTGTAGTTCATAAAGCCGGGGAGCGATACCGGCCGGGAGTTTGCGGAGCAAGACGGATTTCCATCCGCCGCCTTCGCACCCAGGAACACCCCGGACGGGCGTGGTTCAGATCGACGCGAGGCGTTCGCGGAGTGCGCCCAGGCTGAATGGTTTCTGGATGAACCCGCTGATCGCGGCGTCGGCCACACGGGATGCGGCCATGCTCTCGTCGTAGCCGCTCATGAGAAAGACCGGAACATCGGCCGACAGCTTCCGGAGCCCGGCGAGGGTCTCGTATCCGTCCATCTTCGGCATCGTGAGATCCACGAGGACCAGGCTGTATCGTTTGGGATCCTCGCGGAACTTTGCCAGCCCGTCGGCGCCGTCAACGGCCGTCTCCGGATCATACCCGATCCGGCGGAGCATGGAACAGGTCACAGTCCGGATGCCCTCCTCGTCGTCGATGACGAGGGCTTTCCCCTTCTGAATGACGGATGCCGGAGCTGCGGGCGTGGCCGGGGTCGCCGGAACCGCATCGACGGCCGGGAAATGGACGGTGAAACAAGATCCCCGGCCCACCTCGCTTGTGACGGCGAGCGCACCGCGATGGCCGCGCACAATCCCAAGGACGGCGGCGAGACCGAGTCCGCGCCCCGCGAACTTGGTGGTGAAGAACGGATCGAAGATTCTCCGGCGCGTTTGTTCGCTCATGCCGCAGCCGGTGTCCGACACTTCGAGGCAGACGAACTCGCCGGACACCTTCTCCGGCGAATAGACGGCGCGGTTCACCAGATCCGGGTTGGCGCAGACGAGGCTGGTCGATACCCGGATGCGTCCGTCGCGGTGCCCGAGGGCGTCCGATGCGTTGGTCACCAGGTTCATCACCACTTGGCGAATCTGGGTCGGATCGATGCTGACGGCGGGCAGGCTCTCGGCCAGGTCGAACTCGAGGCTGACGCGCTTGCTGACGGAGACCTTGAGGAGGTCGACCGTTTCGCGGACCAGCCTGCTCATGTCCATCGGCATTTCCTGGAGGCTGCCGCGTCCCGCGTAGGCGAGGAGCTGGCGGCACAGGTCCGCCGCCTGGCGCGCCGCGGTTTCGATGGTGGTGAGGAACTCGTGGAGCTTCGGGTCGGGATTCAACGTCGCCCGCGCCATGCTGGCGTTGCCGAGGACGCCCGTGAGCAGGTTGTTGAAGTCATGCGCCACGCCGCCGGCGAGCACGCCGAGGCTTTCGAGCTTCTGCGCGTCCTGCATCTTGCGCTCGATCTTGCGGCTCTCGGCCATCGTATCCCGCTCCGACGTGACGTCGAGGAACACACCGGTCCAGCTCAGGACTCCCGTGGTCGCATCCTGGGATGGAATGGAGTTGCCGCGGATCCACCGCACTTGTCCATCGGGCAGCCGGACCCGGAACTCCTCGCGCCACGGGGCAAGTTCGACCGCGCTCCGCTGGCGACTGGCGGCCAGCCGGGTCTTGTCCTCCGGATAGACCATGTCGTCGAACACGCTCGGATTCTTGACGATGTCGGGCGGTGGGATCAGGAAAAGATCGACCGAGTGCTGGCTGACAAAGGTGAAGCCCTCCGTCCCATCCGGCCGGGCTTCGTAACGGTAGACCACACCCGGCACGGAGTTGATCACTTCGGCGAGTTCCCGCTGGCTGGACTGGACCTGGCGGTCCTGCTCGAGGGATTCGGTGACGTCCCGGATGACGCCGATGATCCGGTCCACGTGGCCGTCGGGGGCGCGGATTGACTGGGCCTGCTGTTCGACCCAGCGCACTTCACCGTCCTTCCGGATGATCCGGTGCCGGAATTCGTGGGGGGCGCCGCCTTCCGCTATCCGCCGGCGTGCGAAGTCGATGATGCCCTGGTCGTCTGGATGGGTGTGGGCCAGGAACGTGGCCAGCCGCCCGTCGAAGTCCTCCGGGGTGTAGCCGAAGATCCGCAAGGTCTGTGTCGACCAGCGGAGCCGGCCCGTCTCCGGCTCGGAGATCCAGCTCCCGATGCCGGCGACTTCCTGTGCTTTGTCGAGGAACCACTGTCGTTCTTCGAGTTGGCCGTTCGCTAGGCGGAGTTCTCCGGTCCTGCGATGGACGAGATCGTTGATCCGCCGCGCCTTCAATCCCGCCATCGCCAAGTATCCGCTTAGAAGGGCCGTCAGGGAGAGTCCGCCGGCCAGACCCGTGGCCGAGACCGGTCCGCGTAGTTGCGCGGTCAGGAGGGGAGACGGCCTGAAAAGAAACGGGATCTGCAGGTCGCGGGTCATGTGCACGATGTTTGTCGCGATGATCCTGCCGGCGGCGAATTCAGCGAGGTCCGGCAGATTGGTTTCCCACTCCATCCCGGCGGGCCGGTAGTGGGTGGCCGTCATGACCCCCTTGGTGCTGATGTCTCCGACCAGCAGGTCGATCTCCTTGGTCAGGCCCGGATCGAGCGCCGCGTTGATCGTCTGCATCGGGGAAAGGGCGACAACGAGGACGCCGTTCAGCAGTGACCAGCGCGAGGCTTCGTCGCGCGGGGTCTTCCCGCCGCGGTAGACCGGAATGACGGCGAATGCCAGCGGTCCCGTGTTTGATCCATGGATTCCGGTGTCGAGGGCAGAAAGGGGAATCTCTCCCAAACGGACCGCATCCGTCACGATCATGTCGAACACCGGCATCATCAGGTCCAACCCCGGCGCCAGATCGATGCTGGACGCGAGTTCGACCTGGGAGATGGGCAGGTGGAACGGCCTATTCTCGGAGCTTCTCCAGACGCCGTCGGGAGAACGGTCGCAGATCACGATCTTCCGTCCTACGCGTTGGCTGGCCTGCTTCTGCCACTCGTCCCTTCCGTCGGCTTTCACCAACGGGGCCCAGGCCACCGCGACAAACCCCGTGTTCGGGGCAAGGATCGACTGGGCCGCCAGCGTGAACTGCTCATCCGTCGGATTCGGGACCGTCGCGAGCAGCATGGCCAGTGAGACATGGCCCTGCTCCAAGGCATGCGAGCGGTTGTAGAGCGCGGCGGAAAGGGCCCGGGCCTGTTCGCCGAAACGTGCGGCGGCCTGTTGGTCGGCCGTGGCGCTGGCCCACGACCAGATCATGATGCTCAGGGCGACTCCGGCGACAGCCGCGATCAGCGCCGAGAGATACCAGGCATGGGCCCGGCTCCTGTCGTCATCCCCAGCGGTCGCGCTGTTCCATTGAGGCATGGGCGGACCGTGCCAGAGGAACCTGATGGAGTTCAACCAGCCAGAAGAAAGCTTTTCACGCCTCAAGGAGGGTTTCGCGGCGTCCGATCTCACCGTTGAGAAATCGCCATGAAATCAAATCTCACCCAGGCCTCCAGACTGGTCCTCGCCCTTGCGGCATCGTGCTTCCTGCCGTCCCGCGATGCGCGTGCCCTGACCTACGACTTCAACTCCTATTCGCTTGGCGATCTCAACGGCCAGTCCGGCTGGGGCTCCGAAGGGTTCAATGGCGCCTCCGGTGTCCAGATCTCCGGCGGTTCGTTCAACTCCACCCGCTTTGCGCTGTTCAGCGACGCGGGCGCGGGACGTGGTGCCTCTGCTTGGAATCAAGGTGCGTTCTCACCCCTTAATGGCAGCGAGACGGTCACGCTGCAGTTTGATTTTCGCGCCGGCACCACCCAGTCAAACCATGTGGGCGTCGGTTGGGACAATGGCTCCGGCAAAGTCACCTTGAACTCCGCCGCGAACCAGCACGGCTTCGAGATCAAGACCGGCCTCGGTGGTGGCATTGCGACGTTTCTCAATGGATCCAGCCTTGGCACCGATGCCGGCGGATTCACCGACGGCGGCTGGTATACCATCCGCGTCACCATGAACCTCGGCGCCAACGGTGGTGCCGGACTTTTCAGCGTGGCGAGCAAGGTCGCCAACGCGTCCGCGTTCGATCCCATTACCGGTCTCCAGAATGTCGGCCTGGGCCTCGACGCACTTGGTCTGTCCGCCTCTGATCCGGATCTGTGGAACACGCTTTGGTTCCATAACGAAGGCGGCTTCGTCGGCATGGACAACCTGTCGATCACCGCCGTCCCCGAACCGGCACCGATCGCCTTGCTGACCGGGGGAATCGTCGCGATGGGCATGGTCATCTTCAAACGCCGCCGCTAATCCGGAGTCGGGTATCCGGTATCCGGTTCCTCGCTGTTTTCAGTGGGTTGGTGGGGCCGTTCGCGCCCGTGGTTGGCTGGCCGTTCTCCCTCACCCCAGCCCTCTCCCCCTGGGAGAGGGGGCCAATGGGTCCGCCCCGGACGCTGACGCGGGAACCGGTTTGGCCCAGTCAATGCGGGCCAAAGCAGTGCCCAACGCGGTCGGCGTCGCTCCCTCTCCCAGCGGGAGAGGGCTGGGGTGAGGGAGAACGCGGTCGAGCAGTCCAGAGCAACTCGGAG
>JAYVSO010000112.1:0-44215 GCA_043775315.1 Verrucomicrobiota bacterium
CCTGAACCCGCAACTCGCCGCCTATCCGAACTTCGTCGCCGGCGAAGCGGTGCGCTCACAACTCAGCCCCGACGGAACCACCTTGGCTGTTATCTGCGCGGGGCAGAACTCGCTCTACAACCCGGCGGGAGCGGTCGATGCCGCCAATTCGACCCAGTACATTTTTTTGTACGACGTGTCGGGCGTGAACAAAGGCAAGCCGGCATTGAGCCAGGTCATCAAGCAGACCAATGCCCACGTCGGCCTGGTGTTCTCACCGGACGGGAACACGCTGTACGCCGCGGGCGGGAAAGACGACGCGGTCTATGCGTATGCCAAGTCGGGCACCAAATGGTCCGCCGGGCTGAAGATCGCGCTGGGCCATGCGGGCAAAGGCGTCGGTTTGGGCGTGCAGCCGAACGCCGGCGGCATCGGGATCTCGTCGGACGGCAAGACGCTGGTGGTCGCCAACAACTACAACGATTCGATCAGCGTCATCGACACCGCGTCGGCGACAGTCCGCTACGAGCACGACCTGCGCCCCTATTTCGCCAACAACGAGGGCGCTGCCGGCGGCGCGGGTGGGACCTACCCGTTTGCGGTCGTGGTGAAGGGCAACGGCATGGCCTACGTGTCGTCGGACCGTGACCGCGAAGTGGTGGTGGTCGACGTCTCGTCGCCCACGGCCGGCCACCTGGTGTCGCGGATCAAGCTCGACGGCAATGCGCTCGGCATGACGCTGGACGCCGCGCAATCGCGCCTCTATGTCGCCCAGGACAACGCCGACCAGATCGCGGTGATCGACACCGGCACCAACGCGGTGGTCACGCGCATCGACGCGCGCGCGCCGAACGGCATCATCCCGGGCCCGAAGTACACCGGTGCCGCGACCTTCACGGCCACCCTGTCTCGGGACGGCAGCACGCTCTACGCCGTCAACGCCGGCGCCAACTCGATCGCCGTGATCCCCCTGTCCGGGCCGAACGCCAACACCGTGACCGGCCTGATCCCGACGGCCTACGAACCGCACGACATCACGTTCAGCGCGGACGGCGGCTGGATGTACATCGTCAACGGCAAGAACTCGACCGGGCCGAACCCGGGCCACCTCTATGGCAATACCGCGCGGCTCACCTCAATCAACTACCCGGGCGGCAACGCCGCGGCAGCTGCGGCGGCAGCGGCGACGAACCAGTACCAGTTCCAGCTCGAACGCGCCTCGTTGGTGAGCGCGCCGGTGCCGACATCGACCGATCTGCCGACGCTGACGGCCAAGGTCGCGCAGAACAACCTCTACAGCGCTGCGCCCGTGGCCAACGACGCCGCCATCATGGGCTTCTTGCAGGGCCGCATCAAGCACGTGATCTACATCGTCAAGGAGAACCGCACCTACGACCAGGTGCTGGGCGATCTGCCGCAGGGCAACGGCGAACCCAAGCTCTGCCTGTTCCCCCGTGCCATCACGCCGAACCACCATGCCTTGGCCGAGGAGTATGTGCTGCTCGACAACTTCTACGTCGAGAGCGAGGTCAGCGCCGACGGCCACGAGTGGACCATGGGTGCCTACGCGACCGACTTCGTGGAGAAGTTCTGGCCGCTGAACTACGGCCACAACAAACGCGGGAAGTATCCCTATCCGGGCGAGGGCAACTTCCCCATCGCCGCTCCGGCCGGCGGCTATCTCTGGGACCGCGCAAAGGAAGCGGGCGTGAGCTACCGCAGCTTCGGCGAATGGGTCGCCAACGGCAAGACGGCCAATGATCCCGCCAAAGCCAAGGTCGCCGCGCTCGAAGGCCACATCGACCCCGGCTACCGCAGCTTCGACATGACCTATCCGGACAAGAAACGCGCGGAACGGTTCATCGGGGAGCTGAAACGGTTCGAGGCCGAGGGCGACATGCCACGGCTCCAGATCGTCCGGCTGCCGAACGACCACACGTCCGGCGCCTCCGTCGGACAGCTCACGCCCCGGGCGCACATGGCGGACAACGACCTCGCCTTCGGCATGGTGATCGAGGCCCTGAGCAAGTCGCAGTTCTGGGCCAGGACGGCGGTCTTCGTCGTCGAGGACGACGCGCAAAACGGGCCGGACCACGTCGACGCGCACCGCACCATCGCCTACGTCATCAGCCCGTATGTGAAACGCGGCTCGGTCGACTCGACGCTCTATTCCACCAGCAGCATGCTACGGACGATGGAGCTGATCCTGGGACTGAAGCCGATGTCACAGTTCGATGCGGCGGCGATGCCGATGTTCCGTTCGTTCCAGTCCAAGCCCGATCTCACACCCTATGTGACGCGCCCCGTGACGGTGGATATGACGGAAAAGAACGGGCGCACCGCCTGGGGCGCGGACAAGGCGCGCTTGATGGACTTCACCAAGGAAGACGCCGCCGACGATCTTCTGCTGAACGAGATGATCTGGCGTTCGATCAAAGGCGCCCACCAGCCCATGCCCGCCCCGACGCGGGCCGCCTTCGTCTTCGCCACTCCGGGGAAGGATGCGGACGGGGACTAGTCCGATAGGGCATCGCCCTACCTTGCTGTCGGCGGTCGCAGGCTTCGCGCTTCTCCGACTCAGCCGGACTCATGCAGTGGAAGGACGAGCCGCGAAGCGGACTCGGCCAGGTAGGGCAGTGCATCCTGCCTGCCCATGGCGCTGCCGGTCTCAAATCAAACAGTGCGGGCGGATCACGGTGCCGGGCAATCCGGGAACCCTTGCCAGCAGGGGGCAGGCTGGAAGCCCGCCCTACTCTTTACTGCATGAGTCCGGCTCAGATCTTCACCCGGAACTCCTCGCCGGCCTTCACCGAGAGGCAGAAGGCGGCCATGAGTTCCGGGATTTGCCGGAGATCCTTCAGGCTGACGACTTCGACGGGCGAATGCATGTAGCGGTTCGGAAGGCTGATGAGAGCGCTGGGGATTCCTCCGCGCGTCCAGAAAATGACGTCGGTGTCGGTGCCGCTGGTGGCGGAGGTGGTCTCGTGCTGCAGGGCGATCTTCGACTTGGCGGCCACGGCTTCGAGGCGGGCGACGACTTCGCGGTGGTTCGGTCCGCCATGGGTGATCGTCGGGCCGTGGCCGACCTTCACGTCGCCGTGCATGATCTTGCTGACGGTTGGGTAGTCGGTGGCGTGGGTGACATCGACGACGAGGGCGACGTCGGGCTTGAGCGAATAGGCGATCTGGCGCGCGCCGAAGAGGCCGGTCTCCTCCATGATGTTCGAGACGGCGCAGATCTCGACGTTGAGCTTCTTCTTGTCGGCGGCCAGCAGGCGGAGCGTTTCAGCCACGGCCCAGGTGCCGATGCGGTTGTCGAAGGCGCGGGCGATGGCGAGGTCGCCCCGGAGCATCTCGAACTCGTCGACCAGCGTGATCATGTCGCCCACGCGGACGAACTTGTCGGCCTCCTTCTTCGAACCCACGCCGATGTCGATGAAGAGGTCGTGCATCTGCGGGAGCTTGCGGTCGCCTTCCACCTTGGAGAGGTGGGGGGCCACGTTGCCGACGACGCCGCGCACGGGGCCTCCCTTGGCGTGGATGGTCACGCGCTGGGCCTTGGTGATGGCCGCGTCGATGCCGCCGACCTTCTTCACGTAGATGAAGCCCTTGTCGTCGATGAAGTTGATCGTCATCGCGATCTCGTCGGCGTGGCCCGCGAGCATGATGCGGGGGCCGCCTCCCTTGTTCAGGACGGCCACGCAGTTGCCGTAGGCGTCGGAGAAGGTCTCGTCCGCATGGTTGCCGGCGTAGTCGAGCCAGACGCGCTGGCCACGGGCCTCGTAGGCGGTGGGGCTGGGGGTGTTGACGAGGGTTTTGAGGAAGTCGAGGGACTTGTCGCGCATCGAGAGAAGGTAGTTGGGCGGGCGCCGGGAGCGCAACCCGGACGGTTCTTGGGTCTTGGTCATCCTCTTTCTCGCTCCCGTTCTCCTTCTCGCAAGTTTAAGCCGAGAAGGAGAACGAGGACGAGCAGGAGAAAGATTCAGAATCGAGGTCAGGAAACGCTGTTGCCCTACTTCGCTTTGCGACCAGGCGAGCAATAGCAAATCCACGCTTGAAGCTTCCGCCTTGCTTGCGGCCCGTGTTACGAACTCCCGCGTGCGAACCAAAGTGCTGGAGAACATCGGCCGTCTTGTCGTCAAGTTGGGCACCGGCGTGCTGACCGACGCCAAGAAGCAGCCTGATCTGGCCCAGATGAAACAGCTGGTGGCGCAGGTGGCCGCCCAGCGGAAAGCCGGCCGCGAGGTCGTGCTGGTTTCTTCAGGCGCGGTCGGGGCCGGCATGGGCGTCCTCGGCCACGCCAAGCGCCCCAAGGAGCTCGCCGAGCTCCAGGCGTGCGCCGCCGTCGGCCAGTCGCGGTTGATGGCCACCTACGAAATGCTCTTCGCGGAACACAAGCTGGCCGTCGCCCAGGTTCTGCTGACCCATGACGATCTCGAACATCACGACCGGCATCTGAACGCCCGCAACACCCTCGTCACGCTGCTGACCCACGGCGTCGTCCCCATCATCAACGAGAACGACGCGGTCTCCTTCACCGAGATCAAGTTCGGCGACAACGACAAGCTCTCCGCCCTCGTGGCCGCTCTGTTGCCCGCCGACCTGCTCGTCATCCTGACGACCGTCGACGGCCTCATCGAAGACTTCGGGAAACCGTCCGCCAAGACGATCAACATCGTGGAGAAGATGGACGCGGCGTTGGAGAAACTCGCCGGTGGCACGACGAGCGAGACGGCCGTTGGCGGCATGGCTTCCAAGCTGCAGGCCGCGAAGATCGTCATCCGCTCGGGTATCCCGCTGGTGATCGCTTCAGGGCGGAAAAAGACCGGGCTCAACCGCATCCTCGCCGGCAAGGAAGAGGGCACGCTCTTTGTGCCCGAGTCGAAGAAACTCACCGGCCGCAAGCGCTGGATCGCCTTCTTCCACCATCCCAAGGGCACCGTCATCGTCGACGAGGGCGCGAAGATCGCGCTGCGCGAGGACGGCAAGAGCCTGCTGCCTCCAGGCGTCACGTGCGTTGAGGGCGAGTTCGGCTCCGGCGACATCATCCGCATCGTCGATCCGAACGGGACGGAGTTCGCCCGCGGCATCTCCCACTTCGATTCCAAAGCCCTCCGCAGCGGCAAGCTCACCCGCACCGAGGTGGTTCACCGGGACAATCTGGTCATCCTGTGATCCCTCCCAACCAACCGCCCATCCGCGCCAAACTTCCGCCCAAGGGAACCGGCATCGAGCAGCTCGTCTGGCTCATGGCCAAGCTGCGCGCGCCCGAAGGCTGCCCGTGGGACCGCGAGCAGGACCACATGACGCTGCGGCTCCACGCGATCGAGGAGGTCTACGAGCTGGTCGATTCGATCGAAGCCGGCGACGACTACGAGATGGTCGAGGAACTCGGCGACCTTCTCCTCCAGGTCGTGTTCCACGCCCAGATGGGGAAGGAACGGGACGTCTTCGACTTCGACAAGGTTTGCCGGACGCTGGTCGACAAGCTTCTCCGACGTCATCCGCACGTCTTCGGAAACCTCAAGGCCGCCGGTGTCGATGAAGTGCTCGCGAACTGGGAGACGATCAAGCGGGCCGAGAAGCGGGGCACCAAACACGAACGGCCCTCCGCGCTCGACGGCATTCCCCGGCATCTGCCCGCGCTGCTCCGGGCCGAGAAGCTGGTGAAGAAGGCCCGCAAGGCCGGACTGCTGGAGAAACAGTCGAAGTTGAAGTTGAACAAGGCGGACCTCGCCAAGCAGCTCTTCGAGCTTGCCGCCGCCGCCCAGGCCGCCGGCGTTTCCGCCGAGGCCTTGCTGCGTGCGGAAACCAAGCGGCGGGAGAAGGCCTTTCGGAAGTCGGAGAAGCCTTTGAAATGATCCTGATGGGCGGCACTCCAGCGTCCGCTCGACAAACCCGCCTTGCTGAATAGCCTTTCCGTAATCCTATGACAGACCCCCGTCTCACCAAGCTGGCCAAGCTGCTCGTCGAGTATTCCACCGAACTGAAGAAGGGGGAGACCATCTTCCTCGACATGATCGACGTGCCGGACGCCATGACCATCGAGCTCATGCGCGCCGCCCGCGCCGTCGGCGGCATCCCTCTGGTCGAGGCCCGCCACAGCCGCGTCATGCGCGAGGTCATGATCGGCAGCGATGAGAAACACGCCAAGACCGTCTGCGCCGTCGAGATGGCCCGCATCAAGAAGAGCCAGGCCTACGTCGCCATCCGCGGCTCCGCCAACGCCTCCGAATCCTCCGACGTGCCGTCGAAGACGATGCAGATGTATTCGAAGACGCTGCGGCCCTTCCTCAACTACCGCGTCGACAAGACCAAGTGGGTCGTCCTCCGCTGGCCTTCTCCCAGCATGGCCCAGGCGGCCAACATGAGCACCGAGGCCTTCGAGAACTTCTACTTCGACGTCTGCACGATGGACTACGCGAAGATGTCGAAGGCGATGAACCCGCTGGAGAAGCGCATGAAGAAGGCCGACAAGGTCCACATCAAGGGCCCCGGCACCGACCTGACATTCTCGATCAAGGACATCGGCGCGAAGAAGTGCGAGGGCTCGCGCAACATCCCCGACGGCGAATGCTTCAGCTGCCCGACGCTCAAGTCCTCCAACGGCGTCATCCAGTTCAACACCCCGACGCTCTACGCCGGAACCAAGTTCGAAGGCATCCGGCTGGAGTTGACGGAAGGCAAGATCACCAAGGCCACCTGTGCGGGCGGTGCGGAGAAGAAGCTCAACGAGATTCTCGATACCGATCCGGGCGCGCGTTTCATCGGCGAGTTTTCGCTCGGCTTCAATCCGCACATCCAGAGCCCGATGTGCGACATCCTCTTCGACGAGAAGATCGCCGGCTCCCTCCACTACACGCCCGGCCAGGCCTATGAGGACGTCGGCAACGGCAACAAGTCGGCCGTCCACTGGGACATGGTGCTCATCCAGCGTCCCGAATGGGGCGGCGGCGAGGTGTGGTTCGATGGTGAACTCATCCGCAAAGACGGCCTCTTCCTCGCGAAGGACCTCGTCGGGCTCAACCCGAACAACCTGAAGTAACCGGGCTCCGGGGTTCTTGGATGGGTTTGTTGGTCAGACTCCCACCGCGCCTCATTCCCCCGAAGCAGGTGCCGATCCCGTAGGCCGGGCGTCCTCGCCCGGCCAGTTGGTGCGTTGGTGCGTTGGTGCGTTGGGCGGAGAACACCCAACATCCACCGCCGCACATCGAAGGCGGGGCCATTCGCCTTCGGAGCGCGGCCTGCCAGGCCGTAGCGGCCTAGCACGACTGGAGGTAGGCCGGGCCTGGGTGGCAACCCTCCTCGCCCGGCCAGTGGGTGTTCAATCCGCGAAGAGCGCGGCTACTTCTTGCGCGGGAGACGCTCGAAGAGTTCACGCGCTTGTTTGGTCGCCTGCGCCTTTTGTTCCGGGATCATTTCCTCTTCCACAAGAGAAAGACCCTTTCGGGCTGTCTCATCTCCGGAAGCCCCGGCGACGTTGAACCAGACATACGCTTGGACGGGATCTTTGATCACCCCTCGGCCGTCGGCATACATGGCACCAAGGCTGGCCTGGGCTTTGGCATGACCTTGATCAGCGGCCTTGCGAAACCATTTCACGGCTTCGGCTTCATCCTGCGTCACCCCTTAGCCATTGGCATACATGCCACCAAGGATGAGCCGGGCACGGATATGACCTTGATCGGCGGCCTTGCGATACCATTTGACGGCTTCGGCTTCGTCCTTCGTCACGCCTCGGCCATTGGCATACATGCCACCAAGGAGGAGCTGGGCATCGGCATGACCTTGATCGGCGGCCTTGCGAACCCATTTCACGGCCTCGGCTTCGTCCTTCGTCACCCCTTGGCCATATTCATTCATGACGGCAGGACAACCGAACCGACCAGCGTCGTCAACGCCGGTCTGTCGGCTCCGGAGGAGCCACCTGTTTCTAGCGTCGTCGTCCAAAGGACCAAGCTCCGTAGGATCGACCCATCTGGGCCGCTCCTACGGAGCTTGGGAGGCGATGGGAGGTCGAGAGCTATAAACAGGTCGGCCCGCTGGGCCTGAACCGGAAATCCGTCCCCTCGCCTCCGTCCAGCCGCTTCAATTCATCTTTCGTCAGGATTTGCCGCAGCACGGTAGGGCGATGGCTCCCGCCGAGCCGCCGCTGCGCTTCCGAGAATGTGGAGGGCCACGGCGGCAACGACGGACGGTTGATGGAGACGCCCGTCTTCCCGCGAGAAGCCGACTGGTCAGGAGTGAACCACGAGGCGGCTCGCCGGGAGGCTTCGCCCTACCAGCTTTGAGGCTTCGTTTCCTTCTGTTTGGTCCGCGTCTTCTGCGGTTAGCCCGCTTCGCGTTTCTTCGCGGTCTTCGAAGGTTGAGCACCATCTCGCCGGGCGGGGACGCCCGGCCTACTTCCCCGCCGTCCAGCCGCCTTCGATGAGGAACTCGGTGCCGGTGACGAAGGAGGATTCGTCGCTGGCGAGGTAGAGGGCGGCGGCGGCGATCTCCTCGGGCTTGGCCATGCGGCCGAGGGCCTGGGTGGATGCCATCTCCTCGTAGGCTTTCTTCGGGTCGGGATATTCGGCGATGCGGGCGGAGACGAAGGGCGTCTCGACGCGGCCGGGGCAGATGGCGTTCGCCCGGATGCCTTGCCGGGCGTGGTCGAGCGCGAGGCACTTGGTCATGCCGACGACGGCGAACTTGCTCGTGCAATAGGCGAAACGGTCGCGCACCGCGACGACGCCGCCGATGGACGCGAGGTTGATGATGTTGCCGCTTCGCCGTTCGAGCATCCCGGCGAGGAAGGCCTTGGTGACGTTGAAGGTGCCGCGGACGTTCACGGCGTAGAGCTTGTCGAGGTCGTGGCCGGTGGCCTGCACGGCGGTGCCGACGGCGCCGATGCCGGCGTTGTTCACGAGGACGTCGAGGTGGCCGTGGCGTTCGTGGACGAGCGCGGCGACGCGGGCGCAGTCGTCTTCGCGGGCAATGTCGATATGGACGAGCTCGGCCTTGCCGCCGGCGGAGTTGATCGCGTCGACGGTGGCGGCCCCGCCGGTGTCATCGCGGTCGGCGACCCAGACGAACGCGCCCGCTTCGGCGAAGGTTTTGGCGATGGCCGCGCCGATTCCTGAACCGGCGCCGGTGACGAGGGTGATCTTGTCGGTGAGCTTGAACATGGGGCGCGGTCAGATCTGGAAATCGACGGGTGCCTGGGCGCGGTCGGTCTTGGTCAGCACACGCACGTCGCATTCGTTGTTCAACACGAGCGAATTCGCGGCGACGCTCTGCATGAGGAAGACGCTTGCGCCGATGGTGCTGCCGGCGCCGATGACGGTGTCGCCGCCGACGATGGTGGCGTTGGCGTAGATGGTGACGCGGTCCTCGATGGTCGGGTGGCGCTTCTTGCCCTTGAGCGCCTGGCCGCCGGCGAGCGAACGCGCGACGAGGCCGACGCCCTGGTAGAGCTTCACGTGGTTCCCGATCTCCGCCGTCTCGCCGATGACGGTGCCGGTGCAATGGTCGACGAAGAAATGCGTGCCGATGCGCGCGCCGGGATGGATGTCCATGCCGGAACGGGCGTGGGCCCATTCGGTCATGATGCGCGGGATGAGCGGGACGTTCCGGAGGTAGAGCTGGCGGGCCATGCGCTGGACGGCGATGGCCTCGATGAACGGATACGCCAGGATGATCTCCTCGCGGCCGAGCGCGGCAGGATCGCCGTTGAAGGCGGCCTCCGTGTCGGTGGCCAGCAGCTCGCGGATGTGAGGGAGTTCGGCGAGGAAGGTGAGCGTCTGTTCGCGGGCGAGGGCGCGGGGATTGCGCGTGTCGTCGTCGACCGGCGGGGCATAGGCGAGCGCCTTGGCGATCTCGTCTTCGAGGTCGCCGGCCACGGCGTCCAACAGGGTCGCCGTTTCGATCTTCAGCTCCGAGGCGTGGAGAGGTTTCTCGTCGAAGAAGCCCGGGAAAAGCAGCTGGAGCAGCTGGCAGGTGAGCCGTGTGACCGTGGTCTTCGACGGCAGGTTTTTGCCATCGATGTGGTTGATGCCGCCGGAGCGGGCATAGGACTGGATCAACGCTTCCGTCAGCTGGGTGACCGTCAATTGCACGGGGCGACTATTCGGGAGGAAGGCGGTCGGTGCAAGAGGGCGGGTTTGGATGCCGCCCAGCCTCATCCTCGTTCTCGTCCTCCTTTTCCTTCTCCTTCTCCTTCTCCTTCTCGAAGCTTTCGGACTCGGTCGAAGCGGAGAACGAGATCGAGATCGAGATCGAGGACGAGAAGGATCAGGAAGGCATCGGGCCGAGCAGCAAACGCAAGGCATCGAGCTTGTCCGCTTCCGCGGCCCGCAGGTCCGCGCGACGCCGGCGGATGCGCGCCGACCGGACGAAGAGGCCGGACTTGTGGCGTGTGGATGTTTGGACGGAATCAAACTCCAACTCGAAGACGAGCTCGGGTTTCACTGAACGAACGGGACCGAACTTTCCGGTGATGTTTGCCCGGATGAAATCGTCCAGTGCCCGGAAGCCGCCCTCCGGCAGTCCGGTGCCCGCCTTCGCGATGGGCACGAGTTCGTCGCCGTTCCAGACGGCAAACGTGAAGTCCGAGAACGCCCTCGGGCTGTTGCCTTGGCTGGGCAGCGCGGCGATCAGGACTGCATTGATGAGCAGGGGATCCGTCCGCCAGATCCACCAGTTGCCAGTGATGTCGCTGTCTCCGTAGCGCGAGTCCTTACGTTTTACCATCAGGCCGCCGGCTCGGTGCGCGCGTTCCTCGCTACGCAACAAGGCCAGTTGCTCCCACGATGTGAACGAAATTGGTGATGAAGCCCGGAGCGGGAACGAATCGTGAGGAGGCGACGCCGCGGGCGGATTTGCGAAAAGATCCATTTGAGAACCGTCCGTGGATCCGGATGTTGGTTGAGTGGCTTTGGTTTCGCGATGTCGGTCGGCCGCAGAGGCGAGGATCTCGGTCAGCATGCGACGGCGCGTGTGAAGCAGCTGCGCGCGTTGATCAATTCCGGCGGCTTCGAGGATGTCCTGGGCGATGAAGACGACGGGGAGTTTCCGTTGGGCACTGGCCGTTGGAGCGCCATGGGAGAGGCGTTGTTCGAAGGCGGCGCGGGATCCCGGACGAGCATCGCCTTCTGGCCAAACGACAAGATCACCGTCGAGCACCGTTCCGTCGGGCAACGATTTCGCCGCGTCGGCGATCTCGGGAAACTCCAGCGTCAGGAGCTCTTCTTCTTGTGACCAGAGCAAGACGGCGTCGCCTCGCCGGATGACCTGGCCGCGGAGACCGCCCACAAGCCATTCGGCCTGCCAGTCCGACGCGTCGCCGAGTTGGGCGGGGCAGTTGATCGTAGGTCCAGTGACCGGTGGCTCATCAAGACGTGAGAACAGGTCGAGGTTTTCTGTCGGCATTTCGCCGGATCGCTCCGGGTCCTTGATCGCACGCGCCGTTTGAAACGGATACGGCCGGAAGTTTTCGCTGGAAGACTCGGCGACACACAGCGCACGAAACGCGGCTTCGGTCGGTTCCCGGAACCCAATGATCCGATGGGCCATCACAGCTGCGCTCACGCCAACCGCTTTGCCGAGGGCCCGCGCCGCCTGAGTCCGTGAAACACCGATGCGGAATGAACCGGTGATGAGTTTGTTCCAGATGAAGCGCTGCGGTGCGTCGAGATCGCGCCATGTCGCGACCACGAGGTCGCGTTGAGCTTCTTCGCCGAGGCTGCCCAATGGGAGCAGTCGTTCCGTCATGAGCCGATGAAGCGTGAGCGAACTGTCAGAGGGCGTGATCGTTGGATCTGGTAGCAGCAGTGCCAACGTCTCGGCGATGTCGCCGACTGTTTCGCAGCTTTCGTCCACAAGCCACGATGGCAGATCCGACACGGTGGCGATCCATTCGCGGAGTTGGTTGTTCTTGAGGGCACGCGGTGTCCTTGCGCCGATGAGCAGGTGCAGCGCCCACGCGGCGTCCGCCGTTGGCGCAGTTTCGAAGTAGCGTTCCAGCGCGGCGGTCTGTTCGGTCGGGTGAGATCTCTCGTCGAGTTTGATGAACAGTCGGGTGAAGAGGATCACGGGACGGCCTCCAGTGGTTCATCGTTTTCGTCCCCGCTTCGAGAAGGAGGATGGGGCGGAGAAGGATCGGCTTCTTCCAAACGGTCGCCGGTGAAATGCGTTTCGAGCGCATCCGCATCCAGTCCGTGTTCTCGGAGGTAGCGGACCATGACGCCGGTGTAGCCGTGCGTGACCAGCACTCGCTCGGCGCCGGTTGCCCGAATGGCGGAGTGGAGCCCCGGCCAGTCGGCATGGTCGCTGAGGATGAAACCACGATCGAAGGAATCCGGCCGTCGTGCCTCGCGAACCTGCATCCAGCCGGAGGCGAAGGCGGTGGAAACTTCGCCGAAGCGTTCGAACCACGGCATCGCCGTGGACGACTGCGGGGCGATGACCAATCCGCGACCGGCCGTCGCACGAACGGATGCGTAGTCGCCGGGCGCCGGTTCCGGCAGCGACACACCGGCCGCCCGATAAGCTGGGAGGAGTTTGGCGATGGTTCCGTGGACGAAGACCGGGCCGATCGACGCGTCGATGCCGGCCATCAAACGTTGGGCCTTGCCCAGGGAGTAGGCGAACAGGACAGACGTGCGGCCTTCCGATTGATTGCGCCGCCACCACTCGTTGATCCCGGCGAAGACCTCCGACTGCGGCCGCCAACGGTAGATGGGCAGGCCGAAAGTGGATTCCGTGATGAAGCAGTGGCAGCGGACCGGCTCGAAGGCGTCGCAGGTCCGATCAGGCTCCAGCTTGTAGTCGCCGCTGACGACCCAGACCCGGCCGGCGTGTTCGACGCGGACCTGGGCCGAGCCGAGGACATGGCCGGCCGGATGGAACGAGACTTTCACCCCGCCGAGGAAGATGGATTCGCCGAAGTGCGCGCCTTCCGCGGAGATCTTCGCGCCGAGGCGTTCCCGCAATACGCCGATACCACGTGTGGCGCAGAGGTAGTGCTCGCTCCCACGACGCGCGTGGTCGCTGTGGGCATGGGTGATTACGGCCCGCGGAACCCGCCGCCATGGATCGATGTAGAAATCACCTTGGGCGCAGTAGAGTCCACGGGCGGTGATCTGGAGCAGGTCCGCCATGGGCTAGTGAGGCGGCGTGGACCTCGCGTCGGCTGGAGGGATCTTGGCGAACGGAGTGCGCATCAGGCCTGCGAGAGACTGGTGTTGTTCGGCGTCGAATTCCCGCAGGCCCATCCGGATGGCGCCGGGCGTTTCGCGGAGGCGGAAGGATTTGAAGATGCGGTCCCAGATGGAGAAGAGCGACGCGTAGTTCGAGTCCGTCTCGGGCTGCCAGTCGGAATGATGCACCTTGTGCATGAAGGGCGTCACGATGACGACGCGAAGGCATTGATCGATCAAAGTTCCGACGCTGATGTTGGCGTGCTGGAACTGCACGACGGAGAACATGAGCAATTCGTAGAGCGCGAGGTGCCAGAATTCGATGCCCGCGAGCGGAATCACCGCCAATCGCAGGACGGACGAGGCGAGCATTTCGCCGAGATGGAAGCGGTTGGCGGTGGTCACGTCCATCGCCGCGTCCGAGTGGTGGACGCGATGGAAGTTCCAGAGCATCGGGATGCGATGGCAGGTGCGGTGCCACCAGTAGGTCCACAGGTCGAGCAGCAGGACGGCCCCGGTCGCGTGCAGCCAAGGCGGAAGCTCCGTAAGCCTGAGAAGCCCGAAACGATGCGCCGCGCCCCAGTCGGCCACGCTCAACCACAGGCCGGTGAAGACCAGCGCGGTGAAGGCCGCGTTGAGCAGCCCCATTAAAAAGTTCTTCGCGCCATGTTTGAGCCGTTCTTCGTTGGAATTGAACAGGCGAAAGAACGGAACGGCGCTTTCCCACACCAGGAGCATGAACATCAGCGTGAAGGCCGTGGGCGTGCGGACCTGGTTGAATTGCTCCAGCGTCATCCGGCTAGTCCTTCACCGTCGCTCGACGTTCCGGTTTGAGAAGCTTGCCGAAGGTCTCGTTGTAGCCGTGGACCGTGGTGGTGGGTTTGCCGTCCTTCACTAGCGGTCGGTCCTCATTCGCCCATTGGAAGATGGAGCCTTCGAGATTGCAGACATTGGTAAAGCCCGCGTCGAGCAGGCGTGTGGCCAATTCCGACGAACGATAACCCACGCTGCAATAGACGACGGCGGTCCGGTTCGTCGGAAGCGTCGCGACGATCTCGCTGGCCTTGGCGGATGGTTCCACGCGCGTGGCGCCGGCGAGGTGGCTCACGGCGAACTCCTCCGCCTTGCGGACATCGAGCAGGAAGGGCGCGGATTGATTCGTGTCGGCCAGCCAGCGCGCGAGTTCCTCGGTGGAAAGCTGGCGGACTTTCGGGAACTTGGAGCGCACGAGTTGTTTCATCGCTTCGAGCGCGGTGGCGCTGAAGCCGTTGAAGAGGGCGATGGCCATGATAAGGCTTGAGAGACGCTGACGACTACTGGACACGTGATGACGCTATCGGATCACGCTGGCGGGGCAACACGGACGATGAAATGAAAACCGCGCTGAAGAAGTCTCTTCAGCGCGGGTGAGATGGAATCAATCAGGAGCGATGGGGCAAGCAGTTACTCTTCCGTCTCCTTCAAGTTGAGGAACCGGGTCGAGCCCTCGCGGATCAGGTTCACGAACACGCCCTTCTTGAGGTCGACGCCTTTCATGGCCTCGCGGAAGTCTTTCGGGCTGTTCACGGGCTTACGGTTCACTTCGGTGATGATGTCTCCGGCACGGATTCCACGCTGGGCGGCGACCGACGACGGGTCGACCGAGGTGACCGCGACGCCTTCTCCTTTTTCCACTTCGAGCTTTTTCGCGAGCTCGGAAGTGATGGGTTCGACACGGATGCCGAACGAGGTGTTGCCAGCGTCCGGTGCCGGGCGGCGGGAGGACACCTTGGTGTCGGCCTGCTGTTCCGGAATGGCCTCTGTCTTCACCTTTAGTTTGGTCGTCTTGCCGTCGCGGACGACGTCGAGGGTCACGGTGTCGCCGGGGGTCTTGTAGTAGATCTGTTCCTGCAGTTCACGGGAGGTCTTCACCTTTTTGCCATCAACCGCGACGACGACGTCGCGCGGCTTCAGCACCTTGGCGGCGGGACCGGTGGTCTGGACGCCGCTGATGAAAACGCCTTCCTCAACACCTTCCACCAACTCCCGGAACTGCTGGTTGTCCTTCAGGGAGGCGATCTGCACGCCTATGCGGGAACGGGTCAGTTTTCCGTTCTTGATGAGGCTGTCGGAGACCTGCTTCGCGAGGCTGCTCGGGATCGCGAAACCGATTCCGGTGTTCATGCCGCGAATCATCGAGTTGATGCCGACCACGTCGCCGTAGAGGTTGATCAGCGGGCCGCCGGAGTTGCCGGGGTTGATGCTGGCGTCTGTCTGGATGAAATCCTGATCCGCGTAGTCACCAGTGGGCATGGCCCGGCCTTTGGCGCTGATGTGGCCGACGGTCACGGTATGGTCCAAACCGAAGGGCGCGCCGATGGCGATGACGAACTCGCCCACCTTGGACGCCGTGGAGTCGGCGAGCTTGAGAGCCTTCAGTCCTTTGGCGGTGATCTTGATCACGGCGAGGTCGGACAGCGGATCCGTGCCGCGGACCTCGGCCTTGAACTCGCGTCCGTCCTTCAGGATCACTGTGATCTTGTCGGCGTCCTCGACGACGTGGTTGTTCGTGAGGATGTAGCCGTCTTCCGAGATGATGAATCCTGAGCCGTTTCCCTTGGTGCTCCGGGGCGTTTCAGGCTGTTGCTGCTGGCCCCGGCGCTTGAAGCGCTTCTGCATCTCCTCCGGGAGCATCTCGAAGAAGGGGTTTTCCTCCATGTTCCCGCTTGCGGGTGTGATCTTCTGCTCCACTTGGATGAACACGACGGACGGCGCGGCCGTGTCGGCGACTTCAACGAAGGCGGAGTTCAGTTGGCGGGCCATCTCCAGGGCCGGGCTGGCGCCGTGGGATTGCGGCGTGGCGACGGCAATCGCCGCTGCGACGACGGCGGCGGACAGCCATGCTTTGGCGTTGCTTGAATTTCTCATGGTCATAGTGACGGGTTGGAACCCTGTGGGATCAACCTTGTTCAAGACGCGGCCTGCCGCAACAGGGGGAAAATGATTGAACGCGGCCAACCCGGCGACGGTCGGGGCCGATTATTGAAACTTGCGGGGGTTCCGCGGGTTGACTCCCGGAACGGTCCGGTTTTCATCCCGGCGAACAAACTACCAGAATCACACCATGAGCCAGATGCACGAAATCGACTACGAGATCCACGGCAGCGAAATGCAGTTCGTCGAGATAGAGCTCGACCCGCAGGAAGCCGCCATCGCCGAGGCCGGCTCAATGATGTTCATGGAGGACGGCATCGCGATGGAGACCATATTCGGCGATGGACGGAGCGAAAACTCGGGCTTCCTCGGCAAGCTTATGGGAGCCGGCAAACGTCTGCTGACCGGCGAATCGCTCTTCATCACGGTTTTCCAGAACCGAGGCATGGGAAAGAAGAAGGTGGCCTTCGCGGCGCCGTATGCCGGGAAAATCCTGCCGATGAATCTCGGCCAATTGGGAGGGGAGATCATCGCGCAGAAGGATTCGTTCCTGTGCGCGGCCAAGGGTGTGTCGATCGGTATCGCCTTCCAGAAGAAGATCGGCGTCGGCCTGTTCGGCGGTGAAGGGTTCATCATGCAGCGGTTGCAGGGCGATGGACTGGCGTTCGTCCATGCGGGAGGGACGCTGCATCGCCGGGATCTGGCGCCGGGCGAAGTCATTCGTGTCGACACGGGATGCATCGTGGCCTTCCAGCCGAGCGTCGCCTACGACATCCAGTTCGTCGGCGGAATCAAGAGCGCGATGTTTGGTGGTGAGGGACTCTTCTTCGCAACGCTGCGGGGCCCTGGAACGGTCTGGCTGCAGTCATTGCCGTTCAGCCGGTTGGCCGATCGCATCCATGCGGCCGCACCGCAGAACGGTGGCGGTGGACGCGAGGAAGGTTCGGTGCTCGGCGGGTTGGGCCGGTTGCTGGACGGCGACAACCGGTGATTCCGATCAGGGAATCCGGATGACGAGTTTACCCAGCGCTTCACGTCGACTGAGGCGATCGAACGCGTCGGCCGCTTCGGTGAGCGGGTAGGTTCGGTCGATGACGGGGCGAAGATGGCCGGCGGATGCGAGCTTCAGAGTCAGCTCCATGTCGGCCCGGGTGCGTCCGTAGCTGCCGACAAGTTTCTGTTCCTTCACAAACAGTGGCCAGAGATCCAGGGGCACGGTTTTTCCAGCCGTCGCTCCGCAGGTAACGATCGTTCCGCCCCGCGCGAGGCAGTGGAAACATTCGAGCAGCACGTCTCCGCCCACGTGTTCAACGATCAGGTCAACGCCGCGTTTTCGGGTCAGGCGGCGAACCTCTTTGGACCAGCCCAGCCCGGAACTATCGAAAGCGGCCTCGGCTCCGAGGGACAGGCCGAGTTGGCGTTTCGCTTCGGTGGAGCCCGTGGTGATGACGCGGGCGCCGAGGTGCCGCGCAATCTGGATGGCAGCCGAACCGACGACGCTCGCGGCGGCGATCACGAGGACCGTCATTCCCGGCGCAACGGTGGCGCGCTTGGTCAGCATGTGGACGGCGGTGCTTCCGGCGAGAGTCAGCGCGGCGGATGAATCGAAAGAGACGTCGTCGGGCAGGCGCACGAGCGACGAGACGGGCACAGCAACTTGTTCCGCGAAGCCGCCGTTGCGTTGGACTCCAAGGAGGATGGAGTCGAGGCAGGTGGATTCCTCGCCACGCAGACAAAACTCGCACCGTCCGCAGAAGAGATTGGATTGCACGGCGACGCGGTCGCCGGCCGTCCAGACGGAAGGGCCTGACGGGACGTGGAGGATTTCCCCCGCGATCTCGCAGCCTTGGATGAGCGGTGTGGGAACTCGGACCGGCAGGGAACCGCTCGCCGCCCAGAGGTCAAGGCGATTGACGCCACATGCTCGGACGCGGATCAGGGCTTCTCCGGGGATGGCGACCGGGTCCGGGATATCGGCTAGCGTGCGGGTGGGTGGAGCACCGGCTTTTTGGAGAATGAGCGCCTTCATCAGGGGCAAGTTGGCGGGTCGATCCAGAGGCAGGCAATCCGAGTTTAGCAGATTTCGTTCAAGTGCGTGCAACATTCGGCCGAACCACTTTTAGAACACAGCTGTCCCCTAAAAAAGCCGTGCGCTTTTCCGGCGAATCCGGGGTCCGCGCCAAATTTGAAAATGAAAGTTCTCAGCGTCGACGATTCACGGATGGTTCACATGGTCGTGACCAAGGCATTTAAGGCAGCTGGCATTCAAGTCATCATTGCCAGCAACGGGCAGGAAGGACTCGACAAGGCCCGCTCCGAGCATCCCGACATGATCGTCCTCGACGCGACAATGCCCGTGATGAACGGCATCGATACCTTGGAGCAGCTCAAGCTGGATCCGACCACGCGGGAGATACCCGTCGTCATGCTCGCCACGGACGCCACCAAGGACAACATGGACCGCGCGATCCGCCTTGGTGCGGTCAAGATCGTCATGAAGCCGTTCACCGCAGGAGCCCTGATGCAGAGCCTCTGCCCCTATCTCAAATTGCCGGCAATGGCCTGACTCGCGGTCGCCGTAGTTAGTTCGCCGGCATGTCCTTGATGAACGAGTCCGCCTTTTTCACGGCGGCGTTCATCTCGGAGATCAGCTTCAGAATTTCAGCCTGGATGTTCGCAGATTCGCCTTTCAACGAGGCGATGGCTTGGGCGTTCAGGTTATGCTTAAGGAAAAGTGTCTGGTCTTTCAGGCGGGAAAGCACCGGATTCATCGAGACTTCGGCCCGTTTGAGGCTGGCGGAGAGGTCCTCAAATCGGGCGCGGGTTTCATACATGCGCCTTCGGCTCTGGGCGCGAAGTTCCTCGCTGGCGTATTCCTTCAGTTCCTTCTCCCATTCCTTGAAGAGATCCTCGGCGACTTCATGGACCTCCTTCACCCGCTTCTTCACGGCGTCGGATCTTTCCTTGAGGCCATCATAGTCGGCCTTCACCTCGGAATACATCCGATCAAGGTTTCCGCCGTCGAACGCGTAGAGTTTTCGGAGCCGGTCGAGCGCGTTTTGGAATTCCTTGCTGGCTTCCTTCTGTTCGTCGCGTGCGGCGGTGACGAATTTTTTGAGCAGGTCGCGTTTGTGGACGCCGAACGTTTCCCATGCCGAGTAGTAGGCGGTCTGGCAGCCGGTGATCAGGCCGAGGCTCAGGATCAGTGCGGCGAGTTGGAGCGACTTCATGGGTGGAAAGCTGAAGGGTGTTGCGGCCGCTGGCAAAATCGAATCGGCCGTCCTACGGTTGCCGGATGAAGACAGTCATTCTCGCGGTGCTGCTGATCGGTGTCGGCTACGGCGTTGCGGTGTGGATGTCGGGACGCCGGGCCGAGTTCGAGACGAAGATCGAGAAAACGGGAGCCCAAGTGACCGAGGGAGTCCGTAAGGCGACCGACGCCGTCAAGGAATCGATGAATGGCGACAAGCTTCGCAAGGAGTTGGACGACACTGGAAAAGTCGTTCGCAAGAAAGCGATCGAGCTTGGCGAGCGTGTCGCGGACGCGACCGCCGATGCGCGCACCACCGCGGCGGTAAAAGCCCATCTTGGGCAAGTTGCCGGAATGGAGGCCTTGAAGATTTCCGTGTCGACGACTTCGGGCCGGGTCACGCTTTCGGGCGCTGTCGAAACAGCTGAGAAGCTTTCGCAGGTAATCCGTCTGGCGTTGGAGGTCGACGGCGCCCGGGAAGTGGTTTCGACGATTCAGATTATTCCGGCCCGTAAGTGATCGACCGACGGCAATGCGACCGCAGCCAATGCTTACTTGGTCCCAAGGTCGCGGATGCGGATGTTCCGGAGTGCGGAGGATGTTTGGTAGGTTGCGACTCCGAGAGGTTTGGAGAGGTAAATTTCCCCTTGCCGCAGATCGATTTTCTTCCCGGTCGTTTCCACGTCCATGACCTGGGTGCCGTCGATCCGGACCGCGATCCGCTTGGCGGTCACGATCAGTCCGATGCGGAACCATTTCTTTGGCTCGAAGTAGAGGTTTTTGGTCGTTTCGTTTTCGGAGGCATCCAGCCCATCGATACTTGAGAGCCCTGCGACGCTTCCGCCCCAACCGCCTAGAACCAACGTGCAGGCTGATTCGCCGACCGGGAACGTCAACCCGCAGAAGAAGTCGTTGCCTTCGAGTTTCATCGCCTCGAGCTCGATCTCATAGTTGACCTTCGGAATTGCGGCGACGTTGGTCCAGTTTACCCCGCTGAGAGCTGCGCCCATGGCGATGATCAGGTTTCCGTTTTCGACGGTTGGTTCTCCTGCCCCGCCAAACTTGGTTTCCGTCCACCCGGTCAAGTCCTTCCCGTTGAATAGAGGTTTCCATGCGCCGCCGGTCGGTTTTTCCCCAGCCTCGGTGTGACGTGTCGTTATTGCGCCTACATCTGAGGATTTCTGCTTCGCAGGCGGCGGGGCCGAACACCCGCATGCGACAAGGATCCAGACAGTGGCGAGGAAGGGAGGGCAGCGGGTAGGCATGTGGGGAGGTTCGAGGGGTGGAGTGGGGGCGCTCAAGCTGTAAATTTGGCTCGGTCGAAATGCTGTGGAAGATGTGGGGTCTTGTGGGGTGAGTTTTCGGGGCGAGCCGGGCTTTGCGAGGGCTTCAATACTGGGTGGGCCGTCTTGGGTGGATCCGGCTAACGATAACGGCCCTATGGGAAGTTTGAATTCGGGGGCTCGTTGCGCTGAGATGGAAGCATTTCGGGGGTTCTGGTGCAGTAGTCCTGGTTCCTATATTGATCTGTAAGTATATGGGGCAAAGATTTTTAAGTGCGTAAGCGCAGCTTGAGGCGGGGGTGTGGATAACTTTCAATGCGCCTAAGAGGGAAAGGCATTGACCCGGGTGGGGCAAAGTGTTGTAAAGTATTAGAGTTGTGGGGCCGATAGGGTTAGTGGGTCGGACCTTCGCAGGCATGCCTGACACGTCTCCAGTTGAAAAACTCTTTAACTCCACCTTCCGGATGAAGGTTGACGAGAAGCGGCGTGTCCAGATTCCGGCCAAATGGAGGCCGGAGGAGGCTGGGACCGAGTTGACTGTCGTTGAATGGAAGACGTTGCACGGGACTTGTCTTCGGGTTCTTCCCCCTGGGCGAATGGCAAAACTGGTCGAGAAGATCGAAGCCATGCCTGAGGACTCGCCTGAACGCGATGAGTTGATGCGGGAAGTGGGGTCCAAATCCGAACAGGTCACCATCGATTCGGCTGGTCGAATCACGCTCCCCGAAGACAAGGCCAAGGCTGTTGGAATCTCCGGCGAGGTAGTGCTCGTCGGTGTGCTGAGAGTTTTTGAGATCTGGAGTCCGGACAAGTTTGGAGCGTCGTCGACGAATTCCCAACTGGGCCCTGGCGCGTATCGACTGATCTCGTGAGGTGCGCATGAACATGAAGCAATTGTTTGGATTCAACGGGCGCCGCGAAGAATCGCCCTCGCTGTCGAGGCGGTTCAATCGGCAGTCGTCGATCCCGAGATTTGTCGTTGTCGGTGACATGATCCGGCCTTTGCCCATGGAAGGTGTGGTCCCGCATCGTCGGGTCGGCGAGCGACCGGCGGGTCCGCTGTTCGAGGCCCGTGTGATTAAACCGCCCGATGCTCCCGTTGGAAAGCCCGTCGTTCGGTCGGAAGCCGCGGCGGCTTTGGCTTCGAATCCGTTCTCGGCGGAGCCTGCCAAGTCTGCGCGGCAGGGGATTGTAGGGCGCGTGAGGACCTTGGTCGCGTCGATTTTCAAGCGGCGCGCTCCTGCCTCTTTAGCGCCGACGTCGACTGTGCAGGCGGAGTTGCGTCTGGATGCGGTGAGGCCGCTCCGCAACGAGCTTTCCGATTTTGATTCTGAAGTGGTGGAACTGCAGGTGGCGCAGCCGGCGCCGATCGTGGTTTCGGGAACGAGCGGCGTTTCCGATGACATCTCGGCGCCGGCTCGCATCTCCCTGCCGTTGTCCGCGTCGATTCGTGAAATTACTCCGACGCCCGACTTGGTCGGTAAGCCTTAACATCGCCGTCCATGTCTCGTGTCGGATTTCGTCCACAACCCGGTGCTCCTGAAAGAAGTCCTTTCGGCGTTGAAGCCGGAGGCGGGGGGCCGATTCGTCGACGGAACGACCGGTGGGGCTGGTCACGCGGTGGCGATCCTAGAGGCCAGCTCACCGACTGGATGGCTGTATGGGTGCGATCGCGATTGCGACGCGGTTGAAGTCGCGACGGCCCGGCTTTCGGAGCGGTTTGCCGGCCGTTTTGATATCCGCCATCTGGCGTTTGACCGGCTCGATTCGTGGGTTCCGCCGGGAACGTGCGACGGCGTGCTACTGGATCTCGGCGTGAGTTCGCCTCAGCTGGACCGGGCTGAACGAGGTTTCAGCTTTCAGGCCGACGGGCCCTTGGACATGCGGCAAGACCGCAAGCAGAAGCTGACTGCGGCCGAGCTTTTGAACACGGCTTCGGCCGAAGAGCTGGCGAAGATTTTTTGGGAATACGGTGACGAGCGGGATTCGCGGCGTTTCGCAAAGGCGATCGTGATGGATCGTGAAACGGCGAAGTTCCGCACGACCCTCCAACTGGCGGAGCTGGTCGAAAGACTCTCGCCGCGCGCGGGCCGCAAGGCCCATCCGGCGACACGCGTGTTCCAGGCCCTGCGGATCGCGGTCAATGACGAGATCGGCCAGTTGAACCGCGGTCTGCAGGCGGCCCTTTCGGTCCTCCGCCCCGGCGGACGCCTCGCGGTGATCACGTTTCACTCGCTCGAGGACCGGATCGTGAAGGACTTCGGACGCAACATGGCCCGGGACTACGAGTTCGACGGTCCCGTCGACGCACCGGGCCTCAGGCGACCGAGGAAACCGTTGTTGGGACTGGTCACGCGCAAGCCCGTCCTGCCGGGCGAAGAAGAGCTTGCGGAGAATCCGCGGAGCCGCAGCGCGCAGCTGCGGGTGATGGAGAAACTTTGACATGGCGAAGAATCGAAAAAACCAGGGCGGTGAGTTCCGCGCCGGACCGGTCGTCCGGGCCGCGCTCCTCTGCCTCTTTTTGGGAGGATCCGCGATCGGCTACGTGTGGCAAACGCAGCAGGTGGCCAAGCTCGGGGTGGAACGCCGCCAGAAGGAAAATGCCCTCTCCCGCATCGAGTCTGATAACGCGCTCAAGCGCCATCAATTCGACCTGCAACTCCAGCCGCGCGCCCTCGAAGACCGCGTCCGCACGCTGCGGCTTCCCATCGGTCCGCACCAGCCCGGCCAGGTCATCCATGTCTCAGAACCTGCCGGCGGTTCCATCACGCCGGCCCGTGTGAACGACGGGCTCGCTTCCGCGGAAGCCAAACCAAGTTTGTAGGTAGAATGGCGCTCCCGCGTCGGCTCCTGGAGGAACCGGTCGCCGCGGGGGCGCCAACGATTTTAATATGAGTCTGCCACCCATGACCCAACGGATTGTCGCCATCTCGGCCGGCATCGCCGCGGCGCTCATGCTCCTCGTTGGCCGGCTTGTCTACATCCAGATCATCTGCGGCGACCGCATCCAGGTCCGTGCGGAAAAGCAGGCGACGCTGCTTCGGAAACGCCTGCCCATGCGCGGCGACATCATCGATGCCAAAGGGGTCAAGCTAGCCACTTCTGTTCCCGCCGTCAGTGTCGCCGCCGATCCGACGCTGCTTGTCGGACGTCGCGAACAGGCCGCCCGTCTGCTCGCTCCCATCCTGATGGTGGACGAAGCGGCGCTCGCCAAACGGCTTGAGATCACCGTGCGTCCGGGATTCAGGACGAACAATGGCGTCGCGCAACAGATCTGGCTGACCAACCAGTTCGTCCTGCTTCAGCGAAAGGTTCCGATGGACCGTTGGCAGCAGGTCACCCAGGCGATGGCCACGCTGCCGCTTCTCGTCAGCGATGAGACGTTGGCCCGAACCAACGGTTTGGGGCGACGGGCATTCACGAACTTCTGGAACGCCGCCCGAACCCGTTCCATCCAGTCAACGCCGGACCAGATCCGGACGTATCCGGGCCAAACTTTGGCCGCGCAGATCATCGGATCCACCGGCCAGGACGAACTGGCGTCCGGCGTGCTGGGGCTTGAGGCCAAGTTCGACGATCTCCTCCAGGGCCAGGCCGGGTGGATGATCTCGGAGCGTGATGCCTGGCGTCATGAAATCTCCCAGTTTCGGCGGCAGGATGTGGAGGCCCGTTCCGGCAACAGCCTGGTCCTCACCATCGATGCGTGGGTCCAGTATCATCTGGAGACCGCCATGGCCGGGCAGATGAAGGAACTCGGCGCGAAGGGCATGATGGGTCTCGTGATGCGGCCCAAGACGGGCGACATCCTCGCGATGGCCTCGTTGCCCACATTTGATCCGGCCAACATCCGGCCCGGCGATTCGAACTTCTTCAACAGCCGCCTGGTCACCGATCAATACGAACCGGGCTCGACCTTCAAGGTTGTGACCGTGGCCGCCGCGCTCGACGCCGGGTTGGTGCGGATGGACGACAAGATCTTCTGCGAGAATGGATCCTGGCACTATCACGGACGTGCCCGTCCGCTGCGCGACAGCACGCCGCATGGATGGCTGACGGTCGACGAGATCATCGCCAAGTCGTCGAACATCGGCGCCGGCAAGATCGGGGAAAAAATGGGCGGCGTCCTGATGTGCGACTACATCGAGGCGTTCGGTTTCGGCAAACGCACCGACCTTCCAATGCCCGCCGAGTCATACGGGTTGGTCCACCGGCCGGATCGCACCAACCGCTTCCCATCCGGGAGGGTCATTCCCGGTTGGAACGGCCTCAGCGTCGCGCAGATTCCGATGGGGCAGGGCATCGCCGTCACTCCTTTGCAGATGTCGATGGCCGTCGCGGCGATCGCCAATCACGGCGTGTTGATGAAGCCACGTCTTATCGACCGCATTCTGGACGCCGATGGGAACCAGCTTTCCCGCACTCCGTTGATGCCGGTCCGCCGTGTCCTTCGTGAAGAGACGGCGAACGCGATCATCGAGTCGCTCAAGGGACCCGTGGCGGCGGGCGGCACCGCGACCCGGGCCCGTATGGAGAACTACTCCGTCGCCGGCAAGACGGGCACCGCGCAGAAGCCCGAGAACGGCGGTTACTCGGACTCGAAGTTCTATTCCTCCTTCATCGGGTTCTTCCCGGCCAGCGATCCCGAGGTGCTCATCGCGATCATCGTGGACGAGCCGGAATACGACCGCGTCCACAAGAACCACCAGGGCGGAAGAGCGGCCGCGCCCGTGTTCGCGCAGGTCGGAACCAACGTCGCGAACTACCTGAACATCCGGCCCGACATCATCAAAACCAACTCCGCCAGTGCCTCGATCCTCGCGGCGGGAATGCCCTGACCATGCTTCTCCGCCAAATACTCAAGAGCATGGACCCGATCGATGTCGCGGGTTCCGTCAACCGCCAGGTGACGCTCGTCACGAACGATCCGCGGGGCGTCATTCCCGGTGCGCTCTACGTGTCGCACGGCGAGGCCAACGAGTCCGAATTTGTCCGCGCCAGCATCGCCACCAGCCGCGGCGCGATCGCGGTTGTGTGCCGTGACTCCAGCCAGCTTTCGGCCCGTTCCACACGCATCAGGGTTGCCGATCCTTCTCTCGCCCTGGCCCGGGCCGCGGCGGCGTTCTTCGGATATCCGGCGCACAAGCTGCAGATCTACCGGTTCGTTCCCGGCGAAGATTCCGCCGCCAACGCCTATCGCGCACGCCAGATCCTGGAGGTCCACGGGATCAAGACCGGGTTGATCACGTCGTTCGTCAGCCAGATCGGCGCTCGGGAACATCCCGCCCAGCCCCGCGCGCTCAACGGCATGGATTTTCAGAGGCTCCTCTCGGAGATGGTCGAGCACGGATGCCGCGCCTGCATCGTCGATGGATCGGTGGCCGATGCCTGCAAGGTTTTCGGGGCGGGTCCCGTTCGCTGGTTCCAAGTCAGGACGATCGGGGAGGTCCTGCGTCCGCTCGGGCTGAAGTGGAAGGACGGCACCGATGCGTCGGTGATCCCGTGCCCCGGTCGCGAGGAACAGATCGAGTGCGGACAAAACTTCGAGGTGATGGTCGAGCGGGCCGAGACCCCCACGCGGTTGGAGCATGTCCTGCGTTCCGTTCGTCGCCGTGTCCGAGGCCACATCTACGTGGTCTTCGGCGGCAAGGCATCGCATTCAGCCGAACAACGTTCGGGCTTTGGCCATGTCATCGGGCGTTTCGCCGACGGCGTTTGGATCACCACGGACGATCCTTCCAACCAACAGCCGTCGCATTTGGCGGAGGAGATCGCATTCGCATGGCGCCAAGTCCGGCCCGAGCCGGCGCAGCGGCAGCCTGATCGCTCCATGGCGATCCGTTCCGCGCTCTGGAGGTGCCGCCCGGGAGACGCCCTTGTGGTGGCCGGCAAAGGAGCCGAAACTTTTAACATCCTGGCGGACACCGTCGTCCCTTTCGACGACCGGGAGGAATGCCGGGATTGTCTGAACCAGCTCGGATTCGGGGCCGACGCAGCGGTCCAGGAGGGGATCGAATGAACCCGCTGAACCTTCAGTTTGTCGCGGAGTCGACCGGAGGCCGAATTGCATCGGGCGCGCCGGAGCTGGAGGTATGCCGCGTCTGCACGGACTCTCGCCAGGTTCTTCCCGGGGACCTGTTCGTCGCATTGCGCGGCGAGCGGTTCGACGCCCACGATTTCCTCGCAAGCGTGGCGGCGGCGCACTCAGTCGCGCTGCTGGCCGATGAATCGAAGGTCCATCTCGTGCCGGTGGGAGTTCCGGCAGTTTTGGTTCCCTGCACCCGGAAGGCCCTAGGAGCTTTGGCCGCAGCGTATCGCCGGAGGTTCAGTCTGCCGGTGGTCGCCGTGTGCGGATCCAACGGCAAGACCAGCACCAAGGAACTCATCGCTGCCGTGCTCCGTGAAAAGGGTCCTTCAGTCGCTAGCGAGGCCAGCTTCAACAACGACATCGGCGTTCCGCTGACGCTCCTGCGAATCGAGTCGGGCCATAAGTCGGCCGTCGTCGAGGCGGGCACCAATCATCCGGGTGAGCTCCAACCGTTGCTCGAATCCATCGCGCCCAATGTCGGTGTCCTGACCAGCATCGGCCGTGAACACTTTGAGTTCTTTGGCGACATCGACGGAGTCGTGCGCGAGGAAGGTTGGATTGCAGAGGCGCTTCCAGCCGACGGGCGCTTGATCGCCAATGGAGAAACAACTGGGCTCAAGGAAATCGTCGGTCGCACGAAGGCCATGGTCTGGTTGGCGGGGTTCTCGGACGGTTTTGATTTTGTCGCGCGCGACGTGCAGATCGCGCCGAAGGGATCTTCGTTCCGCGTCGAGTCGAAGGTTCCCGGTTACGATGGCGACTATCAGATCAAGCTTCTCGGCCGGCACCAGGTGTTGAACGCGCTGCTGGCCATCGCCACGGGAGCGGCACTCGGGATCAATCGCGAGCAGTTGATGCGGGCGTTGGCCGCGTGCGCTCCGGCCAAGATGCGCTTGCAGTGGGAACAGGTCGGCGACGCCTGGGTCCTGAACGACGCCTACAATGCGAACGCCGATTCGATGGCGGCGGCGTTGCAGACTTTCTCCGAAATGAGGGTCGGTGGGCGGCGCGTGGCCGTGCTCGGCGACATGGGTGAGCTCGGTGATCATACGGCTTCGGCCCACGAGGAAATCGGACGTCTGGCGGCGGCATCCAGGGTGAAGCTTCTGATCGCCGTTGGTTCGAATGCCGACATCACCGCCGCCGCCGCGCTTCAGGCGGGGTTGCCCGAAGTTGTTTCGGTCGGTTCCGTCGAAGAGGCATTCATTGAGTTGAAGGAACGGATGCGGCCGAAGGATCTCGTGCTCCTCAAAGCGTCCCGATCGGCAAAGCTTGAGCGCATCGTCGCGATGCTTCGCGAGTCGGCGCCGGTCACGGGGGTGCGTTCATGAAGCCGCGCGCCACTCGTAAGGGCGGGTCGGCTGGCCCGGGTCCGAAAACCCGGTTGATGGCCGCGTCGGGTTTGGCTGTTGGAGAACTGCGGCGCTTGTTGCGGGCTGCCCAGCGTCATCCCGTTTCACCCACAACGCTTTCACGGATCCCGAGGCACGACTGACGATGCTGTATTACCTCGCCCAATCGATCATGGACGCCGCCCAGGGAACGGAATGGGAGGCGACGTTCTCGTGGCTGCGCCTCTTCCGCTACATCAGCTTCCGGGCAGGTGGTGCGTTGCTGACCGCATTGGCGTTCAGCATCTGGCTTGGGCCCTATTTCATCGCGTGGCTCAAGGAGCTGAAGTTCGGCCAAAACTACGCGGACAAGGCGGAGGAGATCGGCGATCTGAAGATGCGTCTGCTTAGCAAAAAGGGCACGCCCACCATGGGCGGAGTCATGATCGTGCTCGTGCTGGATCTCACGGCGATGCTCTGGGCCCAGTGGAACACACAGGTGCAGCTGACGATGCTTTCGGTGCTGGTGCTGGCGGGCCTGGGTTTCCACGACGATTGGGCCAAGGTGACCAAGCAGAACAACCTCGGGATCACCGGCGGCTTGAAGCTGGTCATCCAGTTCCTCCTGGCCGGCTTCGTTGCCTGGTATCTCTACGAGTTGCCGGCGACCCAGCGGGTGATCAGCGAAGTCATGGTGCCGTTTTACAAGTATCCGATCCTGGTCGGAACCTGGGGTCTTGTCGTTGGGGGAATCCTCACCGTGCTTTGCATTGTCGGCAGCTCGAACGCCGTCAATCTGACCGACGGTCTCGACGGTCTGGCGATTGGCTGCACGGTCATCGTGTGCCTTGTCTTCGCCGTGCTGACCTACGTCGCCGGCAACGTGAAGATCGCGGGCTACCTCGAGGTTCCGTATGTCGCGGGTTCGGGTGAGTTGACCGTGTTCTGCGCGGCGATGGTCGGGGCGGGAGTCGGGTTCCTCTGGTTCAACTGCCATCCGGCGAAGCTGTTCATGGGCGACACGGGATCGCTCGCGCTCGGCGGCGTCCTCGGAATCATCGCCGTCCTGATCCAGCAACCGTTGATCCTCGCGATCGCGGGCGGAGTTTTCGTGATGGAAGCGGTCTCGGTGATGATGCAACGGTCTTGGTTCAAGTGGACCCGGCACCGGACCGGCACGGGCCGGCGGTTGTTCCGCATGGCGCCGATCCATCATCACTTTGAAAAACTGGGCTGGTATGAATCGCAGGTCGTGACGCGGTTCTACATCCTGTGCGTCGTCTGCGCCGTGGTGGCGTTGGCGACCCTGAAGATCCGTTGAAGCATGTTTGAGTTGAACGAAAAGTCCGTCCTGGTCATCGGCCTGCATCCGGCGGCGCAGGTGGTCTGCGCGCTGTTGCTCGGTCGTGGCGCGCGGGTGGCCGCGGTGGATGGGGATGATTCTCCGGCGCTTCGTTCCGCATGTCGTCCGCTGGTTGTGTCGGGTGCTGCGCTGCATTTTGGATGCGGGCAATTGCCGGAAGGCGCCTTCGACTTCGCGATCGTTTGCCCCGGCGCAGTTGGGGAGTCCGACTTCGTCTGGCAGGCGGTGGAGCGAAAGCTGGATTTGATCAGTGAGCTGGAGTTTGCCTACCAGCAGTCGCTTTGCCTGGGGATCGCCGTCGCGGGCACCAACGGAAAGTCGACGACCGCTCGGATCATCGAACAGATCCTGACCGCGTCCGGCCGACGGACCCGCGTCGCCGGAAGTCCGGACCATCCGCTCTGCACAGCTGCCAACCAAAGCCGGGAACTCGACTACCTGACGATGGAGGTGACGGTGCCCCAGTTGGAGAACATCCGTTACTTCCGTCCGTCCGTGGCCGTTCTCCTGAACGCCGCCCCGGATCACCTCGACCGTTACCGCACCCTTCCGGATTACCTCCGGGAGATGTCGAAGATCTTCACCAACCAGCAGCCTTTCGATTGGGCGATTGTCCAGAGCGAGGCGATGGCGCACCTGCGTTCACTCAACCTGCCAATCCCGTCCAAGGTCATCACCTTCAGTTCCCAGAACCGCCGGGCAGATATCTTCCTCGACCGGTCGCTGCTTGTGAGCCGGATCGAGGGTTGGGAAGGGCCGTTGTTCGACATGGATCGCAGCCGACTTCGGGGTCCGCACAATGCCGAGAACGTCATGGCGGCCCTGGCGGTCGGAAGGGTCCTGCGGCTGCCGCTGAATCCGATGAAGGAGGCGTTGGAGGCTTTTGAGCCGGCACCGCACCGGTTCGAGCTGATCGGAGAGGTCGACGGGGTGAAGTTCATCAACGACTCACGGGCGACCAACCTGAGCGCTCTCAATTATGCGATCCAGTCGGTCCCGCCGTCCCGGGAAGCGAACGTTTGGGTCATCGCAGGCGGGCGGGACAGGGGCATCGACTTCCATGACGTGGGTCCGCTGCTTTCCCAGCGGGTGAAAGGCGCATTCCTGATCGGAGAAGCGCGAGAAAAGCTCCGTGCGGCATGGAGTTTGTTTACACCTTGCACCCTCATGGATTCATTGTTAAAAGCCACGTTTGAAGCGGCGCGCAGCGCGGCTCCTGGCGATTTTGTCCTGCTCTCGCCGGCCTGTTCGAGTTTTGATCAGTTTCAGAACTACCAGCACCGGGGAGACGTGTTTCGTCAGGCGGTTCGGAACTGGGCGGAATCCATGGGTCGTGGCACTTCCGGAGTTTCCCTTGGTTCACCGGGTAAGAAGTCCCTCTGCGCGCCGCCCGAGCCCATTTTGAAATGATTTAATGACTCCCCGGAGCAGGGCGCCGAGGGGAAATGACAACGACAATTACCGAATCAGCCACCATCTCATGAGCACTCCGAACCCACTGGTCCCGCAAGGATCCATCCAGCAGCAGTCCGCCAGCCGTAACCGCACCCGTTTGCTGGTGTTCGGCGTCATCGCCGTCCACGTCGTCGCTCTCGGCGGCCTCCTCTTCCAGGGCTGCAGCAAGCCGACCGACACCGGCTCTTCCACGACCGGTTCGACCGACCTGCCCGGCACGCCTCCTCCCGGCGCGAACGATCCCGGGCTCTTTGCGACCAACGCCGCGGCTGGCGCTGGTCTCGCTTCCACGAGCTCGGTGCCGTCGATTCCGATGAACAACGCCTCGGTTCCGGGTGTGCCCGGCACAGTTGCTCCTGGTGGTTCGGTCGGCGCACCCATCACTCCGACCGTCCCAGCAGTCGCGACCACCACTCCGGAAACCATTCCGGCCGCGCCGATGTCCGAAGGCGGCGAACACAAGATCGCCAAGGGTGACACGCTCGCGACCGTTGCGAAGAAGCATGGCGTCTCGCTCAAGGCCCTCGAAGCCGCCAATCCGGGTGTTGATTCCCGCAAGCTCAAGATCGGTCAAATGATCAAGATTCCGGCCGGCGGAAAAACGGCTGCCGCCCCGGCTGCGGCTGGTGGATCGGCCGCTCCCGCCTCGTCCGAGACCGGCACCTACAAGGTCAAGAAGGGTGAAAGCCTCACTGGCATTGCCAAGAAGCACGGCACCACGGTTAAGGAACTCCGCCGGATCAACAACCTGAAGACCGATCAGATCAAGGTCGACCAGACCCTCAAGGTTCCCGTCAAGGCCCCGGCTCCCGCTCCTGAGCCGACCCCTGCTCCGGCGCCCGTCGTTCCGGCCTACACGCCGCCGGTCACTCCTGCTCCCGCCGGAACGGTTCCGCCGGCGGCACCGCTCGGTCGTCCCTGATCCAGCGGCACTCGGTTACCTGCCTGACCCAGCGCCTGCACCATGAGATACGCCACGACCCTCCTCGTGTTCTGTGTCACTGGCTTGCTGGCGCTGGGTCTGACCATGCTCTTCAGCGCGAGCAATTCCAGCGCGGGAGCTCCGGCTGAAGGCGCCAGATTCCTGATGGCGCAGCTCAAGTGGTGCATCCTTGCCGTCCCGGCGGCGGTGGCGGCGGCTTGTTTCGACTACCGCCTTTTGAAGAAGTGGTGGCCTGTGCTCATGGGGATCACCGTCCTCCTGCTCGCCTACGTCCTCGTTTTCGAAAGACCGGTCAATGGCGCCCGTCGGTGGATCGTGAAGGGAGGCTACCAGTTCCAGCCGTCCGAGATGGCGAAGCTCGCGCTCATCATTTTCCTCGCCTGGTATGGCGAACGGTTCTCCCACCGCATGAAGTCGTTCCTTCACGGCGTGGTGATTCCGTGCGCTGCGGCCGGTGTGGTTTTGGGTTTGGTTTTCAAGGGTCCCGACGTCGGAACGACTCTCCTGCTCACATGCGTCAGCGGCATCGTCCTCCTGAGCGCCGGGGCCCGGGCCCGTTATCTTGTCCTGCCCGCCGTCATTCTTCTGACCGTGGTCGGCGCGTTTGTGGCGACGAATTCCAACCGCTCGGAACGGATTCATTCTTGGCTGAACCTTGAGGAGACCCGACGCGACCGCGGCGCGCAGCAATGGCAGGCGCAGTTGGCCATCGGCGCCGGTGGACTTGCGGGCAAAGGACTCGGGGAAGGTCGTCAAAAGATGGGATGGGTTCCCGAGCACCACACCGACTTCATCTTCGCTGTGATCGCCGAGGAGCTTGGACTTGTCGGTGGTCTCTTTGTGATCTTGGGGTTCCTCGGAGTATTGGTCGCCGGGATGTGGATCGCGCTCCACGCCTCCGATGTTTTCGGCGCGCTCCTGGCGGTAGGGATCACGTCCCTGATCGCCGTCCAGGCCTTCATTAACATCGGGGTCGTCACGGCCACGCTGCCCAACAAGGGCCTGGCCCTTCCGTTCATCAGCTACGGCGGTTCGAGCCTCCTCTTCATGCTCATCGCCGTGGGAGTTCTCCTCAGCGTCGCCCGTCAAGCGAAGCCCCAGGTCGTCGAAGCCGGTTCCACCCGCAATCCCTTCTCAGATCTTCCGCTCGCGGAGGCAGGTTGATGCAACGTCCAACGAACAAGCCGAAGGTTGCCATCGCATGCGGTGGCACGGGCGGCCATCTCTTTCCCGGAATCGCAGTCGCCGAGGAGTTGATGATCCGCGGCGCGTCCGTGACGCTTCTTGTATCACCGAAGGAAGTCGACCAGCAGGCCGTGCGTGGAGTTATCGGCGCGGAGGTCGCGACACTTCCGGCCGTCGGTCTCACTTCCGGCGGCAAACTCGCCTTCTTCAAGGGACTGTTCGGATCGCTTGCCGCCACCAAAAAACTCTTCCGCGACCAACGCCCTGCTGCGGTGCTGGCGATGGGAGGATTCACCAGCGCCGCGCCGATCTGGGTTGGACGACGCATGGGCGCGCGGACCTACCTCCATGATTCGAACACGATTCCCGGTCGCGCCAATCGCTGGCTGGTGCATCTGGTCGATGACGCGTTCGTCTACTTCCACGAAACCTCGGGCCGTCTGAGCAACCGCAGCGTGCACGTCGTCGGAATGCCGGTTCGTCCCCAGTTCCAACTGATGGATGCCGCATCGGCCCGCATGACGCTGGGCCTTGCGGCGAACCGTCCGACCCTGCTCGTCATGGGCGGAAGCCAGGGAGCCAGCGGCATCAACAAGCTGATGACCGGCGCGCTTCCGGGCTTCATGGCGGCGTTTCCCGATTGGCAATTCATCCATCTGGCCGGGGCCGGCGACGCGGACGGAGTGCGTGCGATCTACACGGCGGCCAAAGCCCGCGCGGTGGTGAAACCCTTCCTGAGCGAAATGGAATACGCGCTTGGCGCGGCGACACTGGCCGTCAGCCGTTCGGGCGCGTCATCGCTCGCCGAACTGGCCGCGCTTCGTGTGCCCGCGGTCCTAGTCCCTTACCCCGTCGCGGCGGATGACCATCAACGCCACAACGCCCGCGCGTTCGTGGAGACGGGCGCCGCTTGGTCGTTCGAACAGAACACGGGTGCGCCTGATACTTTCCTCCGACTGATCAGCCGCCTTGCGGGCGATGCCTCCGTGCGCGCGTCGGTGCAGGGTGCGCTGGCCCAGTGGAATTTCCCCGATGCCGCTCGCGATATCGCGGCGCACATCGGGAAGGCCGTTGGATTGGCGGAGCCAGTGGACCAGTTCACCGACCGCCCTCGGCCTGCCGGTGATGAATTCAATCCGCGCCGCATGCGCACGGAGGAGGTCGTTTTGTCATGACCACTCTGGAAGCCATTTCTCCAATGGCCGCCGAAGGCTTTGTCGCCGAGCTCGGAGCCCGGCTTACACCCGGGACCTTGGTTCGTGCGAACGAACCCATGGCCAAACGCACCACGTTGCGGGTCGGAGGACCGGCGGAGTTGTTCGTCGAACCGCAGTCGGAAGCGGACCTGTCGACCGTCCTGTCATTCGCGTCCATGCAGGCAGTGCCGGTCACCATTTTGGGTCGCGGTTCCAATCTGCTCGTCCGAGATGGTGGCATTCGCGGCATGGTCGTCTCGATGGGGCATGCTGCTTTCAGCGGGATTGAGGTGAAAGGGGAACGTCTTCACTGCGGGGCCGGGGCCCGGTTGAAGCTGGTCGCCAATGCCGCCCGCGATGCCGGTCTGACCGGCCTTGAATTTTTCGAAGGCATCCCCGGCAGTGTTGGCGGTGCGCTCCGCATGAACGCCGGCGCCATGGGATCGTGGACGTTCGATGTGGTGGAACGTGTCCGGTTCATGTCGCGAGACGGCGTGGCTGAAGAGCGCCCTTCGTCGCAGGTTCCGGTTGAATACCGCGCGTGCCCGCTTCTCCGAACCCACATAGCGCTGAGAGCGGTCTTTGTCGGGAAGCCGGCTCCTGTCGACGATGTCCGCGCGAAAATGGAGACGGGTAACCGCAAGCGTTGGGAATCCCAACCCGCTCAACCGAGCGCCGGCTGCATCTTCAAGAATCCTGCGGAGTCGCTCGCCGGAAAATTGATCGATGAACTCGGACTGAAGGGCACCCGGGTCGGCAACGCGATGGTCTCCGACGTCCACGCCAATTTCATCGTCAATCTCGGTGGTGCGTCGGCGCGTGAGGTTCTCGAACTCATCGAGGTTGTCCGGAGCCGCGCCAAGGAAAAGCGCGGCATTGATTTGCACACCGAGGTTGAAATCCTCGGGCAGGATCCAGTTTGAAATGTCCCGTGTCCTGAACATCACCGTGCTGCTGGGCGGCCCTTCCGCCGAACGCGAGGTCTCGCTTCGGACCGGATACGCCGTGGCCAAGGCGCTTCGTTCGCTCGGGCATCTGGTCAACGAAGTGGACCCGGTCCCTGGAAACCTGGCCCTGTCGGCGGGAACCGAGGTCGTGTTCCTCGCCTTGCATGGAGCCTACGGTGAGGACGGGTTGGTGCAGCGTGAACTGGAAGTGCTCGGCGTGCCCTACACCGGGTGCAACGCCGTCGCCAGCCGCATCGCCTTCGACAAAGTGCTGACCAAGTTGGCGTGCTTCCGGGACGGCGTGCCGACGGCGAACTTCGCGGTGCTGCATTCCGTCGACTCGCCTTGGCCGGACGGCCTTGAAGTCCCGGTGATCATCAAACCTGTGCGCCAAGGTTCCAGCGTCGGGCTGCAGTTCGTCGACGCGAAGGAACAGTTTTCTAAGGCGCTTGAGGCATCGCTCACGCACGACACCGAAGCCTTGATGGAGGAGCGCATCGTCGGCCGCGAAACCACCGTCGCGATCCTCGACGGCGTCGCATTGCCTGTCGTTGAGATCCGGCCGAAGCAGGGAAGCTACGACTACGAGAACAAGTATACCGCCGGCGCGACGGAGTATTTTTGTCCGGCTGACTTTTCTCCGGAGATCACTCGTGGAATCCAGCGAGCGGCGCTCGGGGCGTTCACGGCCGTGGGCGCGCGAGACTACGCCCGGGTCGACGTGATGGTCCGGCCGGATGGTTCACCGGTGGTTCTCGAGGTCAACACGCTGCCGGGCATGACCGAGACGAGCCTGTTGCCGAAAGCCGCGGCCGCGCACGGCCTCACCTACGCCGCGCTCTGCCAGCGGATGGTCGACCTGGCGCTTAAACGTGCGGGAAGGAGGGAAGCCTGATGGGTTTCTTCTCCAAGAACCGTGCCCGAAACCGCCGCGTGTCCCGCGATGTCGTGCTCGACGTGAAGTTGAGCAACGACCAGGTGCGTTCCAGGCGGATGAACATCGCTGCGCGGGTGCTGATGGTCCTGTTCTGCGTGGCGTTCGCGGGCTTTGTTTTCTTCCGCGGCGGACAGTGGCTGACGAACCGGTTGATGTATGAGAACGCGGCCTTCACGGTCCGCAAGGTCGACGTCACGACCGACGGTGTGATGACCCACGCCGAGATCCGGCGGTTCGTCATCCTGCGTCCCAACCAGAACCTCTACGCGCTCGACCTCGCGGCCGTGAAGCGCGACCTGGAGATGCTTCCGTGGATCCGCCATGCCTTCGTTGAACGCGTGCTTCCTGAAACGCTCCGGATCCAGGTCGAAGAACGCGAGCCCGTCGCGGAGATCCGCCGGCCGGTAACGACTCCCCGTGGCGAACTCGTGACCCAGCGTCTGCTGGTCGACGATTCCGGGTTTGTCATGCCGGCGTTGGACGGCTGGATCAAACACGTGAACACGTCGGGCAACGTCGACCAGGTCGCGTTTCCGCAGATGATGATGAACCTCACGGACGTCGTGGAAGGTCGGCGGCTGGAGGTCGTGGGCGTGACGTCCGCGATCGAACTTCTGAAGCGCTTCGAACTGTCGTCGATGGCCGGAGTCGTGGACATCCTGAGCATCGACATCACCCAGCCCGACGAGTTGATGGTGACGACGGTGCAGGGGACCAAGGTGACGTTCGCCATCCAGGGCATCGATCGCCAACTCCTGCGCTGGCGCGAAATCCACGACCGGTTGGCCGCATCGCGCGTCACCGCTGCCAGCATCAATCTCACCGTCGCCAACCACATCCCCGTCATCCCGGCCGAGCTCACGCGCCAGCCGGAAACCCCGTCCCGGCCCAAGCCGGTCCGCCCACCCAGGAGACGCAATGTTTGACCGCTCCAACCAGATCATCGTCGGACTTGAGATCGGCACCTCGAAGGTCTGCGCCGTCGTCGGCGAAGTGAACGAGCAGGGTGCGCTGAACGTCATCGGCCTGGGGCAGGCCCGGTCGCGCGGCGTGCGCAAGGGGGAGATCACCGACCTGACCGCGGCCGAAGAGGACGTCCGCGCCGCATTGACGGAAGCCGAGGCGATGTCCGGCGTCGAGATCCGGTCCGTGTATCTCGGCGTCACTGGCAATCACATCCACGGCATCGGCAATCGCGGCGTGCATCCCATCGTCGCGGCCGACCGGCTCATCTCCGACGAGGACGCGCAGGACGTGGTGCGCAACGCCAAGGCGATCAACATCCCGCCGCAGAACCAGATTCTCCACGCCGTCCGCCAACATTTCATGGTCGACGACCAGAGCGGCATCGTGAACCCCGTCGGCATGTCCGGCGCTCGTCTGGCCGTGGACATGCACGTCATCCACGGTCTCGCCGGTCGCATCGAGAATCCGATCCGCGCGGTGAAGGGCCTCCAGCTTGAAGTGGAGAACGTCGCGTTTACCGGCCTCGCCACCGCGCTCGCCGTGCTCAGCAGCGAGCAAAAGGAAATGGGCGCGATCGCCATCGACATCGGCGGCGGCACGACCGAATACGCCGTCTACTGCCGGGGTGTTGTCCGCCACACCGGCGTTATCGGCGTCGGCGGTGATCACATTTCGAACGACCTCGCCTACGGCCTGAGGGTTCCGCTCAGCCTGGCCGAACAGCTCAAGCTTCAACACGGTTCGGCCAAGGTCGATCCATCCGTCCGCGGTCAGTCCATCACCCTTCCGCAGGGCGCCGGCCTTCAGCATCGTTCGGTCAATCTGGAAAACCTCCGGCTGATCATCCATCACCGGGTCGACGAGATTCTCGAGCTTGTGGCCGACGACGTGATTCAGCGCGGCCTCGCGCACCATGTCCGTGCCGGCGTGTTCCTCACCGGCGGCACGTCGCGGCTTCCGGGCATCCGCGAATTGGCCGAACAGGTTTTCGGCCTTCAGGCCACGTTGGGTCGCACGTCCGCGATCAATGGCCTTTCCGCCGCGCTCGACCAGCCCGAGTTCGTCACTCCGATCGGCCTGGTGAAGTTTGGATCCTTTCAGGAAAAGACCCGCAAGCCATCGGGTTTCCGGTGGCCCTTCAAACTTGGCGAAATCTTGGGTGGCCGTTTCTCGCTCTGAACATGAAAACCCCGGACAACCTCCTCGATTCGATGCCGGACGGCGGCGTCCGCATCTGCGTGATTGCGCTCGGACAGGCGGGCATAAAGTCCGTCGACCGGCTGGCGGCTTCGCTGGACGGGGTTCGTTTCATCGCCGCCGATTCCGACGCCACGACGCTTCGCGCGTCGCTTTGTCCGGAGAAGGTTCTTCTCGGAGCCAAACTGACCCGGGGCATGGGCACCGGGGCCGATGCTGAACTCGGGCGCGCGCTGGCCGAAGAGGCGGAAGATCAGATACGCACCATTGCGGGCGGGCACGATGTGGTCTTTGTGGTTGCCGGACTTGGTGGCGGCACCGGCAGCGGAGCGGCTCCGTTCCTTGCGAAGATTTGTCGTGAGTCGGGAGCGCTGACGTTGGGTGTCGTGGTGACGCCGTTCAGCTTCGAGAGCAGCCGCCGGCATGACATCGCCCGCAGTTCCCTGCGCGAGTTGAAGATGTCGGCCGATTCCGTTCTCAGCCTGGCCAATCACCGGTTGGGCAAGTTGATCGACGAATCCCAGCCGATCACCGAGGTCCTCGCCGTCAGCGACGAACTAGTCGCCCATGGCATCCGCGGACTCTGGCAGTTGATCACCCGGCGAGGACTTATCCCGCTGGGCCTGCCCGAACTTCAGAAAGCCATCCGCGGCCGCCACACCGAGAGCGCTTTTGCCGTGGCCGAAGCATCCGGCGAAGGCCGCACCCAGGCGGTTCTCGACAAGCTGCTCAAGCACCCGTTGCTCGACGAGGGCCGGACCTTGGCCGAGGCGGAAAACGTGATTGTCAGCATCGTCTCCGGGCCGGAACTCACCCCCGCCGAGATCGGCCGCATCAAGGACCACGTCCAACGCGAGGCCGACAAGGCCGACGTCACCGTCGGGGCCGTCTGCGAAGAAACGCACGCCGGACGGCTGTCCGTCCTGCTGGTGGTCACGCGGCGCACCGCTGCCGACAAGCCGGAGATCCTGGTAGACGACACTGCGGAGGCTTTCGGGCAATTGCCGTCCACGCCGCACGGGCCCTCCCGCTTTGTGCCGCCGCCGTCGATCCTGGCGGGCGACCGCCGCTCCGAGTCGGCCGACAAGTCGTCTGGCCGTCGCCGTCGCAAACGCCACGAAGCCCAACAACCGGAGCTGGCGCTTCAGGTCATTCCCAAGGGGCGTTTCGACAAGAGCGAGCCCACCGTCCATGGCGGCTCCGACCTCGACGTGCCGACCTACATCCGGCGCAACGTGTCCCTCGTCGACTTCCCGTCGCTGAGCTGATGGGTCGCGAAGACCTGTGACTGCCAGGACGACGGTTCTCGCCCCGCCGCCTTGGTCAAGCTCCGCAGGAATTGCCACTTGTCTCAAGCAGTCGGCTCGGACAGCTTGAAGCAGTGAAAGTCGTTCGATCCATGCTGACGTTGCTGCTGGTCGCCATTTGGCTGCCTGCCTCGTCCCATGTGCTTCTTGAGACTTTCGGCCTCATCCACGGGCAGCACGCCGATCAGGGCCACGACGACCATTCTTATCCCGACGGCTCGCACGAGCACGATTCCGCCGATCACGACGCGGCCGACGGCGTGTGTCGTCCGGCCACCTTCGAAGTAAAGTTTTCCGCTCCTCCAGCAGTGGTTTCGACGCTGCTCAATGCCCTTCTGGCGGTGGAAGGAATGCGGTGGCTTCCCGAAAGTCCGGCCTTGTCCACCCACGCTCTTCCGGAGCTTTCCAAGGGCTGGCAATTCTCCTTCCGCACGGCCCTTCCCGCTCGTGCGCCTTCCTTGGTTTCCTGAGCAGCCCCTCATCTGAGGATCCTTCTTCGCTCATGGACGTATTGCGTCCGTTCCCCCGTCTCCTGTTGGGCCTCCCGCCCTGTTCTGTCCGAAAATTGCCTATGAAACTGAAATCCATTTTGCCCTGTCTGTCCCTGTTTGTTGCCGCCGGAAATCTGACCCGTGCGGCGGAGAGTCCTACCAATGCCCCCGTGCGTCTCGACGCCATCGTGGCCGAGGCGTTGGAGAGGAATCCCGAGTTCAAGTTCTACCAGGCCGAGCTGCTCGCGGCCAAGGCGGGCCGGAGAAGCGCCGGTCTGCTGGCCAACCCCGAAATCTCCGGCACCTTCGGCCAGAAGCGCGTGCGGGACGCCTTCGGCAATGCGGCGGGTGAAGGCGTCGCATGGTCGGTCTCCGTCATGCAGACATTCGAGTGGCCGGGGCGGATGAGTCTCCGCAAGGCCATCGCCAACCACGATGTGGAACTCGCCGAGCTGGGTTTGGAACGGTTCCGCGTGGCTCTGGCGGGACGTGTCCGCTCGTTGGCTTACGGCGTCCTCGCCGCCCAGGAAAAGGCGGCGGCGGCCCGTGAGGTGGTGGAGCGTTTCGAGGCGTTGCGCGACGTGCTGGTGCAACGTGATGCCGCCGGGCTGACGCCGGTGCTGGAGACACGCGTCATCGAGGCCACGACGTTGACCATGCAACGCAAGGCCAATGACGCCACCCTCGCAATCCAGACCGCACTGCTGGAACTGAACCAGCTTCGCGGCCAACCGGCTGACACGGATGTGACCGTGGCTGGTGACAGGCTCACCTTCCGCCCGGCAATCGGGGTGGAGCCGCTGCTGGCGCTGGCCCGCACGAACAACTTCGAGCTGCGCGCCCGGAGCGTGGAGCTGGCGCAGCAGGGATTCCGGGTCGAACTCGCCCGCAACGAGCGTTATCCCGCGATCAGCGTCGGCCCGATGTTCTCGGAGGAGAATGCGGGAGGACGCGACCGCATCCTCGGCGTCGGCGTGTCATTCCCGCTGCCGCTGTGGAACCGGAACTCAGCCAATGTGGAAAGCGCCGCCGCCCGCCGGATGCAGGCAGAAGCCTCGTTCGGCGTCGTGCAACGCGAGGTCGAGCGCAAGATTGCCGAGGCCGCGTTGATCTACCGGAACAAGCTGGCGGCGCTCGACAAGTGGCGGCCCGATTCCGTGGAACATTTCCGTGAAGCCGCCGAGCTGGCCGACCGGCATTATCGTGTCGGGGCGGTTCCCGTCTCCACCTACGTCGAATTGCAGAAGCAGTATCTCGAAGCCGTCGAATCCCTCCTCGACACCCGGAAGGAAGCGTTGGATGCGGCCCTGCAAATCGAATGGCTCACCGGCCTGGCCGCTCCTTTGATCGTGTCCGAGACCAAGGAGGCAAAGCCGTGATCGACCGCATCCTTGAATTTGCCCTGCGCCAGCGCGCCGTCGTGCTGCTCGGCGTGTTCGCCCTGCTGGGCATCGGTTGCTGGTCGGCGCTGCATCTGCCGATTGACGCCGTGCCGGACATCACCGGGATTCAAATTCAAGTGAACACCGAAGTCCCCGCGCTCGCCGCCGAGGAATCGGAAAAGCTCATCACGCAACCCATCGAGATGGAACTCGCGGGCCTGCCGGGCGTCGAGGAGTTGCGCTCCATCACCAAGTTTGGGCTGTCGCAAGTCACGCTGCAATTCAAGGACGGCACCGACATCTTCCGCGCGCGGCAGCTTGTGACCGAGCGGTTGCAGAACGCGCTCGAACAACTCCCGCCCGGCACGTTGCCCAAGCTCGCGCCCATCAGCACCGGTCTCGGCGAGATTTTCTACTACAGCGTCGGCTGGCGCGCGGACGCAACGAACAAACCCGCGACGGAACTGGACCAACTCATCGAGTTGAGCGAACTCCAGACTTACCTCATCAAGCCGCTGCTCCGCACCGTGCCGGGCATCGCGGAAGTCAACGAGAGCGGCGGCTACCGCAAACAGTTCGTCATCCAGCCCAAGCCCGACGCGCTTACGGCGGCGGGGATGACTTTCAGCGAACTCGCCGAACGCGTCGCGCAGAACGTGGAGAACGCGGGCGGCGGCATCATCAGCCGCGGCGGCGAACAGCTCACCATCCGCGCCGTCAGCCGCGTGCAAAGCCTCGAGGACATTGCGAACCTGCCGCTGAAATTCGGCGCGGGCGTGAAGCCGCTGCTCGTGTCCGACGTGGCCGAGGTGAAGATGGGCACCAAGTTCCGCACTGGCGCGGCCACGCTCAACGGCAAGGAAGCCATCATGGGCACCACGATGATGCTCACGGGTGAAAACAGCCGCGAAGTCGCCGGGCGCGTGAAGGCGCGGCTCGCGGAGATTCAGGAGAAGCTTCCCGACGGCGTGGAAATTCAAACGCAATACGACCGCTCCGAACTCGTGGGCCGCACCATCGGCACGGTGGAGAAAAATCTGTTCGAGGGCGCGGCGCTCGTCGTGCTCGTGCTGCTGCTGTTGCTCGGCAACTGGCGCGCGGCGCTCATCGTCGCGTGCGCCATTCCGCTGGCGTTTCTCTTTGCGCTCACGGGCATGAACCGCTTCGGCATCTCCGGCAATCTGATGAGCCTGGGCGCGATTGATTTCGGCCTCATCATTGATGGCGCGGTGGTCATCGTGGAAAACATCGTGCGGCAGCTTGGCGAGCGGCAGCACAAGCTCGGGCGCGTGCTCACCGAGGAGGAGCGCGCGCACTGCGTGCTCTCCGCGAGCAAGCAGGTCGGTGCGCCGATGTTCTTCGGCGTGGTCATCATCACCATCGTCTATATCCCGATCCTCGCGCTCACCGGCATCGAGGGAAAAATGTTCCACCCGATGGCCATCACCGTAATGCTCGCGCTCGGCGGCGCGCTGCTCCTGGCACTCACGCTCATGCCGGTGCTCTGCTCGTTTCTGCTCCGTGGCAGGATTTCCGAGGGCGACAATTTCCTCATCCGCGTGACGAAGCGTGCCTACGAACCCTCGCTGAACATCGCGCTCAAATTCCGCGGACTCGTGGCCCTGGGGGCCGTCCTGCTTTTCGCCGGATCGCTTTGGCTCTTCACGCGCCTCGGCGCGGAGTTTGTGCCGACGCTCGACGAAGGCTCCATCACCTCGATGCTCTACAAGCCTGTGGGCATGAGCATGGAGGAGTCGCTGCGGACGGACATCGAGGTTGAGAATATCATGCTGAAGGAGTTCCCGGAACTGACGCGCATCTTCTCGCGCATCGGCACGAGCGCCATCGCCTCCGATCCGATGCCGCCGAATGAGAGCGACGTGTATATTTTCTACAAGCCGCTGGCCGAATGGCCGAAGACGCCGGGACGCCCGACGACCAAGGCGGAACTGCGCACGCAGATGGAAGCCAAGCTGAAGACGATCAACCCGGACTACAAAATCCTCTTCGCGCAGCCCATTGAGATGCGGTTCAACGAAATGCTCGAAGGCACCAAGGCGCAACTCGCCGTGAAAATTTTTGGCAGCGACTACGACGTGCTCGAAAAGCTCGCCGAGCAAATCAAGGGCATCCTCGAAAAGACACCCGGCGTCTCGCAGGTGGAATTCGAGACGGAGGGCCGCACGCCGCAGCTCCAGATCGAAGTGAAGCGTGACGCGCTCCAACGATACAGCCTGCAAGCCGGCGAGGTGAACAAGGCCGTCAACGCCGCGCTCGCGGGGCAGGTCGTCGGCATCGCCGTCGAGGGCAACCGCCGCCGCGAAATCGTCGTGCGGATGCCGGAAGCCCTGCGCGCCGATGACGAGCAGATAAAGCGGCTGCCGCTGCGCGTCGGCCAGGCGGGGATGATCCGTCTCGGGCAGGTCGTGGATTTCAAGACGCTGAAAACCGTCGAACCGATCAATCGCGACGACGGCCAGCGCCGCGCCGCGCTCATGGTGAACCTCAGCGTGCGCGACGTGGAGGGCTACGTGCATGAGGCCGAGCGGCGCATCAAGGAACAGGTGCAGATGCCGGACGGTTACATCGTCGAGTTTGGCGGGCAGTTCAAAAATCTCCAGGAGGCGCGCACGCGGCTCATGGTCGTCGTGCCGTCGGCGCTGCTGCTCATTTTGATCCTCATCTTCATCGCCTTCGGCAGTGTGCGGCAGGCGCTCATCATTTACTCCGGCATCCCGCTCGCCGTCACCGGTGGCGTCGCCGCGCTGTGGCTGCGCGACATGCCGTTTTCGATCACCGCCTCCGTCGGCTTCATCGCGCTGAGCGG
>JAYVSO010000113.1:0-30744 GCA_043775315.1 Verrucomicrobiota bacterium
GCCGCCAACATCCGCGGCAAGACCCAAATCAAGGAATTCGCCAGCTTCCCCAAGCTGGCAGAGCTTCCCATGTGGGGCTTCGACGGCAGCTCGACCCGGCAGGCTGAAGGCCGCACGTCGGATTGCATGCTCAAACCCGTCGCCGTCTTCCCCGACACGACCAAGAAAAACGGCGTCCTGGTCATGTGCGAAGTGATGATGCCGGACGGAAAGACGCCGCATCCGAGCAATTCCCGCGCGACCATCCTGGACGACCCCGGCGCGTGGTTCGGTTTCGAGCAGGAATACTTTCTCTACCAGGACGGCAAGCCCCTCGGTTTTCCCAGCTCCGGCTTCCCCTTCCCCCAGGGCGAATACTACACCGGCGTCGGCTACAAGAACGTCGGCGACATCGCCCGCGAAATCGTGGACGCGCACCTCGACCTCTGCCTCGACGCCGGCATCAACCATGAAGGCATCAACGCCGAAGTGGCCAAGGGCCAGTGGGAGTTCCAGATCTTTGGCAAGGGTTCCAAAAACGCCGCCGACCAGGTCTGGATGGCGCGCTATCTCCTCGTCCGTCTCTGCGAGAAATACGGCGTGGACGTCGAGTTCCACTGCAAGCCCCTCGGCAAGGACGTCGACTGGAACGGCTCCGGCATGCACTCCAACTTCTCGACCACCTACATGCGCGAAGTCGGCGGCAAGGAATACTTCGAGGCCCTCATGGCCGCGTTCGACAAGTTCAAGAACGAGCACATCGCCGTCTACGGCCCGGACAACCACCTCCGTCTGACCGGCCTCCACGAGACCCAGTCCATCGACAAGTTCAACTACGGCATCGCCAACCGCGGCGCGTCTGTCCGCGTGCCCCACAGCTTTGCCAACAACGGCTACAAGGGCTACCTCGAGGATCGCCGTCCCAACTCCCAGGGCGACCCCTACAAGATCGCCAGCCGCATCCTGCAGACCATCGCCACCGTTCCGACTCCTGCCGCCAAGAAGGGCAAGAAGTAGGCGCTGGGTTTCTCGAAACGAATTCAACGGGCGTGGTCGCAAGGCCACGCCCGTTTTGTTTTCACGGACAAGTCGGCTGAGGAGGACCGGGCGGCTTGGGAACCAGGCATTCGAGGCCCGTTCAGGCGGCCTGTTTCTCGCGCTCCAAGAGGGTGGTCACGTGCGAGAACTCTCCGCGCAGGTCATCGAGCTCTGAGAGCTCCCAAGTCGGCTGACTTGCCTCCAAGGCGAGCTCCATCTTGGTCGCCAACGCGGCGAGGCGGACGGCCCCGACATTGCCGGCGCTGCCGCGGAGCGAATGGATGGCATGGTGGGCAGCACGGAAGTTGCCCTGGCCGAGCGCCGTCTGGGCGCGGCCGAGCAGTTCGTGGCCCTGCCAGATGAAAATCTCAATCAGCTCGATTGCCGGGTCGGGGTGACCGGGTTCGCGCAACTCGCGGAACATCGCAAGCTTCGAACTATCGAGATGTTTATCACTCACAAGGGTTGAATCGGCTGAAAACATTGGCGGTTTAACTCCTGAGACGCCGCACAAGGGCCCGGCATTACCGCTTTCGGTTGTGCCCGGTGGTGGAATAGCGCTTTTCCGCCAGTCCGCTTACACGCCGATCGAACTTTTCTCCGGACTCATAGTCCCGCCATTGGGCGCCGAACTTCTCCACCCCGACAGCCAGCATCGCCCTATGCCATTCGGTGCGAACAAGGCCGTCGAACCGTGGCTGAACGGAGCCCTGGATGAGCAGGCCAAGTTTGTTTCGGCGCTGCGCGGCACCGGCGATTTTGCGGCCATGCCAAAGCAGGTCGTGTTTCTCGGCGCCGATGAAACATTGCCCAGGAATCTCCTTCACGCAGCACGGCGAGAGGCTGGTCTCGACACCCAATCGGGCGAACGAATCCCGGAGCCAAACGTGGACCCGTTCGTAGCTTGCCTGGGCGGACAGTTCAAACCACCAGTGCCCCGGTGGAAAGGCCAGGCAGTAGGTCCAATCCCGGTCGTGCGGCACGAACCCGCCACCGGTGCAGCGGCGGATCAACGGTCGCAGCAGGGTGACCTTTTCAACGTCGGCGATCCTTTGGGAGTAGCCGAAGGTGCCCGCCGGTTCCGTCCAGCCGTAGAACCGAAGCACGGCGGAGCCGGTGGTCGCCGCCGTTTCCAGCAGCACTTCGTCGAAGGCCATGTTCCACGCCGGCGCGCAGGGGCCGGAGTCGAGATGGAACCAAGTTTCAGAAGTCGGCATGGCTCGGTGGTTATCCGCGAAGGACGCGAAGGAACGAGAAGAAAACTTCCGCAAGAACGTTGGCCTTCATCTTGAAGCTTCGCGCCCCTTCGCGTCCTTCGCGGATGGACCTGCCGCCTTGCTCGGACACAGCGCGGCCAATTCGCAGTCGGTGCAGTCCGGATTCCGCGCAGCGCAGCGGCGCCGCCCATGCCAGATGAGCCAATGGCTGAACTGCGTCCACTCCGCCTGCGGGACCAGCTTAATCAACGCATTCTCCACTTTCACCGGATCGGTTTCGTTCGTCAGGCCGAGGCGGTTCGACAGTCGGCCGACGTGCGTGTCGACCACGATGCCGACGTTGATGCCAAAGGCGTTTCCGAGAACGACGTTGGCCGTCTTCCGGCCCACCCCGTCGAGCTCGTAAAGTTCCTCCATCGTCCGGGGAACTTCGCCACCGTGACGTTCGATCAGTTTTCGGCAGGCCGCCTGGATGTTCTTCGCCTTGTTCCGGTAGAGCCCGATGCGGCGGACGTCCTCTTCCAGATCTGAGAGAGGAACCGCCGCATAGTCCGAAGCCGAGCGGTATTTCCGGAACAGGTTAGCCGTCACGATGTTGACCTGCTTGTCCGTGCACTGCGCCGACAGGATCGTGGCGACGAGCAGTTCTAAAGGGTTCGAGTGGTTCAGTTCACAGTAGGCATTGGGATACGTGGCTTTCAGGCCGGCGATGATCCGGGCCGTGCGTTCCGCCCTGATAGCGTGCGATTCGCGGGCCATCGCGACTCAGTCCTTGCCCTGCCACTCCAACTCGCTGGCGCGGGGAACTGCGACGGGCGTCCCGTCCTCCCTTTCCGGATACTCGAAGACCTTGTTCTCGAAGTTCCGGATGATGACGCGTTTGCCGTTCATCTGTTTGATGTATTCCGGGTTGATCGGGACTTTTCCACCGCCGCCCGGGGCATCGATGACGAACTGCGGCACCGCGTAGCCCGTCGTGTGGCCGCGCAATCCTTCCATGATCTCCAGACCCTTCTGCACGGTCGTGCGGAGGTGCGACGACCCGGAGATCAGGTCGCACTGGTAGATGTAGTAGGGGCGCACCCGGCACATGAGGAGCTTCTGCACATGGGCCTTCATCACGGTCACGTCGTCGTTGACGTGCTTGAGCAGCACGGACTGGTTGCCGAGCGGGATGCCGGCGTCGGCCAGGCGTCCGAGGGCCTCGCGCACTTCGGTCGTCAGTTCTCGCGGATGGTTCGAGTGGATGCTGATGAAGAGCGGGTGGAATTTCTTCACCATCGCGCAGAACTCGGGCGTGATGCGTTGGGGCAGGAAGACGGGGATGCGCGTGCCAATGCGGAGGAACTCCACGTGCGGAATCGCCCGCAGCCGGCTGAGCAGGTGCTCCAGTTTGTCGTCGCTGAAGAGCAGCGGATCACCGCCGCTCAGGAGCACGTCGCGGATCTCCGGATGGCTCTCGATGTAGGCGATCTGCCGGTCGAACTCGGGATGGAAGTCGTAGCCGCTGGCGTTGCTCACGAGACGAGAACGCGTGCAGTAGCGGCAGTAGGCCGCGCAACGGTCGGTCACGAGGAAGAGCACGCGGTCCGGATAACGGTGCACCAAGCCGGGCGCGGGCGAATGCGAATCCTCACCGCACGGATCGCTCATCTCCCAGCGGGCGGTGTTCGTCTCCTCGATCCGCGGGATGACCTGGCGGCGGATCGGGCAGTTCTCGTCCGCCATGTCGATCAGGTTGAAGAAATAGGGCGTGACCGCCATGGCCAGCTTATTGGCGCTGGCGAGCACGGCTCCGGCGCGTTCCTCGGGCGTCAGCGTGGGCATCAGCTTCTCCAGCTGTTCCACGGTGGTGATCCGGTGTTTGAGCTGCCACTTCCAGTCGTTCCAGTCGCTGTCCGAGATGTTTCCCCAGAAGCCGCGACCGGCGGACTTGAACTGCTTCAGCCCGTTGAACTGGGCGGTTGAATCGGGATTTCCTTCAGCGAAGGAAGGGGCATCGAAATGCATCGTCCGGCGACTATAGAAGTGAACGTCCTTCGGTCAAGGGACCGGGGCCAACGCAGTTTCCTAATCTGGAATCTTCATCTTTGTCTTAATCGGATCAAGAGACCGAGTAAGAGTATGATTAGGACAGGTCTGGGCCAGCTCGGAGACGCCCTCAGATTTCCCCGGACTCGACCTTGGCCAGCACCTCGGGATCGCGCACGTCGACCCAACGCCCCGCGATCTCCAATCCGGCCAGCCGTTGTCCGTGGTGGATCATGTCGGTCAGCGCGTCCGTCAGCTCGTATTCGCCGCGCGGGGATTTTTGGAGACGCGCCGTGTAGTCGAAGACGTTCGCTTTGAAGAGGTAGATGCCCGCGTTATACCACCCCGTTGCTCCCGGCTTCAGGCGGCCTTCCGCCCGGAGCTGGTCGAGCTGCACCGGACTGGGCTTCTCCACGAGATGGTTCAGGCAGAAGTCCGTGTCGTCGAAGAAGAACAGGCCTCCTTTGGTCACGTCCTCGCTGCCGGTGACGGTGACCACGCCGTCGAACGCGCCGCCGTCGAATCGGCCGACCATCTGCTGGTAGGTTTCCGGTTTCACGAGAATGTCACCGTAGGTCAGCAGGAACGCGTCACGGCCGACGAAAGACTTGGCGAGTCCGGGAGCCTTGCCCGTGCCGTCCTGCACGACCTGACGGCCGTATTCGATGTGGACGCCCAACTGGCTGCCATCGCCGAAGTGGGCCTCGACGACCTCGGCCCGAAAACCCGTCACGATGAAAAACTCGCGAACCTCCGCCGCGTCACGCAGGCCGGTGATGATGTGTTCGAGGATCGGGCGTCCCTGCACGCGGAGCATGGGTTTGGGCAGGTCGGCGGTGAGCTCGCGCATGCGCGTGCCCTTGCCGGCGGCGAGGATGACAGCTTTCACGGGTCGAATTGGTAGGCGGAAGAGACGGTGGGTGTCGAGGTGCTGTTGCATTCGTGCGCGGGACAGTGGGAATGCTAGTTTTTGGCCTACAGAGGCTTGATGTCCTCAGTCGGATGTCAAACGAGGCTTTGTCACTATTCCGTATTGCCAATGCGTAGCCGAGCCGTTAACTCCCCACCGCATTCCATGTCGCAATCCGTCAAACCACAGCCCAATACGGAAAATGCGCCAAGGGCGACGAATTGGGCCTCAGCAGCATGTTACCTTGTCTCAAAAGTGACTGATTCAGGGCTATTGGCTGTTTTCCTGTTCGTTGCCCCGACAACAGTTATCGCTTGGAGAATGGGCGAGAAGGGACTGTCGGAGTTCATGTTGAAGACCGTAAGTCAGACTTGGTTTGCGGTTTTGGGATGGGCACTTATGTTTTTGAGCGTTCTTGTGTCCGTAAAACTTTTCGCATGGAGAGACAATACCCACCGGCGAGAAGTGGACAGGATCACTCAACTGAAGGACGAAACTTTCCGAGAGATTCGGGAGATGAAGAAGCAGATGAACCTGTTTGAAGGGAAAGACAAATGAACAATCTTTGGACACTGTTCTGGACCTCTTCGGTCCTAGTGGCTGTTCCTGCTTGGGCGCTTTACTGGCTTATGTTTCGCAGGGTTGTCATGGCGAAGCTTCGCTATGAGGTCGAAGCCGTCCATGATGAATTGGCCCTGATGGAGCTGCGCGATGAAATCAAGCAATCTGATCGGGAGGCTTACACGATTTTGATGAAAAGAGCATCCGAATCAGCAGCAGCACTGCCTCAGATCGGTGTATTGACCATAGCGCTCAGTCCTGATTCCGGACCGGCAGCAAAGCTTCAGGCAAAAAAAGAAAATGAGATCATTTCGGCCTCAGATCGTGAACTGGTCAAACGTCATCAGGCCCTCTTCAACGTTGTCTTGGGCGCTGCGATCATCAACTCGCCGTTCACTGTGGTTGCTACTTTGCCAATCTCGATTGCTCTTGTGGTAGGCTCGCTATGGTTTCACTCCCTAAAGCGATCACTGAATGACCTGAAGGCCTTGCTCATCGCCGGTGTTCATATCTTAAAACTACGAGGAACCTAATCAGGTGCAGGCACTCACCTTGCCCAATGCAACTGACGAGGGCTTTGTGAGTTAAGCGATTGGCCATAGTTTTTGCGGCAAGCTCCTTCCCCGACAAGCTTCGCTTGGAAATTTTCTTGCCAAGGTTGTTATTGTGAACGCCCAGGAATCTCCTCCCGAACATTTCTTCCCACCGTTTCGTCGGTAGGCTATTTCCGAGCACCTCCTTATGAAGCGCCTGCTCCTCACCTCGGCCGCCGCGTCCGCCTTGCTGCTCAGTGCCCAAGCTGCGGCCCCACCGCAGTTCGACTTCCCGATCTACACCAACAAGCCCGCCGGCAAACAGCTCGCCGGCCAGCACGCCGCCGCATCCAACCCCGCCATGGCGCCGGCCGAGGCGCAGAAAATGTTCGTGGTGCCCAAGGGCTTCGAGGTCCGTCTCTTCGCCGCCGAACCGATGGTGGTCAATCCCGTGGCCATGACCTGGGACGACCGCGGACGGCTCTGGGTGCTGGAACTCTACGAGTATCCCAAGGGCACCAAGCCCGGTGAAAAGGGCCGCGACCGCATCAAGATCCTCGAAGACACGGACGGCGACGGCGTGGCCGACAAGGCCACGGTCTTCGCCGACGGCATGACGCTCGCGACCGGCCTGCTCCTCGGCAACGGCGGCGTCTACGTCGGTGAAGCGCCCAACGTGTGGTTCATGCAGGACACCGACGGCGACGGGAAGGCCGACAAGAAGACGGCCGTGCTGACGGGCTTCGGCCTGGAGGACCGGCACGAGTTGCTCAACGGCTTCACCTGGGGTCCCGACGGCCAGCTCTACATGACCCACGGCGTCTTCACGATCACGAAGGCGACCGACCCGAACAACCCGAACGCCGAACCCGTCCTGCTCACGGCGGGAGTCGCGCGCTTCGACACGCGCTCGAAACGCTTCGAGGTCTTCGCCGAGGGCACAAGCAATCCGTGGGGCGTGGACTTCGACGCCAAGGGCAACGCCTTCGTCAGCGCGTGCGTCATCGACCACCTATTCCACCTCGCGCCGGGCGGACTCTACTCGCGCCAGGCCGGCCAGCCGCCGTTCCCCCATGCCTACGGCGAGCTGAAAAGCATCGTCGACCACAAGCACCACATGGCCGCCTACGCGGGGATCAACATCTACCAGGGCAGCCAATGGCCGGTTGAATGGAAGGGCGCGGCGTTGCATGGGAACATCCACCAGAACGCGATCAACATCGACCGCCTCACGCCCAAGGGCTCCTCCTTCGTCGCCAGCAAATGGAACGACTCGGGCGATTTCGTGACGACCAAGGACGGATGGTTCATGCCCGTCAGCACGCAGACCGGACCCGACGGGGCCGTCTGGCTGATGGACTGGTATGACAAGTATCCCTGCTACCAGAACGCCAACGCCGATCCGGAAGGAGTCGACCGCGAACACGGCCGCATCTGGCGCGTCGTCTGGACCGGGGACAAGCCGGGCTCGCCGGTTCCGTCGCGCCCGGCGAAGGACATGGACCTCGCCAAACTTTCCAGCAACGAGCTGGCGAAGCTCCTGGAGCATCCGAACGTCTGGCAGCGCCGCTCGGCGCAACGGATCTTGAACGAACGCGGGATCACCGCCTTCGGCCCCCGCGAATTGCACGTCACCACGCCCTTGCACGACCTGCTGAAGAACGGGACGACTCTCGAATCACGGCTCGCCGCGCTCTGGACCTTGCACGGCACCGGCCTGTTGGACGAGGGCTGGCTGGAGACCGCCGCCGAGGACAAGGAGCCCGCCGTCCGCGCGTGGGTGGCGCGGCTCATCGGCGAGCGCGGCCTAATGCTGAAGGACTCGTCCGACCTGCTCTACAAGCTGTCGAAGGATCCGGATCTGACCGTGCGTCTGGGCGTCGCGGTGGCGGCCAGGCAGTTCGTCTCCGGCGCCCTGACGATCGATTCCCCGCCCCGGATTCCCATCAACGAGGTCGTCACCGGCGGCATCCTCAGCGGCCTTTTCCTGAACTCCACGCTCGGGACCGATCCCACGTTCGACTTCCTGTTCTGGATGGCGTTGGAGCCCGTCGTCGCCTTCGACCCGGTCCATGCCATCGGCTTCTACAAGCAGGACGGGGCGAAGAAACAGCTGCCGTTCTCGGCGGGTGTCCTCCGGAAAATCATGCGCCGGGCCTGCGACCTGCGCGACGAGGTGATGCTGAGCCGCGCCGTCATGGAATTTGGCAAGATTCCCGGCGACGCGCCCGACGCCCTCGTGGCGGGTCTCCAGGGATTGATCGAAGGCCAACGCGGCAAGGCCCTGCTTCCCAATCCCGCGGCGGTGGCCGTGATCTCGAAGCTGGGCGGCTCATCCGACAGGGGCGTCGCCAATGCCGCCCAGCAGCTCGGCTCCCTCTGGGGCGATGCCAACGCGCTCAAGGCCGGCCTCGCCCGCATCACCGACGCCTCGGCGCCCGAAGCCGACCGCATCGCCGCGATCAAGGTCTCCGCCCGTGTGAAGAGCGACGACGGACGCCGCGCCCTGCTCGCCCTGGTCGCGGGTGCCGGCGGCGATTCCCTCAAGGTCGAAGCCGTCCGCGCACTCCAGCAGGTCGGAGAAGACGACACCGCGCGGCAGCTCCTCGAGAAGTGGAGCTCCGCCACGCCCGCCGTCCGTGCGGCCATCGCGGAACTGAGCACCTCGCGCAGCAATTGGAAGTGGCCCTTCTTCTCCGCCGTCGAACGCGGCGAGGTGAAGCGCGGCGACATTCCGCCCACGGTTGTCCGCACCCTGGCCACCTCGGGCAGCGAGAAGGAGCGGGCCAAGGCCGAGCAGGTCTTTGGCAAGGTCCGCGCCACCAGCGCCGAGAAGCTCAAGCTCATCGACGCCAAGCGGAAGGTCGTCAGCTCCGGCCCCATCGACCTCGCCAAGGGCCACGAAGTCGCGAAGCGGACCTGCTTCATCTGCCACAAGATGTATGGCGAAGGAGCGGAGATCGGGCCCGACCTCACGGGCGTCGGCCGCAGCTCGCTCGACGCGCTCCTGCACAACGTCATCCACCCGAACGAAATCATCGGCGCGGGCTACGAGAACGTGGAGATCGAGACGAAGGACGACCGCTTCTTCAGCGGCCGCATGGTCGAGAACAACGCCACCATCGTGAAGCTCATCCAGGCCGGCCCGGCCGAATCGATCGTCGCCAAGTCCGACATCAAGTCGCTCAAGGTCTCCGAGAACTCCGTCATGCCCGAAGGCCTTGAAGCCATGCCCGACGAGGATTTCCGCAACCTCGTGTGGTTCATCCTGGCCCATCCCAAGGACGAGAAACCGCTGACCGAAGAGCGGAGGAAGGAACTCATGGGCGGCTCGGGCGGAACCGCGTCCGTTCCGCTGCCCGCGCGTGACGGCGAGAGCATCGCGCTCTGGGCGCCCGAGTGGCAGGTCAACGCGCCCGACTTTGAAGGCTCGCCTGCAAAGCTCCCCGAGTTCGCGGGACGGAAGAACGTCCTTATGACCCATCCCTTCGACGGCGAGACACCCGCCGCGCTCGTGCGCGTCCTCATGCTGCCGCGCGACGTCAGGGCGACGCTGCGTTTCTCCGTGGCCGCCCACGAGAAGGGAGATTGGGAACTCCGCATCAAGTCCGACGGCGAACTGCTCCACAAGCAGACCGTCAAACACGACGGCCCCCGCTGGCAGGACGTGGCGCTCGATCTCTCCAGCCTCGCCGGCCGCCGCGTCGTCCTGCGTCTGGAGAACGCCGCGAACAACTGGTCCTTTGAATTCGCCTACTGGAGCAACCTCCGCATCGACACCGGCGAAGTCGCGGCGAAGTAAGGCGGTGGTTCATCCGCGAAGGGCGCGAAGGAGCGCGAAGAAGGGCAAGCCCGGTAGCCGCAGACGTAAGCCTGCGCTGATGAGAGAATGCGCCGAGCAACCTCGGCGGCCACGAGGTAGGCCGGCTGGTAGGGCGGAAGTTCCCGCCGAGCCGCCGCTGCGTCGCCTGCAAACCATTCGGCCACGGCGGCATTCTGATCCGGCTCGATTCCACGACGGACTTCCCGCGATCTCCTCTTCTGATTGTTCGTTCGCCCCAAGGCGGCTCGGCGGGAGCCTTCGCCCTACCTCACGCGACTCCGTCCGATACCGCCGGCGAGTTGGCACGCTTTCACGGATTCGGGACACGTCTGGACATCAAGTTGCTGGCCAAGAAAGGCCAACGCCTCTATCTCAGGTCAGGTCACAACCATTCGATTGCCGCCCTGGGTGATGGGCTGCAGCCAAATTGAGTGTTGGCCCAAAACAACAACCACTCGCACCGTCAATATGGCTCTTATCAAATGTCGCGAATGCGGAAAACAAATCAGCACGGAAGCCAGCGCGTGTCCCCATTGCGGAGCACCACAACACACAGTTCCAGTTTCGCCACTACCTCAAAGCGTTGAGCATGATTCAGCGACACTAACGCGGGGGAAGAGCAAGCTTGGTCGAAACGTCCTCATCGCAGTCGTCCTCTTAATCGGCGCGGGCATCGCTGGCAGTGTCTCTGGCGGCAGCTTCTCTCCCGAGACTGTCATTTTGACGGTGATTAAATATGCAATCGTCGGAGGAATCCTTTTCGGAATTGGAAAGGCGTTCCAAGCACTCAAGTGACTGAGGAAGTAGATGCCTATGAGCTCCGACCTCCTGAATGCTGACTTGCGCCCAGTTGATACACAGCACGCCTTCTCCGCGCTCCGGAAGTATCTTGACCTCATGGAGGCCCAGATGGAGGAAGCGCAGCGCTGTGAACGGGTCGTCCTTGAGGCCGAGCGCCCCGCGAACGCTGATGAAGAGGATCACCAGCTATTCGGTAATGAGCAGCAAGCTCTTGAAGACCTTTTCGAGGAAGATCTCTCTCCAGCCATGCGCTACTCTTTCGTTGTTCTCATGCACACGGTATTCGAGACCCGCCTGCGTGCGTTCTGCTCAGATATGCAGAGGGAGCGTCGAATTCCAATTGCTCTCGCTGAAGTGCGTGGCAGTCCCATTGATCAAGCGCGCACTTATCTCACGAAACTTGCAACGCTTCCGATAGGCATCATTCCAGAATGGCAGAATCTTCGCAGTTTCCAGAAAGTTCGCGACTGCATTGTTCACGCCTACGGCCACGTGACCGAGTCACGTGACCAGTCGGAAATTCGTAAGCTTGTTGCCAAGGGCATTGGCTTAACTGTCGGTGACCATGGGCGACTGGTGCTGACCAAGAGTTTCTGCGGCGAGCAGTTGTCATGTTTGGAGCGGTTTTTCCACAGCTTGTTCCAAGCTGCCGGATGGAGACCATGAATACATCGCCGAAAAGGATCACTGGACCGAACGCAGACGGGTCACGCCACCGGACAATGCGCGCTCGGCGGGTCGGGTCGCTGAGATTGGGCGGTTAAGCTACTGAGCTTCCCTCCAACCCTATGTTCTTCAAATCAATCAGAGACGGAATGAAGGCGAACGCCTTTGTATCGCACTTGGAATTAGCGAACCAGCGGTTCTCGCCCACAGACCTTTGGTTTGTGACAAACCATCTTGCTGAGGCTCAGAAAGCACTAATAGCCCTGAGAAAGGCTGAAGCCGAGGATATGATCGAGCCGGTCGGCTGGGTATATGTCGCTGGCATTTGCACGGAACTGACGTTGAGGTTGGAGGCTTGCGGCCAGGCGCAGCTTGCCAGAGATGCCCAATACATTCACGACTACGCTGGCCAGAGGGCTAAATTATGACCCCCGGACCAAGTCTGGTTCTCAAAACGCCGCTCTCCGGCTCGCTGGTTAAGATTAGGTCCATCAACTCCGGTAACACCGCTGGCTCCATTTTATGGACGGGTGCTGACGGCGTTTCCTGGAGCAGGAATCTCACTCCTTCTTCGCCGCCGCCTGTTCTATCTGTTTGGCGAGGGCGTTGAACTTCTCCACCACACCGTTGTATTCGGTCGTGCGGGCGTTGAGCTGCTCGGCGAGCGAGACGCGTTCGTCGCCGAGCTTCTTGACCAGTTCGTTCTGCTGTTTGACGGCCTCGTTCAGTTTACCGATGGCCTCGTTCTGGGAGCGGATGTTGCCGTTCTGCACCTCGACGGCGTCCTTGTAGGCATTGACCTGGCGGCGGGCCTGGTCGAGTTCCAGCTCGGTCTTGCGCTTGGCCGCGTTGGCGGTCGCGACGGCGGCGTTGTTGGTGGCTTCGGCCGCCTTGAGCTCCTTCACGCGCAGGTCGAGGCGGGTGATCTCGGAGTCCCACTGCTTCAGCCGGCTTTCCACGTCCTGCAGCTTGCGGTCGCGCTCGTGGACGTCGGCGGTCAGCTTGCCGACCTGGTCGCGCAGCCCGGCCTCGCGCACCCACTGGACAGCGGCGAGGAGGCAGAGCCCGAGACACAGCGCGATGAGGATCTTGGGAAGGTTCTTGTTCATGGGGCCTTCACTTGGGGCTTTCGGCCGTCACGTTGAAGGCCACTTTCTGGAAGCCCGCACGACGCGCGAGGTCGAGGACCTTCATCATCGAGCCGTGCGTGGTGTCGACGTCGCCGTTGACGTAGACGGGCAGGTTGGTGTTCGCGGCGGCGCGGTTGGTCAGGACGGTGTAGAGCGCGGGCAGGGTGATGAGCGTTTTCTCCAGGAAGACATCGCCCTTGCGGTCGACGGCGAGGCTGATGATGTCGGGCTTGAAGTCGCGCACGGCCTGGGTGGCGGTGGGAAGGTTGACCTTGACCGACTGCTGCTTGCTCATCGAGAGGCTTACGAGCATGAACGACGCGAGCAGGAAGAACATGATGTCGATCAGCGGGACGATCTCGATGCGGTTGTGCTTCGTCTGGAGCGATGACTTGACCGGCTTCATGGCGCGTCAGGAACGGGGGTTGTTGTCGAACGCGCCGGGCCGTTTGAACAGCCCTTGCAGGTGGGTGCCCGCCTGCCGCAGCTCCACTTCCAGACGTGCGGCCTTGCGGGAATAGTAGTTGCAGGGAAGCAGCATGGCGATGGCGATGCCGAGGCCCGCGGCCGTGGCGATCAACGCCTCGCCGATGCCGCCGGTGACCTTCTCGACGGCGAGTTCCGAGCCGCCGACGGCGCTGAACGAACCCATGATGCCCGTCACCGTTCCAAGCAGTCCCAGCAGCGGCGCAAGCGTGATGAGCGTGTCCATCACCGGCAGGAACTTCGCGGCGTTCTCGACCTCGTCCGTCGCCACGATCTGCATGGCCTCCTCCACGCCGCCGGGATACGCGGCCAGGCCGGCTTCCACGACCTTCACGGCGGGATCGTCGGTGCCGTGGCATTTCTTCAGGGCCAGGGCGACGTCACCGGCTTGCACCGCGGCGAAGACTTCGCCAAGCCGGGCGCGGTCGCGGCGTTTGTTGAAGCGGGCCCACCAGAGGATGCGTTCCCCCACGGCGGCGACGGCGGCGAGAGTGGCGAGAAGGATCGGCCACATGATGGGGCCGCCCTTGATGAAAAGATCGACGACGATGTTGGAGAGGATGGGCTCGGGCATGACGGTTGGGTTCACTTGGTCAGGATGAAATCAAAGGGGATGCGGTAGTAGCGCACCTCGCCGGGCGGCCAGACCCAGCGGGTCTTGACACACTGCAGGGCGGCGTTGTCCAGCATCTGCGCTCCGGACGACTCGTCGACTTCGAGACGGGCCACCTGGCCGTCGGCGCCCACGACGGCATACAGCACCACACGGCCCTGCAGGCGGCTGCGGCGGGCGGCCGTGGGATACTCCGGATAAGGGAAATCGCCGCTCGTGCCGGCCACGTTGAAGACGGTCACCTTGGGCGTCGCGGCCTTGACCGTGCCGCCGGCCATCGGTCTCGGCGGCGGAGCCGACGCGAGCTTGACCGGCACCACCACGCCGATGGTCGGCACGGAGAACGAAACGGCGGCATTGGCCGGAGCCACGGCCACGACCTGCGGGACGTCATCGGACGGCTGATCGGTTTCCGGCTTCTCGTTGTCGAGCGTCTCCGTCGGAACCGGAGCCGGCGGCGGCGGTTCGAAGAGCACCGGCACCGGCTCGTCGGGCAGCGGCGGGAGGACGGCGGGACGGATGGGACGCGTGAACAGGCCGACAATGCCGATCGAAAGGCACAACGCCGCGATGCCGGCGGTGAAGGCCATCGGCTGGTTTGGATCCGGCGCCGATGAGGCCACGCACCGCCGCGTCAATTCAGACGCGCCGGCCGCCCGCTCCGCTTCTGCTGTAGGGTGATTCGCCATGCCAACACTCGATCCATCGATTCTGACCGGCTGGTGGTCACCCAGCATCCGGTGGCCTGCAAAAACTTAATGCCCGTTTGCGGTCTGCTTTCCGAGCAAAGCACAGCGGCACCGGTTTTCCCAATCGCCAGCGCCTCAACTCGCAGCGATCTGGATCCTGCTTCCCAGCCCCATCATCTCGCGGACCTGTCCGCCGAACTTGGCGACATCCACCGACGGGCCGATCAGCACCATGGTCGTCGGCGGCAACGGCGGTGCCACGGGAAACCGGTCGATGGAGCACCAGCCGAAGACCTGCTGGAAGAGATGGACCTCGCCCGGCGATTCGGCGAGACGCACGAAGCCCTTGGCGCGGATGACTTCCTTCCGGTCCAAGCCGCGCAGCATCGTTTCGAGTTTCTCGCGCGGCACGGGCATCGGCAGCGGGAAGGTGACCGATTTGTAGGACTCGTGGAGGTGCTTCTCCGACCGGTCGCCAGCGGGATCAATCGTGGTGGCGGCGGCGAGTTCCTTGAGCAGGTCGGGAAGTTCGGGAAGAGCGAACGGCAGCCGGACGATGCGCGCCGTCGGGTTGACCTTGGCGATCTCCTCCTTGGCGAAGACGATGTCCGCCTCGTCCGTGAGATCGCACTTGGAAAGGAAGACGATGTTCGCGAACTGGAGCTGCCTTTCCGCCAAACGCCATTCGGCCAACTCGTCCTGCAACGCGCGGAAACCCGCCGCCGAGACGACGGTCAACACCCCGCGCAATTCCGCGGTGGTAGCCACGTCGTGATCGGTCAACAGGTCGATGACGGCATCCGGTTCCGCCAGGCCGGATGTTTCCACGAGGATCAGGTCGCGTCCGCCGGCCCGCGCGAGACGGCGGACTGCATTGCCAAGCTGGGTGTCGTCGGTGCAGCACATGCAGCCGCCTTCGACCGTTTCCATCGAGACATCCGGCCGGCCGAGGATGAGCGCGTCGACGCTCATCGCGCCGAAGTCGTTCATCACGATGGCAGGCCTGAGCCCGCTGACCGGCGCTTCGTGGAGCCACTTCCAGAGCAGCGTCGTCTTTCCCGAGCCGAGGAAGCCGGTGACGAGGAAGATGGGGATCGGTTTCACGGCGAAAGTAAGGAAGGTGATCAGCGTTTGGCCGGCTGGCAGTCCGGGCAGGTGCCGTAGATCTCGACCTCGTGCTTCTCGAAGGTGAAGCCCTTGGTCTTGGAGATTTCCTCCTGCAACGCGTCCAAGGTGTCGGTGTGGGGGAGGTCCGAAACCGTGCCGCAATCCTGGCAGACGAGGTAGTCGTGGTGCTCGTCCGGGGTCGCGAGGGCGAAGTGCGCCATCCTGCTCTTGAGGCTCACGCGGCGGACGATCCCGAACTCCTCCAGCGACATCATCGTGCGCCAGAGCGTGGCGTTGTCGCAGGTGCCCTTGATCCCGCGTGCCCGGCCCATCTGGTCGAGGTTCACCGGTTGGCGCGATTCGGACAGGAAACGGAGGATGCGTTTCCGCGGGCCGGTCAGGCGCATCTTCTTCTCGACGCACTGCTGGAGCGACCATGTGAGACGGTCGGCGCTGGATTTCATGGGGCCGCCTTTCCCGGCTGGGCGGGCGTCCGCGTCATCCGCCGGCGTTCACGGACGCGGTTGACGGCCATGGAGACCACGAAGAAGACAAAGCCGACCAGCACGATCACCGGTCCCGGCTGCACGTCGATCGAAGCCGAAACCACCAAGCCCGACAGGACCGAAGCAAGCGCGATGGCGACCGAGACGGCCACGATCACGGCCAGGGACCGGCTCCATAGCGTGCCGATCACGCCGGGGATGATCAGCAGGGCCGTCACGATCAACACCCCGACCACCCGCGTGGAGATGATCACCGTCGCCGCGATCAGGAGGATGAGCCCGTAGCGCAGCGCCGGAGTCGGCACGCCGGAGACGCGGGCGATGTCTTCGTCGAACGTCCATGATCCGAGCCAACGCCAGCAGCGCAGGACGAAGAGCGCGGTCACCAGGACCGCGCCCGCGAGCAGCCAGCATTCGAGCGGATTGACCGCCGTGATGCTGCCGAAGAAGAAATGTTCCAGATGGCCGGACCCGCGCTGCTTGATCGAGAGCAGCACCACGCCGAGCGAGAACGCGGCCAGGTAGCAGACGCCGACGGCGGTGTCCGAGGCGATCCGCTTCTGCGAGCTGACGTAGGCCATCGCCGCCGCGACGCCGCAGGTGAACACGAAGCTGATCAGATAGGCCGGCAGCGTCGGGCTTGGGCCTGTTCCCAGGAGGAAAATGCCGACGGCCAATCCGCCGAGGCTCGCGTGCGCCAAGCCGTCCGCAGAAAACGACAGGCGCCGCAGGATGACGAACGGCGACAGGAGCCCGCAGGTCAAAGCCAGCAGCAACCCGGCGATGAGCGCCCGGGTCATGAAGCCATAGCCGGCGAAGGATCGGATGCTTTCGAGGATGTCCACGGCGGGGATCAATGCTTGTGGCCGGTCTCGCCCGGCTTGTGCGTGTGGTCGTGGTGGACCTTGTGCGGGATGCCGCCGGACCTGCGGAAGGTGATCGGCTCGCCGCTGTGGCTCGTCTGGTAGCGCTCCAGTTCGCAGCTGTAGGCCGAGTGGACGATGCTGTCGTTCAGGTCCCGCGCCGCGCCGTGCCAGTGGAGGTTGCCGCTGATGCACGCGATGCGGTCGGCGTATTTGGTGATCAGAGGAATGTCATGGCTGACCAGCACCACCGTGATGCCCTGGCGGGAAAGCTCATGGAGGATGGCGCAGAACTGTTCCTGGCCCCACGCGTCCACGCCCGCCGTGGGTTCGTCTAGCAGCAGCATCTCCGGCTGGCTCATCAGGGCGCGCGCCAGGAGCAGGCGTCGCTGCTGGCCGCCGGACATGTCGACGACGCGCGTCTGGACGTGGTCGGTCATGCCGACGCGGCGGATCAATTCATCGGCGCGTGCAAACTGTTCGCGTCTGCGGGCACCAAAAAACGGCCAGCCACCGTCGCCGCCCTGGCGCACGACCTCGAGGCCGCTCAGGGGATAATGCGGCTCCAACGCCATCTTCTGGGGCACGTAGCCGATGCGCGGCGCGGCGCCGTTCCGTCCCTGCCAACGGATGTCGCCCGACGAGGGATGGAGCAGCCCCACCAGCAGGCGGAGAAACGTCGTCTTCCCGCCGCCATTGGGGCCGATGATGCCGAGGAACTCCCCCGAATTAAGCGAGAGCGAGACGTCCCGGAGGATCGAGCGTCCGCTCAGGTCGAGCGCGACCTGCTCCACCTTCAGCACATTGGCGGCCGGGGTGGTCATCAGTCCTTCTGGCCGAGCACGCGCTTGAAGGTTTCCAGATTGGCCCGCTGCCGCTCGAGGTAGCCGCTGTCCGGGGCTTCGGCGAGCTGGCGTTCGAGCGGGTCGAGCTTCTCCACGCTGCCGCCGATCTCCTTCGCGATCACCTGGGCCGCCCGGTCGGGCACGCTGGTCTCGGCGAAGACGACGGTGATGCCCTTGCCGCGGACGAGGTCGACGAGCTTCCGCAAGTAGGCCGCGGACGGTTCGTCTCCGGGAAACATCTGGATGATGGCCGCTTCCTTCACGTCGTAGCGGGCCAGCAGGTAGCTGAACGCGCCGTGGAAGGTGACGACTTCACGTTTCTGAAACTTCGCGGACGCGGCGCCGAAGTCCTCGTGCAGCTTCTGGATGTCGGCGACGAGCTTGGCCTGGCGTTCTTCCACGCCGGCCTTGTGCTGCGGGGCCAGGGTGATGAGTTCGCTTCCGATCCGTTTGACCAGCTGCTGGGCGATCAACGGATCCATCCAGAGATGCGGGTCGACTTTGACCGGATGCGCGTGGTCGTGGTCATGGTCATGCTTGGGCCCGGCCCCGGCGGTTTTTCCGAACTCCTCCAAGGCCACGGGCGTGGGTTTCCGGGTGGGGATTCCCCCCGAGATCGTGGCCATCTGGCGGCGGCCTTCGGCTTTGGCCAGCCGTTCCACCCAGCCGTCAATGCCAAGACCGAGCAGCAGGACCAGATCGGAGTCGGCGACCAGCTTGGCCGAACCGGCGCTGGCTTCGACCGAGTGCGGATCCGCTCCCGGCGGGACGAGGCAACGCACGTCGAAGTTGGTCCCGCCGAGCTGCCGGGCGAAGTCGTAGAGCGGGAAGAAGCTGGTGACGACGAGGGGCTTTTCCCGGGGCTCACGTTTCTGCGAGCAGGCCGGGAGACTCAGCAAGGCAAGCAGGGCAAGAGCCCAACGGGCGGATGATTTAAGGCTGGAGCACATGGTGGGCAGATGAGCCCGCCCACAGGGTCGGCCTACTTGTCTCGGCTAGGCACGACGACCATACGAACGGGTCAGTGACTTATACGGCGACTTCCCCGTCTTGCAAGCTGTTTGCCTTGGAGCGCACTCAAGGCGGAATTGTTTCCCCCGCCCATATCGGAAGAGGTGGAGGCGTGAACAGCTTGCCCGGTAGAATCAGGTGCCACCGGCGTGGAGTTCCGACCGCGAAATGAACCCGGCTCCCGAATACGGTTACTTCATCGTAGCGTTCGTGCAGCTCGCTCCAAGGAATACAGGCGGTTTCCGCTCCAAACTGGAAACTCGGTGACAGGTGAAGACCCTCCGCTGAGGTCCCAATGGTGATCGAACTCATGCGCATCTGATCGAGCGAGATGGAGCCGACTGTGGACCGGATGGCCGCAGCGGGCTTGTTTGGGAACGCTTTGGCCAAGTCTTTCAAGCCCGATGCGAAGCCCATGAACCAGAGCAAGCCGAAGACACCCATTATTACGAGAGGCGGGATGAGCAACATCAGCCAAGGGAACGTAGACGATGTGTTTGTCTGCATGGATGGAAAGGTTCGATTCGCCAGCCGCTTCGTCAACTTCAACGCCTATCCCGCAATGCCCAGCACCGCGCGGCGCAACAGCTCCAAAGCCTGGTTGCCGGTCACGGCCTTGAAGGCTTCGCGGTCCCAGCGGTTCAACATGCGGACGACCTTGGTGCCATCGGCCGAGGCCAGGGCGATGAACACGGTGCCGATGGGTTTCGCGTCGGTGCCGCCTGTCGGCCCGGCGACGCCGGTGACGGCGAGGGCGAAGTCCGAACCCATCGCGCGGCGTGCGCCTTCGGCCATTTCGCGCACGACCGCTTCGCTCACGGCCCCATGCTGCGCCAGCGTCTCGGCCTGAACGCCGAGGAACTTCTGCTTCGCTTCGTTCGAGTAGGTCACGAAGCCGCCGAGGAACGGAACAGACGCTCCGGCGACGTTGGTGATGCGGTGGGCGATGGCGCCGCCGGTGCAGCTCTCGGCCAACGCGAGCGTCTGGTGGCGTTCGGTCAGTTCGCGGACGACCACGGATTCCAAGGTGTCGTCGTTCCGGCCAAAGATATTCGACCCGAGTTCCGCTTCGATGATCGCTCCCGCACTGCGGACAATCTGCGCCGCCGTTTCGCCACGGGCGATGACCCTCACGTCCACCGCTCCGTAGTGCGCGCAGTAACCGAGGTCGATGCCGAGCGCTTTGTAGGCTTCGAGCCGCGGCTCCAGCCGTTCGGCCAAGGCCGATTCGCCGAGGCCGGTGCTGCGCCACGTTTCGCACACGACGTCCTCGCCGAGAGGGCACTTGGCCTTGAGCAGCGGCACGACCTGGTCCTTGAACATGGGGTGCAGTTCACGCGGCGGCCCGGGCAGCATGAAGATCCACGCCGGGGCGGATCCGAACGGGTTCGGGTCTACTTCGATGGCCAGACCCGGAGCTGTCCCGTTCGGATTGTAGAGGACAAGCGCGCCCTCAGGGGCGAGCGCCTGCACGGTGTTACTGGGAGGCATGGGGCGTTTGCGGACAGCGAAGAACTCCTCGATCTCGCGCAACACACGTTCATCCACGACGAGCTTCCGGCCGAGGAGTTCGGCGATGAGCTGGCGCGTGATGTCGTCGCTCGTCGGCCCGAGACCGCCGGTCACCATGATGATGCGGACGCGCCCCAGCGCTTCGCGGACGGCGTCCTGGATGGACTTCCCGGAGTCGGGCACGGCCACCTGGCGAACTAGATTGTAGCCGAGATCGCCGAGACGGCGGCCAAGCCATTGGGCGTGGGTGTTGAGGACGCGCCCGAGCATGAGCTCCGAGCCGGTGTTGATGATTTCGACCGTCACGGACGGATGCTAGCGCGGGCCTGGCGTTGCCGCCAGCCGGGGGTTCATTCCACGGCCCGATGCATCCGGAGTCCGCTGGCCCGCGTAGAAGTGGGTGCAACCGCTGGTCGATGGAAGGTTGATCCGATCAAACCTCCGGCCGGCGACCCGACTGACAATTCAAAAGAAAGAACCAACCATGATACGCCCGCTCAAACTCGCCTCGCTCGCCCTCGTCCTCGCCGCCGGAACCACCTTTGCCGATGATTCGGTGATGGTCGGAGGCATGGAGATGTATCCCACGAAGAACATCGTCGAGAACGCTGTGAACTCCGCCGACCACAAGACGCTCGTCGCCGCCGTGAAGGCCGCCGGGCTCGTCGACACGCTCCAGGGGAAGGGCCCGTTCACCGTCTTCGCCCCGACCGACGCGGCCTTCGGCAAACTCCCCGCCGGCACCGTCGAAACGCTCGTGAAGCCCGAGAGCAAATCCACCCTGACCTCCGTGCTCACCTACCACGTCGTGCCAGGTAAACTCGGCTTCAAGGAACTCTCCAAGCTCATCAAGGCCGGCAAGGGCAAGGCCGAGTTGACCACCGTCAACGGCGGCAAGCTCTCGATCATGATGAACGGCGACCACAACATCAGCCTGAAGGACGCGAAGGGCGGCACCTCCAACATCTCTACCTATGACGTGAACCAGTCCAACGGGGTCATCCACGTCATCGACTCCGTCGTGATGCCCTGATCCGACGACGCCCGCACCTGCCTGCCCGAACACGGCGGCTTCGCCCAGGCGAAGCCGCCATTTGCTTTCCTCGAACAATCCGTTTGGTTGGGTGTAAGATCGAGAAGAAGACCTACGACTCACCAGACACATATCATGAAACCTTTCGTCCTCCATCTTGCCGCCGCGATGATCGCGGTCTGGTCGACTGCCTGCTCGCAGCCGTCAACTCCACCGCAGACCTCGAATTCCACCATGCCCACCAACACGTCCACAAACGCCATCGTCCTTTCTGAGGCCGAATGGAAAACGCGGCTGACCCCGGCGCAGTTCACCGTGCTCCGCAAGAAGGGGACCGAACGCCCGTTCACCAGCGACCTCCTGAAAATCAAGGACGACGGCACCTACGTCTGCGCCGGCTGCGACCTGGCACTGTTCGCAGCCGATTCAAAGTTCGATTCCGGCACCGGCTGGCCGAGCTTCCTCCGTCCGCTCACTCCCGCCAGCGTGCGGACTGAGGAGGACAAGTCCCTCTTCTCCACGCGCACCGAAGTCCTCTGCCCCCGCTGCGGCGGCCACCTCGGCCACGTCTTCGACGACGGCCCTGCGCCCACCGGCCTGCGTTACTGCATGAACGGCGTCGCGCTGAAGTTCCGTGGAAAAAGTCAGTCGCCCTGAGGCGTGACCTCAACCCGCCAGAAGTGGTCGCCCGGCTCCAAGTTTGGAGGGATGGGCCACTCGATGCTCGCGTCATTGCCGGGGAATGACTCGGATGCCGAGGTCCAAGGGCCGGCGACGGTGGTGGCCCCTTGAATGCGATAGTTCCACCCAATGACCGAGTTGAACCGCAGCTTTCGCGAGCCGGGCGCGGACTGCTGGTGCGTCAGAGAAACGAACGTCGACGACGGCAATCCGGCGACCAGCGATTCCGGCCAGTCGACCCGCACGATCGGGTCGGGCAATGTCACGCCATCCGGAACGACGTAGCGGACGATCACGTTGGTCGCGACGCCCGGTTCCACAGGGCCGACGTCGAGATACGGCCCGAACTGGTCCTCGCCCGTGGCATCAGCCACGCGGATGGACGCGCCGTTGGAATCCCTGCCCAAGCCCGAGAAGCGGAGCCGGACGCGCTCCGCACGGCCGAAGCTGCTGTTGGTGACGGACACCAGTTGGAGGTCGTTCGAGAGCGGAGAGGTCTCTGACCGACCTGCCGGAGTCGAATCGATCCCAACTGCAGGAGCGAAGAAAAATCGGGCGGGCAAAGATGAACCATTCGTGCTCAGAACCTGAAGGGCGAATGGGGAGCTTGAGAAGACGGGGGAGGATGGATTTTGGCCGTTTGTGGTGTAGTGAAGGGTGAATGCGCTTCCTCTGTAGCCTGGGTTTGAGAAGCCCATTCGATCTCCGCGCAAATAGGGTTGGTATTGGTAGTATGAATCGAAGGAAAACCAGACTCCTACCTGATTGGTCGGCACTGGGAGTGGTTGGGCGTTGAGATAGACTACCGTGGCGTTGAAAGCGAATCCCTTGTTGATTCCTGACAGCCTGTGAGTCGGAGGCGTGCGGAGGCTGAAGCGGGCCGACTCCTCTCCCCCGGCCAAGTAGCCAATCAGGGAATAGTTCTGATAGATGCTCGTGTAGTTGGGCGTCGCGGGCCCTGCGCTCAAGATGATCGTCCGGTTTGTCACATTTCTCACCGCGATCTCCGCGGGTTCGCTGATCCCAACGATCCGGCCGGCAGAGTTTGTCAGGACGAGCTTGAGCAATCCGGAGTCGGTCGAATTCGTCGGCGCTACACCAACGACCTTTCCATCGGAAACTCGGACGAACGAGGCGGAACTGTAACCCTCTGCCACCTGCGGAACATCGAATTGGATCGTTTCCCTTGCATAGAGAACCTGGTCGGCTGGTCTCGGGAGCAGCGTCGCACCGGAGGCGTTGGTCACGATCAGTGTCACAGCTCCCGTGGACGAGAGAGCGCCGCTCCGCGCGATGAGTTGGTATCTTCCAGCCTGCGCGAAGGGCAATCCCGTGATGGACAGGCTCGGATTCGTCACGCCCACCATGCGGCGGCCGTTCTTGAACCACTCGAAGACGAGCGGTCCACCGGCCGTGACCGCAGGAGCCAGCGCCACGTTTCCGTTTTCCAGACTCAGAAGGCGGAGCGGCTGCGAGGGCGTTCCCATCCCTTCCAAGTCGGGCGGTCCGACGAGGTTGATGGCCACAGGTCCGACGAGCGTGTCGCCCGCCTGAACGAAGAGCCGGGCCGGGCCGAACACTCCCTTTCCCAAGTTGCCGTTTTGCACGAGTGCCCCGCCCTGTGCGCGGTCCTGCACCAGCCACGCCGCCGAAACCGTGGCGCCGGTCGATTGGAGGGAGAACGTTCCGTTCGATTTGACGACCTGTTGCCCGTTGGTCGGCGACAGGAGCGCAAACGAAGACCCCGCAAACACGTTCGTCTGTGATTCCCTCATCACGAACGAGGCACCATCGGCCGCATACGCGTGGACATGCTGTCCCATCGGAACGAGCGCGACGATCGGTGCGGATGATGGAAGCGTCCGTTCCAGAGCGAAGTCCTTTTCGACGACACCGTTGGTTCCTGCGGCCCAAAGATTCCGGCCAATCAACCGAAACGCCGAGTAGGCCAAACCCGATCCCTGGATCTGCAGCACACGGCCTTTCCAGACGACATGGCCGTCGTCGGAGAGAACCGTGCTGTTGGCGACGAAAGCCGTGCTGTTGTCGATGATCGCGGTGAGGTCCCTCTCCGTGCCGGAGGGAATGGCCGCGATGCCGTTGGTCGTCAGTTGCAGGATCGTTCCGGCGCGTCCGGCGATGAAGGCCTGGTCGACCGGCCCCGCGATCGACAGCAGGTCGTTGGTGGTCCCGGAATCGAGGATGGCGAACGTGCCGTTGGTCCTGGCCAAAAGCGTCCCCGAGTCGCCCACCACAAGTCCAGATCCCGTCGGCAGGCCGACCATGGAGCGGAGCGTGGCATCAACACCCGTCGGCAGGCGGTTCCAATCGGGAGTTCCATCGACCCTTCGCGCGTAGAACCCGGCCGCGCCCGCGACGTCCACGACCGGACCTTCCACTGTGACGGCGAAGATGTCGTTCGTCGCCCCAGTCGGAATCGCGGACCAGGAACGCTCGCCGTCGTCGGTGCGGAAGACGCGCCCGCCGTCGCCCACGGCGAAGCCCGTGTTACGGTTCCTGAAGGTGACGGCCCGGACCCAGCGCCCGTTTCCCTGAGCGATCGGCGGCCTGACGTCCTCCGAGAACGGATCTGGTAGCCGCACGGCGAAGAACCGGATTGAGGACTGCATTTCAGGCCCCGGCGAACCGTATGAGAACGAGCCGCCGACCAGGATGCGGCCGCTCTGGTCCTCTACCACTGCGTCGATGTCGCCGTAGCGCAGGTCGGGCAATCCGAGACCTCGGAGCCGGCCTGAAGAATCGCTCCACAGTAGGGTGGTGGTGACCTCCGGGGAGCCGTTCAAGTAGTTCTTGGCCACGATCAGGAACCCGCCGCGCGCCAAGGGGATGATCCGTCGGATCTCGCGGAAGTAGTCCGTCGGCAAGCGCCGGCCTCCCATCGAATCGACAACTCCTGCCCGCGTAACGCGGACCAAGTTCGGCGACGCTGTTCCGGCGAGGCCGTCGAACAGGCCTCCCAGCAGGACGCTCTGGTCCGGAAGCGCCGCCATGACGTTCACCAATTGGGAATTGCCGTCGAAGATGATCGGCGGTCGATCGATGTCCCGGGTCCCGTTCACCCTCAGCCACGCCAGTATCACCGGAGCTGCGATCTCTGAGGAATTCGCCTGGTATGCGACGACCATTGAATCGTCGGGAAACACATGGAGTCCTTGGATGGCGGCGTCGCCAAGTTCTGCTGGTTTGTTGAATCCGGCGTCGGTCGAACCATCCGGCATAAGCCGCTTCAGCCCGGCGGCGGTTCCCACCACAAGCCTTCCCGACGAATCCTCCTCGACCAGATGAACGCGGGATTGGAAGAGGTTCCTGTTGGAGAAAACCACGTCCCAATTCCCTGCGGCATCGACTCTCACAAGCCTTCCGTTGCTGGTTCCGGCCACTAGGCCGCCGGTCCGCTGGGTCGCGACCACGAGGACGGTGTCGCCCCCCGACAAGTTGATCGATGAGACCATGCTTATCCGGTTAGATGACAAAACGTGAAATTCAAGTTTTTCTCCACCTATGGACCCTCGCGGCTTCCCCACCAGCCTGCCCGAATTCCAGAAGGTGTTCCCGAACGACGAGGCCTGCTCCAAGTATCTTGAATCCCTCCGCTGGCCGAATGGCTTTGTTTGCCCCGCCTGTCGGTGGACCGGTGAGCCGTATCGCTTCAAAACCCGATCCGCAGTCATCCTCCGTTGCCGTGATTGCAAGAAGAACGCTTCCCTGACTGCCGGGACGGTCATGCAGAAGAGCCACACGCCCCTTTCCACCTGGTTCTGGGCTGCCTACATGGTGTCCACCCAGACGCCCGGCCAATCCGCCCTACAGTTCCAGCGCCAGCTTGGGCTGTCACGCTACGAGACCGCCTTCCAGATTCTCCACAAGCTCCGGGCAGGCATGGTGCGGTCGGAGCGGGACAAGATCGGCGGTGAACACCCGGTCGAGGTGGACGAATGTTTCGTGGGCGGTAAAACACGAGGTGAAGGACGCGGAACCCATCACAAGGCGACCGTTGTCGGGGCCGTTGAAGTGCGAACCCGCAGGGATGCCGAAGACCGGGCTGCAAAGCACCGTCAGGCCCACGACGGCGGAGTGCCGCTCAAAAAACTGGTCTATGCCGGAAGGCTGAGGCTCCGCGTGGTCGACGGGCGAGGAGCTGAAGGTCTCACGGGCTTCATCACCGAGAACATCAGCGCAGGCTCCATCGTCCGGACGGACGGCTGGAAGTGCTACGAAACCCTTGGTGCGCTGGGATTCCAGCACGATGTGCTGAACATGTGCGGCGATCCCGAGAAGGCCGAACGCCACCTGCCCATGATCCATCTGGTCTTCTCTAACCTGAAGACGTGGATTCTCGGGACGCACCACGGCTGCATCGCCCAACACCACCTCCAGGCATACCTCAACGAATACGTCTTCCGGTTCAACCGCCGGTTCTATCCGATGACCGCCTTCAACTCCGTGCTTGGGCTCGCTGCACAGACGGTTCCGCCGACCTATGAGGCGCTTTACTCGGGGGATTGGGTCCACCCGGCTTCGTGAAGTGCCTGTAGTCCTCCGCTAGGATTCCTCCCGTCTCGGCGAACATCCTCCTCATCCGCTCAAGACGGGCCTCCGGCTCGGTCCTGCGTTCGATTTGCATAGTTTTCTCAGTCCAGTTCCAACACCAAACCACCATAGCCATGCCTTCCAGAAAATCGAAGCCAACTTCAGCCCAGCCACAAAACCAAGCCATCAAACTCAACAACCCGGACTGACTCCGCTCCTCTGGCGACCCGTGAAGCGGCGGCGGAGTTTTGGAGCACCAAGCCGGATTAGTTAAACCACCTCCGGATAAGAGATTCCGGGATTCGCCTTGTATGCCATTTGCTCAAAAAGGAGCGAACAGATTTGGTAATGATGAGCTGGGGTGGACAGCTAAAGGCTTCTACGAAATCACATAGAAAGTGCATCGACACCTTGATCCGTTGGGCCAGTATCAGCGGTTTACCCTTTGGAGTGTCTTTCTTGTAGATTTCGGCTCCATGAAGACAGTCGCAAACCATCATGAACGCAATCAGGACATTCTGGTAATTCTCGACCTTCTTAATTCGCTCCATTCCAGGGTGATCCGGCAAATGGCCAAGGATAGGTCGCGCAGCAACAAACCAAACAAAGAAATTGGCAGCCTTTTTGAATGGGCTTGCCTTTCCGATCCCGTCGACATGCGGAAAATCTGGGCGTAACAATCCTGAAACCAAGCTGTTAAAGCCATTGGAATCGACCTGAAGCTCTGTTAATCCTAACTCCTTAGCAAAAGAATCGATGTATTTTGCTATGGAGAAGAGAGAGTGTTCAGGAGCCCCTTCTTGATACAAAATGCGAAATGACATATCCAGTAAACTGGATATGTCATTTCGAGATTAGAAGTCAAATGGTTACACCAACGAAGGATCGTGCAATGCTAATGCAGCGAGGAATCTCTTGGCGGAATTAGCACCAAGGTCAGCCACATCCTTGTAGCTCTCCACTTCCTTAAGGTTGCCTACTGCATTTCCAAAACGGGTAGGAGTAGCAACGCGGAGTTGCTCGGTTTTACCAAGGACACCGATTGAAGCTACTCGAAGAACCTCCAAGGTGATGATTTCACCCTCGGGTGCATGTTCATTTCGCGCAGGCATAGCAGTAGGATTGGTGTAGAATAAAGTATTCTTTTAGGTTTCGTGCCAAAAAGAGTTGGCTAAACTAAGCACTTTTTCTGCTGTGTCAAGCCCACTCTCTTCTCACACATTCATTCATAGCGGGGATTTTAACATCTACAATAGAAATCCTCGTTACAGTTGTCACAGATCGACACATCAGATTGTTCCTTTACTCAATTTTTTTGGGAGCCTGTCGTCTGATTTAAGTAGGAGCATCGGTCATTCCGTGATTTCAAGGTTAAGAAAAGGACACCGGCGTCATTTTCCCCATGCTCCTGCGTTCGCTTTGCATAGATTTCTCAGTCCAGTTCCAACACCAAACCACCATAACCATGCCCTCCAGAAAATCGAAGCCAACTTCGGCCCAGCCACAAAACCAAGCCATCAAACTCAACCACCCAGACTGGCTCCGCTCCTTGGTGGGGCGCCTATGGCAGCTCGAAACACAGTTCACCAGTCTTTTTGAGCTGGCCCGCTCGGCGCGGCAGGAGTGCTCGGGTCTGGAGCAAACCCAGATATCGAGCGCAGGAAAACCTTCCGGATGCAGCGGCCAGGCCCACAAGAGTCGTGCCAGAAAACATCTTCGCCAGAGATAGCATCAATCGTCCGCACAAAGAAGCCGTTCCTGCGCATGTATCGGCCACCGACACGGAAGTCCCTCATGCCGAATTTTTTAAGGGGCACCCGAAGAGGAAAGCTCCATCGCCAGATTCAGTCCACAAAACACTTATGCAGCCCGCCATGAAACCAAAACAAAGCCCTCCGATTAAATGCGTTGTCTGGGGAATCCGAACTGACCACCACGGCGTCAGCCCGGAACTCGAGCGCATCATAAAAAAGGACATCAAACACGCCTTCGGCTACGAAGTCTCGTGCGTCTATCTATCCCCGGAATGCGAAGTGGAGCACTTAGATGTCGGCAAGCGCCGCGCATACCCGCCGCTTAGTCAGCCTCAAAAGTCAAAAGCGTCCCCTGAAGTTTGTCCGCCGACTGCTTGATGGCGTCAAGGTGGTTATCCAGCCAACGCCAATGGTCGTAGCCGACACCGCCCAGAATCTGCGCTTCGTGGTTGTGCAGCCCGGACCAGAGCCAATTGGAGTGATGTTGAATCAAGGCACAGTGAGTCTTCAGCGTTTCATGCCACTCGATTAGCATTTGGCCATCCACATCAGACCCGAAAACCCGCTGGATCAGTTCCGAGGAGAACTCCTGTTTGCTCGGCACTTCGGCTTGGACCGTTTCAAGAAACTCCTTCTTCGAGCAGCACAGCGGCGCGGACTCATCATGGAAATGGACGGCCCCACCCTGAATACCGTCTATGACCCTCACAAGTTGTCCAGTCGAATGCAGGTAGCGTCCCCCAACCCTCAAGTCTTGTGCCGTGAGCTGTGACATCTCCAATGCTAGGCATGGCACCCACACATAGTAAAACCTCAAAGAATCCGGCTTTGTCATCTAACCGGATAAGCATGGATGAGACATCGGCCAATCCATCCCACGAAGGGTCCCGGCTCCCATCCGCCCTGTGCAAGGCCAGACCCAGCCCAGCCCCGTCGCCCGTGGTAAAGAACCGGCCGGCTCTGACTACCCTGCCGTCCGGAAGCGAAAGCAGGGCGGAGATTGTGTTTTGGAGAGGCGACTGAAGCCGGAGCGCATCCACTTCGACCGCGGGCCCGGCCACGGACAGGCGCACCTGCGCTTCATCGACTTTCCAACCTTCCACAGCGATTGCCCGATAAAGCCCGCTATCCGATGCTTCCAAAATCGGGAAGGCAAAAGCCGGGCCGTTGGTCTCCGGCACCCACATTGGGGTTGGTCGCACGCCGGGAGCCAGAAACTCCCAGGTCGTATCCGACGGCAAAACTCCGACACCCATGGTCGCGCGAAGCCGCAACGTCTGCGGGAACGCATCCAGGAAGGTTGAAACACCCGACGGCGGAACCTCGCGGACAGCTCCGCGGGAATCGCGCGAAAGCACGAGCACGGCGGCAACGGCAACGAGCCAAAGCTTTGAGGTCGGTTTCATTTGGAGTCGGCTCCCATGCCCCATCGCGAACCAAAACCAGAGCTAAGGTCCGGTTTCCAGTGGAAGTGCCCTCACCATCGCACGCCACATGCCACCCCACACACCGGCCGCTCGCCCGCACAGGCTGGGCGTCTTTCCGCAGGTTTCCTGATTCAAGACAGCATCGGCACGCGCGGCCTTCGCGCACGATGCGTGAAATCCACGCGGTGCTCGGTTTCAGATCACCTCCACCGGGCACTTCGGCAGCGCGTCGAGGAAGAGCTGGCCGTAGCGTTTGGTCAGGACGCGGTTGTCGAGGAGGACGACGATGCCGGAATCGTTCTTCGTCCGGATCAAGCGGCCGACGCCCTGGCGGAGCTTGAGGATCGCCTCGGGCACGGAGAATTCCATGAACGGATTGCCGCCCCGCGCTTCGATGTCCTCGATGCGGGCCTCGATCAGCGGATGGTCCGGCACGGCGAAGGGCAGCCGCGTGATGATGACGTTGCTCAGGGCTTCGCCCGGCACGTCCACGCCCTGCCAAAAGCTGTCGGTGCCGAAGAGCACGCTGTCCACGTCCTCCTTGAACTTCTCCAGCATGGTGTGGCGCGGCACGCCCTTGCCCTGCACGAAGCACTCCAGGCCCATCTCGGTGAAGACCGGTTCGAGCGCGGCGGCCACGTCGTGCATGAGGCGCGTGCTGGTGAAGAGGACGAACGCCTTGCCGTGCGTCATGCGGACGAAGTGCTCGATCCAGCGGACGAGTTCGCGCTGGTAAGAAGCCTCCTTCGGGTCGGGCATCTTCCCGGCGATGTAGACCTTCATCTGGTTCGGATAATCAAACGGCGATCCGAGCTGGATGGCCCGGGCATCATCGGCTCCGACACGTTGGATGATGTAGGCGAGCGACTCCGCAGCTGAAGGTAGGGCGGGCATCTTGCCTGCCCCTGGGACTTCCGCACCGGAAGGCGATGACGGAGCTGCCTGGGGCAGGCTGGAAGCCTGCCCTACCTTGGTGC
>JAYVSO010000114.1:0-2691 GCA_043775315.1 Verrucomicrobiota bacterium
AGACGGCGCTCCACTCCGGCCAGTTCGTTCGCTGTCACGGCCCCAAGCTTGTCCCGCCCTCTTGTTAAAGTAAATAGCCACTTAACCTAGTATTACTAACACACTCGTGATCCTCTTACTCAGGAGGCGGCGTGTCCCTGAACTCTCTCATTTGGAGGCGGGCTTGGAGAGTTTCCAGAGCCAGACACTCAGGCCACCCGCAATCACGAGGCCGACTGCGCTTAACCAAAGCGGAACCTGGTAGTCTGCGATGCGCACCTCAACCTGTGTCGCCAACCGCAACAACTGCGCCAGGCACATCAGGCCGTAGAGCGTGCCTGCGACCCGCAATCCGAGAATCTGTGAGTTCATGTTTGTATCCTTTCAGGTGGGTTGTTTTTTCGTCGAGAACGCCCGAATGCCGCAGAAGCACGCGAGCCCAGCGACGGCGGCCACACCACGGTTCGCGACGCGATAATCTCTTCCGGGAAAACCGGCTGGTGGCGGGCTTGGGAAGCCAACGCCCGCCGATGGGAACCGCGATGGCCGGATTAGATGCCATGAAGGGTTGAGGAACCCGGCCAAAGAAGGCCGGGCGGTGCCGATGAAAACATACATTCTCGAATCCCGAATGACGCCATCGAATTCAACCCCGAACCGCGCTCCCGGCAAGCCCGCAGTGCCGCCGAAGCGGCCCTCACCTCCACCGCCCGCCGAATCAAAAAAAACCTCAACCAGGCCCTCGCCTCAGCGCGACGGATTCCCGGTTGTCCATCCGGTTGCGCGCGGCATACTCGCGGCAACATTCCGTTGAAGCCGCCGGGCCTTCCGGGCGTCTGAACGGCCGTCGTCCATGAGCTGGAAAAACATCATCACCGTCGCGCTGGGGGCCGCCGCCCACGCCACCGCCATTTCCGTGGCCGCCCAGACCATCGATCCGGCGCAGTTGGAGTTCTTCGAGAAGAAGATCCGGCCGGTGCTGGTCGAGTCGTGCTACAAGTGCCACAGCTCGACTTCCGAGAAGGTCAAGGGCGGTCTCCTGCTCGATTCCAAAGCGGCGACGCTCAAGGGCGGCGACAACGGTGCGGCGCTGGTTCCCGGCAACCCGGACAAGAGCGCGCTCATCCTCGCCATCCGCTACACGGACGAGGAAAAGGCCATGCCGCCGAAGAAACGGTTGCCGGCGGAGGTGGTCGCGGACTTCGAGACGTGGGTGAAGATGGGTGCGCCCGATCCGCGCGATGGCAAGGCGCTCACGGCCGCCCAGGTGGAAACGGAGAAGGCGAAAAAACACTGGGCCTTCCAGCCCGTGACCGCGCCGACGCCCCCGGAAGTGAAGAACCGGAAATGGGTCCGGAATCCGGTAGACCAGTTCATCCTCGCGAAGCAGGAGGCGGCCGGGCTCAAGCCCAGCCCCGTGGCCGACCGACGCACCCTGCTCCGCCGCGCGGCCTACACGTTGACCGGCCTTCCGCCTACGGAGGAGGAGGTAAAAGCCTTCGAGAAGGACAAGTCGCCCGATGCCTTGGACAAGGTCGTCGACCGCCTGCTGGCCTCGCCACGTTATGGCGAACGCTGGGCCCGGCATTGGCTCGACGTCGCACGCTACGCGGACACGAAGGGCTACGTCTTCGAGGAGGAGCGCCGCTATCCCTATAGCTACACCTACCGCGACTATGTGATCCGCGCCTTCAACGACGACCTTCCCTACGACCGATTCCTCGTGGAACAGATCGCCGCAGACCATCTCGAACTCGGCGAAGACAAACGTCCGCTGGCGGCGATGGGTTTCCTCACGCTGGGCCGGCGTTTCCTGAACAACGTTCCCGACATCATCGACGACCGGATCGACGTCATCAGCCGCGGCACGCTCGGCCTGACGGTCGCCTGCGCACGTTGCCACGACCACAAGTTCGACCCGATTCCGACCGCTGATTACTACGCGCTGCACGGCGTTTTCGATTCGCTCTACGAGCCTGCCGACAAGCCGCAACTACCGGCTACAGCCGAGGAAAACGACAAAGTGCAGTTCGCCATGAAGTTGGCGACGCTGGAAAGCAAAAACCGCGATGTGATCTACAAAATCCTGCGCGACCGCCTGACGCAGTTTCAGGATGGCGCCGAAGGTTATTTGCAGATGGCGCTCTTGCCGAATCGCTCGCCTCGCCGCGCCGACTTAGCCAAAGAATACAAGCTCAACCCCGACGAGCGCGAGATTTTCGACTCGTTGCGTGCGGGTGGCGACCATCCTGTGCTTGGCCCGTTCGCTCAGTTGGCGCGCCTGCCCGAAGATTCGTTCGCCGAAAAAGCCGCCGATCTGATTCCGAAAATCCTCAACGACAAGCGCTACAACCCTCTCGTAACGGGAATGCTGCGCGACTTGAAGCCGCAATCGCTGCTTGACGAGGCCAAAGCCTACGGTTCGCTCTTCGCCAAAGCCAAGCAAGCCACGCCCGATTATTTCAGGGCGCGCACCACCGGAGGCCAGCGCGACGTGCCGGTGGAAGCCGCGATGGAGCAGGTCATCAACACGCCGTATTTCATTCCGGCAGCCGATGATGTTGCCACTGCGCCGCAGCAAACCGATTACTTCTCGTCGCGCCGCATGATGAAAGAAGGTTGGCAACGCGCTATTGAACTGAACGGTAGCGAAGGTCGTTTGCTCTTTTCGGCGATCAACGAATTGCGCCTGACCGAGAAAGGCGCGACACC
>JAYVSO010000115.1:0-37801 GCA_043775315.1 Verrucomicrobiota bacterium
AGACGGCGCTCCACTCCGGCCAGTTCGTTCGCTGTCACGGCCCCAAGCTTGTCCCGCCCTCTTGTTAAAGTAAATAGCCACTTAACCTAGTATTACTAAACGAAGGCCAAAGCACAGAACTTGTAGGAAGACCGGCTATCTGGCGCAACGAAGTTTCGGACTGTTGCTTCCAAAACACGCTGTTGAGATTCCAAGCTGACAAATCAGAGTGTGATCCTGCCTACGCACTCTGGGTCTTCATCCAATACTTGCGCGCCGGAGAGTTCGCAAAGATTAGTGCCAAGACATCAAATATGGCTCATCTCGGCGCGTTCCGATTGGCTCAAATGCGGTTTCCGCTTCCTCCACTCGACCAGCAACACCACTTCGCCGCGCTGGTGGCGCGGCACGAACGGCTGCGGGCGGGGCAGCGCGAGGCCCTGCGCCAGGCCGAGCACCTCTTCCAGTCCCTCCTCCACCGCGCCTTCAGCGGAGAAGCGTAAAACACACAGCCGGATGCGGCGGGGTGGCATCCTCTGAAAACCGAACGGCCCCTCCCGCGCGATGCCGCAACGCCATCCTTGAGACGGTGAAGCAGAAGTATCTCGCCATCGGCACCGTCACGAAGGTCACCACCAGCCGCAAAGTGGCCAAGCGGAGCAGCAGCATCGGGCTGAAGAAGTAGTAGTAGCCGCCGTGGTGGCGAAGCGGCTGCACGGAGACGGCAGGGCAAAGCATGTCCAGACATCCGCAATCGCCGCCATTGCTTGCTTCCGGGCATCGGCGGACGGTCGGGGTGTGAAATCCCCGAAACCAACCGTTGCCCGCAAGCCCAACCTCGTCGTCCTGCCTCCCCCGCCGGAAACACCGGTCATCGCAGTGCGCTCTGCCAAAGCCGTGGTCTCGCAGAAGCGTCCGACCAACCCGAGACAGAACCCGGCCGCCCGCGACGTCCAGGGCAAGGCTAGCCGCACCGAGATCCGCCGCGAGGAACCCCGCCGCTCCGCTCCGCGCACGACAGGCCGAGCGCCGGAACGCGGCAACCAACCGCGCAGCCACAAGGCCGGGAAATAGTGACCTAGTCACACTTCTTGAAACGGTGCCTTCGCGTCACCAGCCATTGGGCCGATCAGGAAATCGGCGGCCCGTGGCTCGGTGAGCGGAGGGTTTCTCCGGGACCCGACGACGCCACCGGAGATTCGCCAACTCGGCTTATCGAAAGCGTGGGAACCTCGGGTTCCATGTCTGGCGAAGAACAACAGTTGGCTGATTCGGGCGACCGGTGTTGGATTCTGCCCGAGCCGCCATGTCCTCATTCCTGTCACTTCCAGCCGCGATCACCGCGAGTTTTCTCGCCCTGAGCTTTAGCGCGTTTGCGGCCGGGAAGTCCAAGCCAGCCCCGTCACCCTGGGGCGAGTTCGTCGAGGCGGACTTCCCGTTCTTCTCCAGCGTGGTCGATGCGCGGAAGCTGGGAGACGGTCTGCCGGCGGACAACCTGACGCCGCGTGCGCTGGTGCTGAACCTCGGCCAAGATTGCTGGGCGGCGTTCGACACCGAACTGCTCCGCGTCGCGGCCATCTGGACGGGCCAGGGCGTCAGCCCCGCGTCCATGGCGCAGGGTTCCTACCACGTCTCCGGGGTGAAGGCGTCCGAAGGCCAGTCGAAGCTTCCACGGATCGTCGGCTCACCGTGGCTGGCGAGCGGCGCGTATCCGGCGTGGCAATCGGGCGAAACGCTGTCCTTCGCCGATCCGCGCGAAGCCGGGCCTGATGCGAAGGAAATCGGGCGTGGGCCGCTGCCCGAATCCCTCGGGCGCTTCAAAGCCGTCCGCCTGATCGAGGGCGGAGCGCAGCTCGAATACACCGTCCGGGATTCGGCGGTGACGGACATGTTTGAAGCGGAGCTGAGGGGGATCTGCCCATTGTGCGGCGTCATCTGCGGATGGGGCCGACAGCGCGGCCCTTGCGCCTCGTGCTCGGGAAAACCGCGACCAAGGTGAACATCCTCGTCTCGGGCGACGCGACATTGGAGCCGGCGGACGAAGCGACGGGCATGTCGGTGGTGCGTGTTCCCGCGTCGGCCAAGCCGCTGGAGTTCTCCATCTCCTTCAGCATGGCCTCCACGTTGGGAAGCCGGCCCGCTTCATTGGCAAAACTTCCGCCGGTGCGCTGGCAGGGTTCGGTCACGACCACGGCGAAGCTGTCCATGGCGAAAGACGCCTACGTCCTCGACAACATCGCGCTGCCCAAGACGAACCCGTGGAAACGCAACGTGCGCTTCGCCGACCTCGCCTTCCTCAAGAACGGCACGGCGGCGGCGGTCACGTTCGACGGCGACGTGTGGCTGATCTCCGGCCTGTCGGAAAACCTTCAGGCGGTCACCTGGAAGCGTTTCGCGTCGGGCCTGCACGAGCCGCTCGGGATCACGGTGCGGAACGACGAACTCTTCGTCTTCGACCGCAACGGCGTCTGGCGTTTGCGCGACACGGACGGCAATGGCGAGGCCGACGTCCACGAGCTGTTCTCCAACGCCTTCACGCAGACGGCGGAGACGCGCGAGTTCGCCTCGGGCATCCGCACCGCGCCGGACGGGTCGTTCGTCATCGCCAAGGGCGGCCAGCAGAACACGACCGTCGGACGCCACAACGGCAGCGTGCTCCGCATCGCGGCGGACGGCACTTCATCGACGGTGCTGGGCCACGGATTCCGCGGGCCGTTCATCGGCGTAAATCCTAAGACCGGCCTCGTGACCGCCAGCGACCAGCAGGGGCACTACGTTCCTTCCACGCCGCTGCACCTGCTCACGGGCGACGCCTATCACGGCTTCATCCCGCTCATCCTGCCGAAGGAGAAATATCCCGAGCCGATCGAGGAGCCGCTGACGTGGATTCCGCATCCGGTGAACGCCTCGGGAGCCGGGCAGGCGTGGTTGACCGATGCGAAGATGGGGCCGCTGAACGATGCGTTGATCCACTTCGGCTACTATCGGCCGGAGATCTTCCTCGTGCGGTTGAACGAACGCGCGCCGCAGACGCAGGCGGCGGTCATGAGCCTGACGCGGCAGTTGGAATTTCCGCCGCTGGCCGGCGCGGTGAATCCGCTCGACGGACAGCTCTACGTGATCGGATTCCAGATCTGGGGAACGACGGCCAACCAGATCAGCGGCCTCGCCCGCCTCCGCTACACCGGCGCGCCGAACACGTTCCCGCGCGAGATCGTTCCGACGGACAAGGGCCTGCTCGTGCGCTTCGACGTGGCGCTCGATACGTCTTCCGTCGATCCTGGGAATTTCTCCGTGGAACGCTGGAACTACGTGCGCACGGCCAACTACGGCTCGCCGCACTTCAAGGTCGACGGCTCGAAGGGCCAGGACGCCATGCCCGCCAGCAGCGCCTATCTGTCGAAGGACGGGCGGAGCGTGTTCGTCGGTTTGCCCGACATGCGCACGGTGATGCAGATGCGGCTGGGCTGGTCGTTGAAGACGGCGACGGGAGCGAACTTCGAGCAGAGCGCGTATTTCACGCCGAGGGCGCTGACGCCTTTCGATCCCGAGAAGGACGGCTTCGGCAAACTGGTCGTCGATCTCACACCGCGCGCGGCCATCGCGACGGCGAACACGCCTGTCACGATCGATGAAGGGCGCCGTGTCTCGGAATTGATGGGCTGCGTGGCCTGTCACTCGAACGACGGCTCACTCGTCGGCAAGGTCGGTCCGACGTGGAAAGGGCTCTTCGCCAGCCAACGGTCGATCGTTGGCGGAGCCAAGGTCGTCGCGGACGAGGCCTACCTGCGCGAATCGATCAAGGAACCTGCCGCAAAAGTTGTCAGCGGCTTCGAGAAAAACGACACCGGCATGCCGAGCTACGAGGGCATCATGACCGAGTCGCAGATCGAGGCGCTCATCCTCTACATCAGGTCGCTGAAGTGATGCCGCTGTTCTCCAACTGGCGGAAGCAAACCAACGCCGCGCTGAAGTGGGCGGCCCTTGTGATCCCGATGGCCATGGCGGTCGGATCCGTCTGCGCGTTTTTTCTTTGGAGCCTGGATGCGGTCACCAGCCTGCGATTCCAGCAACCATGGCTGCTGTATCTCCTTCCGGTTGCGGGCGTGGCCGTGGGGCTGCTCTACCATCGCTGGGGCAAGTCGGCCGAAGGCGGGAGCAACCTCATCCTGGACGAGATCCACCGGCCGGGCGGTGGTGTGCCGCGACGGATGGCTCCGCTCGTTCTCGTCGGCACGCTGGTCACGCATCTTTTCGGAGGATCGGCGGGACGCGAAGGCACGGCGGTGCAGATGGGCGGAAGCCTGGCCGGTGGATTCGCACGGCTGCTGAAGCTCGCTCCCTCCGACGTCCGAGTGCTGCTGATGGCGGGAGTGGCAGCCGGGTTTGGAGCCGTGTTCGGGACGCCGGTCGCCGGGGCCGTTTTCGCGATCGAGGTCCTGACCATCGGACGGATGCACTACGGCGCGCTGCTGCCATGCTTCCTCGCGGCGATCACTGCGGACTGGACGTGCCACCTCTGGGGCATCGGACACACGCAGTATTCGGTCGGCTTCGGCGGTGCTGCCGGGATTGTGGCGGCTTTCAAGATCGACGCGGCGGTTCTCGCGAGGGTGGTCGTGGCCGCAGGCGCTTTCGGGATTGTCAGCGCGCTGTTCTCCGAGCTTTCGCACCGCTTGCAAGACGGGTTCAAACGCCTCGTGCCATCCGCGCCACTGCGGCCTTTGGTCGGCGGCGTCTTGGTCATCGGACTCACGCTGCTGCTCGGCACCCGCGACTACCTCGGGCTCGGCGTGACCAATCCGGATCCCAAGGCGGTCTCGATCGTCTCGTTCTTCACGTCGCCGGACATCCACCCGTGGGCCTGGTGGTGGAAGATCCTGTTCACGGCCGTGACGCTGGGCAGCGGATTCAAGGGAGGCGAAGTCACTCCTCTCTTCTTCATCGGCGCGGCTCTCGGCAACGCGCTCGCCGGGTTGATGGGAGCGCCGACGGATCTGTTCGCCGCGCTTGGATTCGTGGCCGTATTTGCCGGTGCGACCAAAACCCCGCTGGCCTGCACGATCATGGGAATCGAACTCTTCGGCGGACAGCACGTCGTCTACCTCGCGACCGCATGCTTCATCGCCTACCGGTGCAGCGGCCATTCCGGCATCTACCTGTCGCAACGCGTGGCCCGGTCAAAAGGCGGGAGCGACGCCTGCAAACCGGATCCGACGCTCCGAGAAATCCGGGACAAAAGTCCGGCGGCCAATGGCAAAGCGCACACCCCGGAGGACTGAGTGTCGAGGTCCGGAAGGGATCCACTTACCGGGCTGCGTCCTTTAGTTCCGCGAAGCGCCGCCGCATTTCGATGAGCCGGTCCTTCTGGGCCGGATCGGCGATCAGGTCCTTCTCCTCGTTCGGGTCGGTGCGCAGGTCGAAGAGCTGTTCCGTGTTGAAATCGGGCCAGTAGAAATACTTCCAATCCTTCCGCACCAGCGCCTGCGACGCCGGGATGAAGTTGGTGTTGTTGATGGTCGCGTGCTCGTAGAAGAACTCGCTGCGCCAAGCGGGTTTCTGCGTGGCGAGGTAGAGAGGCGCGAGATCCCGGCCCTGCATGGTGGCGGGGGCCTTGATTCCTGTCGCGGCGAGGATGGTCGGGGCGAGGTCCACGTTGAGGGTGAAGTCGGCGTTGGTCTGGCCACCCTTTGTCTTGTCCATGCGCGGGTCGCGGACGATGAGCGGCACACGGATGCTCTCCTCCTGCGGATACCATTTGTCCGCCAGGCCGTGCTCGGCGTGGAAGTAGCCGTTGTCCGTGGTGAAGATGACGAGCGTGTTGTCCAGCAGGCCCTGCTTCTTGACCTCCGCGAGGATGCGGCCGCAGGTCGCGTCGACTTCGGTGGCGAGCCGGTAGTAGTTCTTCATCATCGTCTGGAACTTCGCCGGCTCGTCGAAGCGCCAATGCCAGCGGTTGCGGCCTTCGTTTTTTTCATTCGCGATGAACGGTGGCAGCCGGTGGAACGAGTCGTCGGTGGCGTTGGCCGGCACGGGAATCGTCACGTCCCTGTAGAGGTCCATGCTTTGTGGCTGCGGGAGGTATTGCAGCGGGTTGCCGTCCTCGGCATGGGTGGCGAAGAAGGCGAGCGTGAGGCAGAACGGCTTGTCCGTCGGCTTGGTGCGGAGGAACTCGAGCGCGTCGTTCTCGTTCTTCTGCGTGACGTGGATCTTCGTGCCGTCGTTCCTGTTCGTGATCCAATGCGTGCCGGAATAGGAGCGGCCGAAGTCGAAGTTCGCGGCGGGAAACTTGCCGTTGTGCCATTTGCCGACGTGGCCGACGTAGTAGCCGTTTGTCCGCAGCAGTCCAGGATACGTCTCGGACCAGGGCGTCTTGAACGCCTGGAAGGCGGGATTGCCATGCCGGGACATCCATTGGCCGGTGAACAGCGTCGCGCGGCTCACACCGCAGATCGACGTCGTGACGCGGTTCTGCGTGAAGCGAAACCCGTCGCGCGCCAGTTGGTCGAGATGCGGCGTCTTCACCACCGGATTGCCGGCGATCCCCAATGTGTCGTGGCGCCAGTCGTCCGCGTAGAGGACAAGGATGTTGAGCGGCTTCTCCGCCTTCAGAGACGGCAGCAGCGCCAACAATCCTACCAACGCCAGCAGGAGGGGCTTCATGGCTTGAACACGGCGTTGTCCTTGTTCCCGGCGCTGAGGACGTAGGCGACAAGGTCGAGGATCTCTTCCTTCTTCATCATGGCGAGGAGTCCTTCGGGCATCGGCGAAATTTTGCTCGGCGCGATGCTCTTCACCTCCTTGCGGTCCACGTTCACCCGTTCGTTCGGGTCGGAGAGGTCGGTGTTCAACGTGACGCCGTCGCCGTTGAGGTTCACGACCACGCCCGAGATGGTGTCGCCGTTGTTCTTCGTCACGACGATGGGCGCGAACTGTTCGTTGATCTCCTTGCTCGGGTTGATGATCTGGTCGAGCAGATCGTGCGGGCTGTAGCGGCCGCCGGCGCCGGTCAGGTCGGGTCCCGTCATGCCGCCTTCGTTGCCGAACCGATGGCAGGTGAAGCACGCCGCCGCCGTGAACATCTTCCGGCCGTTGTCGAAGCTCCGGGCCTTCAGGCCGGTCCTCGTGGCGGCGCTGAGTTCATCCAAGGTCCACTGCGTCGCAGTCCGCCTGGCGAAAACCTGGCCGACGTTTTCAATCGCGGACTTGCGCTCGGGCGTCTTCGCGATGAGCGCGGCGAACTCTGTTTTCTCGGTCTCGCTGAACGTCGCCAGGGAATCGTTGCGGATGAACTCGATGAACTTGCCGAAGCTCGATCCTCCCCGGTAGTTGGCGGCCTTGAGGAACCATTCGAGCTGCGCGGTGCGGAGCTCCTTCGTCCATCCGGTCTTCAGGAAACGCAGGCTGCGCGCGTATTCGATCTGGGGTTCCTGGCTGGCGGACGACGCGATCAGCGCCATGCCTTTCGCGGCCGTGTTCGGGGCCTGGAGGTATCCGAGCGTCTCGGTCAAAAGCCAGTTCAGCTCGAAGCTCTCGGATGGGAACGCGGGATCCAGCTTCGCAATGATCGCGGCCTCGGTGGCGGCGGCGGGATTGCCGAAACGATGCAGGACGATCTCGGTGATACGCACGAACGCGATGCGTTGTTCGAGCGTGAGCGCGGCCCAATCGAGCTTTAGCAATGCGGCGAACAGCTTGCCGCGCATCGCCACGTCCACCTCCGCATCCTTGGGCCGGTGGCTGGGACAGACCCCGGCGACCCGTGCCAGGGCGAGCAGCGCCTCAAGCTGGCTGGCGGGATTTTTCTCGTTCATGGCCCGGGCTTCCCATTCGGCGGCCGGTTGGTGCTCGAGGATGGTGCGGGCGGCCCAGCGGATGAAACGGTCCGGGCTTTGCAGGTGCGGCCACGCGGTGGCGACGGCATCGGGATCCTGCCGGCCGTGGAAGGCTTCCAGTTTGTGGCGCAGCATTCTTTCAGGAGTGGTCTTGGCCGTGCGGTCGATGGGCGTCGTGTCCTCGGTGCCGGTGTAGGTCACGCGATACAGGCCGGACTGCACGCGGCGCCCGCCGATCGTGAAATACATCGCGCCGTCCTTGGGGTGGATGATGGCGTCGGTCAGGGGCAGGGGCGAACCCGAGAGGAACTCCTCCTTAGTCGCGGTGTAGCTGGCGCCGTCCTCCTTCAACTGCACCGCGTAGAGCTTGCCCCAGCTCCAATCCAGCACGAACAGCGCGCGTTGATACCTGGCCGGGAACTTCGCGCCGTAGCCGAACGTCGTGCCCGTGGGCGACCCGGGGCCGATGTTCAAGGTGGCGGGAAGGTTGTCCGGATAGAACTCGGGATACTTGCCGGCGCCGTTGCGCCACCCGAACTCCGAGCCGCTGACGACGTGGTTGATGCGAGTGGGCCGATACCACGAGGTGTTGAAGTCATACTCCATGTCCGCGTCGTAGGTGAAGAGCTCGCCGTCCTTGTTGACCGCCGCGTCGAAGATGTTGCGGAAGCCGGTGCCGAAGATCTCGAACTGTTTCCCGTCGGGCGAGACGCGGTAGATGATGCCGCCGGGCGCGAGGACATGGACGTTGTGCCCGCGGCCGTCGGGCATGCGTTTGAGCAGATGGTCGTCGCCCCAGATCTTGGGAACGGGCGACGTGGAGACGGTTTCCGTAAGCACGGCGTTGTTGCCGCAGACGAGGTAAAGCCCCTTGCCATCCGGCGTCGGCACGATGGCGTGGACCCCGTGGTCGCCGCGCGCGTCGAAGCCGCGGAGCAATTCCACCTTGTCGAGCTGGTCGTCGCCGTCGCTGTCGGTGATGCGGTAAAGGCCGCTTTTCATCTTCTGCTCGTAGTCGTTCACACCGACGTAGAGGGCGCCAAAGGCGAAGAGCATCCCGTTCACCGCGCGGATGTCGGCCGGGACCTTCTGGACCTTGGCAGGGTCGAGCGGCTGGCCGGGCGGCGGCGGCGTGAAACGGAAGAGGCCGCCGTATTGGTCGCTGGCGTAGATGCGGCCCTTGTCATCGGTGCAGAGGTTTACCCACGAGCCCTGGGCGCCTCCCGGCACGGAGTAGAGCAGCTCCACCTTGAAATCCTTCGGCGCCTTGATGCGGCCGACGGGTGTGGCCTTGTTCTCGCCGATGGCGAGCCCGGCGTTCGGCTGGTTCGCTTTGCCTTTGGCCTTGGCCTTGGTCGGCGCCTTGGCATTCGGTGCCGTGGCGTTGGTCTGGGCTTCGGCCTGGCCAATAACCAGCGCGCAGAGCACCGCGGTGATGAGTCCGGGGAGTTTCATGGGAGTGGTGCGAGTGTTGTTCTCGGGAAAGGGGTTTGGGAGAGGATTATGTTTATCGCCTGCCAGTCATCGATTGCCTGAAGACGGGAATCCTTCCGTTCCGGCCGGTATTGTCATTTGGATGCGGCGGCCGCGATGGCTTCGGACACGGTCTTGATGCCGGAAGGTTTGTAGGCGTCGAAGGGGCCGTCGGCGCTGCCGGCGGGCCAGGTTGCCGGATCGGCATATTGTCCGTCGTCCCTGTATTGCTTCTGCAGGCGAACGATCTCGGCCTTCAGTTCGGCGAACTTGGCGGCGACTGCGGGTCTCTTCGCCTCCTCCGGGGAGAAGAGAAGGTTGTGCTGCTCGGTCGGGTCCTTGGTGAGGTCGAACATCTCGTAGGCGTCCTTCTTCCAGTAGTGGATGAGCTTGTGTGTCGCCGTGCGGACACCGAGATGGGCGGCGGTGTTGTGGTGGCCCGGGTCGTGGTAGTAGCGGTAGTAGAAGGTGGTGGGCCAGTTGGCCGGAGATTCCCCGCGCAGCAGCGGCGCGAGGGAACGGCCCTGCATTGAAACTGGCAGAGGCAATCCGGCCAGGTCGAGGAATGTGGGGGCCAGGTCGAGATTGGAAACGAACTGGGCGGGCACGCTGCCCGCCTTGATGCCCGGGCCGCGCGCGATGAGCGGCACGTTGAGGCCGGGCTCATACATGAAGCGTTTGTCATAGAGACCGAGGTCGCCGAGATACCAGCCGTTGTCGGCGGAGTAGATGACGATCGTGTTCTTGGCCAGGCCGGTCTGGTCGAGGTAGTCGAGCACCTTGCCCACGCCGTCATCCACGCCCTGCACGCACGCGAGGTAGTCCCGCATGTATCTCTGATACTTCCAGCGGACGAGTTCTTTGCCGGTGAGGGTTTTGCCGTCCACGACGAGTTCCATGGGCTTGACGTTTCTCCACTGGGCGAGAGCCGGGCCTTTGAGATCGGCTGGCGGAACGAGCTTGAGGTCGTTGCGCGTGAGGTCGCGGGCGACGGTCTGTTCGTTGGCGGGCAACCCCGCCGGTCGTGTGGCGTAATCGTCCCAAAGCGTGTCGGGCTCGGGGATGACCTTGTCCTTGAAGAGCGCCTTGTTGCGTTCATCCGGCTCCCAGCCGCGATGCGGCGCCTTCTGATGGAGCATGAGAAAGAACGGTTTGTCCTGCGGGCGCGTCTTGATGAACTCCAGCCCGAGGTCCGTGGTGATGTCGGTGCAGTGGCCTTCGATGGTCAGCCTGCGTCCGGCGACGAGGAAGACAGGATTCCAGTAGACACCCTGCCCGGGCAGGACGATCCAGCGGTCGAATCCCGTCGGATCGGAACCGAGGTGCCATTTGCCGATCATGCCGGTGTGGTAGCCACCGGCATGGAGGTGTTTCGCCACGTTGTCGCGCGAGCCGTCAAAGCGGTTGAACACGGGCACGCCGTTGAGGTGGGAATACTGCCCGGTGAGGAGCGTGGCGCGGCTCGGGGTGCAGATCGAATTGCCGACGAACGAGTTCTTGAACCGCGCTCCTTCCTTCGCGATGCGGTCGATGTTCGGCGTCTGGTTCACCTTCGAGCCGTATGCGGAGATGGCGTGCTGGGCGTGGTCGTCGGAGAAGATGAAGAGGATGTTCGGCTTCGCGGCGGCGAAGACTGATGGCATCGCGAAAGTGAGAGCGAGGAGGAGCGCGGGAAGTTTCATGGTTGATTGCGGGTATCGGCCGCCGGGCGTTTCGCGGCGCGGCCGCTGGGCTTGGCGGGGTCGTAGTTGGGATTGGTGATGGGGAATTTCGCGCCGACCTGCTTCTGCCACGCGGCGAGTTCGGCGCGGAGTTGGGCGACCCGCTGCGGTTCTTTGGCGGCGAGGTTGTTCTGCTCGCCGAGGTCCAATGCGAGATTGAACAGCTCGGCGTGGCCGTCTTCCTGCCACTCGATGAGCTTCCAATCGCCGCGCCGGACGGCTGCAGCCGGCGCGCCGCCTTGATTGCCGTAGTGCGGATAGTGCCAGAACAGCGCGCGCTCCGGCAACGTGCCCCCCTTCAGCACCGGCAGCAGACTCGTGCCGTCGAGCGTTTGGCCGGGCGAGGGTCTGGCGCCCGAGACTTCGAGCAGGGTGGGGAAAAAGTCCGGGCTGCTCACGGGCGTGCTGATGATGCTCCCGGCTTTGACGACGCCGGGCCAGCGCACCAGCAGCGGCTCGCGGATGCCGCCTTCATACATCCAGCCCTTGCCGCCGCGCAGCGGGAAGTTCGACGTGGGCCAGCCTTCGCTGGTGGACAGGCCGCCGTTGTCGCTGGTGAACACCACGATGGTGTTATCGCGCAGACCGAGTTCGTCGAGCTTCGCGAGCACTTTGCCCACGGCGAGATCCATCGCCTCGACCATCGCCGCATAGACGACGTGCTCCTGCACGAGCCGCACGTCGCGCGGTTCTTCGCGTCGCCACTTCTCGGTCAGGCCGAGCCGAGCGCGCTTCGCCTCGTATTTTTTCCGCAAGTCCCCGCGCGCCATCAGCGGGGTGTGGACGTCGTAAAACGAATAGTAGGCGAAGAACGGGCGGTCCTTGTTGGCTTCGATGAATTTCGCCGTCTCGGTGGCAAGCCGATCGGGCAGATGCTCGCCGTCCGGGCCGTCCGGCAGGCGCGGGTTTTCGTATGGGGAGAAGTATTTCTTCCCGCCATACGGCCCGCCCTTGTCGACGCCGCCCATGTTGATGTCGAAACCCTGATTCTCCGGCCACCAGCCTTCGGGACCGAGGTGCCACTTGCCGGCGAAGAACGTCGCGTAGCCCGCCGCTTTCATCGCCTTCGCAAGCGTGGGCGCAGTGAGCGCGAGGCGGTCGGCATAAGGCGCGGGCAGCGACTTGGTGTTGCGCTTCCACTGCGCGGGTGTGGCCGGCGCGCCGATGTAGTCGGTCACGCCCGTGCGCTGCGGCCACTGGCCCGTCAGCAGGCTCGCGCGCGTGGGCGAGCACACCGGACACGCCGCGTAGGCATCGGTGAACCGCGCGCCGTCCTTCGCCAGTCGGTCGAGATTCGGGGTTTCGTAGAACGTCGAGCCATAGCAGCCGAGGTCGCGCTGCCCCAGGTCGTCGGCGAGGAAGAAGACGACGTTGGGTTTCTCAGCGGCCGATGCACGGGCGCCGGCCAACAGGGACAGCGCGCAGAACAGAACGGCCCGAACGCATACAACAGAGCGATGGAATGGGGTCATGGATTCAGGAGGGCGGTGATGGACGTCGGATGATCGCGCAAAATTGTCGGTGCCCAGTGATTGGGCGCCGGCACGGGAAGCAAACTTTCATGGGGCTCGGCGTGGCTCATGGAACAACCAGCTTCCCAAGCGTGAGCCAACCGGCGCCGTCCCAGTTCGAGTCGGCGTTGGCGAAGCGGACCGGACGTCCGCCTTTGAGCGGGTTCGGAATGCCAAGCAGCAAGGTGACTTCTCCGGAAGGAACCTTTGAAAGATCGAGCGCGGTGGACCGGGTATCGCTGGCTGCGGGCAGAAGAGTGTTCAAAGCAATGGGAAGTTCAGCGGCCACCTCTGCGCCGGCGGAACCGACCGCGACGAGACGCACCGGCCAGCCGGCGTAGAACGGCGCGACGCCGCGGTTCGTGAGGGTGACGGAGACTTCCAGCCGACGTCCGGTCAACGCGGCCGAGGCTTGGACGACCTGCAACTCGTAGCCGAGGCTCCGCGCCGCTGCGAGGGCGCGCTCCCGTTCATCCGGTGCGAGCGGGCCAGATGTGCTCGAGTCCAGGAGCCAGGTGGCGTGCGTTTCGCTGACAGAGCGCGCGAAATCCTGGCCTTCTTTGCATCCCGCAGTCTTCCACAAACACCGCCAGAGCTCCGGACGGATCTCGCCACCGATCGGTGCGGTCTTCCAGCGCGCCATCGCGGCGGGGCCGGCTTGGCGGAGGGCCGTGAGGTAGAACCATTCATCATTCTTGCGCCCGGTCTCCAGCGTGGCCCACGCGAAGGAGTCGTCGTGGTAGCCCATGTTGCGTCGGGCGTTCGACGCATGGGCGTGGTCGTTGTCGCCGGCCGGATAGCGCAACAGCACCGGAGTCTTTTTGAACGCGGCTTCGTAGGCGTCCATCACCTCCGCCTGGACCGTCTTGGACGCGAACCATTCCGAATGGGGATGGCAGTGCCATTCGCCCCAGGAGCCGAGCAGGCCGGCCGTGACGAAGCCGATGCGCGGATCGCCGTCGTAACGCGCGCCGAGGGCGGCGATGAAGTTCGTGAGCGCCGCGCGCAGGCGCGGGTCCTCGTAGTCCGGCGTCTGGTCGAGGGAAGGCGGGAGCGGCTGCGTGTTGCTGTTGGTCCACGCCCTCATCTTTACGCCGGCCGCGACGAGATACTCAGGCACGCCGCTGGGCTTGCGCGGGTATTCCAGGTAGACGCGGAAGACGCTCTGGCAGCCCCGCGCTGCAATGCCGTCGAGCAGACGCTCCATCGGTGCCCAGCTGAAGTTAGTCGGCCCGGTCATTATCGAGGCGAGCGACAGATAGCCGAACTCCAGCGAATGCGGAAAATCCCGTCCTTGGCCGGCGTAAGGGACAAAGCCCTTGAGGGGATTGTCCACCGGGGCGGGCGCATAGGCCGGCCGGAAAACCACCGGCTCGGCGGCCAGCAAAGGAGCATTGTTTTGAAGACACAGACCGATCAGGAGCGCCGCCAGGATGATGAACTGTTTCATGTTCAGAATTCCCAGCGCCGCGATTTGCCCTGGGTGTGGTTGAGTTCGATCCAGTCGAGCTGAACTGGATCCTTCTGCGCGGGCAAGTAGAGCCGGATGATTCCGGGCACGCCCTCCGCTGGAAGCTCGACGACGACGTCCTGCCAATAGCCTGCGGCGATCTGGAACGGGACCGATCTCGCCTTGTCCGCGGACTGAGGCGTGGGCAGCCATTCCACCTTGCCGCCGCCGCCGGTTTTGGACCGCGTCCGGAACTTCAAGGATGCTGTCCCGGACAGCTTGCCGGCGCCGAACCCGAGGAAGGGCGCATCGCCTTGGCCGGTGATGGTGACGCCGCCGTCCTTCACATCGGCATTGCAGGCGCGGGCTTTCCAGCCACCGAGAGGATCGGCTGTGGGTTGGGTTGCTGGTGCCACGACCGCAGAGGCGCCGGCGCGGTAGGCGGGATTGGGAACGGGCACGACGGCCTTGGTGTCGGCGAGGAACTTGGCGATGAGGCCGTCCAGCTGCTTCACGCGATCGGGCTGCGACGCGGAGAGGTCATGGGCTTCGCCCACGTCCGATTTTAGGTTGTAGAGCTGGTAGGCGTGCGCGCCGTTGTTGCCCTGATGAAAGAGACGGATGAGATTCCATTCGTCCGTGACCACCGTCACCGCAGCGGGCAGCGAGTCGGGAACTTTCGGGCTGTGCGGGAAGAACGTGAAGATGGCCTCCCGGGCCAGGGTTTGACCGCGCAGAGCAGTCGCGATGCTGAACCCATCGAAGATCTGGCCGGGCTGCGCGTTCATTCCGAGGAGTTCGAGAAAGGTGGGATAGAAGTCCGTGCTTTGGACCACCGCGCCGCTCCGGCTGCCGGGCTTAGTGAGCTTTGGCCAGCTTACGACGCAGGGCACGCGGACGCCGCCTTCGTAGACCGTCGCCTTGCCGCCTCGGAGCGGCGCGTTGCTCGTCGGAGTCGTTCCGTCGACTTCGTTATACATGTTCCCGCCATTGTCGGAGAAGAACACCACGGCCGTGCGATCGGCGATGCCGAGGCGGTCGAGCGCATCCAGGAGTTTTCCCACGCTGTCGTCCATCGATTCGATCATCGCGGCGTAGGTCGGACTGCGCTGCGGGTCTTTCGGATCGACACGGGCGCGGTGCTTTTCGATGAGCGCCTTTTTCGCGTCGAACGGCGCATGCACGGAGAACTGCCAGTAGTTGAGGAAGAAAGGCCGGTCCTTGTTGGCCGTCATCCACGCGACGGCCTCGTCGGACATGCGGTCCTCGATGTGTTCGGCCTGGGTCCGTTCCTTGAAGTCCTTGAACTTCCACGGCGCAATAAAGCTGCCCGCGGGTCCGGGTCCGGCATGATGGGGCAGGTCGACATCAAAGCTCTGTTCCAATGGCGAATAGGGCGTGGGGCCGAGATGCCACTTACCAAAATGCCCCGTGGCGTAGCCCTGCTGCTTCAACGCTTCGGCCAGTGTGAAGTAGTTCGTGCTGAGCCGCGTCGCGCTCTCGCATTCGAGCGCCTTGGAAGTGGCCGGGGCGGACTTCCGGACGGACGCCGCGAGCCGGACTTCGGGCAGATGGCAGTTCGGCGCCGTGATGCCGGTGCGGGCGGGATTCTGTCCGGTGAGGATGCTGGCCCTCGTGGGTGAACAAAGTGGGCTGGCCGAATACGCCCGGGTGAAGAGCATGCCGCGCTTGGCGAGCCGTTCGAGGTTCGGCGTCTGGTAGAACTTGGTCGTGCCGAAGAGTGTCGTGTCGCTCCAGCCAAGATCGTCGGCCAGGATGAAGACGATGTTCGGACGTTCGGCGGTGTTTTGGGCTGCGGCCGGATTTGTGGCCGCAATTATCTGTAGAAACACTGCCAAGGACCTGAGGAGTTGAACAGTCATGTTGAGCGGGGCTGGACGTGTTTGGAGCGGCGAAGGTTTCATGGCAATCCGGATTCGCCGGCCGGCCAGAGCCACCGCGAAAACCGTCGCCGCGAATCCTCGGCCATCCGTCCTCGACCTTCCGCCGGGCCAGAGTTAGCCATTCGGTGAGTCCAACCCCCTTTTTTCCATGAACACCCAATCCCTTCTGAATCGCCGCCGCTTCCTGACCGGCAGCGCCGCGGCGCTCGCGGGAGCCCGCCTCGCTCCCGGCGCCCGGGCGGCCACCGCTCCGTTGACCAGTTTCTTCGTCCTGGGCGACACCCACTTCCTCGCCGACAAGAACGAGCCGGAAAAGATGACGGCAAATTCCGCCGCCTACACGTCGCGGCTGGTGGACACCCTGAACAAACTTCCCGGCACCGAGTTCTCGGCCGAAGCCGGCGGGGGAACCGTGCCGACGCCGAACGGGGTCCTGCCCGTCGGCGACGTGATCGACACGGGCGACAAGACGGGACCGGTTCCACTCGCGATGCAGCGGACCGAATGGGCCGCGTATGTCGCCCAGTTCGGTCTCACTGGAATCGAAGGACGCCTCCGGTATCCCGTCATTGAAATCGCCGGAAACCATGACGCGCCGCAGGGCACCGGGCACGCGATCGAGCAGATGGCCGCCCGGCAGCGGGCACGGAAGAATTTGACGACGATCAGCAAGAACGGCGTGCACGGTTCGTGGGAATGGGGCGGCGTCCACTTCGTCACGCTCGGGCTCATCGTGGGGACGGACAGCAGGGTGGACCGGAAGCGCCGTTATGCCGCGTTGGACAGCCTCGCCTTCCTGAAGGAGGACCTAGCGAACACCCCGAAGGATCGGCCGCTCGTGATCATGCACCACGTCGACATGGCCCGCTACACGGTCGCGAAGCCCGACACCGACTACACGAAATGGGAGTGGGATCCGGCCGACGTGGCGGCCTTCCATTCGACGATCAAGGAACGGCGCGCGGCGATCTTCTACGGCCACACGCACCGGCGCGAAGTCTTCCGCTGGGATGGCAACTCGACCAAGGCCGACAACGGGGTCGCCGTCTTCAACTCGAACAAGGCCGCGCACTTCAGCGGCCCCGCCCAGGCTTTTTTCCACGTCGAGGTCCGCGGCGACGGGCTGCTCGTCCGTGAACGCGAAACGGGCGACGGCTGGCTGACAAGCAACTGGACGCCCCAGGTCTGGAAGGCCGCGCTCTAGCCGTTCACGCCCACACGAAACCGCGTGGGCGTCACGCCGGTCATCGCGCGGAAGGTGCGGGTGAAGGCGCTGTGGTCGTAGAAGCCGCACGCCAACGCGATTTCCGCCACGGACCGGTCGGTTTCCCGCAGGAGCCTCGACGCCGCCGCGATCCGGATCTTGGCGATGAACTGCCCGGGAGTCAGTCCGAAGAAGCGCTTCATCAACCGGGCCAAGCGCTGCGGCGACATCCGCGCGCGTTGGGCGATGCCCGAAGGCGAGGTGGAGTCGGCCATATTCTCCTCGAAGTGGGCCAGCGCGGCGGCGAATTCGACGGGGATATCCTTCGTCTCGATGGCGGTCCGGACATCCCGGGAAATGCCGATCAGCCCGACGATCGATCCCGACGCGTCGCGCATCGGCAGCTTGGATGTCAGGCACCACCCCGGTTTGTTGGGCGCATACCAGTGGAGCTCCAGATGATCGAGGATCGGCCGGCCGGTGCGGAGCACGGTGTCATCCTGGGCCGACGGGATCCTCCCAAGGTCTCCAGGGCAGATGTCGCGCGGCCGCTTGCCCAAGACCTGTCCTTTGTGCTCCAGGCCGTGCCGCTCGACGAGCGACTGGTTCACCGCCACGTAGCGGCCGGCGGTGTCCTTGATGAAGAAGGCGGTGTCGGGCGCTTGGTCGAAGAGGACCTCCAACACCGATGAATCCACCGAACCCAGAGTCGTCGGGTTCGGGGTGGTCACGCGTTGGTTTGTGCGTGTTTTCACTTCGGCGGAAAGTTTTTGACCAAGACGGCCCGAACGGCGAACGGATATTTCATCGTGATGAAGAATTCCGCCCTGCTCCGAGGAGTGACCAAGGTTCCCCGGCGTTTTCCCGTCGGCCGCTTCCTGCGTCCTGCGATTGCTTCGCTGGCGGCGTTCCTGATGTCGGTCACCGCCGGCCTGGCGGCCGCGCCGGCTTCGCCGCACCAGACGAATTTGGTCGAAGGCTGGACCGTCCTGATCAACGAACGCCTGCTCAAGGAGGAGAACGACGCGACCGCGAAGGCCGTCGAACTTCTCCGGATCCAACTCCAGGAGATTGTCCGGGTCGTTCCGGCCCCGGCGGTGGCGAAGCTCCGCGAAGTGACCCTGTGGTTCTCGCCGGAGTATCCCGGCATCCAACCCCGCGCCGAGTATCATCCGGGAGCCGGATGGCTCAAGGCCAACGGCCGCGATCCCGTGATGGTCAAGGGCGTCGAGTTCACCGACATCCGCAACTTCGAGTCCGAGTCCAGGCGGATGCCGAACTTCACGCTGCACGAACTGGCCCACGCGTTCCACGACCGGGTCCTGCCAAAGGGATTCGACAATCCCGACATCAAGGCGGCCTATGAGAAAGCCAGGGCGGGCGGCAAGTATGACAAGGTCCAACGCCGCGACGCGAAGGGGAACGTGCGGCTTGACCGCGCCTACGCGCTCACCAACCCGATGGAGTATTTCGCCGAGACCACCGAGGCGTTTTTCTCCCGGAACGATTTTTTCCCCTTCACGCGGGACGAACTGAAGCAGCACGACCCGGAGATGGACGGCCTGCTCGAACGGCTGTGGGCTTCCGCCACCACGAAGGCGGTCGCGGGCCGCGTCACATCGCCGCCGCCCGAACTCAAGGCCCCGGCCTTCTACAAGAAATACATCGATGCGGACGGCTACCCGATCGTCGCCTCCGAGAAGGTGAACGACTACGCGCTCAAGAAGGCGGCCTTCCTTGTCAACCTGATGCTTGCCCGCCGCCCCGACGTGCGCGTCGCCATGGTCAAGAGCGGCTCCCGCATGAGCATCATCGCGCACAACGAATTCACCACGGACCAGCCGGAGTGGGCCTGGATGAAGCCCAAGGATTTCTGGGACGCACGCGCCCGCGGCATGGGCGGTTCACCCACGGATCCGTTCTGTTCCACGGGGGAGGAGAATCTCCTGGCCTATCCCGGAGATCCCTACGCTGCGGAGAGCATTCTGATCCACGAGTTCGCCCACAACATCCACCTCCGGGGCATGGTGAACGTCGATCCGACCTTCGACAAAAGGGTGAAGGCAACCTACGACTCGGCGATGAAGGCCGGTCTTTGGAAGGGCAAGTATGCCGCGGTAAACCATCACGAATACTTCGCCGAGGGAGTCCAGTCGTGGTTCGACAACAACCGCGTGAACGACCACGACCACAACCATGTCAACACCCGCGCTCTTCTGCTCGAATACGACTCCGGACTCGCCGCGCTCTGCCGCGAGGTTTTCGGCGACACGGTGCTGAAATACACCAAGCCGGCGACCCGCCTCCGCGATCATCTCGAAGGCTACGACCCCGCGACCGCTCCCAAGTTCGTGTGGCCCGAACGCCTGAACAAGGTGAAGGCCGAGATAAGACAAAAGGCCCAGGCCAGAAGCGACGCGGCGGAAGCGGGTTCAAAGGGCACGGCAAAGGAACCGGGCAAGTAACCTTGAATGCCCGGTTCCGCACGGCGTCGACTTCTCGCATCAGTTGCCCCCGGGCCGGCCCGGGAGTAGGATCGCAATCGTTCCCGATGACCTTTAGAAGCCCACTGACACTTCTGCTCTGTCTCGCCACCGCGCGCGCCGCGTGCGGCGCGGATGCGGCGGCCCTGTGGGTGCGGAAGGTCCAACCGATCTTCGATGTCCAGTGCGTGAAATGCCACGGGCCGATCGAGCAGAAGAGCGGGCTCGAACTCGACACTCCGAAGGCCGTGCTGGAAGGCGGGGACGAGGGCGCCGTCATCATCCCAGGCAAACCCGAGAAGAGCCGGCTCTACATGTATCTCGCGGCGGGTTCCGATCCGCACATGCCGCCGAAGAAGCAGCTCACGGACGCCGAGCGGGAATCGGTGCGTGAATGGATCGCCGCCATGGCGGTGACCTCAGCCGAGCCGATGAAGAAGCAGGCCGAACCCCGGAAGTTCGGTTCGGCGACGGAGGCGATCGACACGTTCATCGCCGAAGGCTGGGAACAGCGCGGAGTGAAGCCGGCCTCGACGGTCGACGAACGCACGTGGTGCCGCCGAGTCTATCTCGATCTTGCCGGACGCATCCCCGCCGCGACGGAGCTCGACCAGTTTCTCAAATCGTCGTCCGAGGCACGGCGCGACCAACTCGTCGATCGCCTGTTGGCTTCGGACGACTACGCGGTGCGGATGCGCGAGTTGTGGGACGTCTTCCTGATGGGCCGCGTGAAGCGCGACAACCACGAGGATCGGCGCAGGCAGAACGGCTGGTGGACGTTTCTTGAGACCGCATTCCGCACCAACCGCCCGTGGAACGAGACGGTGCGGGACATCCTCGTTGCCCGGCCGGACAAGCCCGAAAGCAAAGGGGCTTCCTGGTTTCTCTACGAGCGCCGCAACGAACACCAGGCCATCGCCGAGGCCGTGGCGCCCGTCGTCTACGGCACCAGGATCGATTGCGCGCAATGCCACGACCATCCGCTCGCCCGCGAGATCAAACAGGCGCACTACTGGGGCCTGGTCGCGGCCTTCAACCGCAGCAAGAACGTCGAAGGCGGCAGCACGGTTGGGGAATCCGCCGTCGGAGGGTTCATCAACTTCACCAACCTGAAGAAGGAGTCGCAGCCCGCGCTGGTCGCGCTGCTGAACGGCCGAACCGTCGAAGAGACCCGGCCGGCCGCAGACCAGAAAGACTCTGACGACGGCGACAAATACCTCGACTCGGCGGCCAAGCCCCGTGTGCCGAAGTTTTCCCGACGGGAGGCCTTCGCCGACGCCGCCACCCGCGACAATCCCCTGCTGGCCCGCGCCTTCGTGAACCGCATGTGGGCTGCGCTTCTCGGTCGCGGCATTGTTCAGCCCGCCGACGAGATGAACGCCCGCAACGTCCCGAGCCATCCGGAACTCCTCGACTGGCTGGCCCGGGATTTCGCGTCGCACAACCATGACGTCCGCCGCTTCGTCCGGGGCGTCGTGCTGAGCCGGGCCTACGGATTGGGCTTTGCGGGCGCTGCGCCCGACGCGTTTGCCGGAGCGCTGGAACGGCCGCTCACAGCGGAACAGATCGCACGCTCATGGCGAATCGCCGCCGGGTTGGCCGCCACGGATGATTCCCTGCGCCGCTCGGTCATCGGGGCCCTGCCAGACGTGTTGCCAAGGGATTACAACGCCACGTTCCAGCAGGCGCAGTTCCTCGCCAATTCGCCCGCGCTCGCCGCGCTCCTGAATCCGTCGTCCAGCAACACGGTGGCCCGGATCGCCGCGCTTCCCGAGTCGACGGCAAAGGTCCGAGAGGCTTTCCTCGCCGTGCAAGGCCGCTTGCCGGACGACGTGGAAACTGCCCAGGCTTCCGCGTTCCTGAACGAGCGTTCCAACAAGCCCGCCGAAGGAATCCGCGATCTGCTCTGGGCGCTGATGACCAGCGCGGAATTCCTGACGGCGCCCTGACGATGAACAGCCAAACCCCAGATTTGAGCGCGGGCCAGTGCCGCACGGACGAGCACCTTCTCCATCGCCGACTATTCCTCCGGGGCCTGACCGGTGGAGCACTGGCGACGGCGGCGAGCTTTGCCGGCCTTTTCCACAATCCTGTCTTCGCGGCGGAGACCAAGAAGACCCGGAAGCACTGCATCCTGCTCTGGCTTTGCGGCGCGCCGAGCCAGTTCGAGACGTGGGATCCGAAGCCCGGCCGGCCAAGCGGCGGACCGTTCGGAAGCATTTCGACCAAGCTTCCCGGCGTCCACTTCTCCTCGCTCATGCCGCGCTGCGCCGGCATCGCGGACAAGCTGAACATCGTCCGCAGCATGAAGACGGCGCAGACCGAGCATCTGCAGGCGATCACCCTCCTGCAGCGCGGCAATCCCGAGCGCGCCGGGTTCACGAGGCCGACCCTCGGCAGCTCGTTGTCGCAGGCGCTGGGACAGCTGGATTCGCCGATCCCGAACTTCATCTTCCTCGATCCCATTCCCGGCGGGAACGAGTTCGAGTCCTTCAAGGCGGGCAACTGGGCCGGGTGGCTGGGGGCGGAACACGCGCCTGTCCGCCTCGGTGGCGACTACACCCAGCTCGTGAACGCGGCGGCCCAGACGATCCCCCAGCACGACCGTGAATCGCGCGAGACCCTGCGGAAATTTCTCACCGCCAAGTTCGAGCGGGATCGCCGGAGCGGCATCGCCCGCAGCCAGAACGCCGCTTTCGAACGCATGAAGGGCATGGCCACCAGCGCGGATCTATTCGACGTAAACAAGCTCCCGGCCAAGGACCGCGAACGCTATGGCCCGGGAAGTTTCGCGCAGCACGCCCTCATGTCGCGGCATCTCGTGGAACACGGGGCGCCCTTCGTCATGGTGGCCAACGGCATGAACTGGGACAACCACGTCTTCCAGCATGAGATCCACCAGATGCTCGTGCCGGAGCTGGATCGCGTGCTCTTCCACCTGGTCAACGACCTGCAAGAACGCGGCCTGCTCGATTCCACCCTCATCATCGCGATGGGCGAGTTCGGCCGGACGCCGTGGTTGAACGCCGCGCGCGGCCGCGACCACTACCCGAACGCCTGGAGCATGATGATGACGGGCTGCGGCTTGAAACGCGGCGTGGTCACGGGCGCCACCGACATCGACGGCGTCGACGTGATCGAGAAGCCCTACAGCGAGCAGAACCTCTTCGCCACGATCTTCACCGCGTTGGGCATCGATCCCTACGGCGAATACGACCTGCCCGGAATGCCGACGTTCCACCGCGTGGAAGACAAGGCCGAGCCCATCCGCGACATCCTTGCGTGATCCCATGAAGCTCACCCTTGCCCACGAACACAAGTTGCCGACCGGCGTGCTCGGCCTGGCCATCACCCCGGACGGCAGGCAGGCGTTTGCCGCCTGTGTCGATGGCGCTGTCCTCGCCGTCGACACGGCCACCGGAAAGGCGGAGGTGTTCGATGCCAAACACCAGTCCTATGCCAGCGGCTGCGTCCTGCTGCACGACGGACGCACCGTGATCTCGGGCGGCTATGACGGCGCCATCGTCTGGCACGACATCGAGACCCGCAAGAGCTGGCGCCGGGTGCTGGCGCACAAGTTCTGGAGCTGGCAGCTCGCGCTCTCGCCGGATGGCCGCCGCGTCGCGACGACGACGGGCCAGTATCTCCCCGGCGGCTGGAAGTATGAACCTTCCGCCGAGACCGAGCCTTCGGTGAAGGTGTTCGACACGATGACCGGCGAGCTGGTCGCCGAGTTCAGCCACACGCCGCCCGTTCTCAGCTGCGCCTTCAGTCCCGACAGCCGTCACCTCGCGGCGGCCAACATGATGGGCGAGGTGCGCGTCTGGAACCTTGGTTCACCCGGAGACGGCAAGCCTGCGGCGAAGTGGACTTCCCCGGACTTCACCTCATGGGGCTCGATCAAGACGCACCACTATTGCGGCGGCATCTACGGCCTCGCGTTTTCGCCGGACGGCGCTGCGCTGCTCGGATGCGGCATGGGACCGATGACCGACCCCATGGCGGGCAATGGCAAGATGACGTGGCAGCGGTGGGACTGGCAGAAGGGCGAACGGCTGGACCAGATCAAGGACGGCCAGCACGGTTCCGGCCTGATGGAATCCGTGGCGTGGCACCCGGACGGAAAACATTTTGTCATGGCGGGAAAACAGGCCCAGGGCGCCTGGAACGGGGCGGTGTTCTCTGCGATGGACGGCAGTCTCGTCCACTCGATCGACACCAAGAACCGAATCACCCAGGCGCGGTTCACCGGTGACGGTCAAGCGCTGATCATCGCCGGAACGACCGGCCAATCCCGCAAGAAATCCGGCAAGCAGTCCGACTGGGCCGATTGGGGTCGCATCCGCGTCTATCAGGTCGAAGCCTGAACGGCCGCCGTTGTGCTTCGCTGCGCACCCGAGCGCGTTTCTGGGCCAAGACCCGGCTTCTCGCGGCGGATAATATTTTGAGAACCAACGCGGACATCTCCGTTGGATCCATCAATGAAGATCACCCGCATAGTCGCCTACTGCGTCGAACTCCCGCTGCACGAGACCACCTACAAATGGTCGGGCGGAAAATCCGTCACCGTCTTCGACAGCACCATCGTCCGCGTGGAAACCGATGCGGGGATCGTGGGCCACGGCGAGGTTTGCCCTCTCGGGCCGTTCTATCTCCCGGCCTATGCGGAAGGCGTCCGCGCGGGACTCCGTGAACTTGGGCCTCACCTCATCGGCGAGGATCCTCGTGAACTGTCGAAGCTCAACCACCGCATGGATGCCGCCCTCAAAGGCCATCCGTATGTGAAGTCGGGAATCGACATCGCCTGCTGGGACATCCTCGGGCAGGCAACAAAGCTACCAGTGTGCGTCCTTATGGGCGGACGCTTCGGCGAGAGCATCCGGCTCTATCGCGCCATCTCGCAGGAGTCGCCCGAGGAGATGGCCGCGAAGGTCGCGGGCTACCGCGCCGAAGGTTACACGCGGTTCCAGCTCAAGGTCGGCGGGGACCCGGATGTCGACATCGCCCGCATCCACGCCGTCGCCGCCAAACTCCGGCCCGGCGACCGACTCGTGGCCGATGCGAACACCGGCTGGGTCCAGCACGAAGCGGTGCGCGTGGCCAAGGCCGTCCGCGACGTCGACGTCTACATCGAGCAGCCCTGCCTCACCTACGAGGAGTGTCTCGCCGTCCGCCGCCAATGCCCGCATCCCTTTGTCCTCGATGAAAACGTCGACGGGCTCGACATGCTCCTGCGCGCGAAGGCCGATCTCGCGATGGACGTGGTCAACCTCAAGATCAGCAAGCTCGGCGGCCTGACGAGGACCAGGCAGGCCCGCGACCTGTGCGTGAGCATGGGCATCGCCATGACCCTGGAGGACAGCTGGGGCGGCGACATCACCACCGCCGCGATCGCGCATCTGGCCCACAGCACCCCCGAGCAGTTCCGTTTCACCAGCACCGACTTCAACAGCTACGTCACCGTCAGCACCGCCGACGGCGCTCCGCAGCGGGTCAACGGCTTCATGGCCGCCAGCACCGCTCCCGGACTCGGCATCACGCCGAAGATGCCGGTGCTCGGCAAACCCGTCGTCGAAGTTTCCTAGGCCTTAACCCCGCCAATCCCCCATGCCCGCTCTCGTCGTTCCAAGGCTGCTCCGGTCCCGGGCCTGCTCGCTCATCGGGGCGGCTGCGCTGTTCATGGCTGCGTTCCCGGCGGGCGCGGCGGAGGAGACCAACTCCACCAGGCTCACCGTCCAACGCATCTTCGCCTCGGGCGATTTTGGCGGCGAGGGGTTCTCGGCGCGTTGGCTGGACGACAGCTCCGGATACACGACCTTCGAGAGCTCCAAAGCACCCGGCGGCGGGCGTGACTTGGTCCGGCACAATCCCAAGACCGGCGCCAAGGACGTTCTCGTGTCCGCCGCGGAATTCGTTCCACCCGGTGAATCGTCGCCCCTCGGCGTCGACGGCCACACCTGGTCGAAGGACCGGTCGAAGCTGCTCGTCTTCACCAACACGAAGAAGGTCTGGCGCACAAACAGCCGGGGCGACTACTGGGTGCTCGATCGGACCAGCCACGAACTGATCAAGCTTGGAGGCGATGCCGAAGCGTCGACGCTGATGTTTGCGAAGTTCTCCCCGGATGGCCGCCGCGTGGCCTACGTGCGCGAACGGAACATCTACGTCGAGGACCTCCAGAGCCGCCGCATCACCGCGCTGACCACCAACACGTCTCCGGAGATCATCAACGGCACGTTTGATTGGGTGTATGAGGAGGAGTTCGCGCTGCGCGACGGCTTCCGCTGGAGCCCGGATGGACAGTCCATCGCCTATTGGCAGCTCGACACCGAAGGCGTGCGCGAAGTGGCGCTCGTGAACAACACCGACGGCCTCTACCCGAAGACGCAGCTCATCAAGTATCCCAAGACCGGAGAAATGAACTCCGCCTGCCGCGTGGGCGTCGTTAAGGCCACCGGCGGCCCAACGCGTTGGCTGGACGTGCCGGGCGACCCGCGCAATCACTACATCTTCGACCTCGCATGGCCCGAAGGCTCGAAGGAGATTTTTCTCCAGCAGTTGAACCGGCTGCAGAACACGAACCGCGTCATGCTCGCCGATCCCGCCACGGGCAAGGTGAGAACCCTCCTGACCGACAGCGACGCCGCTTGGGTCGAAGCCAACCAGAACCTTAAGTGGATCGACGGCGGACGGCGGTTCATCGTGCCCAGCGAACGCGACGGCTGGGACCACCTCTACATCGCCAACCGCGACAACGGCAAAGTGAAGCTTGCCACGCCGGGTAAGCACGACGTCGTCGGACTCGTCCACGTGGATGAGAAGTCGGAGCGCATCTACTACATGGCGTCGCCCGACAACCCGACCCAGCGTTACCTCTACCGGTCGCGCTTCAATGGACGCCGCACTGAACGCGTCACACCGGCCTCCCAGAAAGGCACGCATTCCTACCAGGTCTCGCCCGACGGCCGATGGGCCTTCCACACCTGGTCGTCGCACGATGAGCCGCCGATGACCGACCTCATTTCGTTGCCCGACCACAAACGGGTGCGTGTCCTCGCGGACAACAAAAAGCTCAAGGAGCGCCTCGCCCAGTTGAAGCTTCCACCCACCGAGTTCTTCAAGGTGCCCATCGCCAAAGGTGTCGAGCTGGACGCCTGGTGCATCCGGCCGCCCGACTTCGATGCGACCAAGAAGTATCCTCTCCTCATCTATGTCTACGGCGAACCGGCCGGATCGACCGTGAGGGATTCCTGGGGCGGCGGCTCGCAGCTGTGGCACCACATGCTGGCGCAGCAGGGTTATCTGGTGATGAGCTTCGACAACCGCGGCACCGCCACGCCACGCGGGCGGGACTGGCGCAAGTCCATCTACCGCCAGATCGGCATCCTCGCCTCGCAGGACCAGGCCGCGGCGTTGAAGCATGTTCTCGCTACCCGCTCCTATGTGGACCCCGCCCGTGTCGGCATCTGGGGCTGGAGCGGCGGCGGTTCGATGACCCTGAACGCCCTGCTCCGTTATCCCGATCTCTACAGCACCGGCATCGCCATCGCGTCCGTCCCCAACATGCGCTTCTACGACACGATCTACCAGGAGCGCTACATGGGACTGCCGGACGACAACGCCGAAGGCTATCGCAACGGTTCCCCGCTGACCTTCGCCAGCCAACTCAAGGGCAACCTCCTTCTGATACACGGCACGGGCGACGACAACTGCCACTACCAGGGAGTGGAAGGGCTGGTGAACGAATTCATCCGGCATGGCCGGCAGTTCCAGATGATGTCGTATCCCAACCGTTCGCACAGCATCAGCGAAGGATCGGGCACCACCCTGCACCTCCGCGAACTGATGACCTCCTACCTGAACGAAAAACTCCCGGCGGGTCCGCGATGAATCGTTTGACCACGCTCACCGAACCTTTCGCATGAACACAAAGCCACTCGGCGTTCCCGGCAAATCGTTGCTGATCGCGACGCTGGGTCTTTTTGCCGCGCTGACACGAACCTCGCCGGCCGCGCAGCCCGATGGCCGCGTGTTGTTGGGCGAGCTGAACTGCGTCGCCTGCCATCGGGCGACCGACGTGCAAGCGGCTTGGCTTTCCCCGAAAGCGGCGCCGCGCTTGGCCGGTGTCGGTGCTCGGACGAGCCCCGAATGGTTGATGGGCCATCTGGCTGCGCCGCACACGACGATGCCCGGCACCACCATGCCGGATGTCCTCCACGGCTTGCCGCCAGCGGAGCGGACTGCGGCAGCCGAAGCGTTGACCCATTACCTTGTTTCGCTCGATCAGGCCGGCTTCAGGAAAGTGATGCCCGATCGCGCCGCCGTGTCCCGGGGTGAAAAGCTGTTCCACAGCGTCGGCTGCGTGGCCTGCCATGCGCCGCAGAACACCACGACCAATTTTTCCGCGGCGGCTCCGCTTCCGAAGATGGCGGAAAAATGGACCGTCGACGGGCTGCGCCGCTTCCTCAAGGACCCGCTCGCCTCGCGCCCCTCCGGCCGGATGCCGGCGATGAACCTGACCGACGGCGAAGCTTCCGACCTCGCCCACTATCTCCTGCGGGACGCCAAGGTTCCAGCCACGGTGGAAGTCGCGCAGTATCGTGGACGGATCCGGTCCTTTGAAGACCTTGAGACCGTCGAGCAGGCCCGGACGGGACCGGCTGCGAACTTCAGCCTCGAAGCCATGGGCCGCGACCGCGGGTATGCCCTGCGTTTCACCAGTTGGCTGCGGGTCGATCAGGCCGGCGAATACACCTTCCACCTCGCCACCACCGGCGCGGGCAGGCTTTCGGTGCGCGGCCAATGGATCGTCGGCGAAGACAGTTGGCAGCGGGAACGGGTCGACGGCAAACGCGCGATGAGACTCAACGCCGGCCTGCATCCCGTCATCGTGGACTACGTGCAGCGCGGTTCGAAGGAGCCGGCGCTCCAGTTGGAATGGGAGGGCCCGGGCATTGCGCGCGGAGCCATTCCCGCTTCTCGGCTGCAAAGCCTTCGCGAGACCGCTCCGGCACCTGTGCCGTTCGTGGTCGATTCCTCCAAGGCGGCCGAGGGCCGGACACTGTATGCGCAGATGAACTGTCCGGTCTGCCATGAGTCCAAGCCGCCGCAGAATCCGCCACCGGCGCTGTCCTCGATGCAACCATCCCGAGGCTGTCTGGCGGAAAGTCCCAGCGCCAACGCTCCGGACTACCACCTCACCGCATCCCAGCGGACCGCGCTCCGTGACGCGATCGCCTCGCTCAATCGGCCCGATCTCGGCGCGCCTTCGCAGCAGCAGCGCCTGGCCCACACGATGGCGTCGCTGAACTGCGCATCGTGCCATTCGCGGGATGGCGTCGGCGGGATCACGGCGGAACGGGACGCGTATTTCACCTCCAACGGCGAGGACCTTGGCGACGAAGGCCGCGTGCCACCACGCCTCGATGGTGTCGGCGACCGACTCCGTCCGGCCTGGTTGAGCAACGTGCTGGCGACGGGCGCAAGCGTGCGCCCTTACCTCAACACCCGGATGCCCCAGTTCGGCTCCACCAACGTCGGACACCTTACCGACCTGTTCGTCTCGCTCGACCGTCGCGCCCAACCCGTCAAGCCATCGCCCGACGCCGTGGACATCCAGAAGGAGGCCGGACGCAGGCTCGTAGGGACCGATGGGCTGTCGTGCATCGCGTGCCATCGCTTCAACCGCCAGCCGGCCCATGGGCTCCAGGTCATCGACCTGACGACCACGACCGAACGGTTGAACGAGGATTGGTTTCGGCAATTTCTCCTCGATCCAAACCGTTTCCATCCCGGCACGCGCATGCCCGCCCTGTGGCCGGACGGGGTCAGCCCGCTGACTTCGGTGCTCGGAGGAAACACGGAACGCCAGCACGCGGCCCTCTGGACGTATCTCGCCGACGGGCCGCGCACGAAGTTTCCTGAGGGCCTGAGCCGGCAGAACGTGGAACTGATCGTGGGCGGCGAACCGGTCGTCTATCGCGGCAAGCTCTGGGAAGCCGGCTTTCGCGGGATCGCCACCGGTTATCCCGGCCAGTTGAACATGGCCTTCGACTCCGAGGAGATGCGGCTCGCGCTGCTGTGGCGTGGGCGGTTCCTCAATGCCGGGGCGCACTGGGGCGTGCAAGGCATGGGCAACATCCGTCCGCTCGGCACGGACGTGGTTGTCTTTCCGCACGGTCCGCCGCTCGCGCTGCTTGCCGACACGGCCACGCCATGGCCGGCCGGTTCCAGCAAGGAAGCGGGCATGAAATTCGGCGGCCTCCAACTCGACACATTCAAACGCCCCACACTGCTCTACTCCTTCCGCTCGGTCAGCATGGAGGATTTCGTCAGCCCGATCGAACTCGGCGGCAAGGCTGGATTGCACCGCACGCTTAAGTTCACGGGTCCCCCGCCCGCAGGTCTCCACTTCCGTCTCGCCACCGGAAAGCTCACGGCGGGCGGCGAGAATGCGTGGCGGCTCGACGACACGCTCACGATTCGTATGAGTGGTGGCGCAAAGGCGTTTGTGCGCGGCGACGGTGACAGGCAGGAATTGCTCGTGCCCATCGGCGCGCGCAGCGGGAACAATCAACTGGAGGTCGACTATGTTTGGTAAATCAGCTTCGGCGCTACGGGCGTTGGTCGCGCTGGCCTTGGTGGCCTTGTTCGTTCCCGGCTCATTCGCGGCCGAAGACCCGTGGCTGACCTACAAGGGCGGGTCCGGCCCCGGCAAGGGCAAGCGAATCGTCTTCATCACCGGCGACGAGGAGTATCGTTCCGAGGAGTCGATGCCCGCGATGGCCAAGATCCTCGCCCAACGCCACGGCTTCCACTGCACGGTCCTGTTCTCCATCAACCGCGAGACCGGCGAGATCGATCCGGCCGTGCCCGACAACATTCCCGGCCTCGACGCGCTGAAGGACGCCGACCTGATGGTGGTGTTCACCCGGTTCCGTCACCTGCCCGAGGACCAGATGGCGAAGTTCGTGGCCTACGTCGAATCAGGCCGGCCGGTGATCGGCATCCGCACGGCGACCCACGCGTTCGACTACGACAAGTTTCAGAAGGAGAAGTTTTCCAAGTGGGGCTGGCGCGGCCCGCATCCGGACTCCAAGGGTGGCTTCGGCCGGCAGGTCCTCGGCGAGACGTGGGTCGACCACTACGGCGGTTACCGCAGCCAGAGCACGCTCGGCATCGTGGTTCCGGAAATGAAGGACCATCCGATCCTGCGCGGCATCGAACGCCTCTGGGGCCTCTCCCACGCCTACAAGATCACCACGCTCGAAGGCGACAGCCGTCCGCTCGTCATGGGTCAACCGCTGCGGGGATTGAAGTCGGACGACCAGCCCGATGAACAGAAGCCGCCTGTTCCGATCGCGTGGATCAAGACCTTCACCGGCAGCGAAGGCAAAGCCGCCCGCATCTTCACGACCACGATGGGCTATGGCGACGACTTCAAGGAGGAGGGCGTGCGCCGGATGTTCGTCAACGCCTGCTACTGGTGCGTCGGACTGGAGGACAAGATCCTCGCAAAGGCGGACGTGTCGCAAGTGGGGACCTACGTGCCGAGGAAGAGCGACTTCGCCGGATACCGCCGCGGCGTCAGGCCCTCGGACCTCAAGCAGAACCTCAGCACCGACGACCTCGCCGACGTGCCGATGAATGACCGCGAAGCCGAGTTCTACCGCATCACCAACGTGCCCATGCCGCCCGACGCGGTCATGGAGGCCGGCAGCATTCTTTGGCTGACGGACGGGCGCCTCGTAGTGGGGACACGGCGCGGGGAAATCTATTTCGCGACCGGCGCCGATGCCACGCCGCCCGCTCCGGTGTGGAAACTCTTCGCCACCGGTCTCACGGAAGTCCTCGGCCTCGCATGGCGCGACGGCGTGCTCTACGCCACGCAGCAGAGCGAGCTGACCCGCGTGCTCGACACCGACGGCGACGGACGCGCCGACCGCTTCGAAACCGTGAGCGACGCCTGGGCCTGGGGCGGCGAGCACGAGTTCAACTTCGGCTCGGGCTTCGACAAGGACGGCGCGATCTGGACGGTCCACGGCCTCACCGGCAGCTACACGTCGGACCGGCTCTTCCGCGGCTGGGCCCTGCGGCACTTTCCGGACGGCCGTTGGGAAGCGATGTGCAGCGGCCTAAGAAGCCCCGGTGGCATCGGGTTCAACGCCGCCGGCGACGTCTTCTACGCCGAGAGCCAGGGGCCATGGGCCAGCGCCAACACCCTGAAGCACCTTCGCCCCGGCGGCTTCATGGGCCATCCCATCGGCAACAAATGGTATGACCACGTGCCCAACATGGGACCGCGTCCTGCCGAACCCACCGGCGGCGACAAGGGCCGCCGGCACATCGACGCCCAGCGCATCCCGCAGCTCGTGCTTCCTGCGGTCACGTTTCCCTACAAGAAGATGGGACAGAGCGTTTCTGCCGTGATGCCGGATGTGTCGGGCGGAAAGTTCGGTCCCTTTGCCGGGCAGTTCTTCGTCGGCGACTACACGCTGAGCCTCGTCATGCGCGCGGAGATGGAAGTGGTGAACGGCCAATACCAGGGCGCCTGTTATCCCTTCCGGCAGGGCTTCGCCACGGGCCTGATCGGCGGGCGGCTCACGGAGCGCGGCCAGATTTTCGTCGGCGGCAGCAAGCGCGGCTGGCCCGTGCGCGGCCTCTCGGAGAAGGCGCTGCAACGCCTCGACTGGACCGGCAAGGTGCCGTTCGAAGTCCATTCAATGCGCGTCAAGCCGGACGGCTTCGAGCTTCGCTTCACTTCACCCGTCGATCCGGCCGCGGCGCGCGATCCGGAGAGCTACACGCTGGAGACCTTTACCCACCACTACTTCGGCGCCTACGGCGGTCCGGAGATCGAGCAGGCCGACCAGCGCATCGTTTCCGCCACTCCGAGCGCCGACGGCCTCAGCGTCCGGTTGGTCGTGGACAAGCTCGTGCTCGGCCACATCCACGAACTGCATCTGCCCGGTCTGCGTGATCGCGGCGGTGAACGGCTGTTGCATGACGTCGCATACTACACGTTGAACCAGCTCCCGAAACCCTGAGCCGGCGTTGGGGCGGGGTCGGTGCCGCATTCACGGTCGAGCCACGTCGCGCGCTCGGCGACTGGTTTCGTCAGCGCAAGTTGGAACAAGAGTTCTTCGAGGTTTGGGTTCATGCAGGAGTGCTCTGGAACTGGGCCGGGTCGAGAATTGACAATAGATAGCATCTATTCCTGAGTGCCAGCCATGAACATTGCGTTGACCAAGCATTTCGAGGAATTGATCGCGCGACTGGTTGCCAGCGGGCGCTACAACAACTCCAGTGAAGTGGTGCGAGCCAGCCTGCGCATCCTGGATGCCGAGGAAAAGTCCCTGGCGGCCGGTTCGTTTCCACCCGGCTCGTTGCGCCATCTTTACACCAAGACTGACAATCGCGCCGAACGCCGCACCGCCAAGGCTTCCACCCTGAAGGTCGAGGCGGAATGAAACAGTGGGACATCTGGACCTGCGACTTTGCCGACGCCGGTCCGCATCCGGCGATTATCGTCAGCCACCCGGATCGCGTCGGCCGCGCACCGCTGGTCAATGTGTTGATCGGCTCCAGCCAGAAGGCCAGCCGTCCGGCGCGCGAGAATGAAGTGGTGTTGAATGGGGCGGATGGACTCGATTGGGAGACGCTGGTGAAGTGCGACCTGATGTATCTGGTGGAGAAGGAACGGCTGTATCGGCCACGGGGAATCGTGACCGCCGTTCGACGCCGCGCCTTGGTCCAGCGCCTCAACGCCTGTTTCGGGTTCACGCTGGTCTGAGGAGTCAACCTCATCACGTCTCGGTGGAAAAGCGGTAGGGGGCTACCGCAGTCCAAGACGCTTCGCGAATGCCAGGGCCGCCACGAAGTCCGCCAGGTCTTGGAGCGCGCCAGTCCTCTCCTTCCATTATCCACGAATCGACGGCGCATCCTCGTCAGGGCCAAAGGCCCGTCATCATTCCAGCCTGGGCCAACGGCCCAGGACACGGTCCGACCCGGCCTCAAGGGCTGAAAGCCCGTGCCATCTGGATCGAAACGTCCGTCGAGTCTCTTGGATCGGGCTTTCAGCCCTGACCGGCGTCTCACCGGTTTTTCCTGGGCCGTTGGCCCAGGCTGGCATGGTCCGCGCCGTTGGCGCTCCTGCAGGAGCCCGAAGGAATTTGTGGGTAATGCAAAGAGTCCTCTGGCGCTTTGGAACGGGGCGCGGTTGAGGTTCATGGCTGCTTGCTCTCCGCCTTGTCCTTCGTCTCGGCGGCGGCGATCTCCTCCCAGGTCGGTGCGTGCCATACCTGTGAAGGCACGCCGGCGGTGATGACCTCGCCGTCGGGACTCCAGGCTGCCAACACCAGGAACGAGCCGACCCCAGGCAGGGTGAGCAACTCCTGTCGTGTGCTGACATCCCAGACTTTGACGGCCTCCCGCCCCCCGCTCGATGTGATCAACCGTTGGCCGTCCGGAGAGAAAGCCACCTTGAAGGCTGCGTTCAGATGGCCGCGCGTGGAGGCGATGAGTTCGCGCTTGAGTGCGTCGAACAGCAGCCAATGTCCCATGTCGGTGGCCGCAGCCACCAGCCGGCCGTCAGGCGATACGGCGAGGCTGCGGGAATAGTCCGCCCCGGGGAATGTTTTTGGGGCACCGTCCGGGTTGCTCAGGTCGTGGAAGCGGATCTCGTGGTCGAGTTTCAGAGGGACTGCCGCGACCAGGACGCGGCCGCCCGCCGCGAAGACAGCATCGTCGACAGGGTCGTTCATCGAGACCACGACGCGCCCCGTGTCCAACTGCCAGACGCGCAGTCCGGACGGTGACATGGCAGCCAGGAAGTCTCCCTTCTCGCTGAAGAACAGTTCCTTGGGGCCGGTGAGGTCGCTCTGCAACTCGGTCCGGCGACCGGGCGTCTTCAGATTCGCGACATAGATGGCGGTCTCGGAAGCTGCGTCGGTCCAGCCGATGACCTCTTGTTCGAGGTTCAAGGCGAAGGCCCGGGGCGCCTCGCCGGGTTTCAGTTCGAAGCGACGCTGCTCGACGAAATCCATCCCGCGCAACTGGCCGATGACAATCTGGTTGGTGCCATCCCAGCGGCAGAGCGTGTTGGTGCCAAAGAACCCGAGCGGACGGGCGGGAGGCCCGAAGCCCGGCAGGTCCACGGGCGAGGAGCCGGCTTTGAAATCCAGCAGGCGGCCGGTTCCGGCGGATGTCCCCAAGAGCAGCCGTGACTGGCCCACGGGAAGCACCGGGGTATTTTGCAGGGATTCCGGCAAGACCAGATGGCCGGCATCCCCGGGTCGCTCGTCGTCGCTCCACAACATCACGTTGCCATCCTTGCCGGCGCTGGCGATGAGGCCGGCCTTGGCGGAAATGGCGACGGCGTGGACTTCGTCGCTGTGTCCGCGCAGCACCCGCATCTCGCTCCAGTTCTTCACATCCCACACCCGGATCGTCTGGTCCGAGGCCGCAGAGAGCAGGCGCGTTCCGTCCTCCGTGAAAGCGAGTTTGCACACCCATCCGGTGTGGCCCTCGATCCGGAAGAGAAGACGGCCGGTCCGGGCATCCCAGATGCGGATGGTGGGGTCCTCGAATCCGGAAGCGGACGCCAGCACGGTGCCGTCTGGGGAAACCGCCAGTTTGGTCAGGCCGTAGTCTCGTTGCGATTCGGTCTGCCAGAGTTCCTCACCGCTTTGCAGATCGAGGCATCGGATCGTGTAACGATACTTCACGGAATCCGAAGCCGCGAGGTAGAGCCGCCGGTTGTCGGGGGAAAGTCCGGCCGCCCCGTGGAACCGGCTGAAGCTGGCCAGGGCCTCGTGACGGCTTTCGACCTTGCCGGACGCCGCGTCGATCACCCACACCGCATCGCGGCCTCTCAAAGCAACAGAACTGATTGCATAGACGAGCACTCGGGAGCCGTCCCGTGAGAACGACAGGTCAGTGACGTTCATGCCGTTGTCGTCCGGAGACCGCCAGACAGTGGATTCCCGGCCCGAATCCAGATCGAGGAGGGTGACGGCATTCGTTCCAGAAGTCGCAGCCAGTAGATTGCGAACCGGCGAGAAGGCCACATGCCCAAAGGCGGCTTCCTTATCCTTTGGCAGGCTGCGGAGGAGGCGTCGGGTCGGAACATCCCAGACCTCCACCTGACCGTCGAACCAGGCAACCGCGAGCCGCGTGCCATCCGGGGAGAAGCTGACGTCGAATCCGCGCGACGGGCGATTGGTGAGCGTGACGAGCGCGCTGCCGCGGGTTTGCTGCCAGAGATAGCGCCACTCCCAGCCGCGCAGGTCTTCCTCGCCGGGCTGCGGCCGGTGCCGGTCCAGCAAGAGGCGGGACCGGCCGAGGTTGTTCAACTTGAGGGACTGCTGGGCGAGGCTCATGTCCGACGCGTAAAGCAACTGTTTCGCGTGCTGCTGGCTGTCGATGGCCTTGCGTGCCTGGGCGTCGGCGCGCTGTCGCTCAGTCTCGGCGCGGCTGCGCTCGGCTTCCGCCTCGCGCTGTTTTGTCTGGGCAACGGCCTGCGCTCCTTCGGCGACGAGGCGTTGACGGGATTCGGCCTTGCTCGCCTGAGTCGCCCGCACCACCTGCCGGGCGCTGACCACCACCCCCAGCAAGAGCGCACCGGCCACGGCTCCGGCGGCGGCAAACACCAGCTTGTTCCGGCGAAATGCCTTTTGGAACCGGTAGGCGGTCGAGGGCGGCCGGGCCACCACCGGCTCGTTATTGAGGTGGCGCTTCAGGTCGGCGGCGAGTCCGTTGGCCGTCTCGTAACGGCGCTGGCGGTCCTTCTCCAGGCACTTCATCACGATCCAGTCGAGGTCGCCCTTGAGCTGGTGGATCGTCTCCTTCACTCGTAGCAGCCGACGTAAGGAGGCGGATTCTTCGCCACCGCTTGACGTCCGCCTCGTTACCTCGGCTGCTACCAGCGTCTGGCTCAGCCGCGTGCTGGGACGTTGCGGTTCTTTCTCCCGGATGGTCTTGCGCATCGCGTCGATGCCGGAGGCCATCAGTTCCTTCGCATCGAACGGCGTGCTGCCGGCCAGCAGTTCGTAGAGCAACACGCCCAGGCTGTAGATGTCCGAGCGCGTGTCGATGTCCAGCCCGCTCATCTCCGCCTGCTCCGGACTCATGTAAGCCGGCGTGCCGATGAACTGGTGCAACTGCGTATAGACCGTGTTGTCCGTGAGCCGGCCTTCCGTCGCCTTGGCGATGCCGAAATCAATCACCTTGGGCACCGGCACGCCGTCGTGCAGCGTGACCAGGATGTTCGACGGCTTGATGTCGCGATGGATGATCCCCTTCTGATGCGCGTGCTGGATCGCTTGGCAGACCTTGATGAACAGATTGAGCCGTTCCTTGGTCGAGCACTGGGCCTGGTCGCAGTAGTCGGTGATGCGAATGCCGCGCACCAGTTCCATGACGAAGTAAGGACGACCCACCTCGGTCGTTCCTGCATCCAGAACCTTGGCGATGTTCGGATGGTCCATCATCGCCAATGCCTGCCGCTCGGCCTCGAACCGCGCGACCACCTGCTTGGTGTCCATGCCTAGCTTGATGACCTTCAGCGCCACGCGACGCCGCACCGGCTCGGTTTGCTCCGCGACATACACCACACCGCACCCGCCTTCGCCGACGCGTTCCAGCAATTTGTAGCGCCCCAGCGTCTGGCCCACGGCCTCGTCGGGCGCGTCTTCGAGATCGAGCTTGATCGTCGGACAGGCCGCGGCGGGCTGTGTGGCCAGCAGTGTGTCCGGCTGGTCATGCGCGGCGAGTAAGGCGTCAAGACGGGCGCGCAGGGCGATGTCGGTGCCGCAGACGGCTTGGAGGAATGCCGGTCGTTCGGCAGCGGGCTTCTCGACGGCCAGCGCAAACAAGGCGGCCTCACGTTCTTGAGGTGATGGCATGGATGATTTGTTCATCTGCTTTTACATGCGCAATCAGCCGGCAGAAAGTATGTAATTATTTTCACATACTTTTTGCAGCGGCTTTGCGCATGAATAGGGTGAAGACCATGAGGACAAACGAATTCAAATTCTACTGTTCCCACTGCGACCAGCCGTTGAAGTGCGACCCGTGTTACGCCGGCCGGCAGATCGAATGCCCCGGCTGTCACGTCCTGATTCGCATTCCCAGTCCGCCGCCCGGCACGGGCTTCACGCACGTCGAGCCGGAGTCCGTGCGCACTTGGGACACGCATCCGCCCAAAGGCCAGAAGGGGTGACGTCCGTAGCGGCGTCTCGGC
>JAYVSO010000116.1:0-18226 GCA_043775315.1 Verrucomicrobiota bacterium
GCCCTCAGTATCTCCGATCCGCCGGTCATAGATGTCATACCCTACGACTACGACATCTATGCTCCGTCCAGATAGGGGTGCTCCGCGTGACGCTTACAATCATCTACCTGGTGGACGAGATTCACGGATCGGTGCTCGTCATCGCTGTTCTCCACGCCGCCCGCGATGACCGCCACTGGCGCGCCCGTGCTTCTTGATCGAGCTCACCCCTTCACGAACTCCGCATACAGCCGGGCGTAGGCGCCGTTGGCGGCGATGAGCTGGTCGTGGGTGCCGCGTTCGAGGATCTCGCCGTGGCCGAGCACGAGGATCTGGTGCGCATGCCGCACGGTGCTAAGGCGGTGCGCGATGACGAAGCTGGTCCGGCGTTCGAAGAGTTTCTCCAACGCATGCTGGATGACGGCCTCGGTCTGCGGGTCCACCGCGCTCGTGGCCTCGTCGAGGATGAGGATGCGCGGACGCGCCACCATCGCGCGCGTGAAGCAGATCAACTGGCGTTCGCCCGCGCTGAAGTTGGCCCCGCGTTCGGAGACCTTGGTCTGATAACCCTCCTTCAACCGCAGGATGATCTCGTGCGTGCCGAGCGCCTTGGCCGCGTCGAAGACTTCCTCGTCCGTGGCGTCGACGCGGCCGAACTTCAGGTTCTCCAGGATCGTGCCGGTGAAGAGGAAGTTGTCCTGCGTGACGATGCCGATCTGTTCGTGGAGCGACTCGATGGTGGCGTCGCCGAGGTCGAGGCCGTCCATGGTGATGCGGCCTTGCTGCGGTTCGTAGAAGCGGCTGATGAGGCTGATGACGCTGGTTTTGCCCGAGCCGGTGGCGCCGACGAGTGCGACGGTTTCGCCGGGCCTGGCCTCGAAGGAGACGTTCTTCAGCACCCACTGGTCCGCCGGCGTGGAATCGTAGCGGAACGACACGTCGTGGAAGACGATGTGGCCGCGCACGGGCGGGAGCGGCGTGGCGTTGGGGCGGTTGTGGACCTGCGGCGGCGTGTCGAGCAGGCTGAAGATGCGTTCCGCGCTGGCGGCGGTGGAGAGCACGGCGTTGTAGAGGTCGCCCATCGTCTGGATGGGGCCGAAGAACATGCCGAGGTAGAGGATGAAGGCGGCGAGTTCGCCCACGGTGATTTCATGGCGCAACGCCAGGCTCCCGCCGTAGCCGAGCACGATGGCCATGCCGATGCCGGACAGGAGCCCGACGAACGGCATGTAGGTATGAAAGATCCGCGCGGCCACAAGCACGCGTCGGCCGTATTCGTCGCCGAGTTCTTGGAAGCGCGAAAGGTTCTCCTCCTCGCGGGCGAAGGCCTGCACGACGCGCACGCCGGAGATGCTTTCCGCCGCCGCCGAGGTCATGCGTGAACTTTGCTCGCGCATCTTCCGGTAGGCGTCCATGCCCTTCACATGGAAGATCCGGGTGGCGCTGGCCAGCGGCGGGATCACGAGGCTGACGGCGAGGCAGAGCCGCCAATCGTAGCGCAGCATGAGGAGGAACACGCCGACGAGCGTGAGGCCGCTGGCGAGGAGCTGGTTCGCGCCCCAGGTGAGGATGCGGTCGAGCGAATCGATGTCGGTGTCGGCGCGGTTGATGATCCGGCCCTGGTGGGTCTTGTCGAAGTAGTTGAGGGAAAGTTTCTGGATGTGCTCGAAGACGGCCATCCGCAGGTCGTTCATCGCGCCCTGGCCGACGCGGATCGCGCTCTTCACCTGCGCGACGGAAAGCCCCCAGCCGATCAGCAGATTGCCGAGGTAGATGGCGCTGATGACGAGGATGCCGTGCATCGCCACTTCGGCCGACGTGCCCTTGGCGAGGAAGCGGTCGATGCCGATCTGGATGAACTTCGGTCCGAGCAACGAAGAGGCCGTCGCCAAAACGGTGAGGACAAGGTTAAGCGCCAGCGTTCGCCGGTAGGGACGGATGTAGCCCAGAAGACGACGGAAGGTTCCGGCGCTCATCTGGCGCTGCTGGAACTCTTCTTCCAACTTGATGTCGTCTTCGGAGGGCAAGTGGTGGGTTGTGGGTTGTCAGTCTTCGGTGGGACGGGGCGCGCCGGAGGCGCGGTTGGATATTAGCCGGTGGCGCGAGCCACCGGAATCAGCGAACCAAATGGGTCCGCCCCGGCGGGGCGGCGGAACGGGACGATGCATCCGTCGTCCCCCGCCCTTCCAGGGCGGAGCCGGCCTGTTGCCTGTCCGGTGGCTCGCGCCACCGGCTAATCTCCTGACGGCCCTCCGGGCCGGTTTTGCCTGCGAAGTCCCGGCGGAAATTGGATGCGTCTTCATGCGGGGTTCAGCTTCGATCTTTGCCTTGGCTGACGTTTCCAACCGACAACCCATCACCCGCCACCTGCGAACCAAACACACCCTTCAGCACAGGACTCTTCTCCAGCAGTTCAGATGTCGAACCGAACTCGACGAGACGCCCCTTCTCCATCACCGCCACCTTGTCCGCGTGCCGGACGGTGCTGAGGCGGTGGGCGATGACGAAGGTTGTCCGGCCTCGGCTGAGCTTCTGCATGGCTTCGCGGATGGCGCGTTCCGTATGCGAATCCACGGCCGCCGTGGCGTCGTCGAGGATGAGGATGCGCGGATCGAGCAGGAAGGCCGGGGCGATGGCCAGGCGCTGCTTCTGTCCGCCGGAGAGCGACACGCCGCGTTCGCCGATGATCGTGTCGTAGCCTTCGGCAAGTTCAGCGACGAACTCTTCGGCCTGAGCGGCCCTGGCGGCGGCTACGATCTCGGCCCGCGTGGCCGAGGGCCGGCCGTAGGCGATGTTTTCGGCGACGGACGCGCTGAAGAGAAACGTCTCCTGGAAAACGATGCCCACGCTACGGCGCAGTTCCGTCAACGACAGCTCGCGCAAGTCGACTCCATCTAAAAGCACAGTGCCGGAATCGGGATCGTAGAAGCGCGGGATCATCTGGACCAACGTCGTCTTGCCCGCACCCGTCGCGCCGACGATGGCGACCGTCTCGCCGGCTTCGGCGATGAACGAGACGTCATCGAGGGCCGTGGTCTTGTAGGCCGGGCGTCCCCGCCCGGCCAGTTCACCAGGGCGTTCGATGTTGGGCATTTTTTGTTCGGTGCTTTCCTGATGAGCACCTTCTGGCCGGGCGAGGACGCCCGGCCTACGGGCTTCGTAGCCGAAGCTCACACCCTTGAACTCCACGCGGCCTTTCCCCGCCGGCAACGTCTTCGTTCCACCCACGAGCGTGCGCGGTTCGTCGATGATCTCCATCAGCCGCTCGGCGCTGGCGCTGGCGTTCTGGAGGATGTTCGTGAACTGCCCGATCGCGCCCATGCGGTTGCCGATGGCCATGAGGTAGAAGACCACCTTCGCCAGATCGCCCACCGGGATTTCGCCCCGGATCACCATGCGTCCACCGATCCAGAGGAGGAGCGGCGTGCTCAGGCCGAAGACGAACTGCGCGAACGGCACGCGCGCCGCCCAGTAGTTCACCGTGGTCATCAGGTTGTTGAGGAACACGTCGCGTTTGCCTTTGAACTTGGCGATCTCCGCCTGCTCCTTGGCGAAGGCCTTGACCACGCGCACGCCGGCGATGTTCTCCTGGATCACCGTCGTCATGGCGGAATGCAGGTCGTGAACCTTGCGCCAGCGCGGCTGGAGCTTGCTCGCGTAGAAGGCGATCAGGGCGATCGTCGGAACCATCGTAGCGAGCGTGAGCCAACCGAGCTTTGGATGGACGAGGAAGATCAGCGTCACCGTCGCGAGCAGGGCCACGGCGATGTCGACGACGAGGAAGAGGCAGGCGAAGAGGAAGTCTTGGAGCCGCCAGATGTCCGTCGTCGAGCGGGAGATGAGTTCGCCCGTGCTGGAACGGTCGTGGTAGCGGAACCCGAGCCGTTGGATGGAATCGTAGACGGCGGCGCGGATGTCGTTGAGCGCGCGTTGGACGAGGCGGTTTCGGATGGGCCCGAGCAGCAGGCCATTTCCCGCGCGGATGGCCACGAGGGCGATGAAGAGCAGGACGAACGCCTCCAGCCCAGCGGGCACGCCCAACTCGGCGTTGTAGTGCAACTGAGTGATGGCGCTGCCGATGATCTGCGGCTGCGACATCTCGATGGAGATGTTGACCAGCAACAGCCCGACGCTCACCGCGACCGCGCCGGGATAACGCCGCAAGAACGTGAGCACGCCCAGCAGAGGCCAGCGGCGTTTCGTGACGGTCGATGAATTGGCGGGGGCGGGTTGCAGGTTGCTTGTGGTGGCCGCTGGTTGCGTGCGACGTGGCGAGAACAAACCATGAACCGCTTCCCGCGAACAACCCACAACCGGCAACCGGCCGCCCACACAAACTTGTGGCTTGGAGTTTTCCGCCACCCGGTTTCAATCCGCGCCGCAAACTATGCTATCGCACGTCGTCATCTTCTGGACCGATCCCGCCCAACCCAACGCCATCGATGAACTCATCGCCGGAGCCGAGAAATATCTGAGGGACATTCCCGGCGTGGTCCATTTCCACGTCGGCAAGATGGTCCCGAGCCACCGCCCCGTGGTCGACCAGTCCTACCAGGTCGCGCTCAACCTGATCCTCACCGACAAGCAGGCCGAGGAAGCCTACCAGGTCCATCCGTCGCACCTGGAGTTCGTGGAGAAGGTCTTCAAGAAGGTCTGCAAGAAGGCGACCATCTACGACTTCGTGTCCTGAGCGGACGGCGAAACCCATCCGGGCTGCTTTCCGCAAGCCCTCCGGGCTTTGGGCGGCTTTCCAGCCGACTCACTTCGCCCGGGGATGGAACTTGCGATGGACTTCACGCAGCCGGCCGCTGGTGACGTGGGTGTAGACCTCGGTCGTGGCGATGCTCGAATGGCCGAGGAGTTCCTGGATGACGCGGAGGTCGGCACCGTTCTCCAGCAGGTGCGTGGCGAAACTGTGCCGGAGCATGTGCGGTGTGACGTTGCGCTCGATGCCGGAGCGGCGGATGCGGCGTTTGATCCGGCCCCATAGCGTCTCGCGGGCGAACTGCGTGCCGCGATTGGTCAGGAAGACGCCGCCGGGCGACTTCGCCGAGACGAGTTTGGGCCGGGCGGCATCGATGTAGCGGCGGAGAACTTCCACGGCGAGGCGGTGGATGGGCACGACGCGTTCCTTGTTCCCCTTGCCGATCACGATGGCGAATCCCTCGTCGAGATGGAGCTGTTCCAGCCGCAGATCCTTCAACTCGGACAACCGCAGGCCGGAGGCATAGGCGAGTTCGAGGATGGCCTGGTCGCAGAGCGTCTCGGGCGTGTCCATGGGCAACGGGCGCAGGATCTGGGCGATCTCGGCGTTGGTGAGATTCTTGGGCAGGCGCTTGGCGCGACGCGGTAGGGAAAGGTTCGCGGACGGATTGGACGGGAGAAAGTTGTTCTGCTCGGTGAAACGGAAGAAGGCGCGGAGGGCGGCCACGCGCAGGTAGACGGAGGAGGAACTCATCGTCGTATTGCCCGGGCGATTTGCGGCGGGTTTGCGGTCGCGCTCGAGTTCGAGGAAGTCGATGAGGTGCTGGGTGGTGACCTGCTTCCAGTCGGTCAGGCCGTGTTCCTTGGCCCAGACGAGGAACTTCTTGAACTGCGCGGCGTAGGTCCGCTGCGTGTTCTCCGCCTGCCCGCGCTCGTGGCGCAGGTGGAAGAGGAAATCTTCGATGAGCGCGTCCATGGGTTAACCACGAATGGGCACGAAGGAACACGAAGTGGCGAAAGCCGCCCACAGATCACGCGGATGCCACGGATGGGGAGAGCCTCCATTGGGCGACGTTTTCGGAGCGCGGCACTCTGGGCCGCAGCGCGTCCACGCCGACGTGCGCACGAGGGATCTCCGGGCGGCCTCGCTCCGGTCCCGGCCGCTGCGGCCTGATAGGCCGCGCTCCGAAGGGATGCGCGCTCGTGCCCCGGTCGAGGTTCGATGTTTCCCGGAGCTGCTCGGCACGAGGTAGGGCGGGCAGTCCTCTGCTCGCCGTTGGATACCCAGCGGACCGGGAACGCCAGTCGATCCCACGGCGCGCACGGAGTGACGCGCCCTACCTCGGTGGGTTCCGGAGGACGCCGGGCTTCCCGCGAGATGCTTCAGGTTCAGTAGGCGGCCACAAGGCGGCTCGCCGGGAGGCTTCGCCCTACCTGAAGTGGTTCCTTGCGTGATCATGGTTTCAGGTAGCGCCAGAGATAAACGCCGGGCGCCAACTCGCTTCTTCGCTGGTGATCACGGACCTCCAAGTCGCGAACATCGCCGACAAGAAGGGCAGCGCCATAGTTGACGGCGATCTCCGTGTAAACCTGGGTTGGTGAATTTGAAGCGATGGTGATCGCCGCATAGGTTCCGAACACGCGCTCGATGTCGGGCAGAACATTCGTGCCCGAATAGACCATCCGGCTGCCTGCATCCGGTAACCAATACAGCTTTTGAAACACGCGTTCTTCTTCGTTGCCCATCATCGGTCTGGCCTCAGAACGAGCCCGCTCCGCCCATAGCTTAAAAACCGTCAGATCGAATTCGGACTCTATTCGTTTCTTCATCCCGGATTCGTTCAGGGAATCGAGGGAAGGGATCAGGAAGGCGAGGGGCACATACAGGACTACCGATGCGACCGCCGCCACGCCACAGGCGACGGAACGGGCGAACAAACCCGATGTGGTGATCTTCCGGCTGGCTCGAAAAAAGAGGGCTAAGAGCAGAGCGCCTCCGGGGAAGATTCCGCAGGCGACCAGTCCTCGAAGGATATCCAGGACGACACCCATCCCGAGCACCTTAAGATTCCAGCCATCGATGAAAACCTTATGCCGAACGAGCATGAGACTGACGACAGAAGCAACCAGCGCGCTTCCTAGTGTCAGCCAGAAGAATCTTCTACCGCTTTGCTCTTCCGAGGTTTTAACCGGGTGTCCGTTCACAGCCTCTTTCCTGTTAGCTTCTCATACGCCTCGAAATACTTGGCCTGGGTTTTGGCTACGACGTCGGCGGGCAGCGCGGGGGAGGGCGGGGTTTTGTCCCAGTCGAGGGTGAGCAGGTAGTCGCGGACGAACTGCTTGTCGTAGCTGGGCTGGCCTTTGCCGGGAGCGTATTGGTCGGCGGGCCAGAAGCGGGAGGAGTCGGGCGTCAGGACTTCGTCGATGAGGATGAGTTTTCCGTCGAAGAGGCCGAACTCGAACTTGGTATCGGCGATGAGGATGCCGCGTTGGCGGGCGTAGTCGCGGGCGAACTTGTAGAGCCGCAGGCTGGCGGCGCGGGCCTGTTCGGCGATGTCGACGCCGACGATCTTCGCCGCTTCATCAAAGGAGATGTTCTCGTCGTGGCCGGTCTCGGCCTTGGTCGCGGGGGTGAAGATGGGTTCGGGCAACTCGGAGGATTCGACCAAGCCGGCGGGCAGCGGGATGCCGCAGACGGTCTGGTGTTTCCGGTATTCGTTCCAACCGGAGCCGGCGAGGTAGCCGCGCACGACGCACTCGATGGCGAGGGGCTGCGACTTCTTCACGATCATGCTGCGGCCGGCGAGCTGTCCGGCGAAGGGCGCGAGGCTGGCGGGCAGCGGATCGTTCTCGCGGGCGAGGCGGTGGTTTGGTTGGAAGGATTCGGTCTGGTCGAACCAGAAGTGCGACATGCGGGTGAGGACCTCGCCCTTGCGCGGGATGCCGTTGGGCATGACGCAGTCGAAGGCGGAGATGCGGTCGCTGGCGACGAAGAGGATCGCGTCGCCGAGGTCGAAGACTTCACGGACCTTGCCGGACTTGATCTTCGGGATGCCGGGCAGTTCGAGGTTCAGCAGTGTGCTGTCGGACATGATGCCGCGAGCATGGGAGACGAAGCACGGGGCGTGAAGCGTGAAGCGTGGGACCGGATGCCTGATGCCTGATGCCGGATCAGACGGCGGGATTGGGCACGGGCTGGGACGCGGCGGCGGACGGGAAGTGTTTTTCCAGCAGCGCCTCCAGTTCCTCGTAGCGGACCGGCTTGGCGATGTAGTCGTCCATGCCGGCGGCGAGGCAGCGCTCGCGGTCGCCTTCGAGGGCGTTGGCCGTCATCGCGACGATGCGGACGCTGCAGGTCTTGGAGTTGTCGCGCAGCGCCTTGGTGGCGGCATAGCCGTCGAGGACGGGCATCTGGCAGTCCATGAAGATGAGGTCGTAGCCCTTGCTGCCCTGGGCTTCGACGGCTTCGCGGCCGTTGTTGGCGATGTCCGCCTGGTAGCCGAGCTTGCGGAGCATTAGCAGGGCGAGCTTCTGGTTCACCCGGTTGTCCTCGGCGACGAGAATCCGGGCATCCTTGGGTTTGGCGCCGGACTTGGTGGAGGTGACTGGCGGGGCGAGTGGCGCGGGCGTCTCGATCCGGCCCATGAGCTTCGCGAGGAGGGCGTGGAATTCGCTCCGGCGAACGGGTTTGGTCAGCCGCTGGGCGATGCCGGCGCGCTGGAGGGCTCCGGGTTGGAGACGCTGGCGGAGTCCGCTCAGACCAAGGGTCCGCGCGGAGCCGAGCAGCTTCTGGTCGTTGATGGTGCCGGCGAGGAGCAGGCCGTCGAAACGTTTCGACATGAGATCGACGATGAAGAGGTCGAACGGCGCGCCGTCCTCCACGGACCGTTGCAGATGGGCGAGGACATCGACCTCGTCCTGGCTGATCGTGACCTTCATCCCGACGCTGGCGCAGTAGTGCTCGACGACGAGACGGACCGCCTCGTCGTCGGCCGCGACGAGGACCCGCCGGTCGGCAAGCGTCGCGAGGCACTTGGAATCGTCCGTTGCGGCCGGTTCGCCGAGGGCGAGGCGGGCGCGGAACCAGAACGTGGAGCCATGGCCAGGTTCGCTCGTGACGCCGATCTGGCCGTTCATCATCTCGACGATCTTCTTGGAGATCGCGAGGCCGAGACCGGTCCCTCCGAAGCGCCGGGTGGTGGAGCTGTCGGCCTGGCTGAAGGCCTGGAACAGACGCGCCTGGCCGTCGGCGGAGATGCCGATGCCGGAATCGGTGACGGCGAACTGGAGGTCGACGAACTCGCCTTCGGTGCGGTGCTGGGTCACCTCGATGAAGATGCGGCCGTGCTCGGTGAACTTGATGGCGTTGCCGATGAGGTTTATCAGGACCTGGCGGAGGCGGTTGGGATCGCCGACCACCGACACCGGGACGGCGTTCCGCACGAGGCTGGCCAGTTCCAGGTCCTTGGCGCTGGCCCGCTGGGACATGAGGGCGGCCGCCGCCTCGACGATTTCGACGAGGTTGAACGGCACCTCGTCCAGCCTGAGCTTTCCGGCCTCGATCTTCGAGAAGTCGAGGACGTCGTTGATGATCGAGAGCAGGGCCTCGCCGCTGTTGCGGATGGTCGAAAGGTGGTCGCGCTGCTCGGCGTTGAGGGGAGTGTCGAGCAGGAGGCTTGAGAAGCCGATCACGGCGTTCATCGGCGTCCGGATCTCATGGCTCATGTTCGCGAGGAAGTCGCTCTTGGCGACGCTGGCGACCTCGGCGGCCTTGGCCATGGCCTCGGCGTTCTTGACGGCCTCGGCGAGCTGGGTGCAGTTCTCCTCGCGTTCTGCGGCCAGTTTTTCGGCGGCTTCGCGGGCCTGGTGGATGGCCTCCTCGGTGTGGATGCGTTCGGTCACGTCCTCGGTGATGCCGACGATGTGGAGGACTTCGCCCTCGGGGCTGAGGATCGGGAATTTCTTCGTGGCGAGCAGGCGCAGGCCCCGGTCCTGGGTCTCGAGCTCCGCGAGAGGGACGATGATCATCTTTCGGTCGCGGACGACGCGCTGGTCGTCCTTGGCGAAGCGCTCGGCCTGCTCTCCGGTGAAAAGATCTTTGTCTGTTCTTCCAATGAGGCGTTCCCGCGGCTGGCCCACCAGGTTTTCGCCCATCTTGTTCCACAGCACGTGGCGGCCGGAGCGGGCGTCTTTGATGTAGACGGCCAGCGGGAGCGAGTCGACGAGGGACTGGAAAAGATGCTGGGTGCGCTTGAGCTCGCGGTCTGCGAGGTGGCGTTCGGTCACGTCCTCCATGACCGTGAGGATGTTGGCCGCCGTTTCGTTTCCCTCCTCGAAGATCGGGACCTTGCGGATCGAGAAGTAGCGGCGCCCGCGGGTTCGGGTGGTCACCGGTTCCCCGCCGGTGACCACGGCTTTGCCCGTTTCGATCACCCGTTGGTCCATCTCGCGAAGCTTGGCCGCGATGTCCGCGTCGAAGCAGTCGTCCTCCTGGCCTCCGACGATGGCCTGGGGATCCCATCCGAAGCCGCGATGCGCCTCGTTGGCGAAGGTCACCGTGCGGGTGCGGACGTTCTTCAACTGGACGACCATCGGCAGGGTCTCGACGACCGACCGGAGGGCGCGTTCCGCCTGGGACGTGGCTCCGCCGACCGGGTTGAGCCTTCGGGCGGAGATCATCACTTCGGTGCCTTCACCGGCCAGCCGCGTGGCGGTGCACACGAGATCGACGCGGAGGCCATTCCCCGCGAGCACAGAGAGCTCGATGATCCGCGGGACCGCTCCCTTGACCAAATCCGCGACGGCGGCCCGGAGCAGGGCGAGTTGGCCGGGTTCCACGAAGAGGGACAGATTGGTCTGGGTGAGCCCGTTGACCGGGATTCCGAGCAGTTCCGCGCCGGCGGCGTTGGCAGCGACAAGGCGGAGGGTCTTGTCCACGGTGAGAACCATGTCGGATCCAACGTTGGCCACCTGTTGGAACTGCTCCTCCAGGGACCGGCTACGGGCCCGCGCATCTTCGAGTTCCCGTGCGGGTGCGGCGATTCTCTTCGTCAGGCGTCGAATGCGGGCGACCACCGCGAGGAAGACGATGGCCACGACAAGGGCGGCTCCCAAAAGGACGAGTCCTGCCGGCAAACGCCGTCCGACCAGGGCGACGTCCGCCGCATCCGAGATGTGCAGGATGATGAGGTGCCCGGACCCGCTTGCTTGCCCGACCTGGAGCACGCCGGTGGCATAAATTGAATCGCCCATGCGCAGGGACAGGACCGGGTCGGAAAGTTCGGCGGTGTCGAACGAAAGGGTCACCACATGTCCGTCGACGAGGATCGGGATCTGGCCTCCCGATACGCCGGCGGGGAGAGGGCTGAGGACGGTCCCGGACAGCTTCATCAGCTCGCCGGAGATTTTTTCCTTCAACAACCGGGGCATCGGCGTCGACGAGGCGATAGGCCGTTCTCCTTTGGACACAATCTCCGCCTCGGCGCTTTCGATCTGGATTCCTACGGGGCCGCGGACCGGATAGCCCGAGACCCTCAGTCGATGGCCGATGCCTATGTCGCCGCGGGCAGCGGAGAGTTCGACCAATGCGCCGGCCGAGGTGTCCTGGATGAAAAACCGGTTTGGCGAGAGGACGTGGGTGACCGTTCCTTCGATCCTGCGTTTCTGCTCGAGCGACGGGGAACCCTGGTAATCGAGCAGGCGGGCGATCTTGGAGTCCGGCACCGTCGCCGACGGCGGCCGCGTGATGCGAAGAAGGTCCACCGACGGAACGCGCAGGTAGATGCCGAGGAAGCTGCGCTGGTCGTCGAAGACGCTTCCGGTCACCCCCGAAACGCGGACGCCGGCATCGAGGAACGGGCTCAGTTGTTCGCGACTGGCGCCCCCGATCGGCAGGTAGACGGGGAGCGGTCCCAGCGAGGTGGAGAGATCCAAAACCCATTCGACGGCGTTGCTGCCGACGCTTCGGACCTGGCCTTCGGTGCTGACCCATTGGCAATCCTCGCTGCCGGTCTGGTAGGCCCGCGCGGAAAGCGGGGTCGGAGACGGGAAGGCGCCCTTGCCGAGGAGGGTTTGGGACGACGGTTGAATCGAGGGGGCGAATTCCCCAGGGATGGCGATCCCCTTCAACTCGACTTCATCCCCAGCGGCAATGTTGTCGGGCAGGCCGCCGGGCCATTTGACGAAGATGCCGTTGGTCCCGTCGTGAATGAAGCTGTCGTAGTTGTGGTGGTAAGTCAGGACGCCGCGGATCGAGACGGGCGGATTGCGCGCCGCCTGTTCCGTCGAGAGCTGGAGCACCGCCGCCGCGCCCGTGATCGGGTCCGCCGCCCGGACGACCTCCGTGCAGCAGAACAGCATGGCTACCGCCACGGCGCGCTGGAGTAGCGTCCGTGCCCGATGACATTTCACGCCCGATATCACTTTGGAGTCGACGGGGCGCCGGACTTCGCGACGCGCCCATTCCCGAGGGTATCGGATGGAGGGATGGCCGGGTTGAGAAGGACTACCGAAGCGATCAGGGGAGAAGGACGGCCCGGACGAAGCGCGCGGCGGGCTGGCCGCCGTCAGGGTCGGGGATCTGGGAGGGATTCGTCGAGAGGACGACGTTGGTCAGGGTCGCCCACGCGACGTTGGTCGCAAGCGAGCTGCGGGCCTCAAGGCGGAAGGTCCGGCCGACGGGGCCGGCGATGACATACTGCGGCTGGTTTCCCGACCGGGTGATGCCGAATGCCGCGGCCGCCGCGTTGCTGCTGGTGATGCTGCCGCCCGGACCGGTCACGACGAGGCGATAGGTTCCGGCGGAGGCGGGAGAGAGGTTTGAAACGGTCAGGCTGGTGTTGGTCGCCCCGGAAACGTTGACCCCGTTGAGCTGCCACTGATACGCCAGCGGCCCGGGACCGCTGGCGAGCGCAGCGAAGCTGACGACTCCCCCATTGGTCACGACCAACGAAACCGGCTGGCTTCCGAAGGCGGGAAGCGCGGGAGGAGCGGTTACCTGGAACGCGGTCCCGATCCCGCTGGCGCCGCCATCCGAAGTGACGCCGAACATCGTGCCGGCAACCAACGCCAACCCGGGCGCTGCGACGGATCCGTCACCGGCCTGTTGGCCGAACGAAGCGAAGAGGGCGTAGGAACTCCCGTCCTTGCCGATGCGGAAGATCCCGCCGGAATTGCTCGTGCCGCCCGAAGTGGCCACGCCGTAGAGCAGGCCATCGGGGCCTTCGGTCAAGCGCCCGTTCGGCTGCCAGCCTTCCGTGGTTTCGGTCGTGAAGTGTTTGAGGACGGAGTAGCCGCTGCCGTCCTTGAGCATCCGGAACACGGTCCCGTTGCCCGACGATCCACCGGCCGACGCCGTGCCATAGAGATAACCATCGGCGGCTTCGATGAGCCGTCCCTTGGGCTTGGTGCCCCCGGTCGGATTGGACCCGAACTGGCGGAGGACCTGGTAGCTCGTCGGAATGCCGAACTTGTCGACGCGGTAGATCGTTCCCCCGTCCGATGGACCGCCGCCGCGGGTCATGCCGTAGAGGAGGCCGTCGGACGCTTCGACGACCCCGGTCTCGGGATTCACGCCGTCGGCACCCGAGGCTTCGAACGCGTGAAGGATGCTGAACTCGGAGCCGTCACGCGTCACGCGATACACCGTTCCTGTCTGGAACTGCCCGCCGGCGACCGTGGTCCCGAACAAAGCGCCATCGCTGCCGAGGAAGAGCGGGCCGGCGGGTTTGTTTCCATCGGACGAGGCCGTGGTGAACACGCGGACGACGGTGAAGCCGGCGCCGTTGGTCTGCATCTTGTAGACGAGGCCGCGTCCCGACCCGCCGCCTTCACCGAGCGTGCCGTAGAGGAATCCATCTCCGCCATCGACCGGACTTCCGGCTGGCACATGGCCGTTGTTCGTCGCGGGTCCGAAGCTGCGGAGGATGGAGTAGTTGCCGCCGTTCGTGTCGAAACGGAAAACCGAGCCGCCGCCGAACTGGCCGCCGATCGGCGTGACGCCGTAGAGCCAGCCGCCGGGGCCGGAGTTCAAAGGTTGGACGGGAGCCTGGCCGTCGCCGCCGTTCACGCCGAAGACACCGAGAATCTGATAACCGGTCCCATCGCGGTTGATCTTCAGCAACGTTCCACCGGAAGCGCCGTCGGTGCCGGAACTGGAGACGGTGAAGAGCGTCCCGGTGACTTCGGTAAACCCGGCGTAGGGCGCGCGCGCATCCATCGGCTGGCTTCCGCCCTGCCGCAGCATCTGGTAGCCGGAGCCGTTGCGGTTGATGCGGAAGAGGACGCCGCCCTGGTTCGTGCCGCCTTCCGAGGTCGAGCCATAAAGGAGCCCATCGGAGCCATCGAGAAGCGAGCCGAGGGGCTGCGTGCCGTCGTTGAAGGCGTCGAAGCTGCGCAGCACGCCGAAGCCCGAGCCGTCGCGGTTGATCTTGAAGATGGATCCGGTGGCGTTGGTGCCGCCGAAACGGCTGAGGCCGTAGAGCACGCCATCCGTCGCGACGGTCACGCCGCCGAAGAGCGCCGTTGGGCCGGGAGTGACGGCATCGAAGTGCCGTAGCACCGAGTAGGCTCCATTGGTCGCGATCCGGAAGACGACTCCGCCGAAGCCGTTTGTGCCACCATAGGGAGTCGTGCCGTAGATGGCGCCGAGTTCGCCGCTGAATTGAACGACGCCTGCGGCCGGCAATTGCCCGTCATCGCCGGTGGCGGAGAAGCTATACATGTGATGGTAGACGGAGGATCCGCGCTGGATGCGGAAGACCATGCCGTAGTCGTTCGTGCCGCCCTCGCTTGCCGTGCCGTAGAGGAAGCCATCGCCCCCTTCAAACAGCCGGCCCAACGGATACTTACCGTCCGCAAAGGTCTGGCCGAAGTGGCGCAGGATCGTGAATGAGGTCCCGTCATTCGCCATCCGGTAGATGGTGCCGAAACCGAAACCTCCACCGCTGTAGGTAGTGCCGTAGAGAAACCCGTCCTTGCCCTCCACCACCCCGCCATAGGGAGCCCGTCCGTCGCCGGCGCCTCCGGCGAAGTGCCGGATGATCGCCAGGCCTGAACCATCCCGGGCCACCTTGAAGACACAGCCAACGCCGTTGCTACCGCCGAAGGGCGAAGTGCCATACAGGAAGCCGTTGGTCGAGGCAGTCAGGCGGCCTTCGGGCTGGGAAACAGAGGCGGACGGAATGCCGAAAGAGCGCAGGCGGGTCAGGTTGGTTTGGGCATGGAGGCTGAAGCCGGCCAGCGACCAGCCCAACAAAACCAGGGCCAGCAATCCGGCCAGACGGGAACGGAGAAACATCGCCCGGACGGTCTCCGAAGAGGAAAACCCTGTCAAACCGCCGGCCTGAAGTTCACCCGGGGCATTTCTCAAGTTCGAGAGCGCCCGGCCGATAGCACGCACGAGCGCAGCGAATGGGTTGCGGCGCGATTCATTCAATCCGGACTTGGGCATGGCAACGGTCATCAACATATCAGACCTGCGGGTGGAGTATCCGTCACGGGAGCTTGGGTCGAAGACCAAGGTCGCGGTCGACGGCCTGTCGCTCGACGTCCAGCAGGGACAGATCTTCGGCTTTCTCGGGCCCAACGGCGCGGGCAAGACGACGACGATGAACGTCCTGCTTGGCTTCGTCGAACCGACCGCCGGCAGCGCCACGATCTTCGGAGTCGGCGTGACCGAAAAGTCCGCCCGCCAACGCCTCGGGTATCTCCCGGAGCTGACCTACTACTACAAGTTTCTCACGCCCGAAGAGCTGCTGCGTTTCTACGGAAGGCTCTTCCGCATCCCCAAGGCGGTCCTCGAAAAACGCATCGATGAAATCCTCGCGATGGTCGAACTGCAGGACGCGCGGAAACGCCAGATCAAGACCTTCTCCAAGGGCATGCAGCAACGCGCCGGACTCGCGCAGGCCCTGATCAACGATCCCGATCTGCTGGTCCTCGATGAACCCACGAGCGGGCTGGATCCCATCGGCCGCATGAAGGTCCGCCAGATCATCCAGCGCCTGAAGAACGAGGGGAAAACCATCCTCTTCTCGTCACACGAACTCGGAGAGGTCGAGACCATCTGCGACCGCGTCTGCATCATCCACCAGGGCACGCTGCGGGAAATGGGAACCGTCCATGATCTTGTCGCGCGCCATCAGTGCAACCTCGAGCAGGTCTTCCTGCGGGTCGTCGGTTATGAGGGCGCAATCCCGAGTCGGCCGGAAGGGGTGATGGTATGAACAACATCCTGGCGGTCTCGTCCGTCGTCATGCGCGAGATGTATCGGAGGAAGGATTTCTACGTCCTCCTCATCCTGACCGTGCTCATCACGTTGATCCTTGGTTCGGTGAACCTCTTCAACGATTCGAACATCGTCCGCTATCTGAAGGAGATCTGTCTGCTCCTGATCTGGATCTCATCGCTCGTCATCGCGATCACCACCTCGGCGCGGCAGATTCCGGCGGAACGCGAGAGCCGGACCATCTTCCCGCTGCTGGCCAAACCGGTCAGCCGGACTGAGGTGCTGCTCGGGAAGTTCCTCGGCTGCTGGCTTGCTTCGGGCGTGGCCCTTGTCTGTTTCTACCTGTTCTTCGGCATCATCATCGCCGCGCGCGAAAGCGGCTGGCCGCTGGGAAGCTATCTCCAGGCGGTGACGCTGCACTGGTTCATGCTCGCGATCGTCATCGCCATCGCGCTGCTGGGTTCGCTCGTCTTCGCCGCGCCCAGTTCGAACAACACGATCTGTTTCATCGTCATCGCCGGCATTCTCCTGATCGGGCGGCACCTCCACAAAGTGGCCGTCGGCATGGAGCAGCCGTCGCGTGGAATCCTCACCATCCTCTACTTTCTCCTGCCGCAGCTCGGGTGGTTCGACGTGCGGGAACGCATCACCCACAACTGGCCACCGCTCGACGTCGGACCGTTCCTCCTCGCCCTGGCCTACGCCCTCGTCACCGCGTCCGTGTTCCTCTTCGCGGCGAGCTGGGTCTTCAACCACAAGCGCCTCCAGTAACCGCGACGCATGGCTCCTGTCCGCACCAACGTCCTTGCCCTGGCTGGTCTTGCGACTGCGGCGTTCTCGCTGGCCTGCACCCTCCAGGTCGCCATGCCCCGGGACGAGCGGGAGAACGAACCGTTCGACCTGATGCAAACGCTGCTCGGCGACAGCCGCCGAATGTTCGCAAACCACTTCTTCGTCAAGGCGGACGCCTACTTCCACAGCGGCTTCTACCCGACGATCTTCGACAACCGGGAGTCCTTCGAGACGGCCCACATGGCATCGGACGCGGGACTCGTCGAGGAGAAGAACAAGGGAGACGAACACAGCTTTCTCGGAAAGCCGCTCGATGTCTTCGATCGCTTCAGCCGGAATTTCTTTCCCGCGGTCCACACCCATCTCGATGAAGGCGGAGCCAAGGATCACGACGACCTCGATGGGCATGACCACGGGCATGGGCACAAGGAAGGCGAGCACTTCGTGGGCGACGGTCACGACTATTCCCACGACGAGGTCGGCCAGGGGGTCCGGGAGATTCTGCCGTGGCTGAAGATGTCGTCATCGCTCGATCCGTCCCGCGTCGAGACCTACACCACGACTGCCTACTGGCTCCGCAGTCGGTTGGGCAAAAGCCGTGAAGCCGAGGAGTTCCTGCGAGAAGGACTCCGGCGCAACCCGCGCGACGCCGCCATCCTCTTCGAACTGGCCCGCATCTTCCGCGAGGACCGCAAGGACCTCGAACGCGCGCGCAACCTCTTCGAGGCCGGCATCGCGTCGTGGCAGAAGGCGGAGCCGGCGAAGAAGGAGCCCAACGTCTTCCTGCTCCACCAGCTCATGTCGCACCTCGCCCAGTTGGAAGAGGACTCCGACAACGATCTCCGCGCCATCGAACTTTGGGAGAAGGTGAAGCTGGTGGCGCCCGATCCGGCGGGTCCCGATCTTCATCTCCGCGACCTGCGCGAAAAGGTCGTGAAGAAATCCGGGAAGTAGTATCCACCAAATGAAACGGAAATGCCTCTTGCCAACAAGAGGCGTGGGTGGCACCTATCTAGCCCTTGATCGCGGGGTGGAGCAGCCCGGTAGCTCGTCAGGCTCATAACCTGAAGGTCCTAGGTTCAAATCCTAGCCCCGCAACCAATTTCAGATCGTGAAGTCCCGTGACTGTCAGTGACAGCGCGGGACTTCCGCTTTGTAGGACAGGCGCTTCTGCGGTTTTCTTCACATCCCCTCCTGTGACACTCCGTGACGGCTTCTGACCTCCTGCGCCTGAAGTTTGTGTGCGTATCTGTGTGTTTGTTGGTCTCGAAGCCCGGCAACGCGTTCACCGCATCGGCCAAAGGCAACTGCGAGGATCCCGTCAAAGAAGACCCCGCCCAGCCGCGTGAGGGCACGCGGCCTACAAAAAGGGTTCCTCGCTGTTTTCGGTGGGTTGGTGGGGCCGTTCGCGCCCGTGGTTGGCTGGCCGTTCTCCCTCACCCCAGCCCTCTCCCGCTGGGAGAGGGGGCCAATGGGTCCGCCCCGGACGCTGACGCGGGAACCGGTTTGGCCCAGTCAATGCGG
>JAYVSO010000117.1:0-64274 GCA_043775315.1 Verrucomicrobiota bacterium
CGGCAGGAATGAAGGCATTTAGGCCGAAAGCCGAGCGATGCTCGGCGCTCCAACCGATCCAGAAGTAAAATTGTCAGCAAACCGGATAAGCATGGTTGGTTGTTCCGTGTTCCCCACTCCCTAGCCCATGACCGAAGAGCCCTATCGTTGGTTGGAAGCGGTCTCGAACCGGCGCGACTACGTGCGCGAGCAGTTGAAGGGCGGGTCGCCCGTCTTCGCCGCCAGCCTGGCCGATGGCATCCTGCTGCTCGGTGTCGGCAGCGGGCAGTCGAAGGTGTTCGAGCTGTTCGACCGTCATGCGCTCGCCGGTCTTGGCCATCCGGCGGACATGGAAAAGATCCGCCAAGCCGCCATTGACGCCGCCCATGTCGAAGGATTCACCCGGGCTCCCGAGGACGTGAGCCTGCGGCGGCTGGTCGGGTTCGGACTCGGGCCGCAGTTGAAGACCGGCTTCGAACAGATCTTCCAGGCTCCGTTCTTGGTGGAACTCATCCTCGCCGAGTTGGCCGATGCTCCTGATCGCGACCAACTCGTTCGTCTCCGCTACGACGGCACGTTTCAGATCCAGCCAGGTGGCGTGATGGTGGCCGCAGGAAATACCGATCTCGAAGCCGGAGCCACCGCACATCTCCACGCGTTCATCACACCGCAAACCCCGGTGGCCGACGCGGCTCGGGCGTTTCTGGAGGTCTGGTTTTGCCTCACGAACGACAAGCCATTGACGACTCCCCGCGTCGAACTTGAAGCTGGTTGGCGTGCGAGCGTCGTGGGGAAGACCATCGAACTCGGCTGGCTGAACCGTCGTGGACAACGGGCGGCGAGGTATGAACCGCTGGCCGCCGCCGGGCTGGGGCTTTGAGAGTTCGTGGTTGAACTGCTCCCAGGTGATTGACGCATGAACCGCATCGTCGGCCTCGAAACGGAATACGGCTGCCTCGCGCCCAACCTTCCAGGATCGCCCGGGGCCGTCAGCCGGGTGCGTGACTGGATCTTCGCGCGGCAGCGTTACGGACTCATCGACGTCCACCAGCGCGATTGGGACGAGCCGGCGGGCAATGGGGGCTTTTTGTTCAATGGCGGCAGGGCCTATGTCGACATGGGCCACCTCGAACTCTGCACGCCCGAATGCCTCTCGCTCCTCGACGTGCTCCGTTACGACCAATCGGGCGACGCCATGATCTGCCAGGCGGTGGAGGAGATGGGCATCGGCGGCGAGGTCAGCTTCATCCGGAACAACGTCGATCACTACTCCGGCGCGACGTTCGGCTGCCATGAGAACTATCTCGTGCGACGTTCCGCCCAGTTGACCGAGGGGAACGTCCTTTCGCTGCTGACCTTCCTCACGGTGCGCGTGCTGCTTTGCGGGGCGGGCAGGGTGGGTTCCACCGTCGCGGCCGAGACGCGCGGCGATCTGACGCGCCCGGGAGAATCCAATCTCTTCCAGATCAGCCAGCGGGCGGACTACATCAACAACGACCTCTTCGAGTGGGTGCAATTCAACCGGGCCATCATCAACACGCGGGACGAGCCGCTGGCCGATGCCCGCCGGTATCGCCGCCTGCATCTGCTCCATGGCGACGCCAACGTGTTGCCTTTCTCGCAGATGCTCAAGATCGGGACGACCTCGCTCGCGCTCGACCTGCTGGAGATCGATCATCTGCCAAACCTGTCGCTGGCCGACTCCGTCCAAACTTTCCGGTCGCTGTCGCATTCACCGGAAGGACCTTGGGACGTGCTGATGTCGGATGGCCGCACGCTTGGCGCGGTGGAGGTGCTGGCGGCCTATTGGGAAGTGGCGCAGACGGAGTTTCGTGGCCGCGACGCAGAAACGGATTTTCTCCTGGGCGCGTGGAAGCAGACGATCGATGCCTTGGCGGGAGATCAATCGGCGATGGTCGGCAAGGTCGACTGGATCACCAAACGCTGGCTCTTCGGCCAGTTCATCGAGCAGGAAGGGATCGACTGGGGACATCCCTGGCTGAAGGCGCAGGACCTCGAGTATCACCATGTGAACCCGGCGCGGAGCCTCGGCCTTGCCCTGGCGCAGACGCCGCCGGAATGGTTCCTCGACGAGAACCAGCTTCGCGACGCTTTCCTCAAACCGCCCGAGAACACGCGCGCAGCGGTCCGCTCACGGCTGATGAAGGAACTGCAATCCGTCGGAGCCAGCTACTATCTCGATTGGGAAGTAATCGGTGCGGAGGGCGGCAATCCGGTCCAACTGCTGAATCCGTTCGAGACCAATCCTCCCGAAGCTGAGGAATGGCTGACCCGCTTGAAGACTCCGCGCTCTCGGCCGGCTTGAAGTCGCTTGGCTTGCAGTGGCTGTCTGTTGATCTGCATCTTCCAGATGTGCCTTCCGACGATCCTCCCTCCGTTCAACTCGCATCTGCCAAGACTTCTCTCGGGCTGGAGAAGTTCGGTCGCCACATATTCCTCTGCGCTGATCAAACCGAGGCGAAGTGCTGCACAAAGGAAGCGGGGTTGGAATCGTGGGAATACCTCAAGCGCCGGCTCAATGAGCTTGGTTTGGCGGGATCGGATACAGCGGTCTTCCGGACCAAGGCAAACTGCCTGCGCGTCTGTGTGCATGGTCCCGTGGCCGTCGTCTACCCGGAAGGCATCTGGTATCACTCGTGCAGTCCTACGGTGCTCGAGCGGATCATCCAGGAGCATCTAATCGGCGGAAGAGTCGTCGGCGAATTCGCGTTCGCCCGGAACCCGAACTTCGGTTGAGCGGCCGGGCAGGGGAAAGGCTACTTCGTCTCCGGCACCGGCTTGGCGGCACCGAGTCTTTCCTCGTGGGCTTTTTTCCAATCGGCGCCGAGTTCCTGAACGGTCTTGCCCGTCCAATCTTTCCAGAGCATCTCCGAATAGGTTCCCTCGCGAGCCGCAGCGTTGATTCTCCGCACGATGTCCTTGTCATGCGTTCGGCCGAGCCAATCGAGGAAGTTCCCGGAGACGCGGTAACTGGCGTCGTAGCGTGCGCTGGCCACGTTGCGTTGCGTGATCTCGGCGCCCTTGGTCTGCGGTTCGTAGAGGAACCAGCGGATGTAGTCGGGGATGCCTTCGACAAGCCAACCGGGAGTGCGGATCGCGTCGGGATTGGTGCGGCGGGCGCGCCCGTAGCTCTGCACGACGTGGACGAGTTCGTGGACGACGGAGCCGCGGGCTTCGCGCTTCAGTTCCTTGCGGAACCACTGGCTGTTCATGTTGACGCCCGCACCGCTGGCGGACGCCGGAATGCCGCCCATGTCGTTGCGGAAGCGGAGCGTGACGTTGGTCGCGGCATGGAAACCCTCGCTCGGGAGCATGGCGACGATCTTGGGATACCACTCCTGCACGACGGGCTTGAGTTCCGTCTCGGCCCATTCGGCGAGGTCCGGAGCGGCCGTGGCGTTGATGGTGAACTGGTATTGCCCGTTCGCCGCTTCGAACGTCTTCAGGATCGGCTTGGCATCCGTCATCGTGCCGGTCGTCGGCGCAGGACCGTCGGCGTCGATCACGTCGATCTCGCTGTAGAAGGTATTGCCGAAGGCGTCGCGCGCTTCGGTCTTGGCAATGTCGAGGAGCAGGTAGCGGAACTTGCCGATCGGACCGTCGGAGTCGGCGATCGAAACCGCGTGCTGGCCGCCGCCGTCGCCTTCTTTCGGACGTGTGTCGACGCTGGCGACCAGCTTCCAGCCGCAAGACATCGGGTCGGTGTCCTTCTTGGGCGTCGCTTGGAAGCCGTCGGCCGAACCGTCCGCAGCGAAGAGCCGGTAGACCTGCGGTCCTCGGGTGCCGCCGTGCCACGAATAGCTGTTCACCTGCGTCACCGAGATCGTCTTGCCGAGATCGATCTGGATACGGCCGCCGTCGGTGCCAGCACGGAAGAAAAAATTGGCTGCCGGTTCGTCTTCGCCGCTGGGCACGCGACCGTCGTGAAGCACGTCGAGGGTGCCGCCATTGGGATCGCGGGCGCCGTCCACCAGTGTGAACGTGGCCGATGTGGCTGCGTCGTTGTTGGCCGGAGCGGGCACGGGCTTGAGGTTGAATCCCGGGCCGCCGTCGCCCTGCGCCGGTGTGACCTTGATGGCGGCCTGCGTTGAGGCGGTGAGAACGACGGTCAAAACTCCGGCGTAAAGGAGGTGGCGGATGTTCATGGTGTGAGTGGAACCGGTTGCTGTGGGAATCTGCGCGTCCCGGTGCGGCACCGGCAAGCGGAGGGTTTCAGTCCGTTCGACCAACAGGTTGGAGGCGTATCCGACCATTGGTCCCTTGTCAGGAAGCGGCCCGGGCTCTATTCCATCGCCGCCATGCCTGAAGTTGAAATTCCAGAACACGTATCGGACGACCGTGAAAAGCGGATCGGCCTGACGATCGCCATCATCGCCATCCTCCTCGCGGTCGTTTCCAGTCTCGGAAAGGACGAGGACAACGAGAAGATCGTCTCCGAAGTGAAGTCCGCCAGCCTGGAGGTCAAGGCCTCGAACGGGTTCGCCTGGTATCAGTCCAAGCGCAACCGGCAAGGCATGAACGACCTTTTCATCGAGCAGATGAAGATCGACGCGCTGGGCAACGCCACGCCGGCGCAGTTGGCCGCGATGAAGAAGTCCGAGGAGAAGCTCGTCGCCAAGAACGCCGAGTATAAGGAGGAGAACGAGAAGATCCTCAAGGAGGCCGAAGAGTTCCGGAAGGAATCGGCCAAGGAGCAGGCCAACGCAGAACATTCGGCGAAGACCGGCGACCGCTACAACAAGGCGGAGATATTCCTCCAGATCGGCGTCGTCTTCTGCTCGATCACGCTTCTGACCAAACGCCGCGGATTCTTCTACCTCGGGATCGTGCTCGCGATGGTTGGTGTGGCGATCGGCGTCTCGGCATTCCTGATGTGATGCTTGGCATCGCTTCGGCGGCTTGGCTAGGCTCCGCCCGCTGATGAAATCCCTTCGCCTGTTATTGCCGGCCATGGCCGCGTTGAGCGCCGTCCAAGCCGGTGCCGTCAAGCTGCCCAATGGCTGGGAGTTCCGGTCGCGCGACCCGAAAGGCCAGGTCGAGTATGATCTGGCCCGCGGTGATTTCTCGTCGACCGGTGGTGCGGTCATCACGTTCCAGGGCGTCACGCTCACGGCGGATCGTTTGACCGGAAACCTGCTCAAGCAGGAGGTGCTCGCGGAGGGAGCCGTATCGGTGGTCGGCAAAGGGGCGTCCTGGACCGGTGAACGCATCAACTACAATTTCACGACCGGACAAATATCGGCCGGGGAGTTCAAGGTGGGCCGCGATCCCCTCTTCGTTTCGGGCGCCGGCCTGAGCTTCGACAAGGACAAGAACGTCTACAGCGCGACCAACGCGGTCCTCACGACCGACAACTACTCCGAACCGGCCCACCGGCTGAAAGCCAAGGCCATCCGGATCGTGCCCGGGCAATATGTCGAGGCCGACGGCGCGACGCTTTATCTCGGCGACGTGCCGGTGTTCTACTTCCCGCACTACTATCGCAGCCTCGAGCGGCACCCCTACAACTTCTCCTTCCTCCCGGGTTATCGCAGCCTCTACGGGGCGTATCTCGAGACGAAGTTCAACTACGCCGTCAACGAGCACCTGGACGGCGCGATCCGGTTCGACCTTCGCGAGACGCGCGGCGTCGCCGGCGGACCCGACGTCAATCTCCACCTGGGCCGCTGGGGCGAAGCCCGGCTAAAGTATTACATCGCCCGCGACGAGGAACCTGGCCTTGACACGCGGACGCCGCAGCAGCCTCTACCCGACAACCGGCAGCGCCTGAACTTCAGCTACAGCGCGGCTCCATGGACGAACTTCACCTTCCAGTCCGTCGTCCGCTACCAGCAGGACCCGTTCATCGTCCGCGACTTTTTCGAAAGCGAATACCGGCAAAACGTCCAACCCAGCACCTTCGTCGAAGCCCGGAAGACTTGGCCGAACTGGTCGCTCGACGTGTTCGTCCAGCCGCAGGTCAACGAGTTCCAGGAAACCGTCCAGCGCCTGCCCGATGTCCGCCTGACGGGCTATCGGCAGCAGCTCGGCGACTCGCCGTTCTTCTACGAGAGCGAAAGCTCCGTCGGTTACTACCAGAGGGATTTCGCCTACGAGTTGACCTCGTCTTTCGCGGCCTGGCGTGGAGACAGTTTTCATCAAGTGCTCCTGCCGAAGACGTTCTTTGGCTGGTTGAACTTCACCCCTCGGCTTGGCGGGCGCGTCACCCATTACGCGGAAACTTACGGCGCTACGGCTACGGCGGACGATCAGGACCGGTTTGTCTTCAACACCGGAGCCGAGGTGTCCTTGAAGGCATCACGCCTTTGGCGGGGCGCGGCGAACCAGACCTTCGATGTAGACGGCCTTCGCCATATCATCGAGCCGTCGTTGAACTACGCGTTCGTTCCGTCGCCGAACGTCCTGCCGCCCGCGTTGCCGCAGTTTGATCCGGAGCTTCCAAGCCTGCGCCTGCTGCCCATCGAGTATGCCGACTACAACTCCATCGACTCGCTCGACAGCCAGAACGTGCTGAGGTTTTCCCTCCGCAACAAGCTCCAGACCCGGCGGGCTGAAGGCGTGGACAACGTCATCAACTGGGGCATCTACACCGATTGGCGGCTCAAGCCCCGGCAGGGACAGACCGGGTTCTCCGATTTCTACAGCGACCTCGATTTCAAGCCGCGCTCGTGGATTACGTTCAACTCGATGGTCCGCTACGCGATCAACGACGGACAGCTCCGCGAATCGCTCCACCGCGTCTACATCCAGCCAAACGACATCTGGCACCTGACGTTGGGCCACCGCTTCTTCGACGATCAGGCGACCTACGGTCCGAACTCCGGCCACAACCTTCTTTTCAGCAGCTTCTACTACAAGTTGAACGAGAACTGGGCCTTCCGGACTTCGCATCATTTCGAGGCCCGGGACGGTGTGATGGAGGAGCAATACTACACGCTCTACCGCGACCTCCGCAGCTGGACGAGCGCCCTGACCCTGCGGATGCGCAACAACCGCGTGGGCGAGGACGACATCACCGTCGGCGTCGCCTTCTCGCTGAAAGCGGCGCCTCGCTACCGTGTCGGTCAGGACCGTGATGAACCGACGACGTTGTTCGGCGGTTGATCCGGCGGAATCCATCCGATGAATCCGGCTCTCACCGCCCCCGACATCCACCACGTCCGTGCCGCTGAGGGCTGGATGGAGCTCGGATGCCGGGACGAAGCGGAGCTGGAGTTGGGACGGGTGTCCGCCCTGAACCGGCATCATCCGGATGTGCTGGAGACGGAATGGAGCGTCACCGCAGCGCGCTTCGACTGGAGCCGGGGCGTCGTCATCGGCGAGCTTCTTGTCACCCTGTATCCCGAGCGCGCCAACGGCTGGCTGCACCGGGCCTACGCGCTTCGGCGGGTGGAGAACGGCGGCCTCAGCCGTGCGCGGGCGTCGCTGTTGCCCGCGCCCGAGCAGTTCCCGGATGAACCGGTCATCCCCTACAACCTCGCCTGCTACGCCGCGCAGCTGGGCGAACTCGACGAGGCCCGGAAATGGTTGCGGCGATCCGTGGCCGCCGGGCGTTTCGACAAGGTCAGGGCCCTAGCCCTGGCCGACTCGGATCTCGCTCCGCTGTGGGACGAGATACGGCTTTGGAAGAGGGCCCAGTTGGCCTGAGCGGAGCAATTGCTTCCTTCCCGTTCTTCCGGCAGGTTGCCGGGCCATGCCTGAAAGCGGCGACTCATCCATCGACAACCTTTGGCGCGAATACGCCCGCATCTTCCGTGACTGGGACGATCTCACGATCGCCCGCTGGATGGCGCAGACGCTCGGTCAGTTCGAGGGCCGCACCTGGCGCCTGTCCCATCCGTTGATGGGCTCCTACCGTCTCGCGTGCCAGATCGTGCAGGACCGGGGCCTCAAGCTGAACCGGCTCGTGACCGTGCCGGGCGCCTATGGCGTGGCCGAATGCTGCAGCCAGCCGCTGCTGCCGCTGCTGACGCGCGATGTCGTCGAGTCCGGGCTGGTCTGCCAGCATTGCGGGGGGACGGCCGTCACGTTCGACGACCTTCCTGAACGGGCCAAGCCCGCCATCCGCGACTGGTCCGACCGTTATGCTCCCGTCCATCAGGTCGCCCATTGGGACGACCGTGAACGGAAGGTTTCCAAGAACTACGACAAGGCCTTCGAGAACGCGGCGTTGAAGGCCGAGCAACTCCTCAAGGAAGCGGGAACCGAGGTCGCGCCGCTCCTGCTGCGGAACTATCCGACGATCGTCTGGGAGGACCAGGACGAGTGCCTCGACGTCGTTCCCGAGGACATCGTGCTGTGTCCTTGAAAAAGTTCATCAAGTGGTGCGCGGTCGCCCTGGGCGTCCTGCTGGTCCTGCTCGTGGTGGGACTGATGTTCGTCGGGACCGTGCTGAAGCGCATCGCGCTGGCCGGGATCGAACGGCAGACCGGGCTGGTTCCGAGCGTGGAGAAGTTCGACTACAGTCCGCGCGCCGGAATCCTGCGGATCGAAGGCTTCAAGCTGCACGAGCAGGCGACCAATGGCGGCCGGTTGATGGTGGATCTGCCCGAGCTCTACATCGAGATCGATCCCGTGGCGGGAGAACAGAAGCAGCTGCGTTTCCGTGAAATCCGCATCCACCTCGCCGAAGTCGTCCTGACCACCAACCAGGTCGGCGGCGACCTGGATCGACTGCTGAACCAGCTTGAAGCGACTAGGTCCGCGCCCGGACAAGCGTCGATGAAGTTCGACGGGATAGATCGCCTGACGCTGACGCTCGGTTCCGTGAAGGTCCCCGATCCTGCCAAGCCCGGAGCCATGCGGAACATCCCGTTCAATCTCCAGGCGCAGTCCTTCACCAACGTGACCTCCACCAACCTCGAATCCATCGTGATGTTCCTCGGGCTGAAGGCGGGAGCCGGAATGCTCTTGGGAAGGTGACCCAACTGAAAAGCAAACGGCCGAATCGAAGGGAGCACAGCGGACAGGCCCTATCCCAGACTTGTAGTAGCGATGCCCACGAGATTTGTCCTTCGACGACGAACTGCCTATTTCAAATTACAGATTTCAGCGTGGAGTTGGCTTGAAGTTGCGTCTGCCTGTGGCGAAACCATGGAAATGAGACTTTTGACTGACACTACCTCGGACAGGAATCACGAGCATACGATTGTGAAATTCGGGGCAGAGGAGATTCGATGCTCCAAGTCATCCGCGGCATTGCGAGGAGGCGTCTTTGCCATACTGGCAAGTCTTGCATTCATCTACTGGGGTGGGTCCGCATGGCCGGATGGGGATCTTTTCGTTAGACTCTGCGGGTCGATTTTTCTTGTTGCGGGGATCTCCTTTTTTTCAATGGGCTTTAGAGAAACAAGAGCCTATCTGCGGGTTCGCATTTTCTGTGTGATACGCAAAATGGGCGAAATTGAGATTCACGAGGACTCCGGCCGGGTGGTCAGGGGAAGACTTGTCAGATTGAGGACGACCACCAACCACGGGATTAACACCGATGACTTTCCCCTGTATCGGCTGTATGCGGTTGTGAACACTCCCGGACATCCGGATGAGGGCTACGTTCTTCTTTTCCAGCGTCAGCGGCATCAATCCGACCGCGTCGATTGCGTCGCAAAACAAATCGCATCCTTCGCGGGAGTGTCTTGGGATAAGGTCGGCCTTGGTGGCGTCTAGGAACGCTGGTTGGGCGTCCTAATTTGCCACTGCTTCGCGTTTCGCCCTTTGCTGGAACCTCGTGGCTCTGGCCTTAGGATTGGCCACCGTCACTGTCGGCTTGTTTTGGGCGCCTGATCGGGCTCAGTTCCTTCCGTGCTCACGCGATTCATTTCAAGGCTTCTGGTTCTTCTGACGCTCGTCGCCATGGCGGCTCAGCGTTCCGCCGCTGCCGCGAACCAGCCGAACGTCCTCTTCATCCTCTGCGACGATCTCCGGCCGGACGCCCTCGGCTGTTATGATTCGAGGAACGTGAAGACCCCGAACATCGACGCGCTCGCGCGGAACGGCGTGAAGTTCGCGAACGCCTTCTGCACCACGTCGCTGTGTTCGCCGAGCCGCGCGAGCATTCTGACCGGCCTCTACGCGCATCGGCATGGGGTCCGGGACAACTTCACCGAGCTGCCCGCTTCGCTCCCGCACTGGCCGGGACGATTGAAGGAAAGCGGCTACGTCACCGCCTACATGGGCAAGTGGCACATGGGCGAGAACAACGACGCGCCCCGTCCCGGCTTCGACTCGTTCATCACCCACAAGGGCCAGGGCAAATACTTCGACACCGAATGGAACGTGAACGGCGAGCGCACCGAAACGCCCAGGGGCTACTACACCCATGTCGTCACGGACTACGCCATCGACTGGTTGAAGAAGCGCGAGGCCGGCAAGCCGTGGGCGCTCTGCATCGGCCAGAAGGCCCCGCACTCGTTCTACCTGCCCGAGCCGAAGTATTCGAACTCGTTCGACCATGTCCGCGTTCCCTATCCGGCCAGCGCGTCCGCCCTCGACGGCAAGCCGGACTGGATCAAGCAGCGCCTCGACACGTGGCACGGCATCTACGGGCCGTTGTTCGAATGGCGGAAGGAGTTTCCCGATCGCCGTCCCGGGGCCGTGACCAGCTTCCAGAACATGGTCCGCGCCTACTGGGGCACCGTCCTCAGCGTCGACGACAGCGTCGGACGACTGGTGGCGCACTTGAAGGAGACCGGCCAGTTCGACAACACCCTCATCGTGTTCATGGGCGACAACGGCCTGCTCGAAGGCGAGCACGGCATGGTCGACAAACGGACGATGCACGAGCCCAGCATCCGCATCCCGATCATCGCGTGCGGCCCGGGCCTGCCGAAGCGATGGGTCGCGCAAGGACAGGTCCTCGCCATGGATACGGCGCCCAGCATCCTCGACCTCTGCGGCGCCAAGAAACTGGCGGGCATCCAGGGTCGCTCGTGGAAGGCGCTCGTCTCGGGCAAGGAGGAGGACTGGCGATCCGCCTGGTTTTACGAATACAACTACGAGAAGCAGTTCCCCTACACGCCGAACATCCGTGGCATCCGCACCGACCGCTGGAAGTTCATCCGCTATCCGCACGGCGACGGTTCGCCCGATAAACACATGGCGGAACTCTACGACCTGTCGAGCGACCCCAAGGAACTCGTCAACCTTGCCGAAAACTCCAAACACGCCTCCACCCGTAAGCGGTTGGAGAAGCAGTTGGCCGATCTCCTGAAATCCGAAGGTTTGACCCCCGAGTTGGACAAGATGCCCATCGACGAAGGCATCAAGGCTGCTCTGCCGGACAAGAAGATCAGGTGATCGATCTTCCCCGTGAGTAGCTCGCTGGGATGGACCGGGGCGTTCCTCAGCGAACTTGGCGCTTGGCACCCGCGAGAGCTTGTCGAAACTCCGGCCATGTTCTCCCGCTTGTTCATCACAGCTGCGGCTTTGTCCTTTTCCGGCAGTCTGCTTCTGGCCGATGGGCCGGCGGACAACCTCGCCGACAAGGTCCGTCGAGTGCCGCCGCCGGGAATCAAGGTGCCCGAGACCGATCGCGCCACATTGGAGCAGGGAGTCGCCGCACTCGGTGCCGATCTGAAGGCGCTGCGGGGCGAACTCTCCTACAAGCCCGAGTTGCTCCGCGTGCTTCCCGACGTCGAGGTGTTTCACAAGGCGGTCGATTGGGCTCTGCGTTACGACGAGTTCTTCACGACGAACAACGTGAAGTCCGGGCATGAACTTCTTCGTGTTGCCAATCAACGCGTCCAGCAGCTCCGCAGCGGATCGGCTCTGTGGGTCACGGCGACCGGGTTGGTCGTGCGCGCCTACGTCTCGAAGATCGACGGCTCCATCCAGCCCTATGGCCTCGTGGTTCCGGCAGCCTACAAGCCTGGCAAACCAGCGCGGCTCGACTTCTGGTTCCATGGTCGCGGCGAAACCCTCAGCGAGCTGGACTTCATCGCCCAACGCCTCCGCACCATCGGCGAGTTCGCGCCGCCGGATGCGGTCGTGCTCCACACTTATGGGCGCTATTGCAACGGCCAGCGCTTTGCCGGCGAAGTGGACGCGTTCGAAGCCCTCGACGCGGTGAAGCGCGACATGGTGGTCGATCCGAACCGCATTGCCGTGCGCGGTTTCTCGCTCGGCGGCGCGACCTGCTGGCACATGACCACGCACCATGCCGGACTGTGGGCTGCGGCCGCACCCGGCGCCGGGTTCAGCGAAACCGCCGACTTCCTCAAAGTCTTCCAGAATGAAACGCTGAAGCCGACCTGGTGGGAGCAGAAGCTCTGGCGCCTCTACGATTCCACGGAACATGCGCTGAACCTGTTCAACGTCCCGACCGTGGCCTACAGCGGCGAGATCGACGGGCAAAAGCAGGCCGCCGATCTCATGGTGAAGGCGGCGGCGGCCGAGGACCTGTCGTTCAAATACGTGATCGGAAAAGGCATGGGGCATCGCTACGACGCTCCGTCCAAGCAGGAGATCGGGTTTTTCATCGGGACGGCAATGGTCAAGGGCCGGGATCCGGTGCCCGCCGAGATTCGCTTCGTCACCCATTCGCTTCGTTACAACGAAATGAAGTGGGTCCGCGTCGACGCGATGGGCGAACACTGGGAGCCGGCGCGGGTCGAGGCGGTGATCACCGCGGCCAACCAGATCCAGATCGCGACGACGAATGTCACCCGTCTGACGCTTATGTTTCCGGCCGGCCAGTCCCGGTTGAGCCAGGCGGTCGGCGTCCAGATCGACGGTTCGTCGGTGACCGGTCCTTCTGTCGCGGCGGACGGTTCGTGGAGTCTTTCACTCGAACGGATCGGAACCAAATGGAGAGCGGCGAGGACCGGTGCGTCCGGGTTCGCCAAGCGGCACGGCCTGCAGGGGCCGATCGACGATGCATTCTATGACTCGTTCCTGTTCGTCGCACCCAGCGGGGTCGCGGCGAATCCGAAGCTCAAGACGTGGGCCGATGCCGAGATGAAGCACGCGGTGGAACATTGGCGCCGCCATTTCCGGGGCGATGCGCGGGTCAAACTCGACCGCGACGTGACCGAGGCCGATCTCCGCGACAACAACGTGGTCGTCTGGGGCGATCCGTCGTCGAACCTTCTCCTGAAACGGATCGCGCCAAAACTCCCGATCGGCTGGAGCACGAATTCGATCCGGGTTGGCAGCCTCGGCAGCTATTCCGCCGACAGCCACGCGTTGGTGGGCATCTACCCGAATCCGCTGAGCCCGGCGCGCTATGTCGTCCTCAACAGCGGCTTCACCTTCCGCGAATACGACTACCTCAACAACGCCCGCCAGACTCCGAAGCTCCCCGACTGGGCGGTGATCGACATCTCCAAGCCGGTCACATCCCGTTTCCCCGGAGCGGTGGTGAATGCCGGATTCTTTGATGAGCAGTGGCTGTTGAAGACGGCGTCGCGCTGATCTTGGAGCCTGCCCGTCCGGGCTTGAGTGGGGACTGGGTCCGCGCGAAGAGTCTCCCCATGATAACGCGAGTTCTCTTTGCCCTGCTGTTGTCGCTGATGCCCTCGGCGCTGCATTCGGCACCGGCACCGGTTCAGATTCCACCGCCCGGGCTCGCCATTCCGGAGGCCAAGTTGGAACGGGTGAAGACCGAACTCGCCGCGTTCGGGTCCGAGATCGACAAGCTGAAGGCCGAGCTGGTGTCCAAGCCCAACCTCTTGTCGCTGATGCCCGACGTGGAGATCTTCCACAAAGCCGTGAGCTGGCCTGTCCAGTTCAACGAATTCTACAAGACCAACGAACCGCAGCAGGCGTTGGGTCTGATCCAAGTGGGCCGTGTTCGCATCGCGCAGTTGCGGACGGGCGAGGCGCCGTGGACCTGGGCCACCGGTTTGGTCGTGCGGGCGTTTCGTTCGCGCATCGACGGATCGCTCCAGCCCTACGGCCTCGTGGTGCCGGCGGGTTACCAGTATCAGGACAAGCCGCGTCGACTTGATCTTTGGTTTCCTGGCCGGGACGAAAAACGCACCGAGCTGGCCTTCATCCAGTCGCGGTTGAAGAGCGTCGGGGAGTTCGCGCCGGCCGACACCATCGTGCTTCATCCCTACGGTCGTTACTGCAACGCGACCAAGTTCGCCGGCGAGACGGATGTCTTCGAGGCGCTGGCCGCAGTGTTGAAGGACTACCCGGTCGATCTGCAACGGATCTCGGTCCGGGGTTTCTCGATGGGCGGGGCGTCGACATGGCACATGGGCGCCCACCATGCCGGACTTTGGGCCGGGGTTGCGCCTGGAGCGGGGTTTGTCGAGGCGGCGAAGTATCTCAAGATCCAAGTGACACCCGAGTTCCCGCCGAGCTGGGAGCAGAAGCTCTGGCACCTCTACAGCGCGACCGACTACGCCGCGAATTTCTTCAACACGACGGTCATCGCCTACAGCGGCGAGCTGGACAAACAGAAGCAGGCCGCCGACGAGATGGAAAAGGCGATGGGTCTGGAAGGCCTGCCGATGCGCCACGTCATCGGGCCGAAGGTCGAGCACAAGTATGAGCCCACCGCGAAGAAGGAGTTGGCCCGCCAGTTCGACGAGTTGATGTCGAAGGGCCGCGAGGCGGTGCCGCAGGAGGTGCGGTTCACGACGTGGACGCTCCGCTACAACCGCATGGCCTGGGTCCGCGTGGACGGGCTTTTGCAGCACTGGGAACGGGCGCGAGTGAACGCAAAGCTGCTCCCTGGAAGACGCATCGATGTCACGACGACGAACGTCTCCGGATTCTCACTGGATTTTCCCGAGGAGCAGACGGCGCTCTCGGGAACCGTTTCGGTGTCCATCGACGGCCAGAGCTTCGAGGTGGCCGGAGCACTGCGGGATCATCCTTGGACCGCGTCGTTCGTGCGGGATGGCAGCCGGTGGAAGAAGGGCGCAGCGGATCCAAAGAAGCTCGCCAAGCGGCCCGGTCTTCAGGGTCCGATCGATGATGCGTTCATGGACTCGTTCCTTTTCGTCACTCCTTCCGGCAAGTCCCGCAGCCCACAGGTCCAAGTGTGGGTCGATCGCGAGATCAAGCGCACGTCCGACCAATGGCGCGGACAGTTCCGCGGAGAAGTCCGCGTGAAGCGCGATGTCGACGTGACCGAAGCCGACCTTGCAGGGAACAACCTGGTCCTTTGGGGCGATCCCGAGAGCAACAAACTCATCGGCAGAGTCGCCGGCAAACTTCCCATCCGCTGGGACACGAAACAGATCGTGGCGGGCAAGACCAAAGCTTCGTCGGAGAACCATGCATTGGTCATGGTTCATCCCAATCCGTTGAACCCGGATCGCTATGTCGTGCTGAACAGCGGTGTGACCTTTCGCGGACTCGGAAGCAATGCCGACCAGACACCCAAACTTCCCGACTGGGCCGTGATCGACGTGACCCAGCCCATCACCGACAAGGCTCCCGGCGGTGTCACTGCGGCGGGTTTCTTCGACGAGCGGTGGGAGTTGGCGCGCTGACCTGGCGTCGACTTGGGCGTTGCGTTCCGGGTTCGGGCGCACGAACAATTTCTCATGAACCCCGTCCGGACCTTCGGCGCCTTCCTGTGCCTGTGCGTTGTCCCGTTCAGTTCGATGGCGGACTGGCTCCAGTTCCGTGGGCCGCAGGCCAGCGGTCAGACCACGGGTGCCCGGACTCCCGCCGAGTGGAACGTCGAAACCGGCGCCAACATCCGCTGGAAGGCCGCGGTCCCCGGCTTGGGACATTCGGCTCCGATCGTCGTCGGTGACCGGGTGTTCGTGACCACCGCGATCAACGAATCCGGGAAAGCCGACCTCAAGGTCGGTCTCTACGGGGACATCGGCGCGGCGCAGGACAACGGGAAACAGAAGTGGGTCCTCTTCTGTTTCGACCGCAACACTGGCGCACGCCTCTGGGAGCAGGTGGCCCATGAAGGACTGCCCGCGATCAAACGCCACACCAAGGCGACCCATGCGAACTCGACGCCCGCCAGCGACGGTCAACGCGTCGTGGCGTTCTTCGGCAGCGAGGGGCTCCATTGCTATACCGTCGACGGAAAGCCGGTCTGGAAGACGAGCCTCGGGAAGTTGGACTCCGGGTATTTCAAGTCGCCCACCGCCCAATGGGGCTTCGCCAGTTCGCCCGTGATCGAGGACGGAAAGGTCCTCGTGCAATGCGACGTGCAGACCAATTCGTTCATCGCCGCCTTCAGTCTCGCGGACGGAAACGAGCTGTGGCGCACGCCGCGCCAGGAGGTCCCGACATGGTGCACCCCGACGGTGGTCGAGGCGTCGGGAAAAAAGATCATCCTGATCAATGGCTACAGGCACACGGGCGCCTATGATTTCGGCACCGGGAAAGAACTGTGGAAGCTCAGCGGTGGCGGCGACATCCCCGTGCCGACTCCGATCGTGGCCCACGGACTTGCCTTCTTCACCAGCGCCCATGGGCCGTCCTCTCCCATCTACGCCGTTCGCCCGGACACCAGAGGCGACCTGACGCTTCCCTCCGGAGTCACCACGAATGCCGGCATTGTCTGGAGCGTTCCCCGGAAGGGTAACTACATGCAGACGCCGATCGTCGTCGGAGAGCTGCTCTTCTGCTGCAACGACGCGGGAACCCTCAGTTGTTACGACGCACGCTCCGGCAAACTCCATTTCCAGGAACGCATCTCGCCCACGGCCGACGGTTACTCGGCCTCGCCCGTCGCCAGCCATGGCCGGATCTACTTCACGAGCGAGCAAGGGAAAGTTCGCGTGCTCCAAGCGGTAAACTCCTTCAAGGTCGAGGCGACTAATGATCTCGGTGAAACCTGCATGGCCACGCCGGCAATCAGCGACGGCGTGCTCTTCTTCCGCACGCGAAGCCGGTTGATCGCGATAGGAACCCGTCCGGCGCCCTGAAACCTGCCGCGGGTGGCCGCGCGGGATTGTTGCAGGTGTCTGTTGGCACTCCATGGATTCCCTGCTTACGCTCTCCGCGCACGATGATCGGGATGGCCAAGAGCTTTGTGGTTGAGGTGGTGGATTTCGCCGGGGCCGTTGGGCGGCTGGCGTCCGAGATCGTCCGTGCCCTCTTCGTTTCACGCACCAACTGGAAGGACGTCATCCGGCAGATGCACTTCATCGGGGTGAAGAGCCAGTCCGTCGTCCTGATCACGGGCGCATTTACCGGGATGGTGATGGCGGCGCAGACCTACTTCCAGTTCCACAAGGTCCTCATGGATACCGCGACGCTGGCGGTGGTGGCCGTGTCGATGGGCAGCGAACTGGGGCCGGTGCTGACCGCGCTGATGGTGGCCGGCCGGATCGGTGCCGCCATCGCGGCGGAACTCGGGACAATGAAGGTCACCGAGCAGATCGATGCGCTGCGAACTCTCGCCGCGCATCCGGTCGACTACCTCGTCGTGCCCCGCATCCTAGCGATCCTCATTGCGATGCCGCTGCTCACTGCCGAATCGATCTTCGTCGGCATCCTCGCGGGGTATCTCGTCGGATCCCAGCTTCTCGGGATCGATCCCGCTTACCTGTGGCACAACGCCGTCCGCTACACCGGCATCGAGGACATCGGGGCCGGCTTCATCAAGACCTTCGTCTTCGGCGGGTTGATCGGGATCATCGGCTGCCAGAAGGGATTGAGCTGTCCCCAGGGCGCCGAGGGTGTGGGCAAAGCCACGACGGAAGCCGTGGTCTTTTCGTCCATCGCCATCCTGGTGACGAACTTCTTCCTCACCATGGTCCTCAACCGCCTGCTCGACTGACGCCATGATCGAGGTGCGACATCTCAGGAAATCGTTCGGCTCACAGAAGGTGCTCGACGACGTGAACCTCGTCATCGAGTCCGGCACGGCGGTTGTCATCATCGGCGCCAGCGGCGGTGGCAAAAGCGTCCTCATCAAGCATCTCATCGGTCTGATGATGCCCGACAGCGGGGAGGTCCTGATTGACGGGCAAAACCTGGTTGGGTTGAACGAACGCCAGCTTCTCCAGGTCCGGCACAAGTTCGGCCTCGTGTTCCAGATGGCGGCGCTCTTCGACTCCATGACCGTCGAGGAGAACGTCGGCTTCGTCCTCGATCGCGAACGGAAGCTGACGCGGGGCGAGATCGACCGCCGCATCGCGCGCGTGCTGGATCTGGTGGATCTCGGCGGGACCCAGAAGAAGAAGCCCGCGGAGCTTTCCGGCGGCATGCGCAAACGTGTCGGACTGGCGCGAGCCATCATCTACGAACCGGAGGTCGTGCTCTACGACGAGCCGACGACCGGCCTGGATCCAATCGTCTCGGACAGCATCGACAAGCTCATCATCCGCGTGCAGCAGGAGTTGAAGATCACCTCGGTCGTCGTCACCCACGACATGCGCAGCACCCGTCGCGTGGGCAAGACCATCTTCCTCCTCCATCAAGGCCGTATCCACACCACCGCCAGTCCGGAAGACCTGTTCGCGTCGACCGACCCGATTGTCCACCGCTTCGTCAACGGAATCTCCGACGAGAAGCAGATCGATTTCACCACATGAACGACTCCCGCAAGAACCTGTCCGTCGGCATCTTTGTCATCGTCGGCATCGTGTTGACCGCTACGCTGATGATCGCCTTCAGCCGGGGGAAGATCTTCTCCGCCGGCACCTACAACCTGAGCCTCACGGCAAAAAACGTGGGCGGCATCAAGATGAAGGCGCAGGTCCAGATGGCCGGTGTCGTGGTCGGGCATGTCGATTCCATCGAACTCGCCGGTGACGGGAAGACGGTCTCGATCGGAATCGGCATCGAGAAGAAGTTCCTGGTCTACGGCGATGCCGTCTTCGGGATCGACGCATCGGGGTTCCTCGGCGACCAGTTCGTTTCCATCAAGCCGACGGCCAATCTCAAGCCTCTCCTCAAAGACGGCGACACCGTGACCTGCGAAGAGCCGTTCAATCTCCAGGACACGGCCAAGGCGGCCGCCGGCTTCATCAAGCGCCTCGACGCCACGGCGACCCGGCTCAACGACGCGATCACCCGGGTCGACGAGATGGTCCTCAACCGTGAAACCCTGACCAACATCGCCGTCACGCTCAACAATCTCCGGACCGTCTCCGACCGGGCAGTTTTGGCGATGGACGGGGTCGACTCCATCATCCAAACCAACCGCGAGTCCATCGCCCTCGCCATCACGAACCTGCTGACGTTCAGCACGGAGCTGAACAAGGTGATCGGCCGGCTGGATTCGGTGGTCGCGACCAATGCCATGGCGGTCAACGCGACGATGACCAACTTCCAGACTACCAGCGAGACGCTGCGCGAGATCGTCGCGGGCATCCAGCAAGGGCAGGGGACGGTCGGAGGCCTGCTCAAGGATCCCGCTTTGAAAGACCAGTTGAGCCTGGTGGCCAGCAACCTGGTGATCCTTTCCGGAAACCTCAGCCGCTACGGCATCCTCTACAAGCCGCCCGAGGCCCGCGCCCGCCAGACGACCGGCAGCTTCAACTATCCGATCAAATCGATCCGCTGAAGGGCTCCGGCCTTCAGCCGAGTAGCGCATTGTCCGATTACAGATTGGACAATGAACGCGAGGGTGAACACCAGAGTCGTCCGCGGATTCTTCATGCTCCTTTGCACTGGCGCTGGTTTCAGCATCAGTCAGGTGCGTCCTGATCTATTGGACCATCCCGGTCGGGCCTGCCTCATCGGTTTTGGGTTTGCGGGTGTTCTGGTGGCGATCGACGAGATGCTGAGGGGGTTTTCGATCCGCGCCTTCTCGGCCGCCACCGCGGGGCTCGCCATCGGGACGGTCATGGCTTGGATCGTGGACCGGTCCGGGTTGTTTGATTTCGCCGCCGAAGAAGTCCGCTGGCTCATCCGCCTCGGGCTGTTCCTGGCGTTCTCCTATCTCGGCATGGTGATTGCCATGCGCAGCAACAAGGAAGACTTCACTCTGATCGTCCCCTATGTCCGGCTGGCGTCCCAGACCAAACCCGACAACCTGTTCGTGATCGATACCAGCGCCGTCATCGATGGACGGATCGCGGGGCTCGTTGAGCTGAATCTCGTCGAAGGGAAGCTGATCATTCCGCGTTTCGTGCTGCACGAGCTCCATCAACTGGCCGACTCGGCGGATGACGCGAAGCGCGCGCGCGGCCGCCGTGGACTGGAACTCCTCCAGAAACTTCAGGCCTATCCCAAGACCGAGGTGAAGATCCACGAGGCGGACTTCCCGGGTGAGACCGAGGTTGATGCCAAGCTGGTCCTCCTCGCGACCGCCCTGTCGGCGCGGCTGGTCACCAACGATTCCAGTCTCGCGCGCGTCGCTGCGCTCCAGTCGATCAAGGTGATCAACGTCGCCGAGATGGGCGCCCTGCTGAAAGCCCAGGTCCTGCCCGGCGACACGGTGAACCTTCGCATCGCCCGCGAAGGCCGCGAACGCGGACAGGGCGTCGGCTATCTGCCGGACGGAACCATGGTCGTGGTCAACGGCGGCGGCGGATCTGTGGGCGAGACGTTGCCGGTGCGGGTCGGGAACCTCACCCAGACCGGGGCGGGCATGATGATCTTCGCCGAGAAGGTTGCGTGAATCCGGTTGGCGGGCACATTGCCGCCATGGAACTCCGCACCATCTACACCACCTTCAGTTCGGCGGACGCTAATCTCCTGCGTGGGCGCCTTGAGGTCGGCGGATTCGACGCCTTCATCCATGGGGAATTCGCCGGCATGAACCTCGAGGGATACACCTCTGCCGCCGGAGGCATCCGCCTCCAGGTGCCGGAGGACCAGGCCGAGGAAGCGCGTGCGTTGATCGAGGCCGAGCTCAAAGCGCGGGAAAATGGATCTGAAAACGAAGCCTGAAGGTTGATTCAGCCTTCATACTCGACCTCCCTCTCGTTCTCGCGTCTTGCACCCGAGGCGATCGAGAACGAGAGCGAGAATCGTCGATGGGCAGGAAACAAGGGCTGCCTCTTCTCAATCCACTCCTTTCATGCCTGACTGTTCCCGATGATGAGTGCCACGTTGCGCCGCGCCCTTGACCGTCTGTCCCGCAAACTCGCCCCCGGCGAACTGGTGACGGACGAATCCACCCTGAAGAGATTCTCCGGCGACAAATGGTTCGCCACCGCCCGGCCCGATGCGGCGGCTCTCGCGACTTCGACCGAGTCTGTCTCCAAGATCCTCGCCTTCGCCCACGCGCACCGCATCCCGGTGACGCCGCGCGGAGCCGGTTACGGCTACGTGGGTGGCTGCGTGCCGGTTCAGGGTGGCATCGTGCTTTCGGTCGAGAAGATGGACCGCATCCTGGAGATCAACGACCGCGACTTTGTGGCCGTCGTCCAGCCCGGCGTCATCACCGCCACGCTCCAGAAAGCGGTTGAGAAAAAACGCCTGTTCTATCCGCCGGATCCCGCGAGCCGTGCCGACTGTTCGCTCGGCGGCAACATCGCCACCAACGCCGGCGGACCACGCTGCCTGAAATACGGCGTCACCCGCGATTACGTCCTCGGCCTCGAAGTCGTCCTCGCCGACGGCACTATCACCCGTCTCGGCGGCCGCGCGCACAAGAACAAGACCGGCTTCGATCTCCACCGCCTCTTTGTCGGTAGCGAAGGCATGCTGGGCATCGTCACCGAAGCCACGTTGAAGCTTCTGCCCTTGCCGCCGTATCGTGCGTTGCTCGGCGTCGGCTTCGACACCATGCGCGGCTGCACCCGCGCCATCCGCGAGATTTTCAAGGCCGGCTTCCTTCCCTGTGCGTTGGAGATGGCCGACCAGTTCACGCTCGCCGCCGCCCGCAAACGCACCGGCAGCAAACGGCTCGACGGCGCCAACGCCATGCTCTTCATCGAGCTCGACGGCCAGGAGCGTTCCGTGCGCGGCGAGTTGAAAGACCTGGAGAAACTGGTGAAGCCGCTGAAGCCCGTCTTCGTCGACCGCGCCTTCGGTCCGGTGGAAGTGGAGAAGCTCTGGGGCCTGCGCCGCGAGTTCTCCTATTCCCTGCGCGACACCGGCCTGACCAAGCTGAACGAGGACATCGTCGTGCCGCGCGGCAAATTGGAGGATCTCGTCGCCTTCGCCGAAGGCCTTCAGAAGAAACACGGCCTGCCCGTCGCGTGCTTCGGCCACGCCGGCGACGGCAACATCCACGTCAACGTCATGGTGGACTTCACCCAGCCCGGCGCGAAGGAACGCAGCGAGGCCGCCGTCGATGAACTCTTCCGGCAGATCGTCGCCTGGGGCGGCGCGGTCACCGGAGAACACGGCATAGGCCTCGCCAAGAAACCCTGGTGGCCGCTCGCCGCCGACGAATCCGTCCGCGCCCTGCACCAGACGGTCAAGAACGCGGTCGATCCATTGCGCTTGTTGAACCCCGGCAAGTTCCTCGGTTGACGGCGGACCGCCGGACTTGTCGGAGGCGAACATCGGTCGTTTCACCGCAAAACGAAAAGCCCGTTGGAACGAGGTTCCAACGGGCTCGAAGGAATCGATAAAAGGCCGCGGTCAGGACTTCTGACGGGAGCGGCGGAACAGGGCGGCGAGGGTCAGCGCCGCGAAACCCGCTCCACTGAAGAGTGTGGTTACTTCAGGAACGGGAGCCGGACCCGGAGGGGGATTGGGATCGATAGACCCGATACCGGAGAGCGGCGCAACGTCGTCGATGTCGTTCGCGATGAACTTCTGGTCGCGGAAATTGCCTGCCGCACCCACCAGACCGGAGGTGCCGTAATCGAGGAAGAACAGCGATCCTTGCCCGGGGTTGGCGACAAGGGCATGGCCTTTGCCATCCACGGCGCCCTGGTCAAAACTGGCTCCGCTGAGGAAGAAGTCCGAGAGGATGGTGGATGGGGCGGAGCCTTTCAGCTGGGTGATATGGCCTCCGCCGAACAGCATGATCGAGTCCGTGAATACGTCGTAGGCGCCCCCGTGAGCCGCGACGTTGAGGAGAAGTCGCGTGGTTGTGGCGATATGGTTGACACGGTCCAAGGTGATCGATCCAAAGCTGCCACCTCCGAGGTTGCTGGTGTAAAAAGCGTCGTTGCCGCGGAAGATGATGCTGTCGACGGCGGTGTCGTCACCCCGCATGGTGTAGGCGATGCCGTTTGAAAACGGCGTCAGGGGAATCTCGGCCAGCTGGCCGGGGATTCCGCCGCTCCAGATGTTCTTTCCGCTCGGATCAGGTGAAAGATGGAACGATGAAGTGCCGCCCGCGGTCCGGCTTTCGAACGACGATCCGTCGACCTCGACCTTGTGCACCGCGTTGCCCTGACCGCCGACGAGCAGGTCGCCGTCCGGCGCGAAGATGATCCCGTCCGCTCCCGGCAACGTGCTCAGGAACGTGTTGTTGGCGATGGAGAAGGTTGTTCCATCGTAGTTGTAGTCGACCTTGTTGACCCGCTGGAAACTTTGGTAGCGGGTGTAGTAGACCGTTCCGGTGGTGGGGTCCGCGAATGCCGAGCTCGTTAAACAACCCAAGCCGAGCACCCCGAACAACACCTGCTTGGTTGCAGAATGTGGTTTCATGTTTGTGGGGGTGGTTCGTCCGTCCTCTTTTCTGTCTGCCCATCTTTTGGAAATGTAAATAATCTTTGATGGAAATGTGTCCTATGGCTAATCGTCGCGTCGTGGAATGTTGCCGCAGGCTGATGGCTAGCCGCCCGTCAAAGCCCGCCCTACCAATGCTGGTCGGCACACCCGGTAGGGCGCGTCACTCCGTGCGCAGATCAGGATGCCGGGCAACCCGGGAATCCTTGTCAGCACGGGGCAGGCTGCAAGCCCGCCCTACTCTCGCTTGCATGGGGCCGGCTCAGTGGGCAGTTCGTCGCCGGGCGGGGTTGCCCGGCCTACACCTTCGGGCCGGCGGCTTTGACGGCGGGGTCTGCGCCGTCGGCGAATTTCTCGAAGTTCTTCACGAAAAGGCCTGCCAGTTTCAGCGCGGTGGCCTTGTAGGCGGCCTTGTCTTTCCAGGCGTTCTCGGGGACGAGCACCTCGTCGGGCACGTTGGGGCAGCGGGTGACGGTGTGAACGCCGAAGATGGGGTCGGCCTGAGTGGGGGCTTTGGCGAGGTCGCCGGAGTGGATGGCGTCGAGCATGGCGCGGGTGAACTTGAGCTTCATGCGGGAACCGACGCCCACGCCGCCGCCGGTCCAGCCGGTGTTCACCAGCCAGACGTTGGCGTTGTGCTGCTTGAGCTTGGCGGCGAGGAGTTCGGCATACTTGGCCGGATGCCAGACCATGAAGGGCGCGCCAAAGCAAGCGGAGAAGGTGGTCTGGGGTTCCGTGATGCCTTCCTCGGTGCCGGCGACTTTGGCGGTGTAGCCGGAGATGAAGTGATACATGGCCTGTTCGGGCGTGAGCTTGGAGACGGGCGGGAGAACCCCGAAGGCGTCGCAGGTGAGGAAGATGATGTCGGTGGGGTGCCCGGCGATGCAGGGGAGCTTGGCGTTGGCGATGTATTCGATGGGGTAGGCGCCGCGGGTGTTCTCGGTGAGGGAGATGTCCTTGAAGTCGACTTCGTGGCGCTGGGGATCGAGGACGACGTTTTCCAGCACGGAGCCGAAACGGAGCGCGCGGAAGATGTCGGGCTCGTTGTCTTCGGTAAGATTGACGGCCTTCGCATAGCAGCCGCCCTCGATGTTGAAGACGCCGGTGTCGCTCCAGACGTGTTCGTCGTCGCCGATGAGGCGTCGTTTGGGATCGGCGGAGAGGGTGGTTTTGCCGGTGCCGGAAAGGCCGAAGAGGATGGAGGAACGATCCGTCGTGGGATCGGCCGTGACGGAGCAGTGCATGGAGAGCAGGCCGCGTTTGGGCATGAGGTAGTTCATGATGGTGAACACCCCTTTCTTCATTTCGCCGGCGTATTCCGTGCCGAGGATGACCATCTCGCGTTCCTCAAAGGACAGGTCGATGGAGGTGGGCGAGGTCATCCCGGCGGTGAGGCGATTGGCTGGGAACTGGCCGGCGTTGTAGATGGTGTAGTCGGGTTCACCAAAGGCGGCGAGCTCCTCGGCGGTGGGCCTGATGAGCATGACGCGCATGAAGAGGGCGTGATACGGGCGGGAGCAGACGACGCGGATCTTCAAGCGATGGCGCGGGTCCCATCCGGCGAAGCCGTCGACGACGTAGAGGCGCGGCTGGGTGTTGAGGTAGTCCTTGGCGCGCTCGTGGTTGATGTGGAAGGAGTGGGGTTCGAGCGGGACGTTGACGGTGCCCCACCAGATGTCCTTCTCGGAGTCGGCGTGGCGAACGATGCGTTTGTCCTTGGGCGAACGGCCGGTCTTCTTGCCGGAATAGGCGACAAGAGCGCCGGTGGAGGCGATGGACGCGCCGGCTTCGTAGCGGATGGCTTCCTCGTAGAGCAGGGCGGGGTGGAGATTGCGGTAGACGTTTTTGACCGTGATGCCCTGCGAGGTGAGGTCGAATGTCTGCATAAGCTGGAATCAGTGGAGTCGTGCCTCCGGCGGCGTGCAATGGGAAACTCGGTGCGGAATCTGGCGGGAACACAACGCAGGTTGGCGGTGTAGATCCGCGAAGAGCGCGAAGGAACGTGAAGAAAGGTTGAAGAGGGGGAACGCCCAACATCGAACATCCAGCGGACGGACTGCCTCCGGCCCGGCGTGTTGGCCGGAGCGCCGAGATTTGCATCCATTCTGCCCTGTCTGTGTATTCTGCGGCTCCGCTTCTTCGCGTTCCTTCGCGCCCTTCGCGGATGATCCATCAGACGATCGTGACGACGTCGTTGAGCAGGGGCAGTTGGGCGGTGAGGCCGAACCGTTCCAGGATCTTGGCCGCCAATGGAACACGGCCCTTGGCCTCGCCGTGTGTCAGGTAGACGCGCGGCTTCGCGTGGGCGGCGCAACCGAGCCAGTCGAGGAGTTCCGTCTGGCCCGCGTGCGCGCTGAAACCGCCGAGGGTGTGGACCGCCGCACGAACGGTATGTTTCTCGCCGAAGATCGAAACCTCGGGCCGCCGATCGACGATCTGGCGGCCGATCGTGCCCTCGGACTGGAAGCCGACCATGATGATCGAGGTCTCCGGGTTGCCGAGATTGTGGCGGAGGTGATGAAGGATGCGCCCCGCGTTGCACATGCCGGAACCGGCGATGATCATGCACGGCCCGGGAAGGTCGTTCAGCGCCATCGATTCCTGGGCCGACACCGAGTAGTTGACCATCTTGAGCCCGGCCAGCATTTCGCCGGAGCGTCGAAGAGCGTCGGCCTCGACATCGTAGAGCTCGGGATGGGCGTTGTAGATCTTGGAGGCTTCGACCGCCATCGGGCTGTCGATGTAGATCGGAAACGGCGGCACCGCGCCGCTGCGGAAAAACTCCGAGAGGAAATAGACCAACTGCTGCGTCCGACCGACGGCGAAGGCCGGGATGAGTATCTTTCCGCGGCGCTCCACGGCGGTCTTCACGATAGTGCGGAATTCTTCGACCGTTTCATTCAACGGCCGGTGGTCGCGGTCGCCGTAGGTGGATTCGAGGAAGACGACGTCGGCATTCACGAAACACTGCGCGTCGCGGAGGACGGGCGCGCCCTTCGGACCGATGTCACCGGAGAAGACGACGGTCCGTCGGCCGGTCGGATGGTCGAGCATCACGCCGATGCTGGCGGAGCCGAGGATGTGGCCTGCTTCGACCATCTGCACCGAGATGTTCGGAGCGACGTTGAATTCGCCGTCATACGGCAAAGGCCGGAGGAGTTTCAGGACCGCATCGACATCGGCCGCGCCGTAGATCGGAGCGAGAGGCGGTTCACCATGCAGGGCGCGTTTGCGGTTGGTGCGTTCGATGTCGTTGGTCTGGATCTTGGCGGAGTCCTTCAGGATCAGCCCGGTGAGATCGATGCTGGCCGGCGTGGCGTAGATCGGTCCCTTGTAGCCGGCCTTCGTCAGCAGTGGCAGACGGCCTGTGTGGTCCAGATGCGCGTGGGTCAGGACGACCGCATCGAGCCGGGCGATGTCGATCTGCTTGGGCAGGATGTTGAGTTCATCCGCCCGTTTCATCCCCTGGAACATCCCGAAGTCCAGCAGCACGCGCGACGACCCGTTTTCGATGTAGTAGGCCGAGCCGGTGACGTCTCCGGCGGCGCCGAGGAGGGTGACTTTCATGTAATGCCTGCAATTGGCCGCACGTCACCGGAGGAAGCAAGCGGTGAATCCAAAACATGAAGGCAACGGCATTGTCCAGGTCCTCATTCGACTCGTTTTTCCAGATCGTCGGCAACCGCGTGGCGGAACTCCGGCCTGTCGCAGTCGCGGTCGACTCACTAGAGTCCGCCCGGTCAATGTTGTTCCCGACCACATGCTGGACAGACCTCGCGCACGCGTCGCTCAACGGAGACACCGTTGCGCGGTCCGCGTTGGAAGGCCTGTGCCAGCGCTACTGGACGCCGGTCTACGGCTTCGTCCGAGCGCGCCGCTACAGCGAAGCAGAAGCGGAGGATCTCACGCAGGGCTTCTTCGTCCGCATCCTCGAAAGCGCGAGTTGGAAACGGGCGTGTCCGACGAGAGGGCGATTCCGGACGTTTCTGCTCGGGGCCGTCGTCCACTTCCTGATGGATGAAAAGGAGCGCCGCAACGCGGCCAAACGTGGCGGCGGCGAACAGCCCCTGAGCCTGGATGAACTCCCGACCAACCTCGTTCCGTCCAGCCCGGAGACCGATCCGGCCCGCGTGCGGGAGTTCGACCGGGCATGGGCCGTGGCCCTGATGGATGGAGCCATGCGGAACCTCGAAGCCGAGTTCAGGGAGGCTGGAGCCGAAGCGCGGTTCACCGCCTTGCTTCCATTTCTTCCGGTCGGCCTTGAGCAACCCGCCTATGAGACGGCGGCGGCATCGGCCGGACTGACCCTGTCCGCGCTCAAGACCGAGGTGCTGCGGCTGCGCCGAAGGTTCCGCCTTTGCCTGCGTGCCGAAGTCGCTCGCACGGTGGACGCGCCCCACGAGATCGACGCCGAGTTGGCCTACCTGCAGGAAGTCCTCCTCGATCCCGGGCATGACTTCGCCAGAAACAGCAACCCGGCATGACGATTCCCGAAGAACAACTCCGGAAGCGGCCTGCCGGGTGACCCCGATGATCGTGTTCCTTCGATGACCGAGAACGCCAATCGTTGTCCCAGCTGCGGCACGGCGCGCGAGAGCGTCCTGATCCGGGGGCTGTGTCCGCGTTGTCTGTGGAAGGCGTTCTCAGACACCGACGCGGAAATGGTGGGAGAGGGTGGCGCCTCACCGGATGGTGCCAAAATCGGCATGTCGGCGCCGACCTCGTCGCCCCTGGGTGGTTTCCGGGTTCCCGGGTTCACGATGATCGAGGAGCTCGGGCGCGGAGGCATGGGCATCGTGTATCGGGCCCGCCAGAAGGCGCCGGACCGCGAGGTCGCGTTGAAGATGGTGCTCACCCACATCGCCTCGTCGCCCGAGCTGGCCGACCGGTTCCGCATCGAAGCGAAGGCGGTCGCGGCCCTCGAGCACCCGAACATTCTTCCGATCTACCAGGTCGGTGAACACGACGGCCTGCCGTGGTTCAGCATGAAGCTCGCGGCAGGCGGAACGCTCGCGCGGAAGCAGCCGGAGCTTAAAGGCAAGTGGCGCGATATCGCCGCGTTGCTCGCCACGTTGGCCGACGCGGTCCAGTTCGCCCACGAACGCGGAGTGCTGCACCGCGATCTCAAGCCGGAGAACATCCTCTTCGACGAGGAGGGCCGCGCCTACATCAGCGACTTCGGATTGGCCAAGATCGCGGGCGAGGAGCAGCAGCTGACCCGTTCGGTCTCGATCTTCGGCACGCCGAATTTCGTCTCGCCGGAAGTCGCGGAAGGCGGAGTGCGTCGGGCGACGACGGCGAGCGACATCTACGCGTTGGGCGCACTTCTCTTCCAGTTGATCGCCGGGCGTCCACCGTTCATCGCGGAAAGCCTGCCGGGGCTGATGCGGCAGATCACCGACACTCCGGCACCCTCACCGGCCAAGCTCGCCGCAGGACTTCCCCGCGACCTCGAAATTATCTGTCTGCGCTGCCTCGAAAAGGAACCGCACAAACGCTACGCGACGGCCCACGAGCTGGGCGAAGACCTCCGACGATGGCTGGAAGGCCGACCGATCCTGGCACGACCCGTGGGTGGCTTCGAAAAGCTGGCGGCGTGGGCCCGGCGCAATCCGGCGATGGCCGGGCTGTCGGCGGCGCTGCTGCTGACTGTCGTCGTGGGAACGACGTTCCTGATCCGCGCGAACCTCCATTTGGCCCGGGCACTGGAACGGACCAGGGCCGCCGAACGAACGGCCCGCGAGAACCTGGGCGTCGTGCTCCGGGACAAGGTCCAGACGCTTCGCCGTGCCAAAGACTTTTCCGAGCGCAGCAACATCCTTGCGGCTGTGGCGGAATCCGCCGCCGTCCAATCGACGGCACAGCTCCGCCGTGATGCGGCCGCCGTCCTCGCATGGCCGGATGAATCGGTTCCGAAAGATCGACGGGTCTTCATTGAACTGACCGGGGCGAACGGGGCGGGCGGATGCAGCTTCGATGTCAGTCCGGACGGGCAGTGGGTGGTGTCCGGCTCAATGGATGCGGTGCACCTCTGGAGTGTCGCCGCCGGCAAACGTGTCTGGTCGGCGACCGCGATTGCCTTCCCGTGGAACTACGTGGCGTTTCATCCGGACGGTAAATCGTTTCTCTACAGCGCGCGGACCTTCGGAATCAAACGCCGCGAGTTCACATCAAACGCGGACGGATCGGTCAAGGTCGGACCACCCAAGTCCGTCGGTCCAGGGACCGACGTGACCATCATGGGCTTCGCGGCCAACGGCCGGGACTGGATCGTGGCCGCGTCGCGGGCCGGTCTCTACATCAACCGCGTCGAGCTGTGGCCGGCCGGCGATCCTGCCCAAGCCGGGGTTCTGGCAAGCGGCGAAACGCTGACGACTTTTTCGCTGAGCCCGGACGGAAAGACCGGCGCCAGCGCGCTCATCCCGGCGGCGGAGTTGCGACTGTGGTCCGTCGGGCCTTCCAATTCGTCCACGGTGTTTGGACCGCGCGAGGTGTTGGCCAAGGAATTCTCCCGGGACGGAAACTCCATCGTGATCCGGGAATCCCTCCAGTATTCGGTCCACGACGTAGCCAGCGGGAAAGTCCTGAACGAATGGCCCGCGGTGCAGGGCATCCACGGCCTCGCCAAGCCGGTGTTCAGCGCCGACGGACAACGTCTTGCCGTCGCCCAAGGCGCGGACAGAGTCCAAGTCCTTGATGGTCGGACTTTCGATGAACAGCAGACGCTGGTGTCACCCAAGGGGACCGCGGTGGTGGACTACCGGTTCGCCGACGGTGGCCGGACATTGTTCGTGTTGACCGCGGTCAATGGCGTCGAACTCTGGCGATTGGACCGGTTGCAAACAGAGCTCGCGCGGCTCGGAGTCGGACGGGATTCGGTGGGGCCGATCCGCTGATTTCTAGGATATCGACGGCGCGCCGCAGGGTGAGTCGGTCATCATCCAACCAGCCAGGCGAGGATCGCCTTCTGCGTATGGAGACGATTCTCGGCCTCCGTGAAGATCGTGTCCGCGTGGGCTTCCAGCGTCTCCTCGCTGATTTCCTTTCCGCGATAAGCCGGCAGGCAGTGCATGACCAAGGCGTCCGGTTTCGCCCGCTTCACGAGGTCGGCGTTGACCTGGTAGGGGGCGAGATCTTTGAGACGGTCTGCGGATTCGGCTTCCTTGCCCATCGAAACGAAGACGTCGGTGTAGAGAAGATCTGCGCCGCTGGCCGCCGCGTTCACATCCTCCGTGCCGACGATGTTTCCGCCGGCGCGGGCCAATAGATCACTCGAAGGCTGATAGGCCTTGGGAGCCGCAATGCGCAGCTCAAAGCCGAGTTTTGCCGCGGCCCAAACCCAGGAGACCGGGACGTTGCATGCTCCATCGCCGACAAACGTTACTACTTTTCCGCGGATGGAACCGCGCTTCTCCTGGAAGGTGAAGATGTCCGTGAGTATCTGGCAGGGATGTTCGTCATCGGTCAGTGCGTTGATCGTTGGAATGCCGGAGTAGCGGGCGAAGTCGTCCACATCCTGCTGCGCGAAAGTCCGGATAACAGCGCCGTGGACCATCCGGCCGAGGACACGCGCAGTGTCCTTGATCGGCTCGCCACGGCCGAGCTGGATGTCTCCCGCGTTTAGGAAAAGCGGCCGACCACCGAGTTCATGGATGCCGACTTCGAAGCTGACGCGGGTGCGGGTGGAAGACTTGGAGAAGATCAAAGCCCAAGTCTGGCCGGCGAGCGGTTTGGCATCGTGGCCACGATTCGATTTGAACGCGGCAGCGGTGTTCAACACGTGATCCATGTCCATCGCGGACATACTCTCCAGGCTCAATAGATGTTTCATCGCACCGGCGGGTTCATTTTTGGAAAGCGCGGAATATGCGTGAACGGCGGTCTTAGGCAAAGGGAACTTTATGGTGACGGGGATCGTGTCTGAAGCGTGCGAAACCCGCCCCGGGGCTCTTCGAGGCGGCGCGGTATCGAATCCAAAAGCCGGCGGACAGGGTTTGGAGATGATCAGTTGGCTGCCGCTGTTACCAAAAGGAAAGGCGACCCGAGCGGGCCGCCTTTCGTAGTCGAAGATTTGAAACGCTCGGTCTTAAGCGCGCTTGCGGCGCATGAATGGAATCGCTGCGAGCGAGACTCCGAGAAGAGCCCATGTCGACGGCTCGGGGACGGGGATGATTTCGCCGGAAGGTAGCTGATAGGCCTTGCCCGAGACGGTCGGGCCACCAGCAAAGAGTATGGCATCTAGCTGCTGCTGCGATAGCAGGCCTCCTATGAACAGCCTGTCACCTGTGCCTCCTGGGCTTGGGCTGAAAAAACTCCCGCCGTTCCACCCGTTAATGGTGAGGATGCTGCCACCGTTGAGGGATCCGAAACTGGCGAATGTCAGGTCGGCATCTGTGGCGTCATTGAGCAGGTTCAGGACGCTTGAGCCCGTTAGATTCAGTGTGCCGAATGTCTCGCTGCGGTCATTGGCGTTTAGGGTTCCTCCGGCAAAGGTGATTCCAGCCGAATTGTTGACCAGGTTTCCGCCGCCTGAATCGAGGGTGAGTGCCGCGCCGGAGGCGATCGTCACGCCAGAGACGCTTCCCAAGGCTCCGTTGGCTCCCAGGGCGAGTGTGCCGGCGTTGATCGCAACTGATCCCGATGCCGAATTGGCGCTCCCGAGCCGAAGTGTGCCGGAGCCATTCTTCGTCAGTGCGGAGGAACCGGAAACGACACCGGCCAATGTAAGATTGTCGGTGCCACCGATCGCGCCGCCACCTAGGACGACGTTGTTCGCGACCGTTCGCGTTCCCGATGATTGCAGGGTTCCGCCGTTAAGGGCGATCGATCCGGAGCCTGCGGCCGAGTCACCGGCGAGCGTCAGGGTGCCCGCACTGAGAGTGGTGCCGGCGCTGTAGCTGTTGGCTCCCGATAGCGTCAGGCTACCGGTGCCCGTCTTAATCAAGGACCCCGGCCCGGAAACGGCGTTCCCCAAGGTGATGTTGTTGGCTCCGGACGAAGGCAGAGTGAGTTGGAAGGATCCCAGATTGACGTTCCCGCCGAAGAGCAGGCCGGCTCCGACAGCCGAAAATGTCTGGCTGGCACCGAGACTGATCTGCTGGTTGATCGTCTGGAGATTCGCACTGGAATTCAAGATTCCCACCCCGCCGCGGCCTACGCCGCCTTCGAGGAGGATCTCGTCCGAGGTGAGGCCGCTGAAGACAAAGGCCCCGGCTCCGACCGAAAAGTTCATCGAGTTGATGTCCCATCCGCCGTTGGCGCGCGGATTGAGCTTCACTGAACCGGCGAAGAAAAGGTCGTCCGTCCCGTCGTTGTTGAGGGCGGTATCTGAAACCCAGTTCAGCGCGTTGCTCCAATTTCGGCTGCCGGTCCCGCCTGCCCCATCCCATGTGAAATCGGCAGCGAACGATGGAAATACCACCGCGGTGGCAAGCACGGAGGTCGAGACGCGGATAAGGCTTGAGCGACGGCTCCGGACGTTCGAGTGAATGGTTCCTTTTCGCATAGGCAGATGCATTTGGGGTTTACGACGACTGCGACCTCGGATGGATACCGTTGCGAGGCACCGAACATCAATTAGAAAGTGGCCTGCCGGTGAAGTTCAGTTGCCGCTTCGGGTCCGCACCTTGTTTCCGCAGAATTCTCAGCGAGAGCGATTCATGGCGTTTGGCGAGCCGGAGTCCTTGGGAATCGCGAACCAGCTCGCAGTGGTGGAACAGGGGCGGTGGCGATCCGAACGCCTGGTAGAGGAGGATCTGTCTGGCGGTTGAAACAAGAAGGTCGGCTCCGCGCACGACCTCGGTGATGCCCATCAGGATGTCGTCCGTCACCACCGCGAGTTGGTAGCTTGGGATTCCGTCATAGCGCCAGACGACAAAGTCGCCGAAGTGTTTGCCTGCGGTGAACGACTGTGGCCCGAAATGCCCGTCCACGAAGGTTGTGGTCACGCTGTCTCGGACGCGGAATCGCCAGTTAAAGCGGCCTGTCGGCGGAACATCCTTTGCGGAGCGACGACGGCAATTGCCGGAGTATATGGGCTCCTCGTCCCCTTCGTTCGGGGCGGACACTGAGGACTGAATCTCCTTCCGCGAGCAGCTGCAGGGATAGACCAGATCGGCACGGATGAGTTGATCGAGGAACTCGCGATGGAATCTCATCCGGCCGCTTTGGAGGTAGGGCGCATGGGGCCCTCCGATGTCCGGTCCTTCGTCCCAATCGAGTCCGAACCATTTCAGATCCTCGATGGCGGCGGTGGCGAATTCCGGTCGGCAGCGCGGCCCGTCCAGATCTTCCATGCGGAAGATGAGCTTGCCGCCGGCGGCGCGGGCGCGCTGGTGGGCTATCCGGAATGTTTCTGCGTGGCCGAGGTGGAGATACCCGGTTGGTGATGGAGCTATGCGGCCAACGTAGAGCTTGTTCGGCGGTGGCGGCATGTCAGAAGGGAGCGTCTGGATTGTTTTTCAGCCAAGTTTGGAGTCCCGGAAGAGGTCTTCCCAGCAGCGCTTCTATCCGGCTACAGGTCATGGAAGTATCCGGTGACCGTGGGGGCCCTTGGTAGTCGCGCAGAGAGCCGGGTTGGAGAATCGATTCATCTTTCGCCCAATGTTGCAGCAGGAGCTTTCCGATTTGGAAACGTGAGAGCCGTTCGCTGCCGCACAGGTGGAAGGTCCCCCGAGGAAGTTCAGCGAGATCAGCCAGCTTCCAAAAGACATCGGCTGTCATGGCTGCAGCGGCGGGGCAGCGGAACTCGTCGACGAACAGGTTCATTGGTATTCCGGTTTCGACCGAGCGACGGAACTCCTCGTTGAATCCCCGATCGCCAGTGGGTGAACGGCCGCCGTTCAACGACAGGCGGAAGACGGCGTTGTGCGGATGGGCGAGCACGAGCCGCTCGGCGTCCACTTTGGTGCGGCCGTAGAATATCAGCGGATTCACTTCGGCGGTTTCGGCATAGCCCCCGGCCTTTCCGTCGAAGACCAAGTCGGTGGAAAGAAACCAGACCGGAGTCTCACCGGCGATTTCGCACAGGATGCGGGTGGACTCGACGTTGACCTGCTTGGCCAGGGAGGGATTGGCCTCGCATGACGCGCTTTTCGATATCGCGGCGCAGTGGATGATCAGCGATGGCTTGGTCCGTTTGAAGGCTGCCAGGATCTCGTGGTGATCGGTCAGATCCATATTTGCGCGAGTCCAGGCGTGGGTGGTCCACTTGCTCGAATGGCACGCCGCTTGGCGGGCGAGGTAGCTGCCGATCAGCCCGCCGGCTCCTGTGATCCAGAGGTTTTTTTTCTCGGGCTCGTTCACGTCGGGAGCTTAGGAATCCTGACGTCTGGAGAGAAGCTTGGACAGAGTTCTACAGCAATGATCCGATGCTTCCTCGTGAAACGATCTGCGATGTGTTGGATTGCCGGAGCGTCAGTCTTGGCGGTTGCCCGTCGGACGTCGGCTGTGACGCTGTATGATGGAAGTGTTGGTAATTTGCCTTCGGACCAGTTTTTGGCCTACCAGGCGAATCCCTCTCCTGGCTCCGCAGCGCAGACACTGCTTGCGAACGGCGTTCGCCTCAACACGACGGCTGTGACTTCGGACATGGCCGGATACTTCGGTATCTTCGGCGTCAATCCGGTCGTGCCGGTCATGGATCGATCTATCGGATTCACGGTCACCTTCGATCTTAGGCTGGTCTCCGAATCGCACGGGAATGCGAACCGTGCTGGTCTGAGCGTGATCGCCTTGGGCAGCGACAAAAAGGGAATCGAGCTCGGCTTTTGGGCCAACGAGGTCTGGGCGCAGGCCGATTCGCCGATCTTCACCCATGCTGAAGGAGCGACGTTCGATACGACGTCGGCCCTCCTCCGTTATGATCTGACCATTTCCGGCAACTCCTACACGCTGATGCAGGGGGCTTCCTCGGTGCTGACCGGAGCTGTGCGGGACTATTCGGCGATTGGGTTCTTCCCATATACCCAGCAGAACTTCCTGTTCGTCGGCGACGACACAACGTCCGCTTCGGGCTCGTATGATTTCGCCTACATGGCGGTCACGGCTGTGCCTGAACCGGGAACTCTTAGCCTAGTGCTCGGCGGTTTTGGAGTTCTCGCGGGCGATGCTTGGCGCAAGCGGCGAGCTATTCGGTGAAGTGGAACTGGCACCTTGCCGGTGAATGATCGCTGTGGAACTTGCCGTCGCGTGACAAGGTATTGATCTCAGCCTGGATGGTTGACAGGGCCTCCCCAAACTGAGCCTGGGGGAGCGAGAGTCGGGTCGCTTGGAGCCAGTTTGTTGGCGATTGGGTTCGTTTGACAATCCACCCTCTGCTCCTAGTTTCGCGGTGAATGAAACGCTTGGTTTTCCTGGTTGCCGTCATGGCAACGCTTCCCGTGCTTGCCCAATCCATGAAGTCTCTCCACGACATCCCGCTTAAAACCATCGAAGGCAAGGACACCTCGCTCAAGGCTTTCGAAGGCAAGGTGGTGCTGCTCGTCAACGTTGCTTCCAAGTGCGGTTACACCCGCCAATACAAAGGGCTTGAGGCCCTCTACCAGAAATACAAAGCCAAGGGCGTGGTTGTGGTGGGGGTGCCCTCGAATGATTTCGGCGGCCAGGAGCCAGGAACCGCGACTGAAATCGTGGAATTCTGTCAGAAGAACTTCGGCGTATCGTTTCCTCTGATGGCCAAGTCGGCGGTCCTTGGATCCGAAAAGCATCCGCTTTTCGCCGCTCTGACCGGCAAAGAGTCTCTCTTCCCGGGCGATGTGAAGTGGAACTTCAGCAAGTTTGTAATCGGGAAAGACGGCAAACTCGCGGCTCGATTTGCCAGTGGAACCGAACCCGAGTCGGCCGAATTGACCGGAGCCATCGACGCTGCTCTCAAAGCCGGCAAGTGAGATTGTTAGCGGGCTCAATTCAATCGTAAAAAAAGAAGCCCCCGGGTCACCCCGGGGGCTTCGAGCATCTGGACAACGCCGCTTCTCAATGCTGGCCGAGCAGCCACCAAAGGAACACCAGCAACTATGCCAGATAGATTGCCCCCGTTCTCACCTGTCCCAATACGACGTCGCTGGGCGACTCGGACTGGGCCCGGATCGAAACCGGAAGCGGCCCATAAGTTTTTGTCTGTGTTTCTGTTTTGTTTTTGAAGGTGTTCACAGCGTTGGAAGATTTGGATGGATGGGTTTAGCTGTTTTGAAATTTGGCTTTTTACCGCGATCGCCTGATTTGCTGGCGACAACAAATGTATTACTAAAGGACACTAATGATGGCAATGACAATTTAAGTGCCCTTATAGAATTGTGAATGCCCTGTTATCAGGCACGCAGTTCGCGAGAACCATTCGGACAGTCACCGAGGGAATTGTCCGGGGATGGCACCTTGGTGTTCAGCTCTTTGTGGCCCGAAACGAAGAAGCCCTCCTTGATTTAGGGATCGGTAACGCCGCGCTTGGCCGGCCTATGGACAGGGGTTCGGTTGGCTTGTGGTTCTCTTCGGGGAAGCCCGTTACCGCTGTCGCATTGGCCCAGCTCGTCGAAGAGGGGCGGGTGGATTGGGACAATCCTGTTGCTCGATGGATCCCGGAATTCGCCGCTCACGGGAAGGATTCTGTGACCTTGAGCCAAGTCCTCACCCACACGGGAGGCTTTCGAGCTGCGGATGCCGTCCCCGAACCGACTCCTTGGCCGGAAACACTTTCCCGGATCTGTGCGTCACCGTTGGAAGCGAACGCCGTTCCCGGCGAAACAGCGGCCTACCACACCCACTCCAGTTGGTCTTTGCTGGCTGAGGTGATCCAACGGGTTTCCGGGCATCCTTTCGAAGAGCGGATCCGGCAATGCGTTTTCGGCCCGGCGGGCATGGGTGATTCGTATGTCCGACTTTCCCCTGCGGAGTTTCTGGGAATGGAGAATCAGCTCTCGAAGATGCACATGACCGATCGTGGTCAGGTGGATCCGGAACTTTTTTGGAACACACCGGAGTGCGCGGCGACGCTCCGCCCGGGCGCATTCTTACGCGGACCGATCCGGGATCTTGGCCGCTTTTATCAGGCTCTCCTGCGTGACCCAAGTCCGCTCCTTCGCCGTGAAACCATCGAGCTCATGACGCGGCGACATCGCGAGCGGAAGTTCGACGACACGTTCAAGCACGTCGTCGACTTCGGTCTGGGATTCATCATCAACAGCCGCCGTTACGGGGTAGAAACCGTTCCATATGGTTTAGGGCGCCACGCCGGAGAGAAGGCTTTCGGCCACGGCGGACAGCAGACTTCGTGCGCTTTTGCCGATCCGGAAAACGGCCTGGTCGTCGCCTGGGTTTTCAATGGTTTGCCCGGTGTCCGTATCCATCACAAGAGGGGCCTGGAGCTGAACACCGCCATCTACGAAGATCTCGGGATTGTCCGCACGGACTGACTGCCGAATCGTCAGGGCTTCGGTGTCACCGCAGGCGACAGGGTCGACTGGATGCCGCTGGAAACGTCCTTCAACGATTTGCCCGTCTTGTCGGCCAAGCCGGCCGCGAGGCCTGAAATGTAGGCCGACGCCGGGGAAGTTCCCGACACATAGTATGTCTTTCCGTTGTAGGTGACGATGCTGGTTCCGGGTGCGACCACGTCGACGAAATCTCCCCGGTTCGCGTAGTTGGCGATGGTTCCTCGATTGTTGCCGGCCGTGACTGCGAGCACTTCCGGGTAAGCCGCCGGATAGGTCGGCGTGGTGGTCGGGGTGTTGCCGGCGGCGGCGACGAGGAGAATTCCCTGGCTGGTCGCATCGTGCACAACCCGCTCGAGAACGGTGCTGTTGCCTTCACTGCCGAGGCTCAGATTGATCACCTTCGCTCCGCCCTGGGCGGCGAGATAGATCCCGTAGGCCACGTCGAACGTGCTCGTGCCTTCGGCACCGCCGAAGATATCGACAGGAAGAATCTGGATTCCCGTCGCACCGCCGTCGGTCGCAATGCTCGTTCCCCTCAGAATGCTGTCCGCCATCGCCGTGCTGTGTGTCGGTGAACTCTGGGAGGCGTCAACTCCGCTCACCGCGTGGACTGCCGGAAGGAGGAACTGATCGCGTGAATCGCCGAATGTCTGGATGGCCGTATCCACCAGTCCTACGATCATCCGGCCTGAATCGCCCGGCGGCTTGATCTTGAGGTTGAGGCCCGGTGCATTGCCCATGGCGAGATGCTGGACTTCCGTGGGCCGGCTGACGAAGTAGTTGGCGTCGACGGATGCGACGGCAGTGTTCTGCTCCAGAGCCGCCTTGGCCGCAGTCGTGGCGTTTTCATCCGCAAACTGAAGCCTATACGCATCGAGACCTTCAGCGCGGCCGATGACCTTGGCACCGAGGAGCCGGGCGATATCGTCGATTTTCTCGCCGGGTTTCAGGGTAACGACGAGTTCGTTGGGGATGCGGCTCGAAGTTTTCGGGACGGGCTTGGGTTCTGGAGCGATGCGAACCGTGGCGTCTTTGATGTCCGTCCGGTAGACCGTCAGCAAAGGGCGGTTATTGTTGATCGGAGTGACCGAGTAGTTCAGCTGCCCGAGCAACATGCGCAGCGCCTTCTCATGGCCCTGCTCGCGGAACTTCGCCGAAACCTTATAGGAAATCCCGGGATCATAGGCGATCTCCCAACCGGTCACGGTTGCAAGGCGGCTGAGGAAATTGGTGAGGGCGATCCCATCCACGTCGGCCGTGACCAAGTTCTTTTGGAGGTCCCAGTCCAGCACCGACGGGGCCGCGGGTGGAGCTGCTCGACTCTGCCACACCAACGCCCACAGCAGGCAGAACATCGTTGGCAGGAGTTTTCTCATGGCGGCGGGAGGATCGCTTCGTTCACGGACGGCGCAAACGGAAAAACTGCGCCGGGTTTGTTGAGACAACGGTGGTCACGAAGCCGTTACCCATAATTGTCGGCACATTGGTGGCCGCGCTCCAGACAGCGTCGTTCCCAAGTTGGAAGCTCGACTCCAATCGTAGGCCTGGCGGCGTGAACGGCCACCGGAGCTCCAAGCTTGTCGACTGGCCGTTGGCCGTGAGCGTCAGTGCGGCCGCGCTGGCGTCGTAGGCGAGGGCGTAGAGCTCATCCGCAGTGACCCGGCCGGGGTGCTCCGTTCTTCAGGACTTGGATGTCGTAGGAGCCCGGCGGACCGGCAACGATGTGGATATGCTCGACGTTGTTGGCGACCGTGTCGCTCTTGCCGATGCTGGCCCCTGTCGCGCGGTTGATGAAGTGCAGGTCCAGATCATTGGCCTGGCTGAAGCCGTTTCGTCGATGCCAGGTGAGGGTCAGGGTGACGACGTAGGATGAAGGTCCCGCCGGTAGATCCAGGTAGAAGTGTTGCACCGCGTCCTCGGTCGGCAGTTGGTTGGTGATCGTGGAAAACGCCCAACCGCGCAGGGCCGTGAGACGGTTCGTGGATGCGCCGGGCGGATGGCTGGTAGTCGTCGGGACGATGGTGGTCTCGCCGGCGATTTGCCGACCCGATCGCAGTTGGTTCCACGAATTGAAGATGTTCAACATGCCCGCACCATGAAGCGGGTCCAACGGTTGCGACGCCGGGGGCGCCCAGTTGGGAGGTTTGGTGGCGCCGTTCAGCAGGAGGGCTTTGACGACCCGGATATCACCGGCCTTGGCGATGTCGTTGGTGCCGGCGTCGCCACGCAGCGCCGCCTGCAGCAGCAGGGCCGCGGCGCCGACGACCTGCGGGGTGGAGCCGCTGGTAAACGTCGACGGGGCGACGATGTCCGGCTTCGAGCGATTGCCGTCGCCCGTCGGGCCGACGCTCGTGGCCCCTCCGAATGCCCCGACACCGAGGCCGTTATACTGGGAGGCCGGCGTGAACACTCCGCCGCCGTTGCCCGCACCGCTGACGAAGAGGACGTTGAACCGGTCGCTGTAGTCGTCGTATTCCCGGTCGATGGCGGTCTGCTCCTGGAGGCTGTTTACGGGAATGATGAAGCTCTGGTTTACAATCCTCGCCGGAAACGGCGCTCGCTCGAATACGAGCGCGTTGATGAAGAAATCGGCGTCGTAGCTGTCCAGCGCCGCGATACCCGGGGCGACTCCGTTTGACGGGCCGAAAATCGCGTCGCCTACGCCGTTGGCGTGCTGCGACTCGGCTCCGACCTGATTCGGGAACATCGTCGCCACGCCGTTCGAGCTCTCGAAGCGGAAGACCAGTCCGGGTCGACCGACGACCGGATTGACCTGCCAACCCGGTCCGTCCCCTTCGGGCTGAGCCACCCTGATTCCCAGGCCGTCGAGTCCCGGACTGACTGCCCGAAGAAGTCTCAGCCCGATCGGATCAATGAATTGGGCCTGGGCCGACGACAATGACCCCAGGGCGATCCATAGGGACACGAGCAGCAATATCGCCCTTGAAAGGGCGCTTTCCGCGGTGTTGGGGAGTTTCAACTTGCGACGCACTGTAACTTCCTGTTAAGAGCCACCATACACTATGGCAGCGATCGGCCGGTTTCAAAAGGGTGACGAGATCTTCTACGCTAAGGCCGTGGACGGCGAGCTTTTCAGATTGATCGGCGATGTCTTCGGCTCGCCGTCGTTCGAAAAGAAGCCGACACCGGCCAAGGGCATCAAGACACTCGTCCCAGTCGAACCCTCGAAAATCATCGCGGTGGGGCTGAATTACGCCGATCACGCGCGTGAATCCGGCAAACCCCTGCCGAAGGAGCCGCTTTTCTGGCTCAAGGCCACCACGTCCCTCATTCCCGACGGGGCCAAGATTGAAATTCCCTTCGCCAAGCACCGGACCGACTTCGAGGCCGAGTTGACCATCGTCATCGGCCGCAAGTGCCGCAACGTCACTTCCGCCGCCGCCGCCCGCTACATCTTCGGCTACACTGCGGCGCAGGACATCAGCGACCGCACCATCCAGGCGGCTGAAAGCCAGTGGGCCCGTTGCAAATCCTTCGACACCTTCACGCCCGTTGGACCCTTCGTGGAAACGAAGATCGACCCGCATGATCTCACCATCCAGCTCTTCCAGAACGGACAGCTCCGGCAGAACTCGAACACGTCGCAGCTCATCTTCAACTGCTTCGACATCGTCAGCTTCGTCTCGACGAACATGACCCTGCTGCCGGGCGACATCATCCTCACCGGCACCCCCAGCGGCGTCGGCCCCATCGAATCCGGCGACCGGTTGGAAGTCCGCATCCAGGGCCTCGCACCCCTGGTCAACACGGTGAAGTAGGGGTTTTCGGCCTGCTGGATGACGCGGGAGCATTTGGCTTTTGTGTCTGGCTTGCTGTTTGGATTCGTTCCCATTTCCTTAGGATGTGCCGACCTGGGTTGGCTTCTGCGGCGATGTTGTCATGCCGATGACAGCTTATGTTGAGGCAGTCGGCCTTCAAGTTTCGTATTAGAAGTTGACAGTCGTGTCTCGTTAGATCGATAAGGGTAGGGCTCGAAAAGGGAAAGCTCCTTGTCGTTTCCGGGCGGCGGTAGTTTTAAATTCAACCCTCCAAAAAATGAAGAAATCCTCACTAGGACTTGCCTCCTTGGCAGGTATTTACGCGGCATCGGCCGTCTCATCGGTGGCCGCGCCGACAGTCGCTCAGTTCAATCCCATCGCTGTCTATGTGGATGTCAGAAGTTCGTTCGGCCTCGCGTATGACAACGTCAACAACGTGATTCATTCCAGCGAGTTCGGAGGCTCCACGGTTCATTCCTTGCAACCCTACAAGGACTTTTCTGTTGCTGACCTGTCGCTTCTTCCTGTCATCGGCGGTCTCAAAGTCATCTCCCCGGCGGCTGGCAAGCTGGATGTCAAAGGAACGACTTCATTGTCGGGAATTGCGGGTGGCGAGGAGATCGGATTCGACTCCGCCATCGGTCAACTCGTGATGAGGTCGGGATCGAAGTTTGTTTCCTTCGACCCATTCACCGCTGCGAACAAGAACCTGAATTACGCGAACGCGCCGGTCAGTATTCTCCACGACGGCTTGGATGTGAGCGGTGGTGTGCTTTGGTCTTCTCAGGACGGGTTTACCGGGGCGATCTACAAAAACGGTGTCCTCTTTGCCACCGAAGCAAACGCCGCCCAGACGTTCCTACCGACATTCTCGGGTGTCGGACCGAAAAATACGGATTTCTGGGCCGGTGTTCAGGGCATCGGCGATAGCCTCTACGCCGTTGCTGTTCATGACAACAACAACGCTGCTGGGTCGCGGACGATCGTCCGTTTTGACGCGAAGACGGGTGAACTGCTCTCCTACGATCCCGATGGAGATGTCCATGCCGGTCGATGGGAAGGTCTGGGATTCGACGGGAAATTCCTCTACGCAGCCGACTTCACGGCGGGTGACCGCTTTGGTTCGGCTGGTCTCGGCAATGTTTACGTGTTCGAGCTTCAGGGGGATCTGCGGGATCCGATTCTCATTCCACCCGGACCTCCGACCGATCCCGGCGCCCCGGTCCCCGAAGTCGGCACCACCGCCAGCGCCCTGGCCTTCGCCGGTCTGTCGGGCTTCGCGTGGCTTCGGCGCCGTAAGCATGCCTGATCCAGCTTTGTTTTTTGCGAATCCCCGGAGCAATCCGGGGATTTTTCTTTTTCCCGGCCACACTTTTTACTGTGACGGCTTTCCGCAGGCGTTAATACAGCGCGACCTTTATGCGCTGGTCCCAGACATTCATCCCGACTCTCAAGGAAACTCCCGCCGACGCGGAGATCCTTTCCCACAAGCTCCTCCTCCGCGCCGGCCTCGTCCGCAAGCTCACCGGCGGCCTCTACACCTTCCTGCCCATGGGCCTGCGCGCCCTGCGCAAGATCGAGAAGATCATCCGCGAGGAGATGGACCGCGCCGGCGGCATCGAGGTGCTCATGCCCGCGCTCCAGCCGCTGGAGATCTGGCAGCAGTCCGGCCGCTCCGAGACCGCGCGCGACGTGCTCTTCAAGGTGCGCGACTCCGCCAAGCGCGAATGGGTCCTCGGCCCCACCCACGAGGAGGTCATCACCCATCTCGCCGCCAACGAGATCAACACCTACCGCCAGCTCCCGAAGAACTTCTACCAGATCCAGACCAAGTTCCGGGACGAGATCCGCCCGCGCTTCGGCCTGATGCGCGCGAAGGAGTTCATCATGAAGGACGCCTACTCGTTCGACACCACGGACGAGGGCGCGATGGCCAGCTACAAGAAGATGTATGACGCCTACACGCGCATCTTCGCCCGCTGCGGCCTCCAGGCCTTCCCCGTCGAGGCCGACACCGGCGTCATCGGCGGCAACCATTCCCACGAGTTCATGGTCCCGGCGGATACGGGCGAGGACAACGTCGCCTTCTGCGAAGCCTGCGGCTACGCGGCCAACATTGAGAAGGCCACGAGCGGCCTGCCCAAGACCGCCGCCCGCGAGGTCGGCCCCGAGATCGAGAAGTTCGCCACGCCCGGCGTCGTCACCATCGAGGCGCTGAGCAAGGAACCCTACAAGGTCGCGGCCAATCGCCAGATCAAGACCCTCGTTTATATCGCCGACAGCAAACCGGTGCTCATCCTCATCCGCGGCGACGACCAGTTGAACGAAGCCAAGTTCAAGGCCCGCTCCGGCGCGGTCGAGGCCCGTCCGGCCGACGTGAAGAACGAAGCCGACCTCCTCCACTTCCAGACGCTCGGCGCCATGCCCGGCTCCCTCGGCGCGTTGAAGAACGTCCCTTCCGACTGGAAGGTCTACGTCGACGAACGCCTGCGCGGCGCCAACGACATGACCACCGGCGCGAACGAGGACGGCTTCCACTTCCGCAGCGTCTCCATCGAGCGCGACATCCAGGTGACGGAATGGTTCGACCTCCGCACCGTCACCGCCGGCGAACCCTGCCCGAAGTGCGCCAAGTCCCTGAAGATCCGCCGCGCCATCGAGGTCGGCCACGTCTTCAAGCTCGGCACCAAATACAGCGAGAAGATGGGCGCCCTCTTCGTGGACGAGGGCGGCAAGCAGCACCCGGCCGTCATGGGCTGCTACGGCATCGGCGTCACCCGCACGCTCCAGGCCGTGATCGAGCAGAGCAACGACAAGGACGGCATCGTCTGGCCCGTCAGCGTCGCGCCCTACACCGTCTGCCTCACCCCGCTGGCCGTCGCGCCCGAGAGCCCCGTCATGCAGCTCGCGGAGAAGATCTACGCCGAGCTGACCGCCAAGGGCATCGACGTCATTCTCGACGACCGCGATGAACGCCCCGGCTTCAAGTTCAAGGACAGCGAACTCGTCGGCTTCCCGCTCCGACTGGCCATCGGCGAGAAGTCGCTGGCCAAGGGCGAAGTCGAGATCAAACCCCGTAACGGCCAGATCCTCGCCATCAAGGCCGAGGACGCCGTGGCCAAGCTGCTGGAACTGATCGAAGCGGGGACGCCGAAGGTGTGAAGTGAACAGAAAGGTTTGGCTGCATGGCCGCTGCTTCAATTAAGGACCGTGAGGAAATCATCAGACAAGGATCTGCTATTGTCGGGGCAATTCTCGTCCAACACGGATTTCAATTTCTCATGATTGGCAGCGGTAGCAGTAGCGGTGGCCCTTTCGCGCATGGCGAGTTTGTGTGCGGAGATAGACGCTTGGAACTTCATTTCCGCTTTTCGCTTGGGCTGGTGACATATCATCTGGGGAAACTGTCGCTGGGACATGAGGACTATATGCGCGCGTTGTTTGGCCGTTCCGGGGCAGGTCATTATCCTCAGCCTCCTGGTGCTGACCCGCTTGCGGCCTTTGAATGCTTGCGAAGGGACTTGGCCGAGCATTGCTCCGATTTTGTTTTTGGTTCAGGCGATCAATTCAGGGCATGTGTTGAGAAACACAGGCTCTACGAAACATTGTCGCCATTCCAGAAGATGGAATATGGAAGCCTCTGACCGATGGCGAAGATTGACGTGAGCAACCTGAAAGATTGCCATCCATTAGCTGGGGCTTGAGGAGAGCGGAGTGCGATGACATGTCTGTGAGCGACCTCAAAATCGCCGCATCCTGAAGCGGTGCTTCCATCATTTGCCGTTTTGGTAAGCTACGACCAGCACCCGCCTGCGAGTCTTCGCCTTCGATGTTCGGCGTTGGATGTTGGCTGTTCGATGTTCCCAACCACCTTGCCGGGCGCGGACTCCCGGCCTACTTCAGCGTCCGCAGATGCGCGAAGAGATCGGCCACCTGCTGCGGATTCAGCGATTCGAGCAACCCTTCCGGCATGACCGACTCGTTCAGGAACCGCGCGCCCGTGCTTTCCGTGGTCTAGCAGCCCGTCAAACAAGCCCCCTCCCCACCGTGTGAGGGCACACGGCCTGCAAAACGCCCGGGAATCCCCTTGGCCTTGTAGGCCCGGTCCCCTGACCGGGCGTTCTCTGACTGGCTGCCAGCCGGGGTTGCTCCAATCCTAGGCCGGATCACGCCATTCCTAGCCGGGGTTGCTCCGATCCTAGGTGGGATTATGCCATTCCTGGCTCGGGTTGCTCCGATCCTATGCCGGATCACGCCGTTCCTAACAGCCCGTCAAAGAAGCCCCCGCCCCGCCGCGTGAGGGCACGCGGCCTACAAAACACCTCGGGAATCACCCTGGCTATGCAGGCCCGGTTCCCCGACCGGGCGTTCTTTGACGGGCTGCTAGGGAAGTTCCTCGATGGCGATGTCCTTGAAGGACACTTCCGCCGGACCGCCGCCGTGGATCTGGAGGCCGATGCGGCCCCATTGGATGATCTTCTCGTCGGCTTCGGTGTAATCGACGGCGAGGACGCCGTTGATCCAGGTGCGGATGCGACGGCCTTCGGCTCGGACTTGGTAGTCGTTCCACTCGTTCCGTTTGAGGACGGACTCGACGGCCTTCATGTCGGACTGGGCCATGAGCTTGTTGCGGCGTGATTCGTCGTAGACCGAGCCCCACCACGTCGGATCACCGAGGTCGCATTGGTAGCCGATCATCTCGCTGTCGCCCGCGCGGCGTTGGCTGCGGATCTGGACGCCGGAATTGACGAAGTCCTTCTTGGAATCGCCGAGGAGCTTGAACTTCACCTTGAGGACGAAGTTCGTGTAGTTGCGCGTGGTGGCGAGGAACTCGTTCTGTTTGACCTTCGCCGCCAGCGTTCCGCCGACGATGCAGCCGTCGGTGATCCGCCAGATCTTGTTGGTGTCGCCGTCCCAACCGGCGAACGACTTGCCGTCGAAGAGCGAGGTGGAGGCGCCCCTCGCCGTTCCGATGGCGGCGAGGCATGAGAGGAGGGTGAGGAAGAGTCGGTATCGCATAGGGAGATGGCGGTTTGTAGCGCCGGGTGAACGCGATGTCAGCAGTGAAGGCTCCGCATTCCTCCGGAAATCCATTGAACCGGCGTTCCATGAAAACCTAGCTTCACCTCCCAGATGTCCGGCCAAGCGTCCGAGCCCAGCACCAAGTCCTCGAAGTTCCCCCAGGTCTGGCTTGTCCTCGTCTTCCTCAACACGCTGGTGTTCGCAGTCGAGTATTGGCTGCGGATGAGGAATCCCGAACTGGCCGAACGCTGGTATCGGGAGCTTCGGCTGCTGCCGCGGGACGTGCAGGCCGGGAAGTTTTGGCAACTCCTCAGCTTCCAGTTCCTCCACGCCAACCTGTCGCACCTCGTCCTCAATCTGATGGGCCTTTCATTCTTTGGCCGCCCGTTGGAGGTGGCGCGGGGCGGGTTCGCCATGCTCGTGCTGTATCTGGTGACCGGGGTGGTCGGAGGATTGGCTCATTGTGTCCTCGGATGGGTCTTTCCGTTCCACTACGGCAAGGTGGCGGTCGTCGGGGCGTCAGCCGGGCTCTACGGATTGATCGGGTCGTTCGCGTGGGCGCATTGGACCGAACGGTTCACCAGCAGCTTCCTCGGCGGCAGGATCAACTACACGTGGACGGGGCAGGGGATGTTCATCCTCTTCCTTGTTGTGGGCGTCGTTTGCATGGTGGACACGAAGGCGAAGGTCGCCCACGACGCGCACCTTGGCGGCATGATGATGGGCATTGTCTTCTCCCAATGGTTCTTCACCCGGCTGAAGAAGTCCGGCGGAGTGGATAAGTCCGCGGTTGGGCCGGGATAAGCGGACTTGCTCGACGGACCTCTGGATCGACGGGTTGGGACGATGTTGAATTGAAAACACGACGACGGATTGCCGATTCCATGCGGAGGTCCTAGTTTGTCCCCACTTCAATGATTCACGACCGTAGCTACATGCAGGAGCCTTCGTGGCGAAGCCGCGGCGTTCCCGTTACGGTGGTGCTGATCCTCATCAACGCCGCAGTGTATCTGCTGGATGGAGCCGCCACCTATTGGACGACCGACCTGGCATCGGGCCAATCCACTGTGGGCGAGTTTGTGAGGAAGTATCTGGCGCTGGGGCCGACGGGTATCGGTCACGGATTCCTCTGGCAGTTGGTGACCTACCAGTTCCTCCACCAGGGAATCCTGCATCTCGCCTTCAACATGATTGCGATTTGGTTTTTCGGCCGCCACTTGGAGGATCTGATGGGGCCTCGCCAGTTGCTGAAGCTGTATCTGGGAGGTGGGATCGTCGGTGGCCTGCTGCAGATCGCCCTGTCGGCGGCGGCGCCGTTGCACTTCGGGAGCCAGGTAGTGGGGGCATCCGCCGCGACATTCGCCCTGACCGCCGCCTTCGCGCTCATCGAACCGCACAGGATGATCACGCTGCTTCTCTTCCTTGTATTTCCGGTGACGTTCCCGGCGATCTTCCTTCTCTGGATCGCGCTCATCTTCTCGATTGCGGGAGTCCTGATTCCCAGCCGCGGCGTCGCCCATGGTGCTCATCTGGGCGGACTGCTCTTCGGCATGGCTTTCGTGAAATGGATTTGGACCAGCGAGTTTTCGTTCACCGACTGGTTCAAGAGATTCAATGGAGAGCCCAAGAAATCGGGCCGCTCGTCGCAGCCGGTTGACGCTCGCATCTCAAGGACGACGGCTTCCGCGTCGGTGCCCGAGATGACCCCGGACTACATCAGCCGCGAGGTCGACCCGATCCTCGACAAGATCTCCGCCCACGGCATCCAGAGCCTCACGGACCGGGAGAAAAAGATCCTCGAAGCCGCCCGCAGCAAGATGGCGAAGAAGTGACGAGGCTCGAAGGCCAAAGCCCGAGAGTTCGGGTCGGCTGATTTTTGACCTTTGGCCTTCATCATTCGGACTTCACACCAGTGTCGCCATGCGATCACCGATCTTGGCGTAGACCTCCCGTTGGCTTGCCCCGTTCTCCAAGAGATCGGGCTCCAAACGCACCACACCTTTCTTGAAGACCGTGATCGTGAGTGAGCCGCCGAACTTGAAGAACCCCTTCTCCTGTCCCTTCGCCACGCGGTTTCCGGCCGTGAATGTGTAGTCCCAGCTCCCGACGTTCGTCGCGCCGACTTCCAACGTGACGACTCGCCCGAACCTTTCGCTCTCGATCACAGACAGCGATCGCTTGTTCTCGCAGAGGTAGCCGAGGTTTCGCCGCAGCGCGATCGGGCTAACGGAATAGAGTGGGCCGTTGATCAGGCGAGGGGCGGGCGCAATGCCGGACACGGGGAAGTGGAACCGGTGATAATCCACCGGACAAAGCCGCGAGAAGATGATCGTTCCGCCAGCGAACTCGTTTGCCAGCGCGGCATCGGCGAAAAGTTCGGCGAGGTTCATCCGCTGGCCCTTCACGTAGAATCCCTCGGCGGCCGTCACGTCCTGCAACGCAAGGTGGCGTCCGTCTGCCGGAAAGACCGCGACCGCGGGATCCGGGTCCACCGGGCGCGCCGAAGGCTTCAGTTTGCGGAAGAAGAATTCGTTGAAGGTGCGGAACGACTCTGGCGCGGCGGCGAACTCCGCCGGATCCAGTCCGTAGTTGCGGATGAACGGCGCGACCTTGGCCCGGCTGACCGAGCGGCTCATGCGCCAGCCATACCAGCGCGAGAAGAGGGCGCGTTTGGCCACCGTGTGCAGCACGGCGATGCCCAATGGATTGCCGTAGATCAGGCGCATGAACGCTTCGCCGTAGACCTGCTCGGTCTCGACACGGCCCATGTAACGGTTGAAGAACTGGATGGGGTCGGCTGCCATGAACGCGCGGAGCATGGAGCGGGATTCCGGACAGGAGAAGCCCCGGTTGTTCGGCGCATGACATCGGCGGTGGAGGCGTCCTAGTCTATCCCCACTGTGAAGCCCCCGCCTAAGCCCAACGCCATCGCCGGCAGCGCGACGCGCCAGTTCGTCTGGGTCTTCGGAGTCCTCGTCCTGGCGGCGATCCTCCTGTTGGGAGCGCTGGCTTTCGTGATGAAGTCGCGGACAGCGGGTCAACAATCCTCCGATTCACCGGGCAAATCCGCGTTGGCTCCGGCCGCGGCGTTCTCCGACATCACGAAGGCGGCCGGAATCTCCTTCGCTCACAACAACGGTGCGACCGGCTCCAAGTGGCTGCCGGAAACCATGGGTGGCGGTGTCGCGTTCCTCGACTTCGACGGCGACGGCGCGCCCGATCTTCTCTTCGTCAACGGCACCGGCTGGGACCGGAACGCGGGACAAACGACGGCGGCCTTGTATCGCAACGACGGCTCCGGCCGGTTCACCGATGTGACCGCCGGGTCCGGGCTCGACGTGCCGCTTTACGGCATGGGCGTGGCCGTGGGCGACTACGACAACGACGGCTGGGTCGACGTCTTGATCACCGGCGTAGGTGGCAGCCGGTTGTTCCGCAATCTGGGCGGCGGCAAGTTTCGTGATGTCACGTCGTTCGCGGGCATCGTCGGCGGGACCAACGCATGGAACACCAGCGCCTCATTCATCGATTTCAATAACGACGGCCGGCTCGATCTCTTCATCGCCAGCTACGTTCGTTGGTCGCCCGAGATCGACCGCAAGGTGAACTACACGCTGCCCGGCATCGGCCGCGCCTATGGACCGCCCATGAACTACGATGGGCTTCATTGCCAACTGTTCCGCAACGACGGGAACGGCCGGTTCACCGACGTGTCCGAAGCGGCCGGCATCCGCGTCACGAACACTTCCAACGGCGGTCCGCTGGCCAAGGCGCTCGGCGTCGCGCCGGTCGATCTGGACGGCGACGGCTGGATCGACCTGATCGTGGCCAACGACACCGTGCGCAACTTCGTCTTCCACAACGAACGCAACGGCACCTTCAAGGAGATCGGCATGCGCAGCTACATCGCCCTCGACAGCTTCGGCGGCATCCGTGGCGCCATGGGCATCGACACCGCGCGGTTCGACGACAGCGCGATGGGAGTCGCCATCGGGAATTTCGCCAACGAGATGACCGCGCTCTACGTGTCGCGGCGTGATCCCATGATGTTCGCCGACGAAGCCATCGGCCTCGGCATCGGCAACGCCAGCCGACACGCGCTCACCTTCGGCGTCTGCTTCTTCGACTACGATCTCGACGGCCATCTCGATCTGCTGACCTCCAACGGCCACATCGAACCCGAGATCGCCAAGGCGTTTCCCGACCAGCGTTACCGCCAGTCGGCCCAGCTTTTCTGGAATCGTCGGGGAGCCAAGTTGGAAGGGTTTGAACTGGCCCCGGCCGTCGGCTCGGCGACGAACCTGTTCCTGCCGATCGTCGGACGCGGCTCGGCCTTTGCCGACATCGACGGCGATGGAGATCTGGACGTCGTGCTGACCCAAATTGGCGGACCGCCGCTGCTCCTGCGGAACGATCTCAAGGCTGGGAAAAATTGGCTCCGACTGAAGCTGATCGGCACCTCGGCCAACCGCGACGCGATCGGAGCGTGGGTTCGTGTTCGATCGGGGACCCAGGTGCTCCATCGTCAGGTCATGCCGACGCGCGGCTACCTGTCGCAGTCGGAGTTGCCGATCACCTTCGGCCTGGGCGGCGGCAAGGTTGATGAGGTGACTGTCGTCTGGCCGGGCGGCAAGCTCCAGCGCATCGATCCGCTTCCCGCGCTGTTCCGCACCACCACCATCGTTGAAGCGAGGTAACGGCCCGTGCGCTGGACCGTTTCGTTACTGCCGCGGCTCCGGCTCGCCTCTCGCGAGAAGGTCGTCCAAGGCGTGTTGTGCCACGCCGGCAAAGGTTTTCAGCGCAACGATCTGATCGCGGACTTTCGCTTTCTGGAAAGGCTCCGACACGCGGACCGCCGCGAGCATCAGGTTTTTGGGCGTGTGGCCGGCGTCGACAAACTCGATCACGCGGACCTTGTAGCCCGCCCATTCGAGGAGCAGCGTCCGCAGTCCGTCCGTGAGCCATTCGGCGAAACGTTCCTTCAGGAGTCCGTGCGTCAGCAACGGCGCGAGCGGTTCTGGCGAACCCAGCTGCGGCCGCACTTCCTTGTGGCAGCACGGGGCGACCACGATCAGACGGGCACCGGCCTTGACGCCGCGAAGGATCGCCGCGTCGGTGGCGGTGTTGCAGGCGTGCAACGCGATGAGCCCGTCGAGCGGCGGCAGTTCCGCCGAGGCGATGTCGCCCGCGTGGAACTCCAGCCCCGTCGCTCCGATGCGCGACGCGAGAGCCGAGCAGGTCTGCACGAGTTCCGCCCGTTCTTCCACGCCGATGATCCTGGCCCCGAGGCCGAGCTGGCGGTTGAGCAGCTGCCAGACGGCGAAAGTGAGGTAGGCCTTGCCAGAACCCATGTCGGCGATGACCGGCGCAGTGGAGCCCTTCAGCCAACCGAGATCCTGGATCAGGTGGCTGAGGATCTCCGTGTAGTGCTGGACCTGGCGGTGTTTGTCGCCCATGCGTTCGCGGACGCGCCCGTCGGCGTCCACCACGCCGAGGCCGGCCAACCAGTCGACGGCGCTTGCGGCCAGCAAATGCTGCGAAGCCGTGTCGTGCGTGCGATCCGGCGCCTGCGCGGTCGACGCCTTGTGCGCGACGAGCTTCCACAAGCCCTTCGGATTCGAGTGGAGCTGCCAATCGCGCGACGTGGTCTGGAGCAGGGCGGAACGGTATTCGTGGCCGACGCGATCGCGCAGCCAGGTCGCGGCCTTGGCGAGCGGAAGATTCTTCGTCTCATCCTTGTTGGTGCGCCGCAGAGTGCAGCTGAGGTGCACGCCTTCCTTCAACTCGACCAGTCGCCCGATGATCCGTTCCGGCAGCGAGTGGTCCTTGGTCGCGGAGAGGGTGACGCGAACAAACCGCCCTTCCGTCAGGCTACGTTGGAGATGGTCGAACCAGGTGGCGATGGGATCGGCGGCGGATGGGGCGTGTTCAGGCACGGAGCTAACCTGACAAACCCGGACGAAGCCGCCAAACACCATCGCGCGGAGAAACGGGACTGAAGAGTCCACGATTGAACTTTGGCTGACCGGACCGGAGATTCCGGCCGGTGTTATCAGCAAAGAAATGGGACAAATACGAAGTGTTCACGCTATTCCTCGGCGTGTTCACCACCGTCTTCGTCGCCATGTCGATCGGATTGGGTGCCGTCAAAATCCTGCCGGACATGACGAAGGAGAACTCCGACTTTTTCATCATGGTCCTCAGCAATACGGGACTTCAGGCCGGCGCAATCGTGTGGGTCAGTCTCTTCCTCCGGCGGCATAAGATGACTTGGGCCGAGGCGTTCGGGCTGCGCCACGGCCGCTGGTTCTCGAACACGTTTGTCGCAGTCGCGGCCTTTCTCCTGTTCCTGCCGCTGGCGTGGGCACTTCAGCAGCTCTCGGCCCTGGCGCTGACCCGGGTCAATGTCGAGGCCCCGCCGCAACAGGTGGTGCAGATCCTGCAAGGCGAGCTGCCTGCTTGGCGCAGGATCTACTACGGGTTTGCCGCCGTGGTGCTGGCGCCGGTCATCGAGGAGCTGCTCTTCCGGGGAATCCTGGTGCCGTTCTTCCGGGACCGCGGATGGTTCCGCATGGCGATCTGGGGGACGGCCGTGATCTTCGGACTGTCGCACTTCAACAAGATTTCCTTCATCCCGCTGACGCTGTTCGGGGCCCTGCTTGCCTGGGTCTACGTCCGGAGCGGCAATCTTCTCGTGCCGATCGCGACCCATTGCCTCTTCAATCTGACCAACTTCTTCTTCATCTGGTTCCAGACCCAGATAGTCGAATGGTGGAAACGCTTCGAGCTGCTTTGATAGAATGAACGAATTCCAGTTGATCGCCCGGCTGACCCGCTCGCTCCCGTCCAATTCCGCCGTCGTCGTCGGGCCCGGTGACGACTGCGCCGTGCTGGATCTCGGCGGCGACCGGCAGCTCCTGCTCAAGACCGACGCCGTGGTCGAGGGGGTCCATTTCACCGCTGAGACGGAGCCCGAACGCATCGGGCACAAGGCGCTCGCCCGTTGTTTGAGCGACATCGCCGCGATGGGCGGAACGCCGACCGCCGCGCTCATCACGCTCGGCCTGCCGAAGAACTTCGATGCCGGACGGGTGGAGAAGATCTACGCCGGGTTGAACGCCTTGGCTGTCCGGACCGGCACGGCCATCGTCGGAGGCGAGACGACGTCGAATCCTGATCGGCTTCTGATTTCCATCTCGGTGCTCGGCACCGTGCCACGAGGAAAGGCCCTGCTGCGTTCCGGCGCGAAGGTCGGCGACGCCGTCTTCGTCAGCGGTGAACTCGGCGGATCGCTTCAAGGACGGCATCTTGATTTCGAGCCCCGCCTGGCCGAGGGCGCATGGCTGGCGGAATCGGGCTTGGTCCATGCGATGATGGATTTGAGCGACGGCCTCGCCGGAGATCTTCGCCATATCCTCCAGACCAGCGGCGTCGGTGCGGAGTTGTTGTCCCGGTCCATCCCGATTGCCCGTGAGGCCAGGTTGCAGGCGAAGGGTGATTCATCATCCAAGCCTCCGTTGCTGGCGGCCTTGACGGATGGAGAAGACTTCGAGCTCGTCTTCACCGTCGCCAGCCGTGACGCGGTCAAGGTGCTCGATGGATGGAGGGCGCGGTTTCCCGATCTGCGCCTGACGTGCATCGGCCGGATCACGGAAGAGCCCGGGCTTCGACTCCGCGACGAGCGCGGTCTCCGCGGCTTCAACGGCGGCGGCTACGTGCATTTCCAGAGCAACTGAGCGGACACCGATGAACGAGTGGCACGAAATCATCACCCGTTCCCCCGAGGCGACCACGGCGCTCGGCGAACGTTGGGCGGCCGAAGCGAAGGCCGGCTGGGTCATCGGCCTCAGCGGCGATCTCGGCGCGGGCAAGACGCAGCTCGTGAAGGGGCTGGCGCGCGGGCTTGGCTACACGGACAAGGTCAGTTCGCCGACCTTCGCCCTCGTCAACGAATACACCGGAGGCCGGCTCCCGCTGGCGCATCTGGACCTCTACCGGCTCGACACGCGGGAACACATCATCGGCGCCGGTTTGGAGCCGTATCTTGACCAGCCGGAAGGCGTGGCGGTCATCGAATGGATCGAGCGCTGGTGGCCGGAAGTAGGCCGGGGCCACGGGTTGCCACCCGTGGCCCCGGCCTACGGGAATGTCCGCTTGGTCCGTATCGAGTCGGTCAACGAAACCGAACGTCGCATCCGTCATGTGGATCTTGGCCTTTGAATTTTCTTCAGACCGGCGCAGCGCGGCCGTCGTAGGCCGGGCATGCCGTCGAACAGGGCGGGCGACAGACGCACGCCTTGGCGCTGGCGGAGTCGGCCTTGCAGGAAGCCGGGATTGAACGGGAAGCGGTCGGGGCGATCGCCATCGGCATCGGACCTGGATCCTACACCGGCATCCGTATCGCGCTGGCCACGGCGCAGGGTTGGCAGCTGGGCACGGAGGTGAAGACCATCGGCGTGAGCAGCGTGGATTGCCTAGCGGAACAGGCCCGGCGCGAAGGCTTGCGCGGACGTGTCCACGTCGCCGTCGATGCCCAACGCGGTGAGTTCTACCACACCGTCTACCGTGTGACGGAAGCCGGGTGGACCGTGGAAGAGCCGTTGCGGATCATCTCCGCGGAGCAGGTGTTGGCGTCACGTCAGCCGGGCGAAGCGTTGATCGGTCCAGATGCGGTGGTTGAGACGCGGCTGCAAGGCCGGCGAGTGCTGCCCGACGCCGCGATCCTCGGGCAACTGGCGTCGACGCGAACGGATTTCCAGCCCGCCTTCCAGATCGAACCGATCTACCTGCGGGCCGTGTCGTTCGTGAAAGCACCGCCGGCGCGGGTGATTCCGGGGATCACGACGGAGTGACCGACGGGTTTGATGTCGCGGCTGGCGACGACAGCGCGCTACTTTCGGCCGTTCCCCTTCTCCTTCTTCAACCGGTTCCGTTCGCGCATAATCTCGATCACGCAGGGCAGGATCGAGACGACGATGATTCCCAGGATGACGGCGGAGAAATTCTTCTTCACGAACTCGACGTTGGCGAAGAGGTAGCCGGCCGGGACGAGCAGCAGCACCCAGAGGAGCGCGCCGACGACGTTGAACATCATGAAGCGGCCGTAGGACATCGCGCCCGCTCCCGCGACGAACGGCGCGAACGTCCGGACGATGGGCACGAAGCGCGCGAAGATGATCGTCTTGCCGCCGTAGCGCTCGAAGAAGGCGTTGGTGCGGACGAGGTATTCGGGCTTCACGATGCGAGGGAATTTCCGCTGGAGGATGTTTCCGGATTTCTTCCCGATCCAGTAGTTGGCCGTGTCGCCTAGGATGGCCGCGACGATGAGCACGGCGCAGAGGATCCAGAGATTCATCCCGCCGGTGGCGGCGAGCGCTCCGGCGGCGAGGAGCAGGGAATCACCCGGCAGGATCGGCGTGACGACGAGGCCGGTCTCGCAGAAGACGATGAGGAAGAGGATCAGGTAGATCCACGGGCCGTGGTCCTGCATGAGCTCCGCCAGGTGCACGTTGATGTGCAGGACAAAGTCGATGAGCTGCGTCAGCCATTCCATGGCGCGGGATTAAGCCGAAGCAACGGCCCGGCCCAAAGCGAAAAGATTGAGTTCCGCTTCCCCGGCCGAACAAGCTGCGGGCATGACCGCCGCCGTGCTGCATGGAAAAGAGGATGTCCGGATCGAGCCGGTGCCCGAACGGGCGCTGGCCGCCGGAGAGGTGCGCGTGCGCATCCGCGCGGCCCTGACGTGCGGCACGGACCTGAAAGTCTTCAAGCGCGGCTACCACGCCCGGATGCTCGTCCCTCCGACGGTCTTCGGCCACGAATTGGCGGGCGAAGTCTGCGAGGTGTCGCCGGAAGCGATGTCCTTGTTTTCGGTGGGAGACCGTGTCGTGGCCGCGAACTCGGCTCCTTGCGGCCGCTGTTTTTACTGCAAAACTGCCCAGCCCAATCTCTGCGACGACCTGCTGTTCCTGAACGGCGCCTACGCCCAGTCCATCGTGGTTCCGCCTCGGATCGTGGAAATGAATCTACTGAAACTGCGGCCGGAAACGGCTTTCCGGGACGCGGCGTTGACGGAGCCTTTGGCGTGCGTGGTCCAGGGCGTGCAGGACCTGAAGCTCCAGATTGGCGAGCGCGTCTTGGTTATCGGCGCCGGGCCGATCGGATTGATGTTCGTGGCGCTCGCTCGCGCGGCTGGATGTGCCGTGACCATGGCTGGTCGCGGTGAAAATCGATTGGCAAAGGCCCGGGCATTTGGCGCCGAGGCCGTTCTCGAGATCGGCGCGGACGGGGATGTGGTGACGCCGTGCCGGCTGGCTGGCCGAACGTTTGATGTCGTGGTTGAGGCGGTCGGTAAACCCGAATGCTGGGAAGCGGCGGTTCAGTTGGTCCGGAAGGGCGGGCGGGTGAACTTCTTCGGCGGGTGTCCCTCGGGCACTTCCGTGAATCTCGACACGGGTCTGATCCACTACTCGAACCTCACTTTGCTCGCGAGTTTCCACCACACGCCGACGGCGATCCGGGAAGCCTTGTCGTGGATCGAACGCGGCGTGATCCGCGCGGCTGATTTTGTCGACGCGGATTGTCCGCTGACTGGATTGCCGGAGTTGTTCCGGGGAATGGCCTCGGGAAATCGTGCGGTGAAGACCTTCATCGACGTCACGGCCTGACCGGACCGAACGAATCGCCGTTGATGGCCCGCCGGTTTCGCCTCTAGGTTCAGCCCATGTCGATTCTTCGTTTCGTGTGCATGGCGGTGCTTCTCCTAGGTGGGGCGGTCGCGCGTGTCTCCGCGCAGCAGGCGCCACCGCCGACGGTGAACACTCCTGAAGAGTCCCGCCTCGCGCAGACGATGATGAAAACGAACCGCAGCAAGGTGCCGCCGCGGTATTTCCGGCCGCAGTTGCCGAACATCGTTTTCATCCTCGCGGACGACCTCGGCTACGGCGATCTGGGTTCCTACGGCCAGAAGCTCATCCAGACGCCGAACCTCGACCAACTCGCGGCGGATGGAATGCGCTTCACCAGCGTCTATGCCGGCAGCACGGTGTGCGCGCCTTCGCGTTCCGTTTTGATGACCGGTCAACATACCGGACACACGCCGATACGGGGCAACGCGAAGATGGCGTTGGGGACGAACGTGGTCACGGTGGCGAAACTTCTGCGAAGCGCTGGCTACGTGTCCGGCGTGATCGGCAAATGGGGCCTGGGCAACGAGGGGACATCCGGTGAACCGAACCGGCAGGGCTTCGACGAGCAGTTTGGTTTCCTGGATCAGACCGAAGCGCACAATTACTACCCCGAGACGCTGGTCCGGAACGGCGTTCGCATTCCGGTCCAGGTGAACCAGCAGGGCCGGAAGAGCCTCTACGTGGCGGACTACTTCACTTCAGTGGCGCTGAACTTCATCACGCAGAACAAGCAGAAGCCTTTTTTCCTCTACCTTTCCTATACCACGCCGCACGCCCACAATGCCCTGACGAAGGCGACGGGTAACGGCATGGAGGTTCCGAGCGACGCGCCCTACTCGACGAACAACTGGCCGCAACCGGAGAAGAACAAGGCGGCCATGATCACGCGTCTGGATGCGCAGATCGGTGCCGTGCTGAAACTCATCAAGGACGAGAACCTGGATAGCCAGACGGTCATCTTCTTCTCTAGCGACAATGGTCCGCACAAGGAAGGCGGCAACGATCCGGCGTTCTTCCAGAGCTCCGGACCGTTGCGCGGCATCAAACGCGATCTGTCGGAAGGAGGCATCCGTGTGCCGATGATCGTGCGCGGGCACACCCGGGTTCCGGCGGGTAGGGTGAGCGCTTTCCCTTGGGCTTTCTGGGATTTTCTTCCGACCGCCGTCGAGTTGGCCGGACTAGACGTTCCGACCGGCATCGATGGTCGATCCATTGTCCCGACGTTGCTGGGAAAGGAACAGAAGCCGGCGGATTTTCTCTACTGGGAGTTCCACGAGGGCGGCAGCAAACAGGCGGTTCGCATGGGCGATTGGAAAGCCATCCGTCTTTTCGGAAAGCCGATCGAGTTGTTCAATCTCAAGTCCGATCTCGGCGAGACCAACAACGTTGCGTCCGCGAACAAGGACGTCGTGAAGAAGATCGAAGAGTATCTGGCAACGGCGCGGACGGAATCGGCGGCGTGGCCGCTCAAGGAGCTTGCACCAAAGGCGAAGAAGACGAAGGAGTAGGCAGGCGATCCTCAGCTGGATATTCCGCATTGAATGCAGGTGATCCGCGGCGTGCTCGTTTGGCTGAGGTTCATGGCTTCGAGCCTTGCTCGGCGTGCGGGAAAGCACGCTGCGCAGTTTGAGAACCGTTCCAGGTCCCAAGTGTCGACGAAGATTCTGGGTTTAAGTGAACCGGTTTTCGGCTGCCGACTCCCAATGGTTTGGTCGAAGGCGTTTTCAAGCTGACGGAGCGTTGGCGGAGCCCAGTCACCGGAAGTCCGTAGTGCCTCCATCGCGCCGTTTCCGCCTCGGGTCGGAATGAGGGCAACAACGCCTGTGCCGCACTCGACGGCAAATCGCGCAGTGACGACGGCCGACTCCACGGGATCGTCTCCTCCCAGAAACGGCGGCGCCACGAGGACAAATGCGCGCACGGTGGCGCCCGATTCGATGATGCGGGATGCCGCGGCCTGGAACTGGTCCAGTGTGACGCGTTTGTTCAAACGGTCCCGCGCGACCGGATGGGTCGTTTCAAGACCGAGGGCGACTTCGAGAATGGTCGCGGGATTCGACCGGCCGTGCCTCAGTGCGGACTGGAACAAATCGAACCGGGCGTTGATGAGCGCCGGATGCGATTCGACGATGACGCGCTCAAACGGAGCGCACAGAGCGGCGATCGCTGGGTAGTCCTCCGTCGGAATCGCGTGCGGATCGAAGAAGCTCCCGGCGTTGTAGAGTTTTAGAAAACGCCTGGTCTTCGGACCGGCACCGGTTGGACCGAGGTCCTGAATAGCCTTCGAGATCTGAGCGGGGATGGCGCCGGGAGGAACCGAAACTTCCAGAGTGTTCTGCCAGAGGTCGCACATCAGGCAGCGCCACGGGCACTCCCTGTTGGTCAGGAAGACGGTGAAGACTTCCGTCGGTTGGCCATCCTCGTTGGGCTCGATCTCGACGAACTGGGCGTAGCCTTTGTCCGGGGCGAGGGCGTTGCGGGGGCCGCGCCTAGCCACGACCCAAGCGTCGCGCGCGGAGGAGGAATCCGGATAAACGTCCACTGAAGGCGGAGGGCTACTGGTAGATCGACAGGAACTGTCGCCGGTAGGCCGCCTCCTGTGAAGGGAGCTTGGTCCGGAGGGTTTCCTTGGAGACTGCGCCGTGCTGGAAACGGCGCTTCTCGAAGGCGGGCATTTCCATGCCCGTCACCGCGCGGATGCCCCGGGAAACGATTTCGCCCTTGAGCGAGTAAAGCGTGGGCACGTCGTAGTTCGTCAGGCCGATATAGGGGATGCCTTCCGCCACTTCGATGACGTTCGGTTTGGTGAAGGGACTGAAGCCTTCGAAGCCGAATGCGCGGGCCGGGGCGTAGGTGCGGGTGTAGCTCCGGCTCAGGCCGCCGCTATAGGTCAGCGAGTGCTTGATGCGTCCGACGCCCCAGCCTTCCTGATAGAGCATGAGGTTGTGGACGACGCTGCGGATGGTGAGCTCGGGATTCTCCTCGATCGGGTAGTCCTTGAGGTTCTCGTCGCCGCCATCTCCGTCCAGGAGGAATTTCCAGTCCGGATAACGGCTGCGGATGCCCTTGAGCAGCGCGATGAGCATCGTCGCGGCCTCGATGTCGAGAGGCTTGTAGTCCTCGACGATGCGGATCGTTTCCGAAGGGTCGAGGGATGCGACGTCGGCTTCGATGGGTTCGAGGAAAAGTTCGAGGTCCAGCTTGCGGAGGAACTCCCTGGCCTGTGCGAGGTCCGGTCCGTCGCCGATCGAAAGCGTGAAGGCCTTGAGGCGCGAAAGGTTCATCCCCAGTTTCCGCATCAGGTGATACGTGAGGACGAAGACGGAGCCGCTGTCGATGCCGCCGGAGAAGCAGACGCCCACGGGTTCACGTTCGGGAATGGACCGCAGCCAGCGGGTGATCTCCGCCGCCAACGCACCGATGTAGAGCTGGCCGACTTGATCGAGGTCGTTGCCGAGGGCGTTGCGGTGCGGGGTGAAGAAACGGGTGTAGACCGGATCCGGATCGGGACAGCCGACCAGTTGGATGTCGACGATGTAGTGGGCCGGGACCATGCGGGTGTAGCTGGGATGAAACTGGTCCGCCAACCCTTCTGCCTTGAGCGCGCGGTGGATGGTGTCCATGCGGTCCGCGACGAAGAGCGCGGGACCGGCGGCGCGTTTGGCGAGGAAGTAGCGCATCGGCCGGTCGAGCGAGCGGGCCATGCGGACGAGCTTGCCTTCGTGGACCAGGAGCGCGAAGGAACCATCGATCTGGCGGATGCCGTCAGTGTCGCCTGCTTTGAGACGTTTGTGGGCCTCTTCGTCGGAGATGCCGTGGAGGCGGTTCAGCGATGGATCGAGGAGGTTGACGACGCGTTCGACGTATTCGTGCATGGCGATGAAGTGGACGGAGGTTCACACCGCGACGCGAAGAGTCAACCGGTGAACCGGCGACAAACAAAAGCCCCGGCTGAAGAAGCCGGGGCCTGATGAAGAGCGTGGGGACTAGACGAGCGCCGGTTCGCCGATGATCGCCGTGTTGTCGATCGTCGAAGTGCCGCCGGACTGCAGTTTTTCCCCGGAGTTGGTGTAGCCGGGGATGATGCGGTTGAGCTGGTTCTGCGTGGCTCCGAGATGGTCGCGGATGAGCTTTCCAAGGACGGAGCGGTAGTCGACGGCCCGTTTGAGATAGCTGTCGGAGACTCCGAACATGGTGCCATCGACGCCGCCGGCCTGGTTGGCCGGGCCCGTGATCCACGGAACCGAATCGTCGGTGGTATGGCAGCCGATGATGCCGCGCCCGCCGGGCTTGCCGTAGCCCTTGATCCCGCCGCCCGCGACGAACATCGCGCCGGCCTCGGCATGGTCCGTTCCGGCGGTGGTGTTCTGCTTCGTGGTGCGCCCGAACTCGGAGAGGGTCACGATGACGACGTTGTTCCAGTCCACCCGGTTGGCGTATTGGCTGAAGTATTTCCGGAGCGCGTAGATGGACCAGCCGATGGTTCGTTGAAGATTGGCGTGCGACCCCGTCGCCGCGCCCTGGAGATTGTGCGTGTCGAATCCGCCCAATTCCGTGCCGGCGATGACGGCGTCGGTGTTGTTCAGGATCATGGCGGCCGACTTGAGCTGGTTGAAGAAACCGTAGGCCCCGGTGGAAACGGTGTAGCGCGACGTGTCCGTCGTTCCCCCGGTCCTGTTGTAGCCGCCGTTCTTGGCGTTGCTCGTCGGGAAGAGGTGGTAGCCACCGGAGCCTGAAAGGCTGTAGCCCGTGTCGCCGTCGGTCACGGTGGCGTCGCGGAAGGTGTTGCCGTTCTCCGAGAAGTCGAGCTGCTCGAAGATCCTCAGCGTGTTGCTCATGTTCTCGTATTGGAGCCGGAGCAGGTCGCGGTTGAGCTTGGGCACCGCTTCCAGCTCCATCGCCGCACGGATCGCGGCGTCCGCCTTCGCGTTGCCGGTTCCGCTCGGAACGCCCTTGAGGCTGAAGCGGGTCGGGTCGCTGAGGTTCGTCATCGCGACTTGTGAGCCACGGAAGATCAACGGGAGCGAGGACTGGACCGAGACCCCGGTCAGGGCGTTCACGCTGGCCAGGCCCGACTCCACCATCGTCCGGTAGAAGATGCCGTCCTTCGACAGGTTGTTGTTGGGATTGCCGGTTTCCCAATAGTTCTGGGAGTCGAAATGGGAACGGGACTGTCTCGGGTAGCCGACGCGGTGGATGAGCGTGAGGTCGCCCGCGTTGTAGACCGGGGCGAGGAACTTCAGCGAGGGATGGAGGGCGGAGAAGCCGTTTCCGACCCGGATGGCGTTCGGATAGAAGTAGGTCGATTGGCTCGGGCCGGCCACGGGCGAATCGCACGCGCCGAGAGCCGCGTAGTCGGTCAACGAGTCGGGCGGCACGACGATGTTCGGGCGGATGGTGCTGACGCCGTATCCGGCCCCCGGGGTCAGGCTGACATAGGAGGGATCGCCGATGGGAACTATGGAGTTGAGGCCGTCATTGGCTCCGCGCAGGAAGACGAAGAGGAGCTTTTTTCCGTTGAGGCCGATGTTCCCCTCGGCCAGGGCCCGTTTCATGACGAACGGAATGTCGACGAGGGTGGAGAGCGCCACGCCGAGTCCGACCTTCAGGCTGCGGTCGAAGAACGAACGGCGGGAGAGGAGGTTGATCGATGAGTTCATGGGTCATTGCTCCTGGAAGCGGGGGAAGGTGAGCAGCATGGCGACCATGCCGCGGACCCGGGTGTCGTAGATGGTGTTTGTGGTGGTCAAGGCGGAGAACGGGCTCGCTGTGAGTCCATCGTCGGCCGTGTTCAGGAAGTTGATGGCCTGGGTCCGATATGCTTCGAGGTTTCCGGCGCCTTCGCCGGGGAAGAGGATGGCGAGGAAGTAGTCCACCACGGCTGTCGCGTTGGTGAGGCTTTGCACGGGCAGCTTCTTCCTGAGCAGCCCGACGGGATCGGAAGAAGTGGCCGTGTATTCCTTGCCCGAGACCAGGAGCATGTCCTGGGCGAAGCGGATGCGTTCAGCCAGCGTGCCGGCGCTGATCCAGGGCGGTCCCGCTTCCGGAAAGCCGTCCGGCTCCGCGCGGTCGAACAGGCTCATGGCTCCGGCGCGTCCGATCATCGTTGCGATGTTGTATCCGTCGGTATCGGCGGTGGGCCGGCCCGAGAGATCGGTGGAGCGGAGCGACCGGACGGTGGCGACGCCGAACTCAAAGGGCGTGCGGATCTTCTGCATGGAACCGTCGTTCCCCCGGAATAGATCCGAATTGAAAATGGTCGACAGGACGGCCCGAATGTTTCCCTTCGGCGTGCTGGTTTCCCATGTGAGCATGCAGGCTTTTACGAGTTCCTCTTCCGGAGTGGTGGCTCCGTCCGTGAAGTCGTAGCCGATTGCGAAGTCGTCGTGCACGAAAAGGCGGCAAAGCTTCACGCTGAGGAATTCTTCGGTGAAGGGCTGGTTGGCCAGATGGGCGACCACCGCATAGCCCTCGTTGAATGTGTTGGTCGTGTTGCCGACGGGCGCAGCCCAAGAGTAGTCGCGGCCGGCCCAAGGAGGCCCGAACCGGGCGGGGATCGTCTTCCCGGCGGCGCGGGTCATGACGCGGGTCGTCGGATTGGTGGTCCAGTTGTAGAACAGGCTCTTGGCCGTGGTGAAGGTTGTGGTGGAGTTCGTGAAGTGGCGGTCCGAGCGGTAGGCGAGCCCCCACACGCCGAACAGGTTGGAGACTGCGGTGTTGGTCGATCCTATGCCGGCCACGATCTGGTTGGTGGTCTGGACCATGCTTATCCGGTTTGCTGACAATTTTACTTCTGGATCGGTTGGAGCGCCGAGCATCGCTCGGCTTTCGGCCTAAATGCCTTCATTCCTGCCGAGCAATGCTCGGGGCTCCGTGGCTTTGTCAGCAAACCGGATAAGCATGGT
>JAYVSO010000118.1:0-17510 GCA_043775315.1 Verrucomicrobiota bacterium
CGCAGCCGGGATTACATGATCGCCATGCTCTACTTCGTCGCCGGAAAGCTCACTATACCGTCCTTAGCCCGCCACAGAAAGTAGCGAGAAACCTGAAAATCGGATCGTCCGGATCGGAACGTGTGAGATCGAATTCGACTGTAACCTGATCGATTGTCTGTTCTCCGAGGCCGGCGTTCGATGTCTTCGGACTAAGAACTCCATCCCTTCCGAGGTCATCCAGTCTGAAATACGGTTTTCCGTCACGGGTCGTCCCGTGCGGGGCGTTTCTGAGAGAAACCCCTGTAGGTAGATCTATCACAAGAAAGATCGGTCCCTTGATTAATGTGAAGCGGCTAAGACTCGCCACAGCGAGAGAGGCTGTAAGAGAGCGGCCGGGGTCTGCCTCGATTACATTGAAGCTCAACTCCGCTTAACCTGCTAGGTCCCCAGTCGCGTAGCGGTTAGTCTCCTCCAATCCAAATCCGAAGGCAAAAAACGTGTCTTGTTTCTGGTGTCCAGTGGCGCCCAGCCAAACAACTTGTCTGCCAGAATTCAGGGACTCTGGCACTACATCGACCAGATCCAGGAATGATACCGGATCTTCCTCTGCACCGGCGTGGTATCGAACAATCGCAAAAGCGAGATCTTGATCGGATCCGGGTGGTATGAGCGGTTTACCATCCGTGTCGAAGTCGACACCGCCTATTATAAATGACCCATCCGCCAGTGGAGACCAGCGCCAATGCATGTGGATCGCCTCAACTGCGGCGTGGGGTGGAGCGTATTCATCAAGGTCAAGAATGGGTTCCTGAATCGTATCAGTGAACGTGACATGTATGTTGTCCCAGCGTGCTGGGCCTTCGTGCTTTCCCCTGACAATCGCAGTGCCAGCGACCTCAATCGGCAGTGGGTTGCCAATGAGTTTTTGGACGAATCCGAAGTAAACGGTGCCATTCGCATATTCAAAGAACGTTTTATCCTCGAACACGCCGGTTGAGTTGTTGGGTGCATGATCCAGCCAAAAAGCATGCCGTTGCGGGATGTGAAGGTCCACGATGGTGTCTCCATTGGCACCATCGAAACAGTAACGGACAATGGGTCGCACCACTCGCGCGTCCAACTCCCCGGATGGCTCGAACGGCAGGATGGCTGCCCCGTAGTCGCTGAGAAATTCATAGCGTTGGATGATGCAAAGGCCGCTCCCGGGGCTGCCGGGAATCTCATCGATGCGGTAGGTGGCTTCGATGACGAAGGAATAAATGCCATTCGTGGTCGTTGTAAAGTCCACCAAACGGCTGCGCAGCTTTGTGTCCGCCGGATCATTCGGGCGCAGTTCTCCGCGTTGCTTTTTGATGCCCTGGCTCTGCATCCCGGTGGTCAGGATCTCAAAATAGGGGACGCTGATTCGTTCCGCCACATCCCTGTCGAACAACTTCAGGTCGCGAATCACCAGTCCATCATCAACGGACTTCTCCACCACGGCGTGCCAACCGTATGCGGCCTGGGCCTCCAAGTTGGTTAGGATTGGACCGGTGAACACTGTGTTCCCGCAGCAGCTTGGAATTTGGTAAATGTAGGCCGCGCCGGAGTTGACGGCGCTCTCGTTGGGCGTGCTGTTAACGCCCGTCGTGCTGCTGTCCTCGAGGGATGCCCCGACGACCACCGTGTCGCCCGAGACGGCCACGGACGAGCCGAACTTATCAGCCTCCTGCGTAGTGCCGACGGCGGCCGGCTTCAGATACGCCTGCTGCGTCCAATTCGTGCCGCTGCGCACGAAGACGTAGGCCGCGCCGGAGTCGAAGTAGAACTGGCCGTTTTGGAAGATTCCACTGTCGTTGGGCGTGCTGTCCACGCCCGTCGTGCTGCTGTCCTCGCCGGGAGCCCCGACAACCACCGTGTCGCCCGAGACGGCTACGGAGACGCCGAAGCCATCAACCGCCTGCGAGGTGCCGACGGCGGCCGGCTTCAGATACGCCTGCTGCGTCCACACGCCCGCGCTGCGCACGAAGACGTAGGCCGCGCCGGAGGCGTTGGCGGCATCGATGGGCGTGCTGTCCACGCCCGTCGTGCTGCTGTCCTCGCCGGGAGCCCCGACGACCACCGTGTCGCCCGAGACGGCCACGGAGGAGCCGAACTTATCATTCACCTGCGAGGTGCCGACGGCGGCCGGCTTCAGATACGCCTGCTGGGCGATGGGATCGATGGTGAGCGGATAGCGCGCGCCGCATTCCTCCACGAGGAGGCGCACGCCGCCCTCGGCGGGCGCAAAGTGCGAGGCCAGCACCTTGCCATCGGCATCCCAGACCTTGAGGCCGGAGTAGCTGATGACCGTCGCGCCAGAGTCGTCCTTAAAAAGCACGCCCAGCGCATCGGCGGAGACTCGCGGGTGCAGCGTGCCGCGCGTGGCGAGGAGGAAGGAGAGAGTGGAGGGTTGAGAGTGGAGTGGGGGTTTTTCTGAATCTGTTTCATCCGCTATCCCGAAGGGATTCCAGCACTCAGCCCAGGGTTGCGAGGCACGAGCTACCCTGGGACATCCGGCCAATGAAACCTTCAACCCCAACGGGGTTGCATCGTCTCTCGATGTCGCCGCGTCCGGTGCGAGGGGCTGCAACCCCTTCAGGGTTGTGGCGCGATCCGCCGTTTGACCCAGGGTAGCTCCTGCGTCGCAACCCTGGGCTAATGGATGCAATCCCGTTGGGATTGTCGCTGGCCTCTCCTTCACCGTGAAGCCATGCTCCAGCCCGCGCGCATCATTCACCCACCATTCCTGCACCGCCGCATCCCATTGGTAGGTGAGCCGCTGGCCCTCGGCCTTCACCGCCGGCGTGCCGCCGATGGCGGTCTGGTTTTCCCCAAAGCCGTAGCTCTGGAGTTCCAGCCCCCACTGCCAGCCGCCGTCCCGTGGCTCGGCGAGAAAGCCGCGGCCGTCGAACTTCGTGGTCCACTGCTGCCCCGGATTGCGCGCCTGCCAGCCCGTGGCGGTGGGCTGGCAGGCGTGCCGCCCCGCCTCATACGCCGCGCGGATGCTCGACCACTCGGACTTGGCAAGGCCCTCGGGCACCTGCTCGGGCGAAGTGAGATTCTGGGTCTTCCCCGGCGGCGCGGCGTGGACGTGGGCGGCGGAAAGGCCGATCAGGAACGCGGCGAGAATTCCAAGCGGACGATTTTTCATAATTATCAACCCAATGTGGGCGTATGAGGGCCTTCGCTTTAATGCAGCCTCTGAAGCCGCCTGGTTCAGATCCTGACGCCCATAGAGAACGGCCGACAGCTTTAGGAAAGTCTAAACTTGCGACCATCCACCCGCTTTCCATTTCACGCCGATTCCGCGATGAGGCCGTAGTCGGTTTGGCTAGATGATTTCCCCGAAGGCGAACTCGCCGATTCCAGTTTCCTGATTACCCCACCTTCAGCACCGCACGCGCCTCCGCCATGCCCGGGGCCGGGCGGCCGAACTCGCTGGCGGTCACGCGGGCCAGGGCAACGAGGTGGCGCCACTTGAAGGCGGCACGGGTCGCGGCGAATTCCTCCGACGCGGTGCGGTAGAACTTCTCCGCGTGCAGCGAGCCGTCTTCGCTCACCGCGTAGCGCAGCAGCAGGTCGAACACCGGACGCGGCGCGTGGCCGAGTTCGCCGTAACGATGGACGAGCGCGCTGGCGCGGACCTGCAAGTTGCCACGGACCGCTTCGTCGAGTTCGCGCAGCAGCACGGCGGCGTCGGTCATCTTGTTGGCCTGGTCGAGCTGCCAGCCGTAGGGCAGCGGTTGCCAGTTGAGGAAGTCGCCGCCGCGCGCCGTGCGGTCCAGCGCCATCTGATACGCGCCGAGGATGAGGCTGGCGCAGCAGTTCCGCGTGTTGCCCACACGCGCCATGTTGCGCCACGCGTTGGCGGAATCACTCGCGTGCACACCGATGGAATCGCCATGCACGCTGCCGAGCGGTTTGCCGGCGACTTCGCTTTGAGGAGTCCGGCCAACGTCGCGGAGGATAAGCTGATTGGCCGCGAGCGTGATTGATTCACCGATGGCAGCGGGCGACATGCCTTCGGCCAAGGCGGCAGCGGCGGCGGCGGCGGCTTGAGCCGGCGTGGACTTGAAGATGGTTTGGCTGAGCTGATCGACCCAGGCGTCGTCGGGTAGGCGGTCGCCAAGCGAACGGCCGAGCAGCTTGTGTTCATCGAGCAGCTTCGGCAGGAGCGTGCGAGGTTCCTCGTGCTTCGCGGAGGCGGGCCAGGATTCCGCCTTCACGCAATAGCGCACAGATTGGCGAAGGAGCGTGTGCGCCTGTTCCTTGCCGATGAGCCCGAGCAGATCCCAGGCGCGATACGGCATGACGACACGGTGGACTTCCGTGTCGTCGTGCACGGCGAAGAGGAGGTGGTTGAAGGCGTCCTCGGCCGAACCATGCGCGAGGGCGGCGAAGGTCTGTTCCGCGGCGTCGATGTCCTTGCGCCGAACGGCGTCACGCAGCAGTTCGCCGCCCATGCGGCCTTCGGCCAGAGCCGTGGGCGCGACGGAATGCAGGACTTCTCCTTTGCGTCCGCCGTGTTCCTGGATGCGGTTGGTGTTCCGGTAAAGAACCTTGAAGACCGGCAGCGGCTGCAACTCGGCGGGCAGCTCCTGCGACATGTGGAACGCGGGCCCGAGCGCCATCACCGTGTGAAAGCCGACGTAGTCCTCGCCGCCGAAGGTGCGCGCGTTGGCCAACGCCGCCGCTGCGACAAGTTGGCGAAGGTCCGTGCCGGCGCGCAGTTTATCCGCGAGCACGGGCATGAGGCGCTCGATCGGCGTCTCCTGCATCAGGCAGACGAGCGGTTCCAACGGGCCGAACGACAGCGTGTCAGCGACGTCACCGGCGAAGGCTGACGAAAGGCCGAGGCCGGTGGCGACCTCAAGTCCGACGGTGGTGACCAGCATTCCCTGGCCGACATCGGCCAAGAATTCTCGACGGGTGCGTGGTGTGGTGTTCATAGGCGGTTCGCTTTCCAAGATTCCTGCAATGGGATGAACCACGCATACGCCGATGGCTGGAGCGGTCAAGAGGTTCGCTGGGTAAGCTCCGTCTTAGTCGTGCTCCTACTCGTTCTCTTAATCCGATTTAGACGAAGATTACGAATCCAGATTAGGGCGTGTCTTCATACCCAGCCGCAGAGCGGCGACAGACAGTAGCCCACGGCGTGAGCCGTGGGTTGTCCGATGATCGGAACGAGCCCCGGTAGGGGCGAAAGAGCCGGTCTCCGCCGCCCCTGCCGGGGCTTTCTCCTTTTTTGCCAAACCACGGCTCACGCCGTGGGCTACTTTCTTCCGCACCTCCGGTGCTTCTGGTCAGAACGGGGGATGAAGGCGCTCACTAGGACACTGCCATCAGAGAACGGTTGAAGAATTGCGGCCTTGAGATGGCTTGAATCGGGCAAGGAGGTGGAGACATCGCAGCGCGCCGTCCCTACCTCACGCCGGCTCGGCGATGAGGTCGTAGTCGGTGTGGCCGACGATCTTCACGCGGGCGAATTCGCCGATGGGCAGCTTGCCCCGGATGTAGACGCGGCCGTCGATGTCCGGCGCGTCGGCCTCGCCGCGGGCGATGAGATACTTGCCCTTGGTGCCGCGGGCGGACGAACCGGTTTCCTCGCCACGGATCAGGCCGTGTTCCCACGAGCTGACGTTGGCCTTGGCCAGTTCCTTGGCCGAAGCCTCGCCCTCGACGAGGACCTTGAGCTTCTTGCCGACGAACGATTCAGACACGGCCATGGCCACTTTGTGCTGTGCGGCCATGGCGAGTTCGCGGCGCTTCTGGCGTTTCGCGGGTGAAAGCTGCTTCTCCATCCGGCCGGCCACGGTGCCGTCTTCCTGCGAGTAGGCGAAGACGCCGAGGCGCTCGAACTTCGTCACGTTGATGAAGTCTTCCAGCGTCTTGAAATGCGTCTCCGTCTCGCCGGGGAACCCGACGATGAAGGTGGTGCGGATGGCAATGCCGGGAATGCCGGCGCGGATGCGGGCGATGAGGTCGCGGATGTATTGGCCGCTGGTCTCGCGGCGCATGCGGGCGAGCATGTCGTCGTGGATGTGCTGGAGCGGCATGTCCACGTAGCGCGCGACCTTGTGGCATTCGTCGATCGTGCGGATGAGTTCGTCCGTCCAGTGCGCCGGGTGCGTGTAGAGCAGGCGGATCCAGAAGTCGCCCTTCAGCGCGTTCAGCTCGCGCAACAGAGTGCAGAGCGTGGTGGCGTCGACGGCGAGGGCCTTGGTCGCGGCGGTGAACTTCTCCGGCGACGCGATGGCGCGGGAATGGTTCGGGCGCAGGTCGAGGCCGTAGTAGGTCGAGTCCTGGGAGATGAGGTTGATCTCCTTCACGCCGTCGGCGATCAGGCGCTTGGCCTCCTCGACGACGTCGTTCTGCTGGCGGCTGCGATGCGTGCCGCGCATGCGCGGAATGATGCAGAAGCTGCAGGTGTGGTTGCAGCCTTCGGCGATCTTGAGATAGGCGAAATGTTTCGGCGTGAGGCGGAACCTCGGCGTCTCCCAGCTCGGGATGTAGTTCGGCCGGAGATTCACTTCCATCACCGGGCCCGAGGGAACGTCGGTGGCGAGGGCGATGACCTTCCTCGTCTGGCCGAACTTGTCGGTGCCTCTAAGCGCTTCTTCGTGGTCGTGCTTGTGGCCGGATTTAGTTTCCAGCTCGCTGAGCCTGGCCTTCACGCCCGTCTTTCGTTTCCGGGGCGCGGGCGGATTGAGAATCTTCTCGGCGCGGCGGGCGATGGCCTGCTCGACGATCTGGCCGACCTGCGCGACCTGGTCGATGCCCATGAAGGCGTCCACTTCAGGGATGAGCGTCGGGAGATCGTCGCGGAAACGCTGCGGCAAGCAGCCCGAGACGATGAGAGCCTGGCCACGGTTGCCGGCTTCGCGGACTTCGTTCGATTCAAGGATCGTATCGACGCTCTCCTCCTGCGCGGCGTCTATGAACGAGCAGGTGTTCACGATGACGGCATCGGCCTGGGACGGGTCGTTGGTGATCTCGACGCCGCCCTTGAGCAGTGAGCCGAGCATGATCTCGGCGTCGACAAGGTTTTTGGCGCAGCCGAGGGAGATCAGGCCGACCCGGAGGGGGCGTATTGGAAACAGGGGCTTCGATGGCTTCATATCCGCGAGCGCGGCAGCCTACGGGACGCGGTCGGGGAAGCAAACCCCGGTTTGCTCGGGGCTTGATCTCTCTCGTTCTCGTCCTTGATCTCGTTCTCCTTCTCGAAGGAGCGGGCCGAGAAGGAGAACGAGGACGAGCAGGGGAAAGAGTATGAAAGGATCCGCACGCGTGGTGCGCGCGCCGATTACTTTGTGGATAGCTGGGGAGACTTCACGGCTAGGATTTTCAAGAGCGACTCGGTGAGTCGGGCGGAACCGTCGCGCAGTTTGGCGCGTTCGTCGGCCGACAGGCCCGCAGGATCGAAACGCAACCTGAGATGAAGCCGGCGCAGTTCGACGAGCGCGGCTTCGGTGTCGTCGCCAAGCGAGGTTCGGAGGCGGTTGCGCCATTCGGCGATCGATTCGTTTTCCGCGCGGTCGAGGCCCTGCTCCGAGAGGACGGCTTCAAGTTTGAAGTATTCCGAGTCCGCGCCCGGCCAATGACGGCGAGCGGCGGCGGCTTCGAGCTGGCGCTTGCGGCTGCGGCCCAGCCCGCGGCTCACACGCCAGCCGACATAGAGCAGCATCGGAACGAGGATGTAGGGCAGGAGCTTCTGCCAAGAGCGTTCCTCCTTCAGCCAGCGGAACTTCGCGAAGGCGTATTTCAGGGAAGCGAGCCAATCGTTGAAAGGTTCCCAGAAGGATTTGAGCTTGTCCTCGTCGCTGAACCAGCCGCCCGGCGTGGTGTCGACGTTGTGCCACGCGCCATCCATCCACACGAGCACCCAGGCATGGGCATGGCGCTGGCGGACGATGTAGGTCTTGGCGTCCTTGTCTAGTTCATCGACTGCGTAGCCCGTCGCGTAGCGCGCGTTGATGCCGAGCTGGCGGAGCAGCAGGGCTGTGGCGGTGGCGAAGTATTCGCAATGTCCAACGCGCTCCTTCAGCAGGAAACGCGACAGGGGCGACTCGTCGTTCTTGGAATTGTAGTCGGGGATCTTCAGCCAGGTGCTGTAGGTGAATTTGCTCGAGAAGAACCGTTCCAGCCGACGGACGGCCTCCGAGGGATCGGTCCCGACCTTCAGCCTTAGGTCATCAAGGACATTTTGCAGCGCGGCCCCTTCGGAACCGACCGGGACATCCAGGTCTTTGGGCACCGGTCCGACCTCGAAGGTCCGACGATCCGTGTAGTGGGTCCTGAAGCGGACCAGGCCCGGGCCCTGCTTGACCCGGATGGCCCCGAGCTGGTTCGTGGCGACGCTTCCCACGGGCAAGGAAAGGAGCTCCGAGACTCCGGTGGGCACTGCCAAGAGACCCCGGCCGCCCGTGAGATACTGCGAAATGTAGGCGTCTTCGGTGCCGACCTGCGGCGGCTGGAACTTCCAAGACTCAGGATCGGCCTCCGGTGCGATCTCGAAGAAATCGAGCCCGGTGGCGAACCATATGCCGCCCTTGTATACGTTGTAGACCGCCTCCCGCAGCAGGGCCGGAGCCTTTCCCATCGGCTCGACGCGCAGGACGATTTCCCCGGAGAGTTTCACCTTGCCGATACGGCCGATGGAGGTCCGGCTTTCGACCGGGTTCGTGTTCCGGTCGGAGAAGCGCGCGAGGAGTTCGTTTGTCTTTCCTTCGAGATACGAATGCAGTGCCAGCATGCCTTCGTGGGCCCAGAAGCTCGCCTTGAGCGCGAGCGCCATCACAAGTAGCCAAAGAAGGACCGAATAGCGTTTGGGCCGGAGCACCCACATCGCGCCGGCCGTGATCGCGGCGAGGCCTGCGAAAAACCAGAGGGACCTGACGTTGGCTGCGCTGGCCGACAGCACGCAGACTGCGACGTAGGGGAAGCCCACGTTAATCGATGGCTGGAACCAGCTTTTCTCCATCCGCTTCCGGAACATCCAGAAAAACGCGGTCACCCGGACGCTCTCCCGGGAGCTGTAGGCCTGGGCCGCCGCCACGGGGAAAAAAATGAGCGGTATCCAACGCGTCAATGCGAGGGAAACGGTGGATGGTTCCGACAGCGCATTGGCGCCGCCCAGCACGTCGCGCGAGCCCGGGCCTTCGGCATCGCCCATGAAACTGCGCACAGCGAGGACGCCAAGGAAGATGACGCAGCACAAGGTCCAGAGCCGCTCGAAATCATCCTCGGAAAAGTCCCAGCGCAGGCGGAAAAGCCGGGGAAGCTCGACGATCACCGCCATGAGCCCAGCCACCCAGATAAAGCCCGCCGCCCATCCCCAGAAGAGGATGGCTCCCCCGACAAGAAAGGGAGGTGGCACCATGGCTTTCAACCAATGATTCTTCGGCCGCCCGTGAAAGGCAACTAAGGGGAAGCGGCGGCTCTGTCCTAATCTAGATTCGTAATCTTCGTCTTAATCGGATTAAGAGAACGAGTAAGAGCAGGATTAGGACACTGCCGAAGCGGCCTTGGGCTTTTGACTCAAAGAGGAGCCAACCACTTGTCCACCCAGGTTTCGGGAAGGGCTCAGAACTTGATCTTACGCTTCGCCGCGTCGGGCTGTTCGCGGTAGAGGACGATCACGTGACCGACGGCCATGATCAGCCGGCTTCGGGTGGACTCGGCCAACTGCTTGGAAAGTTCCTTCTTCTGGTCCTTGAACTCGTCGAAGCGCACCTTGACCAGTTCATGGCGTTCGAGAGCTTCGTTGGCCACTCCAAGAAATGCCACGCTCAGGCCGGCTTTGCCGACCTTCAGCAACGGTTCCATCAACTGGGCCATGCCTTTGAGTTTGTTGAGATGCGGATTGGGCAGCTTGTCCATCGTGAGGTGCAGTCTTGGCGGGCAGCGGGCCGGTGTCGAGCTGTCGCATTCTTCCACTCTTAATCTTCATCCTAATCTTTCCCGCCCTCCTTTTCCTTCTCGTGGTCCGAGTGCGAAAAGGAGGGCGAGAAAGATTAAGAACGGAAGGCTGAGCCCGCCGAGGTGTCAGGTATCCCGCACCCAGCGGCTGGCCTTGTGCTCGAAGCGCGGCAAAGCCCCCGAGACTGCGGCCTTCACCGGGACGCGGAGATTGAAGGCGACGTGGAAAGTTTTTTGCACGCGCGCGGCCAAGTCGGCCGACTCCGTGACCGGTTCGACCGTGACCTCCAGTTCCAGCAATGAATCGCGGCGAAAGACACGCACCTGGTATTCCGCGATTTCTGGGAACGCCCGCAGCACGTCGTCCACGGCAGCCGGAAAGATGTTCACGCCGCGGACCACGACCATGTCGTCAGCACGTCCGAGAATGCCCCCGTCCAAAGCCAGTTCGCTCCGGCCACAGACGCAGACTTGCGGATGTGCGGCGCGGACAAGGTCGCCGGTGCGGTAGCGGAGTAGCGGGGATCCGATCCGACCCAGCGTGGTCAACACGAGCTCGCCGACATCGCCGCGAGGAACGGGTCGGCCTGTTTCGGAGGAAACGATCTCCGCAAGGTAGGAAGCCTCGATGACATGCAACACGCCGGGGCGATCCGGGCATTCGTAGGTAACGGGGCCGACTTCCGTCATGCCGTGATGGTCCATGACCCGCGCACCGTTCCAGAGTCGGGCGATGCGAGCGCGGACTGCCGGGACGCTTCCCCCAGCTTCCCCGGCGACACAGATCACGCGGATCTTTGACGCGGCGAGATCGATGCCTTCTTTGGCAGCCGTTTCACCGAGATGAATCGCATAGGTCGGCGTGCAGCAGAGCACCGTCGCGCCGTGGTCGATGATCGAACGCAACCGCGCCAACGTGGCCATGCCCCCGCCGGGCAGAGCGAGGCAACCGAGTTTCAACGCCGCTTCAAAGGCCGTCCAAAAACCGAGGAACGGCCCGAAGGAGAAGGCGAAGAAGATCCTGTCCTGCGGCGTCACACCGGCGGCCCGGTAGACCTCGGCCCAATTGCCGAGCATCCAGTTCCAGCTCTCCGGAGTGTCGAGCCAGCGCAGGGGCCGGCCCGTGCTGCCGCTGGTGCCGTGGCAGCGCGAATAGCTGCCGACCGGGAAGGTGAGGTCCGATCCGTAGGGCGGATTCGCCGCCTGATCGGCGACGAGGTCCGCTTTTGTGGTGAAGGGGAACCCCTCCGTGAACCCTGCCAGCGTGAGAGCCGGACTTTGGGCCAGTTCGGTGACGGACTTCAGTCCGAGACTTTCGCCGAAGGTTTGAACGCGATCCCGGTAGAACGGATTGGTCTCCATCGCCGCCAGCAGGGTGCCCAGCTGCGAAAGCTGGCGCTGCTCGATTTCGGCGTGAGACGGGGACAAAGGCATCCGGTCCTTCAGTGAGGAGGCGTTGCCGGCGGGGTCAGAGTTTCGCGCTCGCCGGCTTGGCCGACGCTTCCGCCGTGGGCTTCTTGGGCGGGGCCATGTTGGCCGGGTTGTAGCGGGCCACCATGTAGCCGCCCGCCACGGCGAGGACGATGCCGGCGAAGAAGAGCGGGTTCACGCTGCCCCATCCGTCCTTCGGCGGGTGCAGCAAGGAGGCGATCACAGCGTTGATGATCGGTGCGCCGGCGAAGACGATCGACATGACGACGACCGGAGTGCCCTTGGCTCCGAAGGCCAGCAGCACGCCGAAGGCTCCGATTGCTCCCGCGATTCCGGCGATGAGCGACCACCAGGCTCCGCTGCTCGTGTAGCCGGAGAACGCCTGGCCTTTGCTCATGAGCATGAAGAGCGGCGCGAGCACGGCCGTGAGAAAGTAGGCGATGCCGACGAACAGGAAGGCCTTGTAGCGAAGGATCGTCGGATCGTCTCCCGGACCCGAACGCATCAGCGTCTGGCCCTTGTGCAGGAGGATGCCGTAGACGCCCCAGGAGAGGACGGTGAGCATCGTGTAGATGAGCCAAGTGTTACCGGCGCTCGGAGCCGCAACGGCTGCAGGAGAATTCATACGCGTGCGGACGGTAGGGTTCGCCCCCCTTTACTTCAAACGGTTTATCACGGAGGTTCGCTTAACGAATTCCGCAGCAATAGTTTCGTCCAACCCTTCCAGATGAACCGCCTCCTTACCGCGCTCTTCGCCGCCGTCGCCCTTGCCACCTTGTCCGGGTGCGCCAGCAGCACGATCGAGAAACGCCGCGTGGAACGGCAGCCGGCGTATCAGGCGCTGGCTCCGGAGCAACGTGGCCTCGTGGACCAAGGCCAGATCCGCGCCGGCATGAACCAGGACGCCGTCTACATCGCCTGGGGCAAACCCGCCCAGAAGGTCCATGCCGAAGGTGTCGAAGGGCTCACGGAAACGTGGCTTTACAGCGGCTCCACGTTGGATGATTACCGGTATTGGACCTTCCGCGAATACCGCGAGCGCGACGGCTCGACCAGGCTGGAGCGGGTGCTGGAGAACGACTACCAGATCCGCGACTTCATCTCCGCCGAGATCGTCTTCACCAACGCCGTGGTGAAAAGCTGGCGAACACTGCCGACCCCGCCTTCGCGCGGCGGCACGGTGCGAGGCTACTGAGCGGGCTAGGGAAACATCCAACAACCAACATCCAACGCCGAACATCGAAGCTCGGCGCTCCGGGTGAGTTTGGGTGCGGTGGAAAAGCGGCGCGGCAGCGCCCGCAGTCCAAGACTCTGGCGCGAGGTTCGGAAACAGGCGTGGAATTCCACCAAAGGACGGATGGGGGACTTTGTGCGGCGCTTCAAAGGCCGCCTGGGCAAGGCCGAGGGCATCGTGGCCGGGGCGCACACTTGAGAGGCCAACCCTACGACGAAGCCAAAGCCTTCGACACCACCCCAGCCTCCACCGCCCGCCGCATCAAAAACCTTCAAAACCAGGCCCTCGCCCTGAACATGAAACTCGTTTCAGCCTAACAACCTTGTGATCCTGTTACTCAGGAAGCCATAGGTCAAAGGCTGTCATACTTCGCATCCACAATCGCAAACAGTCGTGGAAAAAAATCCGGGTCGAGTGCGCCAACCTTGAAGAGAGCCTTCGAGCCCGACACGCGAGCAGGATAGTCCGAAATCGGCTGCGGCTCTCGTGAGAGCCGCCTACTCGTGCACCGCTTTAAGCTCGGCTCAACGAAAACAAGCCCATACTCGTCTCGGTGGTCAGAAGAAAAGGAGACGTGGAAATTGTTCCCAGTGCCCTCCTTGCCCGCGACGCGAGCGACAAAAACCTGAACTGCCAAACTGCTGGCAACCTGAAAAATCCGCACTCCGTATGTCTTACTGTCGTGATGGACGTGAACAGACTGCTCGAAGTGCCAACCACGACCTCGCGGATTCCGCGACTGCGGGTCGTGATACTTCAAGGTCGCTGGCGACGCGCCAAGCAATCGCAGCAACGACTCAATATCACGGGTGAACTTCATAGACGGCTACCTCTGATAAGCAGTGACTCGACCGCCCTCGATGTAAACGTAACCTGCTCTCCCATATTCGGAGTCTCGGTAAACATACTGCCTGCGAACTCCACTGGCTGTGACCGTCTCGTTTACTGACCCGTAAACAACATTGGGTCCTCCGAGGGATGCGAACATCGCCAACTCACTCATGCCTATCGCAAGTGCCCTGCGGTCAACAAGCGACCACTCCTCTGTCGTCAAGAGTCCTCGACGCTCAATCTCTGCTCGAACTTTTTTGGAATGTCCAAAGCCGTATACGGCACAAAGCTGTCCATCGTTCTGAGTTTGCAACTGTTCAGGACTCATCATGGCGAGACGTGCCGGAGAACCGGCGCAGCCCGCAAGAACGATGACGAACAGCGACAATAGGAATGTGTGCATTTTCATGGCGTGTGGTGATGCGGCTTAACAGGCATTCGGCCAGTCTGAGTTTGTCCCGGCATGAGATCAGTTGGCCTCCTCGATTTTCATAGCTGCCTCTGTCTAAGGGCTGTGCGCGTTTTCGGCAAGATGTGAGTTTGTCTGCGCGTCTCGCTTCACCGTTCCAAGATGAGCCCGAGGATTTGCCGCAGGTCTTCGTTGTGTTGTTTGGAGGCCATGCCGAAGGCGCGGACGACGTCGAGCAGCAGGCCGATGCTTTCGGAGTCGAAGCGGTAGAGGACTCGTTCCTTGGTCTTGGCCGGGCCGGGGGGACGAGGCGTGCCGTCGAGGCGGAGGACTTGGTCCATCGGGAGGCAGACGTAGAGCATGGCCTGCACGCCCACGGCGCGTTGCTTTTCCTTGAGCTGGATATGGACGGTGCCGTGGACGCTTTCCTTGAGGAACTGCGGCGACCGTTCGACCGCACGCTGGAAGCCGGGCGGCAACGACCCTTCCGGCGACGCCACCTTTTCGACCACGACGCGTTCGGCTTCCTCGACGGTGGAGGTCTGGTTGGTGAGTGAGGTCAGGAGGCTCCGGAATTGGGCGTCCTTCACGAGACCGATGCGGCGGGCTTGCTGGAGGAGGGTGGCGAGTTCGTAGCCGTATTTGATTTCGCCCTTTCGTTTGAAGACGATGCCTTCCGCGAGCTGGGGAGTCGCCTTGTCGGGGGTGTCGTAGCCGATCTGCCATTCGAGGTAGTGGCCCTTACCCAGCTTGGTCTTCGTCGGTGCGATCGGGTGTCCGGAACCGTCCTCGCCGCGTTCCTTCGGGCGGACTTTGCTGGTGATGGCGGTGATGGGCAATTCGACGTCGATGTGGTTTGTCGCGGGTCGGATGACGATGAGGGGAGCGTCCGCTGCGAAGGCGGAATTGGTGGCCAGGAGTAGTGTGGCGCAGCCGAGGGCGACCAAACGGTTCATGGTCGGGAGGTTGTCGCGATGAAACGGCCGTGTCGCGTGCAAAACGTGTGCCGGATGCGGCGGGCGACTTGCCGGCGTGGTTCTTTTTGGCAACCTCGCGGCTGATGAAAACCTGAAGACTTGGAGGAGACGTGGGTTCTGAACCCGCCACGATATTGGTGCCGGTCTGCTTTCTCCTGTTCTCGTTCTTCACCCATCGGCGCGGACAACGTGGGCCACGACGTGCATGTCGGTGGAGCGATCGTCGGATTGGTGACGGCGACGCTGCTGGGGCTCTCTTTCCTGATTCCCTTCCTGCTCGTGAAGGATCCGTGGCATCTGCTGGAACGAAAGCTGGAATACGGCAACGAAGCGCCCGCCGTGGGATGAGCGGTTCCGCGACTACGACCACAACCAGAACCGAAATCGCAAGATGGCCGAGATCGACCGGATGCGCGACAAGGTCTCTCAACAGGGCGTCCAAAGTCTGCGCGAACACCGAACGGAAGAGGCTGGAGCTGCTCTCGAAGGAGATGTGCGGGTAGAATTGACGAAGGTCGAAGGCCGAATACTGAAGGGATGTTTAAGAGCGAAGGCAGAAGGCGGATATCAAATCTTTTGGTTTGGGAGTTTGGGTTTCTTTTGGCCTTCGTGGCTTCGGACTTCGGGTTTTACGCGTGCGTTCGTGATTTCCTTGGCGGCGTTTCCCGTTTAGGCCAGCGGCTTGCCGGTCATTCCTTCTTCCTATTCTGCGCCTTGGTGGCTGGGGAACGGCCATGCTCATACGATATTCACGTCGTTGTCTCGGCGCGTCCGGGACGTGCGCTATGAGCGCGACCGGTTGGAGTTGGACGACCGAGACTTCCTCGATCTCGACTGGTCGCGCGTCGGCAGCGGGCGACAGGCGGTGATTGTTTCCCATGGGCTGGAAGGTTCCTCGGATGCCGCCTATGTGCGGGGAATGGCCCGCGCCTTCAACCGTCGTGGCTGGGACGCCGTGGCGTGGAACCAGCGGGGTTGCAGCGGTGAGCCCAACCGTTTGCTCCGCATGTATCACAGCGGCGTCTCGGACGATCTACTGCGGGTGGCCAAACACGTTGCCGGCCTCGGCTACGAACGGATCGGGTTGGTTGGATTCAGCCTCGGCGGCAACGTCACCCTGAAACTCGTCGGGGAATTGAGCACGGAAGTTCCGACGTGGCTGGCGGGTGCGGTGGGAATCTCCGTTCCCGTGGACCTTGCCGGGTCTGCCGCCGTCATGGCGGGCTGGTCGAGCCGGATCTACATGGACCGGTTTCTGATCAGCCTCCGTGGAAAACTACGGGCCAAGCAGGCCAAGTTTCCCGGGCTTCTGGACGACACAGGCTACCATCGTGTTCGGACGTTCCGGGACTTTGACGAACGTTACACCGCGCCGATCCATGGATTTGCCGGAGCCGAGGATTACTGGGCCAAGTGCAGTTCCCTGCCGGTTCTGGAGCGGGTTCGGACCCCAACGCTGCTCCTTAGTGCTATGGATGATCCGTTCCTCTCTTCCAGCTGTTTTCCGACCGCATTGGCGCGAACAAACGAGTTCCTCCATCTCGAAGCGTCAAACCGGGGAGGACACGTTGGGTTCTGGGGTGGCGGAGCCGAGAACGATGAATCCTACGCGGAACGGCGGGCGATTGAGTTTCTTCTGGGGAGTGGGGGGTGAGAGATACGGACAAAAAGAAGCGGTAATCAGCTGATCACCCGACAATCGCCCGCCTTTTGAAACCGTTCCCAAGCCCTCGGCAACGATTCGCGCACCGGCAGGCGCTAGATCAATCAGCCAACTACCGCTTCTAAATCAGGTAAGCCGACAGTCGCACGTGCTCTGGAGAAGCATCGAAACCCAAACTGCCACCTACTTTTCTCAGCATTGGTTGTGCCTGTAGATCATCGTGTCAGTTTATGGGGCGATTCAGCAAATGAGGCGGAAGCGGATGCGTGATTTTCACGCTTAATGCGGGAAATTCCCACGCATCAGACGGCGGTCGGCCGGGTTTGCTCGGGTTCAGTATCCCAGTTTTCGGTGTCGCGATGAGGTCAATACGCGACGCTTCTCATCGGTTGTGGCCATTGACCCGTCCGCCGTGTTCTACCACTCTTCGCTCCTTGTTTATGCTGCACGTGCTTGTTTGCGACCCGATTTCGCCCAAAGGCATCGCCTATTTCCAGGGGCGTCCTGAGTTCAAGGTCACTGTCCTTCCCAAACGCCTTACCGAGGCGGAGTTGATCCCCATCGTCGCCGATGTGGACGCCATGGTCGTGCGGTCCGAGACCAAGGTGACCAAGAAGTTGATGGAAGCCGCGCCCAAGCTGAAGGTCGTCGGCCGCGCTGGTGTCGGCGTGGACAACGTCGATGTCGAGGCCGCCACCGAGCGCGGCGTGATCGTGATGAACACGCCTTCGGGCAACACGGTGGCGACCGCCGAGCTGGCCTTTACGCATATTCTCTGCGGCGCGCGTCCCGTGCCCCAGGCCGCCGCCTCGATGAAGGCCGGACAATGGGACCGGAAAAACTTTTCCGGCATCGAGCTTTTCAAAAAAACCCTCGGCGTGATCGGTCTCGGCCGCATCGGAGCCGAGGTCGCGAAGCGCGCGCAGGCTTTCGGCATGAAGGTGCTCGCCTACGATCCCTATCTCGCGCCGAGCCGCGCCAAGGCCATGCAGGTCGAGGCGGTGACGCTCGACGAGCTCCTCGCACAATCGGACTACATCACGG
>JAYVSO010000119.1:0-50200 GCA_043775315.1 Verrucomicrobiota bacterium
CGCAGCCGGGATTACATGATCGCCATGCTCTACTTCGTCGCCGGAAAGCTCACTATACCGTCCTTAGCCCGCCACAGAAAGTAGCGAGAAACCTGAAAAGGGCCGTCCCAGCATGCGGCATATCAGCCGGGTGTTCGTGTGCAAGGGTTACCTCGCCGGCAATCGCGAAACGATTTCGTTCGTGTCCGGTGCCGGCAAGGAAGCCGCGTGCGTCACCGCCCTCGGCGGCTACGCCTTCACCGGAGGCTGGAAGACGCGCGGCCAGATTTGGGTGAACCGCCTCAGCGACGGCGCGGAAGTCGGCATGTTCGATCCCGGTCCGACCGTCGGTGGCGTGGAGAACACCGGCTGGATCGATCTGCTCACCGGCATCACCGCTTTCAAACGCAGCACCGGCGAATACCTCGTCTTCGTCGAAGAAAATTACAAGGCCAAGAGTCTCATCTACCGCTGGAAACCGTGAACCATCCACTGTTGAACCGGTGATAGTGAATCACTTCGATCTATGGCGCGTCATTTTAGCTGCGTGTATCCCCAAAGCAGTCCTTTGAAATTATTGCTGTTGGCGACTCTGCAGGGAGTTGTCCCGTTGAGCCGTCTCCGCGCCGAGCCGGTTGTGACCGCGCAACCTTTTCTGGAACAGCATTGCGTCCGCTGCCATGGCGAGAAGAAGCAGAAGGGGAAATTCCGGATAGACCAGGGACCGACCAAGCTGACCGACCCGGCGTTCGCCGCGCATTGGGGCAACGTGTTGGAGCGATTGACCTCCGGTGAAATGCCGCCGGAGGACGAGAAGCAGCCGACGCCTGAACAGCGCGCCGACGCGATGCAAGTGCTCTCAGATTGGATCAAGGAATCGGACGCCGCCCAGAAGGCGATCGCGGAGAAGGTGGGTCTGCGGCGCCTGACGCGGGAGGAATACGCCAACACCTTGCACGATCTGCTCGGAGTCACCTATGTGCCGACCGATCCAGGCAATCTACCGGAGGACACGAGCTGGCATGGATTCAATCGCATCGGCCCGGCTCTGATGCTGTCGCCCTCGCAACTGGAGAAGTATCTCGCGGCGGCGGAAGTCGCCCTCGGTCAAGTGCTGCCAGCGGAGTCGACCACGCGAAAGCCTTTCAAGATGCGACACAGTGCGCAGGATAAAGAGGATGGCAACCGCCGAGTGATTCTGCCGACCGACCGCGTGGTGGATCATCCTCCGCAAATCCGGAACTCGCGGGCGGCGGATTACAAGGTGCGGATGCAAATCAGCGGCCTGCGCCCGCCGGGTGGCAATGCGCCGCATTTGCTGATCTATTGTCCTGACCTCGATCGGGTGCTTGACGAACGGGACGTGGACACGCCCGAAGACAAGTCCGCCCTGATTGAGTTCACCACACATCTGCCGGCGGGAACTCACGGCATCGTCGTTTACAACGTCGCCGAGCCGAGAATCGGGATCGAAGAACACGTTGGCGAGTCGCGACGGACCCCGTTCCACAGCCTCAAGAAGGGCCGCCGCATGACCCAGCGGAAACTCACAGACGAAGAGGGGCGCCTCTTTTGCCTTTTCTGATTTTTGATTACCTCGAGGTTGAAGAAGTGACTCCTCCTCTGCCGCCAATCCTGGCGGGATGGGCCGGCGATGGGCCGCAGGAGGCGGCGCGGGCCAAGCAGATCGTCGAGGGATTTGCCGAGAAAGCGTTTCGTCGTCCACTGCGGCAGGATGAAGTTGCCTGGGTGGGTGAGGTGATTGACAAAGAAATCAGCTACGGCCAGAGCGTGCCGGTGGCGGCCCGTTCGGGATTGCTGGCGGTGCTGTGCTCCAAGAGTTTTCTCTTCCTCGTGGAGGGTGATCCCGGAGTCATGCGGCTGACGATCAATGACTGGGAACTTGCGGCGCGGCTTTCGTATTGTTTCTGGAGCACCATGCCCGATGAATCCTTGCTGGCTCTGGCCAAGGCCGGTCGGCTCCATGAGCCGGAAGTCTTGCGCGGGGAAATCCGGCGGATGCTCGTCGATCCCCGGGCCGAGCGGTTCGCCACCACGTTCCCCTACCAGTGGCTCCAACTGTCCGATGTAGGCAAGTTTGCCCCGGATAAGAAACTCTATCCGAACTATAACAAGACACTGGAAAAAAGGACGGTCGCCGAGACGACTGCATTCTTCCAGCAGATGCTGGAGAAGAACCTGGGCATTCGTGAACTTCTTCAATCCGACTGGACGATGATGAATGGCTCGCTCGCCCGGTTCTGCGGTGTGCCCGGCGTGGTGGATGCCCCGATGAAACGGGTGTCGCTGCCCGCCGACAGTCCACGGGGCGGAATCCTCACCCACGCCGCCGTGCTCAGCCTGACTTCCGATGGCACGCGTCCGCGTCCCGTGCATCGCGGCAAGTGGGTGCTGGAATCCATCTTTGGCAAATCGCCGCCGCCGCCACCCCCCAACGTCAAGGCGCTCGAAGCTTCCTCGAAAGATATCAGCAAGCTGACGATTCGCCAGAAGCTGGACGCACATATTACCGATGCTTCCTGCGCCACCTGTCACCGCCGGATGGATCCGCTCGGCTTCGCCTTCGACAACTTCAATGCCATCGGAGCCTGGCGCGATGTGGAGGTCACCGTCCGGGCCGCAAAGGATACGCCTGAGGAGAGTGTTCCGGTAAACGCCAGCGGCAAGCTGCCCGATGGAAGGGCCTACTCGAGTCCACGCGAGTTCAAGGAACTACTCGCGGCGAATCTGGATCCCTTCGCCCTGACGCTCGCGGAGAAGTTGGCCACTTACGGCCTGCGGCGTCCGTTGACCTACGCCGATCGCGAATCGCTGAGCCCGGCCATCATCGGGTTAAAAAGCAAAGGCTATCCCTTGCGCGATCTCGTCGAGGCCATCGCGCTCAATCCCTTGTTCCAGCAACGCTGATGCAAACCCCGCGCTCACCACTAAAGACTATGCCAAACATCCAAACCCAAAACTGGCTGCTGAACCGCCGACATTTTCTCCGGGGAACAGGCGCAGCCATTGCCCTGCCGCTTCTCAATGCGATGATGCCGCTCCGTGCCCTCGCTGCCAATCTACCCACACGTCCCCGGCGCAGTGTTTTCATCTATATCCCGAACGGGGTGAACATTTACACCTGGCGGATTGATAAGGCGGGCCGCGACTACACGCTCTCCCGTCCACTCAAGTCCCTGGAAAAGCATCGCGACTGCGTCACGCCCATCAGCGGGCTGTATCATCCCAGTGCCATGGGGACGGGTCATGGTTGCGGCGATAGCTGGCTGACGGGCACTGGCATGGGAGTAAACAATTTCCGCAACACGGCCTCGTGCGATCAACTCATGGCGGAAGTGACCGCGCCGCATACGCGCTTCACCTCGTTGGAACTCTCCCTCAGCTCTGGGGTCGGAAAGCCGGGCCTGGCCGACACCTTGTCCTTCTCGCGCGATGGCGTGCCTTTGCCGGCGGAGGAAAATCCCCGCACCGTTTTCGAACGGCTTTTTGGCGAGGAGACCGGTTCGGCCAAGGAACTGCAGAGCCGCCGTCGCAGCTGTCGCAGTGTCCTTGATGCCGTGGGCGAAGACGCTCGCGCTTTGGACAAGACGCTGGGCCACGAGGACCGCGGCAAACTGGCCGAATATCTCCAATCCGTTCGTGAGGTGGAAATTCTCACAGAGCGAATGGAGGCTTGGTTGAAGGTGCCGAAGCCCAAGGTGGACGGCACGCGCTTTCAACGGAACGTCTCCAAAGTCGCTGCTGGCGATCATTACCGGACGATGTATGACCTCATGGTCCAGGCTCTGCGCACGGACATGACGCGCGTCATCACCTACATGACCGCCAACGAATCTCTCGGCCTCGCCATTCCAGAAATCGGCATCAGCAAGGGGCGTCATGAACTCTCCCACCACAATGGTGACAAAGCGGTGTTGGAAAGTCTGGTCCGCAGCGATGTCTTCCTCGTGGAGCAGTTCTCCTATTTCCTGGATCAGCTGAAAGCGACCGATGACGGCGGCGAAACACTGCTGGACCGCACCATGGTCCTCTTTGGCAGCGGCATGAGTTATGGGCACAGCCATTCCCTCGCGAACCTGCCCACCCTCTTTGCCGGTGGCGCCAAACTGGGCCTGCGCCACGGGCAGCACATCGACTACAACCTCGCCCAGAAGGGCCAATACAAGGAAGGCGACTTCGGTGAGTTCTTCAATCCGGTGGATAAGAAAGCGCATCTCTCCAATCTCCTGCTTACGATGATGCAAAAGATGGAAGTCAATGCGGAGCAGTTCGTGGACAGCCTCGGCCCCATCTCGGAACTCACTGCCTGATGAAGCGCGCATTCCTTTCCCTCTGCCTTGGCCTCGCCTGCGCGACCCTCGCGCTGGGTGAGTCACCGAAATACCGGACCGACGGCGGTGACGAAAAACTGGCGTGGTATAAATTGAAGCCAGGCGAATTCCCTCCGCCCGACGCTGCGCATTCACTGGATGTCTCGCTCGTTGAAATCAAGCCTGCCGCCCGGACCGGGACTTACCGCATTCAGGATCGAGTCGTGGAACAAGCGGCGAGGATGATCACCTTCCGAATTCTGTCCGGAGCCACCGTCCTCCGGCATGGTGCCCCGGCGGACCTCCGCGATTTCCCGACCAGTTCGCATGCGACGATCGGCGCGTTCATGCCTGATCAGAGCGATAAATTCTCGGACGTATGGACCCTCATGGATTCTTTCAGCCTGGACGTGGCGGCCGGGAGTCGCTGGCGGATCAAGGCGCTGCGGCTGGACAAAAGCAGGGTGACACTCGCCAGAGTGAAGGATGGAAAAGAGGACAAACCCAAGGAAGTTCTGATCGATGCACGAACCACTTTCTGGAAAGGCGCGGGCTTTGGCAGCCAGACCAATCTCAGCGTCGGACAGGAGGTCCTCGTGAATTTCGGCCCCGGCACCGCAGCTCTGCCCGTCTATGAACTGGTGACCGACCTGTGGCTCGATGACGAAAGCCGCACGCTGGCCACCGAGCGTCAAGCGGCCCGGGCGCGGTTGGAACTGCGCCGACGCGGACTGCCCGCAAGAGTGGATGCCGTGGACAACAAAACTTCCGAGCTGACTCTGACGTTATTCGATCCCGGATTCCCCGGATTGCTGGACCGCTTCGTCACCGGCAAGAGCTGCCAGATTGCCGCCGCCGACACCGCGCTCCGCACCGCCGAGCCAGCGGGAGGCCAGGGCGGTCCCGACGCCATGAGGGCCCAAATCACCGCGCACCGTGAAGTCCCGAAAGTCCAGGGATGTGGCGGCCTGCAAATCGTCATCAAGCTTCCCTATCTCCTCGAAGGCTTTCGACCGCAGCGAAACGTGCGCCTGATGGACGAGAACAATAACTTTCAAATTCTGCCCCCCGAGGACCGGGTTTACGAATGAGCCTTTCGTGATTCCAAATGATCCAGCGAAAAACATGAAAAAAGCAACTCTCACGTTCTTGGCCGCGCTCTTCATTGGTTGCGGCCAGCTTGCGGCCGCCGGTTTTTCCCAACCGGACGCCAAAGCGCAACCCGACCTGTTTGTCTGGACCGACACCTGCAATGTCTATGTGCTGCGCGATAGCGATGCGGCGCTGCTGGTCAATCTTGGCGACGGCAGCGTGCTGGAACATCTGTCATAGCTTGGGGTGAAGAAGGTCGAATGGGTGCTGTTCACGGACCATCATCGCGAGCAAAACCAGGGCGCATCGAACCTCGCTCCTTGGCGTGAGCGCGGGACAAAAGTGGCCGCACCCGCAGCGGAGCGCGCCTTGTTCGAGCGTCCGTTGGACTTCCGCAAGATGAACGTGAGTCTCGGCGATGCGTTCACGATTCACGGCGCGAGCTTCGTGCGTCCGCCGATTCATCCCATCCCGCTCGATCGCGCTTTCGCGACCAACGACACGCTCGTCTGGCGCGGACGGGAGATTGCGTGCCTCGACACGCGCGGGAGCAGTCCCGGCGGGATGACCTACTTGCTCAGTAGCAGCCGAGGTAACGAGGCTCACTTTCCAACCGGCGCGAAAAGCGGTCAGATCCTCCTGACGTCGGCTGCTACAAGGTCGATTGCCTTCAGCGGCGACGTGATGCTCGACGGCGCGAAGATGCACACTTGGTTCGACACCGAGTGGGACTACGGTTTCGCCGTTGGCATCAAGGCGCTCCGCCAATCCGTGGCGCGGCTCGCTGACATGGACCTCGCCCAGCTGTTGCCGTCGCACGGCCCGCCCGTGCGTGAGCCGACGAAGCAGTTGCGCACGTTCGCCGGCAAGCTGGAGCGATTGGAGAAACTCTACGTGCGCGGCTACGATCCCGAAGGCGGCTCGGTCGCGTATCAGGACAAGGTTTCCAAACCGACCGTGGTCTCGAATGTGTGGCAGGTGTCGCCGCACCTCTTCAAGTTCAAGCGCCCAAACTTCTGGCCGAACTTCTCGCTGATTCTTTCTGACAACGGCCACGCCTTGCTCTTGGATTGCGGGTTGCTCGACGAAAAGATGCTCGACACCGCGCTCGAAGAAATGCGCGCGCACTTCGGTCTCAAGGCGATCGACGCCGTGATCGTGTCCCACATGCACGGCGATCATTTTCTCGAAGCGCCGCACTTGCGCGAGAAGTGGGGCAGCAAAATCTGGGCGCTCGACAACATGGTGGACAAGATGCAGCACCCGGAATGGTTCGATTACTCCGCACCCATCCAAACTTACGGTAAAAATCCGCCGACGGTTCGCGCCTGACCGGCGTGCGCGTGGACCGCGTGTTCAAGTCCGGCGAATCCTTCCAGTGGGAAGGCCACAAGTTCACCATTGACTGGATGCCGGGCCAGACCGAGTTCGCCCTGTGTCTGCATGGCGAAATCGACGGACGCAAAGTCGCGTTCACCGGCGACAACATTTTCGGCGACCCCGACGACCCGGCGCAGACCGGCCACGAAGCGATGGTCGCGCACAACAGCGCCATCCTGGAAGAAGGCTACATCTACGGCGCGGAATATCTGAAGCGGCTCAAGCCCGACCTGCTGATGGGCGGCCATTCGTTCGTGATGGACCGGCCGGCGAAGTTCATCGAGCGCTACCGCAAGTGGAGCTACCAAATGCGCGACGCTTTCCAGGCGCTCAGTTCGGAGAAGGACTACCGCTACTGGTTCGATCCGTTCTGGGTGCGCGCCGAGCCTTACCGTAGCCGCGTGCAGCCCGGGGCCTCCGTCGAACTGAAAATTCACCTGCGCAACTTTCTTTCCCGCGACCAGGCGTATCGTGTCGAGATTCACACGCCGCCCGGCCTGCGCGCCGATCCGCCGGTGATTGACACGCGTCTGACGGCCAAATCCCGGCGCGAGTTTTCCGTGCGCGTCACGGCGGCCACCGATGCGAAACCCGGCGTGCATCTACTCGCACTCGACATCACCCGCGACGCCCATCGCCACGGCCAACTGTTCGACGCCATCATTGAAGTCGAATGATATTTTGACCAAACAACCGAGAAGCTGGAACTGAGGCTCGGCAACAGCGAATACCTCGTCTTCGTCGAAGAAAACTACAAGGCCAAGAGTCTCATCTGCCGCTGGAAACCGTGAACTGAGGTGAAACTTTCATCGGTGGATGGGCTTCGCCAGGTTTGGGCTGGTGGCGGGAACCTGATGGTTGGCTTTGTCCGACCGAAGCTGATAGCTTGATGGTGGCAGTGAAGAAAGTGGTATGCAAAAAAGTCAGACTTGGGATTGCCATGAAAATTACCGTTCTTCACTTCTTGCTTTGCTTTGCGGACGGGACTGAACCAACCCATTCCAAACCATGAACACCGCACCGATCGATCCTCAGTCCCGAAGAGACTTCCTGAAACTCAGCGCCGCACTCGGAGCGGCAGCGACGCTGGGCGGCGAAGGGCTGTCGGCGCAGAACCCGGTGGCCAGCGGCCAAGCGACAGCACGTGCCAAGCCGATGGCGGTGGTCCGCGTCGGCTTCGTCGGAGTCGGCGTCAAGGGATCGGAGCATCTCGCAAATCTGTTGAGCCTGCCCGGCGTTGAACTGCGCTCGGTGTGCGACATTAATCCGGCGGCCTGCACGAAGGCGCTGCGGATGGCGGAAAAGGCCGGCCAGCGGAAACCGACCGTCTATTCCCGTGGCGACCACGACTTCGAACGCATGTGCGCGACCGAGGAACTGGATCTCGTCTATACCGCCACGCCGTGGGAGTGGCACACGCCGGTCTGCCTCGCGGCGATGCGGAACGGCAAGCACGCCGCCACCGAGATTCCCGCCGCGATCACACTCGATGACTGCTGGCAACTCGTGGAGACCGCCGAGAAGACCGGTCGGTATTGCTGCATGATGGAAAACGTGAACTACATGCGCGAGGAAATGGCGATCCTCAACATGGTTCGCAAAGGACTCTTCGGCGAACTCGTCCACGCCGAAGGCGCCTACGAGCACGACACCCGTTACTTGAAGATCCGTGACTACGGCGACGGGCTTTGGCTGGGCGAGCATCACGCCAAACGCAATGGCAATCTGTATCCGCAGCACGGCCTGGGACCGATTGCGTGGTGGCTCAATATCAATCATGGGGATCGTCTCGATTACCTCGTCTCCATGAGTTCCAACGCGCGCGGCCTGGATCTCTACGCCAAGGAACATCTCCCGGCGGACCATCCCAAGCGCATCAAGAAATACCTCAACGGCGACGTCAACTCGACGCTGCTTCGCACCGTGAACGGGCTGACCATCATCCTCAAACACGACACTGATCTGCCTCGCCCTTACAGCCGCTCACACCTCGTGCAAGGGACGCGAGGCATCGTCCGCCGCCACCCCGACTTCAAGGTTGCTCTCGAACGCAATATCCAGGATCAGAACTGGGAACCGGGCGCGAAGTTTCTGGCCGAGCACGAGCATCCCCTTTGGAAACAGGCTCTGGAGCGGGCCTGGCTGAAGTCGGGCCACACCACCGAGCCTGTCCCCATCGGCGAGGCAGCCACGTCACTCAGCGCGTCTATCACCGGCGACTACCTCGAAGATTATCGCCTCATCCAAGCGCTGCAAACCGGAGTGCCGCCGGACTTCGACGTGTATGACGCCGCGACCTGGAGCGCCATGGGTGCCTTGACCGAGAAGTCCGTCGCGGATCGTAGCCGGCCCATGGATTTCCCCGATTTCACCAAGGGGAAGTGGAGGACCACACCGCCGATCCAGCTCATGGGCGTGTGAGTGCCAAACATCGAATCACAGGTTGGCGGCCGAACGTCGAAAAAATATATGCTCATCCAGTTCTCGCTCCCTCGCTGTCTGCTCGTGCTCTCATTCGTGCTGGGGATTCAACTCGGGTCTCTTCACGCGGCAGAACTTCGCGCCAACACCGCCGTGACCAACACCGCGCCGCGCGCCTTCGTCGGCAACCTTTCCCCCGACGCCGAAACTCTGACGGCCTACCGCGCGGAGTTGACGGCGTTCCGTGGCGAGTTCGGCGGGTCCCGCGCGCTTCCCGACGTTCGCTTCTTCCTCTTCGGCATGGGGCAGCGCGCCAAATTGCTCTATCGCGATGGACGGCTCACGGACGCTCGCTCCGGCAACTTGCTTCGAGAATGGAAGGTGAAGTCCGACCTCATTGTGCCGTCCGATTGTCTCGTGAGCCTGGAGATCGCCGACGGCGCAACCGTGCGCCTGCGCGAAGACCAGACGGCGGTCTGGATCGAAGAAGGTGGCACGCGCACCGCCATCGAAGGAACGCGGCATCCGGTGAAGCTGCCTGACTTTGCCGGTCATCGTTATGCCCGCATCCTCCGCGTGCTGCACCAGGAACTGTTGGTGAACGTCACCCCGGCCGGACCGGTGCCGAACTTCTTTGTGTATGCCAAGCCGTGGTATCGCGATGGGGCGATGATGGCGCTCGCCTTCCGCGAGACGGGAAACCTGGACCAGATTCGCGACTGGGCGCTCGGGTTGAAGGAAGTTTTTGATCGCAACAACGGCGGCGAAACGGAGGCGGACAATCCCGGTCAGGCGCTGTTTTTGATTTCGTTGGTGGCGGACAAAAATCATCCCCTCGTGCCCAAAATTCTCGCGGCGGTGAAGGCTTTTGAAACCAATGGACCCGCCGGCAAGTTCATCCAGGGCCGCTCCGACTTCGCCGCGCATCCGGCCTATCAAACCAAGTGGCTGAAGTATGGGCTGCGTTCGCTCGGCCTGCCCGATCCCTACGTGGTCCCCGCCGCGGCCGACAGCTATTCCGCGCTGTTCTGGATGGACTACCGCGACAATTACATAAAGGCCAGGGACTCGGACGACCGCGGGGCTTATCCGTATCTCGGCTGGGCGGTCGATCATTTCCACGGAACCAAACGCAGCCCGATTGGCAATCGCGACTATCCGTTGACCTGGGAACAAAACGCCAGCCAGGCAAACTACACGGGGCTGCGTTTGCTCGACCCCGCCTATGTCACACAGAAACTTTCCGCTCCGCACACCTGGCATGCCGCCGAGATATTTCTTTACGTGCTCAAGTTAACCCAGCCCGCCGCGCCTTCGGCAGCCAAGCCTTCTCAACCATGAACCGGCCACGCGTTCCCCTCTTCATTGTGGGTTCTGGACTGCATTCCCGCTTGGCCTCCGGACTGGTCTCGCTGTTGGCCGCTGGCGCGATGGGAGGCGAACCGTTGGGCAACCTGTCACCGGCGGACGCGCTCAAAGCCTTCGAGACGGAGCCGGGCTTCACGGTCGAGCTGGTCGCTGCCGAGCCCCTCACGATCGATCCGGTCGCTCTCGCCTTCGATGACCGGGGCCGATTGTTCGTAGCGGAGGATCGTGATTACCCGACCGGCTCACCCGATGGCCGGCCACTCGGTGTCATCGCGTTGCTGGAAGATACCGACGGTGATGGGCGCATGGACAAGCGCACCGAGTTTGCCACCGCGATTAAGTTTCCGAACGGCGTGATGTGCTGGCGCGGTGGCGTCATCGTCACCGCGTCGCCGAATGTCTTTTGGCTCCGTGACACCAATGGCGATGGCAGAGCCGATGTGAAGGAGACCTTGCTCACCGGTTTCGACACGAACTCCACCTCGCAGCTTCGCGCGAACGATCCGACGCTCGGCCCGGACGGCTGGGTTTATCTCGCGGGCGGTTTGCGCGGCGGCAAGGTTTTCTCGCCCAAGCGTCCCGGAGTGATCGTGGATACCGAGAAGGGCGACGTGCGTTTCCGGCCGGACACGGGCGAGTTGGAATTGGTCTCGGGCAAGTCGCAGTTCGGTCTGGCCTTCGACGACGCGGGCAATCGCTTCGCCTGCATGAACCGCATTCAGTCGCAACACGCGCCGTTGCCACTGCGTTATCTCTCTCGCAATCCGCTCCTCGTCTCGCCCGGCGCGTTGCAAAACTGTCCGGAGATTTCTGAGAATAATCTCATGACGCGCTACACGGCCGGCGCGGCACGCTATTATCCGATCAGCGAAAACCTCACCACGGCGGACAGCCACTTCGGCACTTACAGCGCGGCGTGTGCGGTTCACATTTACCGGGGCAACAACCTGCCGACGGAGTATCGCGGCGCGGCCTTCTCCTGCGACCCGACGGGCAATCTCGTGCGTGGCGACCGGCTGGAGAAAGTGGGCGGCACGTTCGCCGCACGGCGTATCCACGAAGGCACCGAGGCGTTGCGCTCGCGCGACAATTGGTTTCGGCCCGTGTTCCTCGCCGACGGGCCCGACGGCGCGCTCTATGTCGCCGACATGTATCGGAAGACCATCGAGCATCCCGAGTATCTGCCGGGCGAGGTGCGCAAGCATACCGATTTCGAAGGCGGCAAGGACAAGGGACGCATCTGGCGATTGAGGGCAACGACTGCCGCCCAAGGAAAGGCATTGCCAGCCGTCGGCACCAACTCCGCCCATCTCGTCGCGGAACTTTCCTCGCGGATTCCGTGGCGGCGTGACACCGCATTTCGCCTGCTCGTGGAAAGACACGACGCCTCGGTTGCTGGTGAGCTGAAGAAGTCCTTTCGCAAAACCGCCGCCGCCGGCACGGCTGTGGCGCAGCTTCGGTTGCTTGAACTCCTCGGTGGCCTGGACGACGAAACCCTGGTTCATGCCATGAAGCACTTGCAGCCGGCCGTGCGACAAAACGCTGTGCTGCTGTCCGAGTCCAGGCTGAGTCACAGCGAGAAACTTCGCGTCCAGGTGCTGGCGCTGGCGGACGATCCCGATTCGCATGTGCGGTTCCAGACCGCGCTGTCGCTGGGCGAAGTCCGCGGCCCGCGCGTGGTTCCGGCGCTGGCGCGGATCGTCGCGCAGCAAGCCGCTGATCGCTGGACACGCGCGGCGATCCTCTCGTCGTTGCCGGACCACACCAACGCGCTGGCCATGCTGACGGAGATTGCGCGAAGACCATCGCCTGATGATGGCCTGGCCGCGTTCGCTCGCGATCTCGGCCGCCAGCTCGGCTCGGGCCTGGCGGAGAATCAGCAGGCCACGGCATTCAACGAACTGTGGTCGGCGATGCCATCGGCGAATCTGACCTTGCAGATCGCGACGACGCTGGGCTTCGCCAGTGCCGACAGCATCGCGTTTCAGCGCCTTGTCTCCAGCGATACTGCGCGACTCGTTCCATTGTTCACCCACGTTCGAGCCCTGGCAGCTAAGGACGACGCGGCTGTGGAATCGAGGACCCATGCCGTGGAACTGATGACCTTTGATGCGTCGCCTGAAGCTGGCGCGCTGCTGGTCGGCTTGCTGAATGCCAATCATCGCAAGGAAGATCAGGGCGCGGCGGCGCGGGCGCTGGTTCAACCCTCGCGAATCGCCCTGCTGGCATCGTTGCTCACTGCTAACCGCTGGAATACCTACACGCCGGGCGTGCGTCAGATGCTGCTCGAACGCCTCGCGGCGCGGCCGGAGTTTGCCGACCTGTTGCTCGACGCGGTGGAATCGGACGCCCTTCCGGTCAACGCGCTCACATCGATCCAGCGCGATCAACTTCGCAAATCGAAGAACCCGGAGTCCCAGGCGCGCGCGCAGAAACTTTTCGCTGCGCCGGGAGGGAATCGCGAAGCCGTGTTCACGCAAGCGAAGGCGGCGTTGCAACTGAAACCCGCCCCCGCCAACGGCCGTGCGGTGTTCGAGAAAAGCTGCGCGGCGTGTCATCGGCTCAACCAGCAGGGCATCGCCGTCGGCCCCGACCTGTTTGACATTCGCAACCAGCCGAAGGAATCCATTCTCTACCACATCATCATCCCGGAGGCGGAGATCGCACCGAACTTCGTCAGCTACGAATGCGAGTTGAAGGACGGTCGCACTCTCTCCGGACTCCTCGCCTCCGAGAACGCCGGGAACATCACGTTGCGCATGGGACAGGGCGTCGAGGAGAACATCGCGCGCGCGCAAATCGTCCGGCTGACCGCGAGCCGCCTCAGCCTCATGCCGCAGGAACTGGAGAAGACCATGACCGCACAGGAACTGGCCGACCTGCTGGCTTACTTGAAGGGGGAACAATGAAGACTTTCGCGCTTACCATTCTCATCGCCTTGCAACTCGCAGGCGCCACCCATTCCTTCGCCGCGGGCTTCCGCGCAGGCGCGGCCACGGCCAACATCACGCCGCCGCTCGGCATCGAGATCAACGGCGGCACCGCCCCGGTCATCGCCACCCACGTCCATGACGAGCTGCACGCCCGGGCGCTCGTGCTCGACGACGGTTCGACGCGGCTGGCCTTTGTGCTCGTGGATGCCTGCCTCATCGACCGCGCCGTGTTCGATGCCGCGAAGGCGCTCATCTTCCAACACACGGGCATCGCCTCGAATCACGTCTCGATCTCCACCACGCACACGCACAGCGCGGGCAGCGTATGCGGCGTCCATTTGAGCGAACCCGACCCGGCCTATCGCGCGTGGCTGCCGCGTCGTATCGCCGACGGCGTGCGCCTTGCCGTGAACCAGCTTGCTCCGGCCCGCGTGGCCTGGGGCAGCGGCTCCGTGCCGCAACACGTCTTCTGTCGCCGCGTCACCATCAAGCCGGATGTGGCCTACACCAATCTGCTCGGCGCTGTCGGCGACCGTGTGAAGATGAACTGGTCTTCGCCACAGCCCGAAGTGGACGGCGATTTCTCCAGCCCGGTTGATCCCGAGGTGTTCGTCCTGAGCGTGCAACACGCCGACGGCCGTCCGCTCTCGCTGCTCGCAAACTACTCATTGCACTACGTCGGCGGGGTGGGCCCCGGCCATTTGAGCGCGGACTACTTTGGCGTCTTCTGCGAGCGGATGACCGAACTGCTCGGTGCGGAGAAGCAGGAACCGGCCTTCGTCGCGCTGATGAGCAACGGCACCAGCGGCGACATCAACAACATCGATTTCCGCAAGGCCCGTCCGCCGCAAAAGCCCTACGAACAAATCCGCATCGTCGCCGAGGATGTCGCCCGCGAAGTCCATCGCGTGGTGAAAACGCTGACGTATCGCAATGACTTGAAGCTCTCTGCCGCCAGCACCGAGCTGGAGATTGCCGTCCGGAAACCCTCGCCGGCCGAAGTCGATCGGGCGCGCGGTATCGTGGGTGGACGCGACCGCCTGAAGCTCCGCACTTGGACCGAGTTCTACGCCCGCGAGCAATTGATTCTCGCCGGTTATCCCGACCGTCTGGCCCTGCCGTTGCAGGTCTTCCGCATCGGCGAACTCGCCGTGGCGCAGTGGCCGGGCGAAATCTTCGCCATCAGCGGACTCGACCTGAAGCAGCGCAGTCCGGTGAAGCCGCTCTTCAACATCAGCATGGCCAACGGCTGGTATGGTTACATCCCGCCACCCGAGGCACACGCAGCCGGCTCCTACGAAACCTGGCGTGGCCGCACCAGCCCGCTGGCGACGAATGCGATTCCGCAGATGACGGAGGCGTTCCTGAAACTGTTGGAGAAATCGAAATGAGATTTTCCTTTGCCCTTTCATTGCTCGTCGTCGCGACAACTTCTGCCGCCGAGTTTCGCGCCGGGTTTGCCCAGGCCGACATCACGCCGCCCGTCGGCTGGCGGCGCGCGGGGAATTACACCGAGCTGATCAGCACCGGCGTCAACGATCCGCTCATGACCAAGGCGATGGTCGTGCAGGATGGTCCGACGACGTTTGCGTTCGTCGGCAACGACCTTTGCTCCGTGCCGCGCGATCTCACAGACCTGGCCCGCATCCGGGCCAGTAAGCTCACCGGAATTCCCGTGGCGAACATTGTCATCACCGCCACGCACACGCACGGCGGACCGGAGTATCTCGGGCCGTTGCGCGAGTTCCTGCACCAACGCGCGCTGAAGGCGAACAACAGCATCGACCCGCACGAGCCGGTGGATTACCGCAAGCAACTCGTCGAGCGCTGGGCCGACGTCATCACCGCCGCCTGGTCGAATCGCCAGCCGGCCTCGCTCGAAGTCGTCATCCCGCGCCTCGAAGGCATTGCGCACAACCGCCGTTACTGGATGAAGGACGGATCGGTCGGCTGGATTCCGCGCAAGGGTGACACGAACATCTTTCGCTCGGCCGGCCCGGTGGACACGGACTTCCCCTTCCTGCTCGCGCGCAAAGTGGGTCAGGCTTCCAGCCTGACGGTTCGCGGGGCATCCGTGCCCCGTGTCGCGGGCGGCAGGATGCCACCCGAACCGGCAGACACGATGTCTGCCCCACATGGCGAAGGACTCGGCTCGCTCGCCATCTTCGCCATGCACACCGCCGTCTATGGCGGACCGAAGTTCGGCGCGGATTTCCCAGGTCACTTGCAGACGAACCTCACGGCGGCGTTTGGCCCCAAGTTCGTTTCCATCTTCGGCGAAGGCTGCGCGGGCGATGTGAATCATCTGAACCCGTTCAATCCTGACCCGCAGCATTGGACGACCGTGTCGCCCGCCATTGGCCGCGCGATGGCGCAAGTGGCGCTGACGAATCTGCCTTGGGCCAGCGTGGTGAAGCCCGGCTCGTTCGCGGTGCGTTCGGCGGTCGTGATGGCGCCGGTGACGCCCATCAGCTACACGGAGATTAATGCCGCGAAGAAAGTGATGGAGACGCTGGACCAGAACGGCGCGGCATTTCTGGTGGTCGTGGACGCCTGGCGGAAGATTTTCCAAAAACAATTCTGGGAACGGCACGACGGGCGGTTGGCGCAGGAGGTGCAGGTTGTGCGGTTCGATGCCGACACCGCGCTGGTCACGTTGCCGCACGAAGTTTTCACCGAGCTGGGCATCACCATCAAAGCCGCGTCGCCTTTTCGCCGCACCTTCGTCGTCACTCTCGCCAACGACCTCGACTTCTACATCCCGACGCGGCGCGCCTTCGAGGAGGGCAACTACGAGCCGACCACCTGCCCGCTCGAACCCGGCTGCGGCGAACGCCTCGTCGCTGCCGCCGTGAAACTCTTGAACGAACTGAAGCCATGAACCGTCGCGAGTTCATCACCACGGGGGTCGCCGCCTCGACGGTGGTCTGGCCGTTGGCCGGTTTCGGCGCGGAGGTGAAGCCCGTCTTGCAGCAGCGCGGCTATTATCTCTGCTTCATGCGGATGCCGACGTTTGGGCTGGACGTGTGGCGCGAGATTCTCGATAGCGCGGCGGCGGATGGCGCGAACACGATCATCCTCTGGATGGGTGGCGCGTTTCGCTCGAAGAAGTTTCCCATCACCTGGCAATGGGCGAAGGATCACGAGAACGTAAGGACAGACTTCGGGCGTGAACTCATCGCTCACGCGCATCGGCGCGGCCTCAAGGTGCTGCTCGGCTTCACGCCGTTCGGCTACGACGGCGTGAATCAACTGCCGCTGGAGAAGCCCGAGCTCAAGGCCACGGGCCAGGATGGCAAGCCGGTCAACGAGTTCGGCATTGGTTGCTGGGGCTGGAACCTGTGTCCGTCCAAGGCTGAATCACAGCGCTTCATGCGCGAGATGGCGTTCGAGTTTTATCCCGGGGCGGATGGGCTGTTTATCGAGTCGAGTGACTACGCCATCTGCCACTGCCCGGAGTGCGGGCCTAAATTCTTTGACCACGAGTTCGCCTTCGTTCGCGACATCTCCAGCGAAGTCTGGGCGCGCAAGCCCGACGCGACCATCGTGGTCTATCCGCATTACTTCTCCGGCGCGAAGCTGCGCCTCTCCTTCACCGAAGCCACGGCGAGCAAGCAGCCCTTCGACCCGCGTTGGACGCTCTTCTTTACGCCGCACAGCGCCACGCTGGAGCCGACGCTCATCGCGCAGGCGCGCGGCGCGTGGTGGTGGAACGAAGCCCCGTGCCGCTTCGATGTCGCCAACATCCGCGCCGGCGCGAAGAAAGCCCGCGACGCGAAGTGCAGCGGCTACCTGCCGTCGCTTGAATGCTACAGCTACGTGCCGCCGAAGACGGAGTTCGGCGAACCGTGGCTCGTGGGCAAACGCCAGATCCCATTCGGCTTCGGCTGGCTGAAGGATGGCGCGAATCCGTATCGCGAACTGCCCGTGCGCGCCATCCGCCTTGCCTACCGCGAGCTGACGGCGAATCCAGATCTGGCCGACGCCGATCTTCGCGTGCGGCTGGGGCGCGAATTGTTCGGCGCAGCCTGGCAGCCGGCGCAGGTGGACGATTTGTTCGAGCTGTTCCGCGTCTTCAACACCGACCGCGACTGGTCCGTGCCCGGCGCGCTGACCATGCCCGGCCTTGTGCGCGATCGCGCCGAACGCGGCAAGCTCGACGCGAACAAGCGCACGCTGCTCCGCGAGCAACTCGCCCGCGTCCGCGCCATCGCCGCCCGCCACCGTGACGTAACCGGCGACGGCGCGAAGCAACTCCATCGCATCGCTCAATGGCTCGCCGACCAGTGGACTTACGAGAACACCCATATTCTGTCGGCACCATGAAACCTCGCCGCCCGCTTCGTGCCATGGTCTCGCCGGGGTTCCCTTCACCTTGCCGAACCTAAACGACGACGTGCCGATGAATCCGGTTCTTCGATCCCGCCCGCTTTCCAAGGCAGCGTGCGACACCGTTTCGTTCGTGCCCGGTGCCGGCAAGGAGGCCTCGTGTGTCACCGCCGCCGTCGACTACGCCTTCACCGGCGGCTGGAAAACTCGCGGTCAGATTTGGGTCAACCGACTGAGCGACGGCGCGGAAGTCGGCATGTTCGATCATGGAGAAACGGTCGGCGGCATGAAGAACACCGGCTGGATCGATCTGCTCACCGGCATCAACGCGTTCAAGCGCAGCTCTGGCGAGTATCTCGTCTTCGTCGAAGAGAATTACAAGGCCAAGAGCCTCATCGACCGGTGGAAGCCTTGAAAAAGTTTCTGCCGGGAGTCATCGGGGCATCAGGTTCGGCAGAAACAGATCCATCACTGGGTCCGCTGGTGGATCGTCGATATGGCCCCGCCATTCACGGCGTGAACTCGGCGAAGTAGCGTTTGCGGTAGGAGCTTGGAGGCATGCCGGTCACTTGGCGAAACTGGTTGGTGAAGGCGCTTTGGTCGCTGAATCCAAACATCATCGCGATCTCGACGATCGACCGTTTGGAACGGGTCAGTTCGTGGATGGCCGCCTGGATGCGGGAACGGATGATGAACTGCTGCATGGTCATGCCGAAGACTTGGCGGAACAGGCGTTGGAGTTGGCGCTCAGAGAAGCCGGCGTGTTGGGCGATTGCGGAGAGCATGATTGGTTCGCCGAGGTGGTCGCGGATGAAGTCGGCGGCTTTGCCGACCGGTCCGAGCGAGGCCAGCATTTTTCTACGGGCTTCGAACGGCTGGATCGTGCCGATGAGCCCCACCACCTTTCCGCCCAAGTCACGCAGCGGATACTTGTCGGTGATGATCCAGTCGCGGACGCCCTGTTCGTTGAACCATATCTCCACGATGTTGCAGAGGGGTTCGCCTTGGCGCATCACGCGTTGGTCGTCGGCGATGTATTTCTCCGCGAGGTCCGGCGGAAGGTAGCTGTGGACCGTGAGACCGATCATGTCCTCCTCGTTCTTGAATCCCACTCGCAACGCGACCTCGCGGCTCATGGCCATCAACCGGCTTTGCGCGTCTTTGACGAAGTAGAGAAGGCCCGGCACGCGGTCGAATGGTTGGAGCAACTGTTTGGCGTCAACCTGTCCCGTGAAGAATACGTCACGAAGCTCGAGCCGGGTTTTGAGTGATTCGCGTCCGGTTGGCGGGGCAGGGCGCCGCTTCGGCGCTGTCCCGGAGCGAGACGTTGGCGTGGCTGAATTTTGCATGATCTTGCTGTCGGGTAGACGGGCGATTTTGTGCATCTGATTGAATAGCGGTCGAATAATCGTCATGAGGTGTGGCTAGATTTTTCAAGTTTTTGTCGTCGTATCACAAGAAGTGGCTGGCCTGTTCTGCGAGCTTCGAAGTGAATCCAAACCTTATGAGAAGCGTGATCGCATCGGTGGCGGTTGTTTTGTTGGCGGCCTCCGACGTTGGCCGGACAGCCGATGCGGCGGCGCCAAGCATCCCGGCGACACCCGCCCGGGGTGGCCGTGGAGCCCCGAACACGAACGATTTCTACTACAGGCTCGGCCCGGATTCCAAGCCGATGGACGGTGTGCCCAAGGGGAAGTTCTCCGGGGCCAAGGTCATTCCGAGCAACGTCTTCCCGGGCACGCAGCACTCCTACTGGGTCTATGTCCCGGCCCAATACGACCCGTCCCGGCCCACTCCCGTGATGGTGTTCAACGACGGCCAGGCGATGATGGTCGAGCCGGGCGACGTCCAGGCTCAAAACGTTTTGGACAACCTGATCTTCCGCCGGGAGATCCCCGTCATGCTAGGCGTGTTCATCAACCCGGGCCGGCGTCCCGACCAGCCGGAGCCCAATCCCCGCGACTGGGGCGACCGCACTTCGAACCGCGCCGACGAATACAATCCCCCGACCGACAAATACGCCCGGGTCATCGTCGAAGAGCTGATGCCGGCGCTTAAGAAGGAATACAACATCTCACCCGATCCGGACCTGCACGGCATGATGGGTTCGAGTTCGGGCGGTTGCGCCGCGTTTGCCGTGGCCTGGTTTCGGCCGAATGATTTCCGTAAGATCATCACCTTCGTGGGAAGCTACACGGATATCCGGGGGGAGTTCATCTATCCCGAACTGGTGGCTGAGAGTGAGAAGAAGCCGATCCGGATTTTCATGCAGGACGGCCGCAACGACAACCGCCGCCCCGGGCGGCCGAACAACGATTGGTTCCTGCAAAACGTCCGTTTGATGAACGCCCTCACCAAGAAGGGCTACGACGTGAACTATTCCTGGGGCATCGGCAACCATGGCCAGAAACAGGGTGGCGCGATCTTTCCGGAGATGATGCGCTGGCTCTGGCGCGATCAGCCGGTCTCCACGGATCCGGACGACATGGTCGAACGGTCTTTCCGCCATCCGGCCCGCCCGCCCGGTGCGGCGCCTGCGAGCAGCGATGGAGCCGCCAAGAAACCATGATCAACGCGACCATGTTCGAATTTCAGATCAACATCCCCAACTTGGGATTGGGCCTTCCGTTGTTGGCGCGACTCATGGTTGTGGCCGCGATCCTGTGCGCTTCCGTGTCAGCCGTGGAGACGCCGGCGGTGACGCAGTTTCGTCGGGAAGTTGAGCCGGTCCTCAAAGAGTATTGCTCGGACTGCCATGCCGACGGGGAGTCGAAGGGTGGAGTGGCATTCGATGTCTTCAAGACGGACGCGGCGCTGCTGCATCCGGATCTGTGGTTCAATGTCCTGAAAAACACCCGCGCCGGACTGATGCCTCCGTTGAAGAAACCGCGCCCCTCCGTCGCCGATCAGCAGAAGCTCGAACGCTGGATCAAGTATGCCGCCTTCGGCATCGATCCGAAGAATCCTGATCCCGGCCGCGTCACCGTCCGCCGCCTGAACCGCGTCGAGTATCGCAACACCATCCGCGACCTCATGGGCATCGACTTCAATTCGGAGGTCGAGTTTCCGCCCGACGACACCGGCTACGGCTTCGACAACATCGGCGACGTGCTCACCGTCTCGCCGATGCTGCTGGAGAAATACATGGCCGCCGCCAAAGCCATCGTCACTGAAGCCGTGCCCATTGTCGGCAAGGTCATCCCCGAACGTGTCATTCCCGGAATCCGTTTCACAGCCGGCGGATCGGCGCAGGACCAGGGCATGGGACGCGGTCGCGGCGGGGTCGCCGGACGCGCCAACCCGCAGGAGGCCATGCGGACGCTCAACTACTACGAGCCCGCCACCGTCTCGATGGCCACACAGGTGGAAAAAGCCGGCACTTACCGGATCACCCTCGACCTCGCGGTCAAAGGCAACTTCGACTACGACCCCGGCCGTTGCCGGATCACCTTCAAGCTCGACGGTCGGGAGGTGCTGAAGAAGGAGTTCGGCTGGTATGACAACAAGAGCTTCAGCTTCGATTTCGATGCGAAATGGGCCGCCGGCGAGAAAAAGATGACCTTCGAGTTGGAGCCGCTCACTCCGATGGAAAAGAAGATCAACTCGCTCGACATGCGCATCGCCCGGGTCACGTTTCGTGGACCGCTGGAGAAGGAGCATTGGACCACACCAAAGAACTTCGACCTCTTCTTCACGAGGCAGGCCCCCGATGACGCCGCCGGACGCCGCGCCTACGCACAGGAACTCATGGCACGCTTCGCGACGAAGGCCTTCCGCCGTCCCTTGGAGGCCGCCACGGCCGCCCGCCTCGCCGCCCTTGCCGAAGGCGTTTACACAACGCCGGGCAAGACGTTCGAGGCCGGCATCGCCCACGCGATGGTCGCCGTGCTCACCTCGCCGCGTTTCCTTTTCCGGATAGAGGAACCCGCCGCCGCGACGGCCATGGCCGACATCGCCGATATCGATGAATACGCCCTCGCCTCGCGCCTCTCCTACTTCCTCTGGTCCACCATGCCCGACGAGGAGCTGATCGCACTCGCCGGCAAGGGTGAGCTGCGCAAGAACCAGTCCGCGCAGGTCAAACGGATGCTGGCCGATCCGCGCTCCGAGAAGATGGTGCAGAACTTCACCGGCCAATGGCTTCAGACCCGCGATGTGGACGGCATCGCCATCAACGCCCGCGCCGTGCTGGCGCGCGACGACGGCACGGAGAAACAGGTGAGAGAGCAGGCGGCCGCCTTCCGCGCCCAGCAGGCCTCCCGCACCAACGTGCCCGCATTTACCGCAGGGCTCCTGTCCACGAACATAGCCTCCGGAACCAATGCCGCCGGCGGCACCAACGCCTTAGCCTTCGGGGCCGGCAGGCGGGGCAAGCAGGGATTCAACAACTTCAGGCGTCCCATCGCTCCGCGCGTCGAGCTCGACCGCGAGCTACGCGACGCAATGAAGCTGGAGACCGAGATGTTCGTCTCCACGATCATCCACGAAGACCGGCCCGTGACCGAGCTGATCGACAGCGACTTCACCTTCCTCAACGAGAAGCTCGCCAAGGTCTATGGTCTGACGAACCTCGACGTGACTGGCACCGAGATGCGGCGCGTCGTCCTTCCCGCCGGCAGCCCGCGCGGCGGCGTCCTCACCCACGGCAGCGCTCTCGTCGTCACCTCGAACCCGGACCGCACCTCGCCCGTGAAGCGCGGCCTCTTCATCCTCGAGAACTTCCTCGGCACGCCGGCCCCGCCTCCGCCGCCGAACATCCCCTCGCTCGAAGCCACGGAACAGGGCGTGAAGGACCGCGAACTCACCATGCGTGAGGCCATGCAGATCCACCGCGAGAAGCCTTTATGCGCCTCTTGCCACGCCCGCATGGACCCCATCGGCCTGGCGTTCGAGGGCTTCAACGCCATGGGCATGTGGCGCGACAAGGAGCGCAACCAGTCGATCGACACCGCCGGCAGGCTCATCACCGGAGAATCCTTCAACGGCGTCGCCGAGCTGAAACGCATCCTCGCCACCGAGCACAAGGGCGACTTCTACCGCTGCCTCACCGAGAAGCTGATGACCTACGCCCTCGGCCGCGGCACGGAGCACTACGACGTCGAGACCATCGACCAGATCGTCGCCAAGCTCGAAAAGGCGAACGGCAAGTTCTCCGCGCTGCTCATGGGCGTCATCGAGTCCGCGCCCTTCCAAAAGATGCGGACCAAGGCCACCGACTCCGCCTCCAATTCCACCGAACCTTCGTCCGACTCCGCCGCGAAACCCCAGGCTGCCGTCAAACCTTCCAAGCCATGAATAAGAACCCGATGAACCAACGCAACCTCGCGGCCGAACGCCACGCCAGCCTGAGCCGCCGAACCTTCCTGCGCGGGCTCGGCGCGTGCATGGCGCTTCCCGCCTTCGAATCCCTGCATCCGCTCGGTGCGGTCGCCGCATCGCCCGCGGCGGCGGTGTCCGCCCGCGTCGCGCCGACCCGAATGGCGTTCCTCTACGTGCCCAACGGCACCATCCCATCCGCCTGGTTTCCCGAGAACGAAGGCAAGGACTTCGCCTTGTCGCGCACTTTGCAGCCGCTGGAAAAGATCCGCCACGAACTCCAGGTCGTCGGCGGCCTTGAGGACATCAGCGCCGACGCCGGCCCGGATGGCGGCGGCGACCATGCCCGCGCCGGCGGCACCTTCCTCACCGGTGTCCGCATCAAGAAGACCGCCGGCTCCGACATCTACGCCGGCACGTCCATCGACCAGATCGTCGCCCGGCAGATCGGCCACCTCACCCGCTTCCCGTCGCTGGAGATGACCTGCGATTCCGTCCGCAAGGCCGGCAACTGCGACTCCGGCTATTCCTGCGCCTACGAATACAACCTCGCCTGGCGTTCGCCCACGCAGCCCGTGTCGCCCGAGCCCAATCCCCGCCTCGTCTTCGAGCGCCTCTTCGGCGTCGGCTCCCGGTCCGAGCGCGTCGAGAACCTCAAGCGCCGCCAGCGCGAGGAGCAGTCCATACTCGACTTCGTCATGGCCGACGCCGCCGCCGTCGAGAAGAAGATGAACGGCCGCGACCGGCAGAAGCTCGACCAGTATCTCACCGCCGTTCGCGAGATCGAGCAGCGCATCGAGAAGGCCGAAAAGTTCCCGCTGGCCAATCCCTCCGTCGATTCCCCGGCCGGCATCCCGCCCAGCTACGAGGAGCACATCGCGCTCATGTTCGACATGCTCACGCTGGCCTTCCAGACCGACTCCACGCGCGTCGCCACGATGTTGCTGGCCGGCGAGGGGAGCAACCGCACCTTCACCGAGATCGGCCTGACCGAGGGCCACCACAACCTCACCCACCACCGCAACCAGCAGGAGCAGATCGACAAGGTGAAGGAGATCGACCTCTGGTATGTGAAGCAGCTCGCCAGGTTCCTCGACAAGATGGAGCAGACCAGGGACGTGGACGGCCGGTCATTGCTGCACAACTCGATGATCGTCTACGGCTCGGGCAACGCCGACGGCAACCGCCACACCCACACCAACCTCCCCATCCTCCTCGCCGGTTCGGGCGGCGGAACCCTCCAGCCGGGCCGCTACGTGAAGGCCCGGAATGTTCCTTTGACCAACATGTTCCTCAGCATGGCCGACCGCATGGGCGCGAAGGGCATCGAACGCCACGGCGACTCGACCGGGCGGCTGCGGGAAATCGCTTGATCCGGTGAATTGATTCGCGGTTGTCCGTAACCAGAAACAAACGGGAAGGTCGCTAGTTAGGGCCCCCAACGAACCCAAATTTTATGAGAACGATTCTCTTGTCCCTCGCGCCGGCTTTGCTGGCTTTGATGCTTGTCGGTTCACCTTCGACCCATGCCGCCGATTGGATGGCCGGAATGAAGGACGGCAAGGCCGAGTTCAAATCCATGGGGCCGCTCGCCTTCGGGCCCGACGGCATCCTGTTCGTCGCCGACACCAAGTCCGCCGCCGTCACCGCCGTGGCCACGGGCGACACCCAGCCCGCATCCGCCGACAAGCCTCTCAAGGTCGATGGCATCAACCAGAAGATCGCCGCCCTTCTCGGCACCACGGCCGACCAGATCCTCATCAACGACATGGCCGTGAACCCGATCTCCCGGAATGCCTACCTCGCGATCTCGCGCGGCCGCGGACCCGGTGCCGTTCCCGTGCTCATGCGCGTGAAGAGCGGGGGCGAGCCCGAGGTTGTCTCGCTGGACAAGGTAAAATTCTCCAAGGGAGAACTGCCCGATGCTCCGGTTGAGGGCGTGGTGGGCGGCGGGAAGGCCAAGGGCAATTCCCGCCAGGAATCGATCACGGACATCGCGTTCCTCGAGGACCGCGTTCTGGTTGCCGGTTTGTCGAACGAGGAGTTCGCCTCGACGCTCCGGGCGATTCCCTTTCCGTTCAAGAAGGTGGCCAACGGCACCAGCGTGGAGATCTTCCACGGCGCGCATGGCAAGTTCGAGACGCGCTCCCCGATCCGGACCTTCGTGCCCTTCAAGATGGGCAACCAGCCGAGCCTGCTCGCCGCCTACACCTGCACGCCGCTCGTCCAGTTTCCTCTCAGCGACCTCCAGCCCGGAGCCAAGATCAAGGGCAAGACCATCGCCGAGCTTGGCAACCGCAACCGCCCGATCGACATGATCGTCTACAACAAAGACGGGAAGGACTTCCTCCTCCTCGCCAACAGCAGCCGAGGCGTCATGAAGATCGGCACCGACAACATCGAAGCGGCGGAAGGCATCATCTCTCCGGTGAAGGAGGAGAAGAAAGGTGTGGGCTACGAAACCGTCGCAGGCTGGACGGGCGTGGAGCATCTGGACCGCCTCGATCCCCGGCACGCGCTGGTGCTGCGTAAGGGCGAAGGCAGCTCGCTCAATCTCGAATCACTGGCCTTCCCGTGAACCTGCGTGTGGTAGGGCGCGCCACTCCGTGCGCGCCGTCGCAGGACTGCCGGAAACGAATGCAGTTCCCTCGGCCAGGCAGAAACGACTGCGTTTGCTCCGGGCCTTCCTGGAGAAACCGGACAATCACCGACAGGCCCCGAGGAGGCGCGCACGGAGTGGCGCGCCCTACCGGACTCGGGTGGCCGTCAGGTTCCTGGGCGCAACTCGCCGCATTTTGTGGGCTCTGGTTTCAGTCCTCGATGCGAACTCGGCGACTCGGCGGCCATGTTATCGCCCGGTTGGCCTTGGCGGTGATCGGATTCGGCGTGATTCCGACGCACGTAAGGGCGGCGGCTTTCGAGACGATGCCCAAGTTGGTCACCCGCTGGGTTGAAAATCCCACCGAAACGAATCGGGTCACGGTGGAGGTTTCGGGATTTAACCTGGCGATGCTTCGAGATCTGGAGAAACCAGGACGGGCCTTCCAGCAATGGGCGGACATCTTGAGGGTTTCGGTAGAAGGGAATGGTTCCCAGAGTCCGATGCTTGGTTCTTACGTCGTGACAAACGCAACGCTCCGGTTCGAACCCCAGTTTCCCTTGGGCCCAGGTGTTCGTTACTGGGTCGATTTTAAGCCGCATAGCTTGGATGGGTTTCCGTGGTCGAATGTCTATCCCACGCATGTCTTCTGGCTTCCCGAAGCCCAATCCGCCCCCGCCACAGTCGTCCGCCAAGTCTATCCCAGCTCCGGCATGCTTCCGGAGAACCTGCTGAAGTTCTACCTCCATTTCTCCGCGCCCATGCGTGGCGGCGACATCTACCGGCACATCCATCTCCGCAACGAAGCCGACAAGGACATCGAACTGCCGTTCCTCGAACTCGGCGAGGAGCTGTGGAACCCCGCCATGACACGGCTGACGCTCTTCATCGACCCAGGCCGCATCAAGCGCGAGGTCAAGCCGCTCGAAGAAGTGGGCCCCGCTCTTGAAGCTGGCAAACGCTACACGCTCGTCATCGACCGCGCGTGGCCCGACGGCGACGGAGTGCCGCTGAAAGAGACCTTCCAGAAGGCCTTCAAAGTCGGACCGCCGGACCGCGATCCGCCGGACACGAAGTTTTGGAAATTACAGGCGCCGAAGCAGGGCTCGCTGAAGCCGGTCTTGCTCTCATTCCCCAAGTCGATGGATCACGCCCTCTCTCAGCGCATGATCCGCGTCGTCGTTCCGCCCGGTGAGCTGGTGGCCGGAGATGCCGTGCTTGAGGATCAGGAACGCCGTTGGCTCTTCACCCCGGCCCAGCCCTGGAAGGCCGGTCCCCACACCGTTCTCGTGCAGACGACGATCGAGGATCTCGCTGGAAACAACATCGGCAAGGCGTTCGAGGTCGATCTCTTCGAGAACGTCCAACGCGGGCTGACCAATCTCACCGTCAAGCTGCCGTTCACGCCAACGACAGATTAGGCGGACCCGAGTTGCCAACATCACAACGCCCACACCCATGACGCGGAACTCTGCCCCTCGGCCTTCGTCATTCTCGACGTTCGCCATCCTTCTTCTCACGCTCCGCCTCGCTTCCGCCCAGGTCGGCGAGTTCACCAAGGCGGCGGATATCGGCGCACCGAAACACGCCGGCTCCTCCGAATACGACGAGGCCAGCCAGACCTACACGCTCAAGGGCGGCGGCTACAACATCTGGTTCAACCACGACGAGTTCCATTTCCTCTACAAGAAGATCAAGGGCGACTTCCTCCTCACGGCCAATTTCCAGCTCATCGGCAACGAGAAGGGCAATGCCCATCGCAAGACCGGCTGGATGATCCGCGAGACCACCGACCACGACGCCGTGAGCATCAACTCCTGCCTCCACGGCGACGGGTTGGTCGTGCTGCAATGGCGTCTCATGCGCGGCGCCTACATGCGCGATCCAGAGGAGGAGATCTTTTTCCCGAAGCAGTATTTCGGCGAGAACATCATCCAGCTCGAACGCATGGGGAAGAAGATCACCATGCGGATGGCGCACCCCGACGAGCCGTTGGTGGACATGGGTTCCATCACCCTCCCTGAGTTGAAAGACGAAGTTCTGATCGGACCCTACGTGCTCGCCCACGATACCAATGCCGTGCAGGAAGCCCGTGTCTGGAACGTCCGCATCTCCACGCCTGTCGCGCCCGACTGGCATCCGAACAAGCAGGTGAAGATGGCCAGCCACGCCGGGCTGGTCTTCAGCAGCCGGATTGAAACGCTCGATGTCGCCACCGGCAAACGGAAGGTGCTCCACGAGACCGCCGACAAGATAGGCGCGCTCGCTTTCAGTCAGGACGGGAGGGAAGTCGTGTTCGAGAGCGGCGGGAAAATCCTATCGGTTTCATCCGTCGGCGGCCTTCCGAAACCGTCCAGCTCGACACCGGAGTCCAAGAGGACCGAGTCGGACGGCCGATATTTCTACTTCCACGACGGCCAGACCGGCACCAGCCAGATCTGGCGCAAGAAGCTCGACGGCACGGAGCCGCGCCAACTGACATTCGAACTGGACCACGCCTGGCTTCCGCAGGTCTCGCCGGATGGGAAATGGATCGTCTATCTGGCCTACCCGCACGATGCCAATCCACAGAAGGCCGTGGCATTTCACCGCGTCACGCTGAAGCTGATGCCAACTACCGGCGGTGCGCCCAGGACGATTGCCCATGTGTTTGGAGGTGCCGGCAGTTTCGAACATCCCTCCTGGTCGTCGGATGGATCGAAGATCCTCTTCATGTCCAACGGGGAGAAACGCTGATGCGCCGTCGAATAGCATGGACGCCGGGATCGTCGATTCACCCCATTCGACGGGTTGCACGAACTCGTGGATGAAGTGAGAATCGCGCAGTAAGCCAACCACATGTCATTCCTTCGCTCCATTTCATCAGTTTCGATCCTTCTGCTTGGCTGTAGCGCGGTTGGAGCCGCCTCGCTTGATAAGGCGTTTCTGGAATTGGATCGGCGGTTCGAGAGCACGATTCGTCCGTTCATCGGAACCTACTGCCTCGACTGCCATGGCGCCGAGAAACCCAAGGGCGACTTCGATCTCAGTCCCTACGACAACTTGAAGGCGGTAGTGCGCGATCATGCTCATTGGGAAATGGTCCTGGAGAAGCTCCAGATCGGCGACATGCCGCCGAAGAAGGCGAAACAGCATCCCGCGCCCGCCCAAAGCCAGGCGGTCGTCGCTTGGATCTTGGAAATGCGACGGCACGAAGCCGAGAAGAATGCCGGCGATCCCGGACCGGTTCTTGCGCGGCGTCTGAGCAATGCCGAATACGATCGCACAATCCGCGACCTGACCGGCGTCGACTTGCGGCCGACCAGGGAGTTTCCAGTCGATCCGGCCAACCAGGAAGGCTTCGACAACACCGGCGAGTCGCTCGCCATGTCGCCGGCGTTGCTCAAGAAATACCTCGGTGCCGCACGGGTCGTGAGCGAACACGCGGTCCTGAACCTCGACGGGATCGCCTTCGCGAGCCATCCGATGATGGTCCACACCGACCGCGACAAATACGGCACCCTGCGGATCGTCGATTTCTACCAACGGCAGCCGACCGACTACGCGGACTACTTCGCGGCGGCTTGGCGTTTCAAAAATCGTGCGCCGCTCGGCAAACCAAGGACGACCTTGGCGGAGGTCGCGGCCGACTCGAAGGTCAGCGTTAGATACCTGGCGACCGTCTGGGAGGCGCTGAACGCCAAGGAGGATGTCGGGCCGATCGCCAAGGTGCAGAGGCTTTGGCTGGGTCTGCCTGTCCAGAAGCGCGGCCAACCTCCGGTCGATGTGCGCAAAGACTGCGAAGCGATTCGCGACTTCGTGGTGGCGTTGCGTGAGAAGATCAAACCGGAAGTGCCCAATCTGAGCGGCCCCGGGATGAATCCGAGCGCGCAGGCTCTGGTGCTTTGGAAGAACCGGCAGTGGGCGGCCAACCGCCGCACCTACGATCCCGAACTCTTGCAGGTCGATGGGGTGGTGAAGCAGCAAGAGAAGAAGGGCAAGGAGGTCGCGAGCTACAATAGCAGGAAGGTGAAGAAGAAGACCCGTGTGGCGGACGAGGACTTGAACGTGCCTTCCGATCCCGCCCTTCGTGCAAAGTATGAGACGGCGTTCGCCCGGTTCGCCGCGACCTTTCCCGATGCCTTTTACGTGAAGGAACGCGCCCGCTCGTTTGTCGATCCCGAGGAGGAGAAGGCAAATGGGAACGTCGGCCGCCTATTGAGCGCCGGTCTGCACAACCAGACCGGATACTTCCGCGACGATGGTCCGCTGTATGACTTGGTCCTGGACGAGCAGGGCAGGCGTGAACTCGATCGCCTTTGGGACGAGTTCAACATGATCGCGTCGGTGCCTCAGCGCATGCACCAGAGCACGGTCTACTTCGAGCGCACCGATTCGCGGTTCCTCAGCGACGCCGAGTTCGACTTCGCGCGCGCCGAAGACAAGGACTGCACCACCGAGGCGAAGGTGAAGAAGTTGGCGGAACTCTACTACGCCAAGGCCGTCCGGGGCGGGGCAAGCGCGGCAACCCTCGCGGCCATCAGGGAGCACTTCGACCGGGTGCCCGTTGAAATCGCCCGCATCGAAAAGATGGAGCGCGACGCGGAACCCAAACACCTGGAAGCCCTCGTCCAGTTCGCCGGGAAGGCTTACAGGCGCCCGCTCGCTCCCGAGGAACGCGACGGTCTGCTCGCGTTCTACCGGACCTCCCGTGACAAGGACGGGCTGACGCACGACGACGCGCTCCGCGACTGCATCGCGAGCGTTCTGATGTCGCCGAACTTCTGCTATCGGGTTGATCTCGGCGAAGCGTCCGGCAAGGAAGGCAAGGCTGCGGCGAAAACCGTTTCCCGCGCAGCCAAAGGAAATCCTGTCCAACCCAACGGTGTATTGCCGTTGTCCGACTACTCGCTGGCCAGCCGCCTCAGTTACTTCCTGTGGTCGAGCGCACCGGACGAAGCGCTTCTGGCGCGGGCCGCGGCCGGCGACCTGCACCGGCCGGAAGTCATCGCCGCGCAGGCCCGGCGGATGTTGAAGGACGAACGCGTCCGGGGTTTCGCGGTCGAGTTTGGCGGGCACTGGCTCGACTTCAGGCGCTTCGAGGAACACAACGCCGTCGACCGCCAGCGGTTCCCCAACTTCAACGACGAGCTGAGACAGTCGATGTTCGAGGAACCGGTCCGCTTCATCCTCAATGCCGCGCGGGAAAACCGTCCGGTCTTGGAGTTCCTCGATTGCGATTACACCTTCGTCAATCCGGCTTTGGCCAAACACTACGGCCTGACGATTCCCGCCGTCGCATCGAACGACTGGGTGCGTGTCGAGAACATCGGCAGTGTCGGCCGGGGCGGACTCCTTTCCATGTCGGCCTTCCTCACGGCCAACTCGCCCGGCCTTCGGACCAGTCCCGTCAAACGCGGCTACTGGGTGGCCCGTCGTGTCCTCGGCGAACGCATCCCGCCGCCGCCCGCCTCCGTTCCGGAACTTCCGGCCGATGAGGCCAAGCTCGGCGAACTGACCCTCCGCGAGACGCTGGCGAAGCATCGGGCTGACGTCAGTTGCGCCGGGTGCCATCAGCGTTTCGATTCGCTTGGGCTGGTGTTTGAAGGATTCGGTCCCGTCGGCGAACTGCGCACCAAAGACCTCGGCGGCAAACCCGTCGACACCCATGCCGTGTTTCCCGATGGAAGCGAGGGTTCCGGCCTTATTGGGCTCCGCGCTTACATCAAGGCCCATCGACAGGACGACTTCCTCGACAACCTTTGCCGCAAGATGCTGTCCTACGGTTTGGGCCGAAGCCTTATCCTGTCCGACGACATTACTGTGCGTGACATGCGGGCCAAGTTGAAGGCCAATGGACAGAGGTTTGACAGTCTAGTGGAAAGCATCGTCACCAGTCCGCAGTTCCTGAACAAACGTGGTCCCGAAGACCTCGCAACCAAGTAACACCATGCGCGATCCCAAAGAGAATTCCCCAGCCGCCCGCCGCCTCCGGCTCTCCCGCCGGACGTTTCTCCGCGGAGTCGGTGTGACGATGGCCTTGCCGTGGCTCGAATCCATTCCGGCGTTCGGCGAAGAGCCTTTGAGGGCCGGCGCCTCGGCCGCGATGCCGAAACGATTCGCCGCCCTCTTCTGGGGCAACGGCGTCAACGGCAACCACTGGTGGGCGAAGGGTTCCGGCAAGGGCATGGAACTCAGCAAGAGCCTCCAGCCGATGGAAGGCTTGAAGACGAAGATGAACTTCATCGACGGCCTCTTTAACAGGTCGGCTGTCGGCGTCGGCATCCATCCCGGGCAGACCGGCAATCTCCTTTCCGGAATGCCGCTCATGAAGGGCGCCGTGCTCAAGGGCGGCATCAGCATGGACCAGGTGCTGGCCAACCACATCGGCCAGGATTCGATCCAGCCGAGCATGGTGCTCGGCTGCGAACAGCCCATCACCGGCTACCACGAGTCCAACTTTTCCATGGCCTACAGCTCGCATATCTCGTGGCAGAGCGCCGATTCGCCGGTGCCGATGGAAGTCTATCCCTCCCTGGCGTTCGACAGTCTCTTCGAGAACCGCGGCACGCGCCGCACGCAGAGCATCCTCGACCGGGTGAAGGACGACGCTTCCAGCTTGGGCCGGAAGATCAGCGGCAACGACAAGGCCAAACTCGACGAATACCTCACCAGCGTCCGCGAAGTGGAGAAGCGTATCGACCGGATGCGGGGCGACCAGGCCAAGGCCGAAAAGAATGCCCAGGGCAAGAACATGCCCGTCGCGTTCATGAAACGGCCGGACAACGGCCTGCCCGAGGATATCCGCGAGCACATGCGGTTGATGTGCGACATCACGGCGATGGCGTTCCAGACCGATAAGACCCGAGTCGTGTCGCTGCTCCTCTGCCGCGATCTCTCAGGGCTGTTTTATCCCTTCCTCGACGTCCGCAAGGCCCATCACTCGGCGTCCCACGACGATCTCTCGGACGACTTCGAGCGCATCGCCCGCTACTACTGCAGCCAAGTCGCCTATCTCGCCGGCAAGCTCGACGCCATGCCCGAAGGCGATGGCACCGTGCTCGACCACTCCTGCCTGATGTTCCTTTCCAACATGTGGTCCGGCAACCGCCACGACAGCACCCGGCTCCCGATCCTGACCGTCGGTAGCATGGGCGGGACCCTTGAGACCGGGCGCGTCCTGAGCTACGTGGGCAAGGGCGACGAGAACCGCAAGGTCTGCAGCCTGTATCTTTCGTTGATGGACCGCATGGGAGTGAAGCTTCCGCGTTTCGGTGATGCGGATACGCGGTTGGCGGGCGTTTGATTGGATTCCTGCCGCGCCCGGCGTTGACGGGCTCAGGCGTTGAATACCTTGTTGCCCCCGTGCGTCCTCGTTCGTGGCTCGCAGAGCTCCTTTGCCGGAAGTGTTGCACAACCAAAACGATCCCCTCAGCCTCATTTCACACCACAACTCCCCAACCATCATGAATCTCCTGAAATCCTCCCTCCTCATCGCGGCAGTCGGCCTTGTCGGCGTCATGCCGCTCATGGCCCAGCAGAAGAAAGCAGCTTCCACCGGTGGCAACAGCCCCCACGAGACCACCAGCGCCGTGATCGAGGGCAACCGCGTGACCGTCACCTACGGCCGTCCATTTTCCAAGGACCGCAAGATCTGGGGTGGCCTCGTTCCTTGGGAAAAGGCGTGGCGCACCGGCTCCGACGAGGCGACCGTGCTCATCACCCAGCAGGCGATCGTCATCGGTGAAACCACGCTTCCGGCCGGGGCCTATCGCGTCTACACCGTCCCGTCGGAGAGCGGTGTTTCCAAGATGGCCTTCAGCACCAAGCTCGGAGCGTGGGGCGTGCCCGTCGATGAGAAGAACGACCTCGTCCGCGTGGACATGAAGAAGGAGACACTCGAACCGAAGGTCGACCAGTTCACGATGGCGGTTGCGAAGAATCCGTCCGGTGGCGGCGTGGTGAAGCTGATGTGGGAAGACACGCAGTTCTCCGTCGCATTCACCGTCAAGAAGTAGGCGGCCTTGCGACGGAAGGCATCCCCTCCGTCCGGCGTTCGAATCCATCGACCCCGCCGCAGACCAAACCTGCGGCGGGGTTCCCGATCCAGATCAACGGCCTTGGAGGCGCATGCCGGCCGAAGCCCAAACCAGGAACCCCTCCAGCGATGACACGACTCCCGACGTTGCTCCGCGGCTTCTGCAGACTCCCCATTTGCGCCGCCGTCGCCGTGGCGATCCAGGCGTCGGTGGTTGCCTCGCCTTCCGCTCCGCCTTCTGCAGCCGTGATCAAGGAAGACCTGCGCGGTTTTGGCATCTACGCCACAGTTCTTCATGTCGCCGCCCATCCCGACGACGAGAATCGGCTTCTGCTCGCCTACCTTTCCCGCGTCCGCAACTACCGCACCGGCTATCTCTCCATCACGCGCGGCGACGGCGGACAAAACGAGATCGGTGGCGAGTTCGGCGAAAAGCTAGGTCTCGCGCGCACCCACGAACTGCTCGCCGGCCGGCATTTCGATGGTGCCCGGCAGTTCTTTACCCGTGCGCTGGATTTCGGATACTCGAAGAGCATGACCGAGGCGCTTGCCGTCTGGGACCACGACCAGGTTTTGGGCGACGTCGTGCGGGTCATCCGCACGTTTCGGCCGGACGTGGTCATCACACGCTTCGCACCGGTGGCGCAGAGCGGAAACCACGGCCACCACAACGCATCGGCGCTCCTGGCAGTCGAGGCATTCAAGATCGCGGGGGATCCCAAGTCGTATCCCGAGCAGATCGCGGAAGGCCTGAAGCCGTGGCAGCCGAAGCGTATCCTGCAAAACGGTGGAACCAGCCTTTCGATCGCGGCCGGTGGCAACGACCCGGTGACGGGTGACACGGTTCAGACGATCGCCTCGCGGACGAGTGCGCAGCATAAGACCCAGTTCGGCCCGGGTGGCGGACGCGGCCCGAGCGGAGGTGCCGGAGCGCGCCAGGAAACGTTCGGCCTGCTCGGCGGCGAACCGGCCAAGGACGACATCATGGACGGCATCGACCTCACTTGGGCTCGTGTGCCCGGTGGTGCCGAAGTAGGACGACTCGCCGCCACCGCCTTAGCGGAGTTCAAGGCCGAAGATCCTTCAGCCAGCGTGCCCGCGCTGCTCGCAATCCGCGCCAAGCTCGCCGCACTTCCCGCCGACCCGGTGGTCGAAGACAAGCGCGCCCAGTTGGATCGAATCCTTGCCGCCTGCCTCAGTCTTTCCGTCGAGACCACAGCGCCGGTGGCCGAAGTCGTTCCCGGCGACAAACTGAAACTCACCGTCTCCGTTTCGTTGTCCGCGAAGTCCCAGGTCCGCTGGCTTTCGGCGAACGTGAAGTTTCCCGGTGGCAGCGTGCCGCTGGATCGCAGCAACGCCACCGGCCCGTCGGCCGCCATTATCGTCGACGTGCCCGCGAGTCTTCCGGTCTCGCAGCCCTATTGGCTTCGCGAAGAGGCCGGTCCCGGAATGTTCCGCGTGGCTGATCCCAAGCTGATTGGCCGTCCCGAGAATCCGCCCGTCTTCACCGTCGAATACGCCTTCGAGGTCGGTGGGCAACGGCTCGTCCTGACCGACGAACCGGTCGCCCCGTCTGTTGAGGGAAAACCGCCGCGCAGGCTCACCGTGACTTCGCCAGTCGCGCTTCACTTTGGCTCCGGCGTCGCGCTCTTCACGCCGGGCGCGAAGAAACAGATCGAGGTCGAAGTCACCGCCGCGCGGGCCGGTGCGAGCGGTGCCGTGCACGTCGAGGCGCCGGACGGTTGGAGTATCTCGCCTGCAAGCCAGCCTTTCAAACTCGCCAACGCGGGAGACAAGACGCGCCTCGCCTTCACCACGACGGCTCCCGCGCAGGCGGCGTCGGCCAGCTTATTAGCCGTTGCCGACATCGGCGGCACCCGCTTCAGCAATCAGCGCGTCGAGATCCGCTACGATCACATCCCGCTTCAGGTTCTCCAGCCGCCCGCGCGCGTCCGTGCCGTGGCGGTCGAGTTTGAGGCGAAGGGCCGGACCGTCGGCTATCTTCCCGGCGCAGGTGACGATACCGCCGAAGCGCTCGAACAGCTCGGCTACAAAGTCACCACCCTCACCGGCGCCGATCTCACCGCCGAGAAGCTTCGCGGCCTGGATGCCGTCGTGATCGGTGTGCGCGCGTTCAACGAACGCGCCGACCTCGCGGCCAACTTCCCCGGCCTGCTCGCCTTCGTCGAAGCCGGCGGCAACGTCATCGCCCAATACAACCGCCCGAACGGCCTGCGAACCCAGCAGCTCGGGCCCTACAGTCTCTCCATCCAGGGCCCGGCGCCGGCGCTGCGTGTGACCGAAGAGGATGCGCCGGTGACGTTCCTCGCACCCGAACATGCCGCGCTCACGACGCCGAACAAGATCACGCCCGCCGACTTCAACGGATGGGTGCAGGAGCGCGGTGCGTATTTCCCGAGCAGCTGGGATCAGGAACGCTACGTGCCGATCCTTGCGATGGGAGATATCGGAGAGCAGCCGTTGAAGAGCAGCCTGCTGATTGCTAAGCACGGGAAGGGGAACTACGTCTACACTGGCATCGCGTTCTTCCGGCAGCTGCCGGCCGGCAATCCCGGCGCGTATCGCCTCTTCGCCAACTTGGTCTCATTGGGAAAATGAAGCCCTCGCCGCCCGATCCATCCAGCGATGACGGATCGACAGGGGTGCCCGGATTCCGCAGTTGGAGCCGTGTGTATGCGTTCGTTTTCGCGGTCTTCGTCGTGATCGTCGTCCTGCTGGCGCTGTTCTCCCGCATCTTTGCATGAACCACCTCGACTGGATCGTGCTGCTTGTGACGATGGTGGGAATCGCCGCCTACGGAGCCTGGCGCACCCGGCACACGGACCACCTCGACACCTATCTCAAGGGCAGCAAGACCACCCGCTGGGGAACCATCGGCATCTCCGTGATGGCGACGCAGGCGAGCGCCATCACTTTCCTCTCTATCCCCGGCCAGGGCTTCGAGAGCGGCATCGGTTTTGTGCAGAATTATTTCGGCCTGCCGCTGGCGCTCATCATCGTCTGCGCCGTGTTCCTGCCGATCTACAGGAAGCTCGGGGTCTACACTGCCTACGAGTTTCTAGGGCAACGTTTCGACGGAAAGACGCGGCTGCTCGGCGCCGGCCTGTTCCTCCTCCAGCGCGGCTTGGCCGCGGGCGTCACGATCTACGCGCCGGCGATCATCCTCGCGACGGTGCTTGGGTGGCGGCTCGACCTCACGATCATCGGCACCGGATTGCTGGTGATCGTCTACACCGTCACCGGGGGCAGTGCGGCCGTGAGCCTGACGCAAAAGTGGCAAATGGGCGTGATCTTCGGCGGGATGGTGACGGCGTTCGTCATCCTCCTGATGCGGTTGCCAGATGGCCTCGGCTTTGGTGGCGCGGCCCGCGTGGCCGGTGCGCTGGGGAAGCTCCAGGCAGTCGACGTCTCGTTGGATCCCGACAAGCGCTACACGCTTTGGACCGGTCTGTTCGGCGGGGTGTTTCTCTCGTTGTCGTATTTCGGCACCGACCAGTCGCAGGTGCAGCGCTACATCGGCGGCGCGTCCCTTCGCGAAGGGCGGCTCGGCCTGATGTTCAACGCGCTGCTGAAGATCCCGATGCAGTTTTTCATCCTCCTGCTCGGAGCGCTCGTCTTCGTCTTCTACCAGTTCCAGCCCGCGCCGGTGTTCTACAACCGCGTTGAATGGTCGCGCTATGCTGCCGGATCGGACGGGGCTTCTTTCCGCGCCATCGAGGACAGACACACCGCGCTCCATGCAGTGAAGCAGGAGAAGATTCGCACTTGGCTGGAGGTCCGCGCACGTGGCGAAAACGCCGCCGAACCCGCCGCCCGTGCGGAGATGGTCGCCGCCAACGCCGCGACGGATGCCGTCCGCAAGGAGGCCAAGGCCGCGCTCACCGCCGCCGACCCGCTCGCGAAGACCAAGGACTCCGACTACGTCTTCATCGGCTTCATCCTCGCGCAGCTCCCGCACGGGGTCATTGGACTGCTCATCGCCGTTATGATCGCGGCGGCGTTGGGGTCGAAGGCCGGCGAGTTGAACGCCCTTGGCACGACGACGACCATCGACCTGTGGCGCCAAATGCGACCGCTTGCGGCGCCGGACGAGGCGCGAAACGTCCGTGCCGCGAAATGGTTCACGGCGATTTGGGGAGTCGTCGCCATCGTCTTCGCGTTGTTCGCAGGCTTCTCTGAAAACCTCATCGAAGCCATCAACATCATCGGTTCGCTGTTCTATGGCGTTGTTCTCGGGATCTTCCTGGTCGCCTTCTTCCTCAAGAAAGTCGGCGGGTCAGCGGTGTTTTGGGCGGCGATCTGCGCCCAGGCCCTCGTCTTGGTTCTCTACCTGTCCCTCTCGATCTCGTATCTCTGGTATAACCTGATCGGTTGCGCCGCGTGCATGCTCTTTAGCCTCTTGCTGCAGGTCGGCTTGAAAACGCCGTCGAAGGTGCCCTCCAGATGAGCGCTTTGCCCGTCATCTGTTTCGGCCAGCAACCCAGCGGTTTCTTCCCGCGCCGTTTCCTCTACGCCAAAATCGCCACCGCGCGGCGACTCCAGGCCGAAATCGGAGGGGAGATCGTGTTCTTCTACCACGACAGCGACCACGACCCGCGCGAGACGCGGACGACTCTGCTGCATCGGAAGACCGGTGAATCCATCGAGCTCAATTTCGCGTTCGACAACCAGATCCAGCGCAAGTTCTCCCCGCTGTATCTGAAACGCGTCCGGGCCGACTGGCACGCCAAGACGGCGCTGCAACTGCCGGCGTATGTCGATCCCCGTTGGGTTGCGGCGTTTCGTGAAACGGCTTCCGCGACCGTCGGCGAGTTCTGCCTGGAAATGTATCGGCGCATGGGACTGCTCGACGGGATCCGCGTGGCGCGTTCGGGTGATCCGGCGTTCCGGGCGGCGGCTTGCGATGTCGCGGAGTGTTTCGTGGACGCTCCGTATGAGAACGAAATCGTGCGGGCGCGATTCGTCGACGGAGTGTTGAAAGTTCACAAAGGGGGAGACCAGTTTCTGACGCTGCCTCCGATGGAGTTCGGCAAGGCGCAGATCAGCCCGACCCGAGACACACGGTTGCGCTGGATGCAGTCCGTGCTGCATTGCACGCACTACATTGCAGGCGCCGGCGAACATGCCTATCTACGCCGGGAGGAGGCTCCCGAGATCACCTACATCAACCGCGATGACATCGACCGTTCCGATGAAGCCTACACTGACATCCCAGTTTGAACCGGCGCCACTCTTAGTCTTCGGCGCGCATCCGGACGACATCGAGTTCGGCTGTGGTGGAATCGTCGCGAAGGAAACCGGCCTCGGCCGGAAGGCACACCTGGTCGTGTGTTCCCGAGGTGAAGCGGGCTCCAACGGCACGCCGGTTCAACGGGTCGCCGAGGCGCAAAAAGCTGCTGAGGCATTGGGAGCATCGATCGAGTTCATCGAGCTGGACGGCGATGCTCACCTGGAGTTGAAGGCGCAGCATGCGATCAGGCTGGCCGGTATCCTGCGACGCGTGAAGCCCGGCATCGTGCTCGCGCCCAGCCTGGTCGAAAACCAGCACCCGGATCATTGGCGGTTGGGAAAACTGGTGCGCGACGCATCGCGGATGGCGCGCTTCGGCGGCCTGGCGGAGTTGAGGGATCTCGCGCCGCATTTGATTGGGCAGCTTTTGTTCTACGCGATCTCGCCGGAAGCCGAGCCGACCGACATCTCGCCCTTCCTGGTCGACGTTTCTGCGCCCGAAATTGTCGCGACTTGGACGGCATCGATGGAGGCTCACGCATCCCAGATGGTGACAAGAAACTATTCGGAATTGCAGCTCATGCGGGCCCGCGCGAACGGCTTGAGGGCAGGGGTGGGCCATGCCATCGCGCTTTTCCCGAATGATCCACCGGTGATCGGCTCGCTTTCGCAGTTGGGCTGGGGAGCGCGGCGTTTTTGAAATGGGTAAAACTCTCAAGATCGGCATCACCTGCTACCCGACCGTAGGCGGCAGTGGCGTCCTTGCGACAGCCCTCGGCGTGGATTTGGCCCTGCGCGGGCACGAGGTGCATTTCATCAGCTACGAAAGGCCCTTTCGCCTGCCTCCGAACGCGCCGCGTCTGCACTTCCACCCTGTCCTGATCAACGACTACGACCTTTTCAAGTATCCGGACTACACGTTGCCTTTGTCGGTGAAGATGGCCGAGGTCAGCCGTGACTGCGGGTTGGACATCTTGCACGTCCACTACGCGGTTCCCCACGCGACGGCCGCGATCCTGGCGCGTTCGATGTTGCCGTCGAATCAGCAACCGCGCGTGGTGACGACGCTGCATGGAACGGACACGACGCTTCTGGGCCGGGACGCCGGTTACGCTCCGGCGATCACCCATGCGCTCTCGTGTTCGGATGCCGTGACGACAGTTTCGGCGTGGCTGAAGGACGAGACGCAGCGGGTGCTTGGGATCGGATGTCCGATCGACGTGATCCACAATTTTTATGAGCCGCGCCCTGCGCAGCGGACGCGGGACGGGGTGCGTGCCGAACTTGGGGTGAAGGACGGCGAAATCCTGATTGTTCATTCGTCGAACCTGCGTCCGCTGAAACGAATCGACCTGCTCCTCGAGACGGCGGCGCTGATTCGTCCGGCGAATTCTTTCAAGCTGCTGATTCTTGCGGGGGGAAGCTTTGCGCCGTTCGCCGATGAAGTTCGGCGACTGGGTCTGGCTGACCGGGTGGTGGTGCGCGATAAGGTGACCGACATCGAAGACTACCTCCAGGCCGCGGACTTGGGGCTCATCACGTCCGACACCGAAAGCTTTTGCCTGAGCATCCTTGAAGCGATGGCTTTCGGGTATCCGAGCGTCGCGACCCGTGTCGGCGGAATACCCGAAGTGATCGAGGACAATGTCACCGGCCTGCTGGCGCCATCGGGTGACGCCGAAGCGCTCGCCCGGGCCGTCGAGAGTTTGATTCAAGATCCGGCGCGGCGTGACTCCATGGGCCGGGCCGCGCGAGAATCCGCCCGCTTGAAGTTCTCCGCCGAGGCCATCGTTCCGCTCTACGAAGACCTCTATCTCCGCGTCTGCGGTTGAGGAGGAGTGCCGCGAAGGGACCAGGCCTAACCTTGGGGTTGCGATTCGTGGCGAGCCGTTTCAGGTTTTCCCCCAATGAAAGCATTGCTCTCGTCTTTTCTCCTTCTGTGCGTCGGCCTGGGTATGGTTGCGACCGACCGGGCTGGCGCGGCCCCAATGCCGGTTCTCATCGTCGACGGGCAGAACAACCACGATTGGAAGGGCACGACGCCCCTGCTCAAGCGCTACCTTGAGGAGACGGGACTGTTCGTCGTGGATGTGGCCACGACTCCGGAGAAGGGGGAGGCCGTCGGCTTCAAACCGGAGTTCAAGAAATACAAGCTGGTCGTCTCGAACTACAATGGAGCCGCGTGGCCGAAAGAGACCCAGCAGGCCTTTGAGGAGTTTGTCCATGGCGGCGGCGGGTTCGTGAGCGTGCACGCGGCGAACAATTCATTTCCGGAATGGTCCGCCTACAACCAGATGATCGGCGTCGGCGGATGGGGCGGCCGCAATGAGAAGTCGGGCCCGTATGTCTATTGGGAGGAGAAGGCGGCCAAGATCGTGCGTGACCTCGCGCCTGGACGCGGCGGCAGCCATGGACCGCAGCACCCGTTCCTCGTCGAGACCCGCGAGCCGAATCATCCCATCATGGCGGGTCTTCCCGACAAATGGATGCATGCCAAGGACGAACTCTATGACCGCCTGCGCGGGCCTGCCGAAAACATCACAGTGCTCGCCACCGCCTTCTCGGATTCGCAAAAGAACGGAACCGGCCGCCATGAGCCCATGCTGATGACCATCCCTTTTGGTCGCGGCCGCGTGTTCCACACCGCTCTCGGCCATGCCGGTGCGAATCAGCACGAAGCCCAGCATTGTGTCGGGTTCATCGTAACCTTTCAGCGCGGCGCAGAGTGGGCCGCAACTGGTGTTGTAACCCAAAAGGTCCCGGCAGACTTCCCCGGGGCCAAGGACGTGGTCCTGCGCAAGTAGAGTGCGCGGGACGGGGGCGTCCGCCTCAGAATCCGTCGTCGAGGCCCTTTAGCATTCCGCTCATTTCCAGGAAACCGCGCAGGGCGGGACGTTCTTCGGTGTCGAGTTTGCCGTTCTTGTTCTTGTCGAACATGGCCAGCATCGGCTGGATCTGCTCACGCCGGCGGGTGTCCTCCTGCGCGCGATCGATGAACAGGTCGATGCTGTGGTTGCGCTTCGCCTGACGAAGCTCCGCGAGTTGCTCATCGCGTCCCGGAATGACGCTGAGGGTGATCGCCCCCATCTCGTCCGTTGTCATAGGCCCCCACTTCACGGGCCTTGGCGGCTGGGACGGGTTGTTGGGATTCCCGGCCGAGTTGTCGTAGGTGATCGTCGATTCAATGAGCGTGCCTTTCGGGAGGCGCATCCGGTCCTTGAACGCGCAGTCCTCCTGCCAATTGAAATCCCAGTTCGAAATCTTGAGAAGCGTCTGTTTTTTGCCGTCGGGCAGGGTGGCGGTGAGGAGAAAAGTCCGCGCGAGATAGTGCGCATGCGGGGTGACGGAGAACGCCTCCATGTCGATGGGTGTGACGAAGGAATCCTTGATCGCGTAGTTGGTCGCACCGGCGGGGATGTTCAAGCCGCTCAACCGGCCGAAGAGCGGGGGAAGCTGGAGCGTGGTGAACTTGCGCGAGGGCGGTTTGGTCGCGAAGTAGATCCCGACCGTCGAGGTCTCGTGCTCGATCTTGCCGCTCGGATGGAAATGGGTTTGCAGCACGAGGTCGCTGTTGGTGGGGAAGCGCCAGGCGAGTTCGGGCGGGAGCATCAGCGGTTCTCCGCCGACGGCCCAGCCGCCGAGCGACTCGAATTCACCGTTGGAACGCTTCATCCCGTTATAGCCGGGCTTGGGATCGAGTTCGTCGAACTTCCGCGCCTGACCCTTGGTATCGAGATAGTAGAGCGAGTGGTGCACGACCTTTCGGGCGAGGGGACGGAACTCGACGGCGCGGACCCACTTGTCCTCGGGCAGATTCAACGGCAGGACGAAATTCCAATAGATGTCGCGGCCCTCGGCGCTCACCTCGAATGGCTCCGGCATCTTCACGATGAGGTCCGGTTTTCCGAGCTGCCATCCCTCGGTGAATTTGGGAAGGGCGGGTAGCTTCGTCGGGTTCCCTTCCGGCATCCCCTGCTTGTGCCACGCGGCCAACAGCGCGATCTGCTCGTCCGTCAGGCGGCGTTCATTGCTGAATGCGACGTGGCCGTGGTCCGCGTGCCAAGGCGGCATGAAACGCGTTCCGGTGACTTCGACGATCTGTTTCCCTCGCTTCTTCGCGTCCTCGAAGTTCAGGAGCGCGAACGGCGCCACTTCGCCCGGGCGATGGCACCGGCTGCAGTTTTCGAACAGGATCGGCGCGACATGCTCGGTGAAGGTCACCTTGCCCGGGATCGTGGCGGAGACGGCGACTCCCTGGCCAAGGGCGACGAGCGTCGCGAGGGCTGTGGTCAGGCGGCGAAGGGAATGGGCGGGGGCCGGTTCGGTGGCTTTCATGCGAGGTCGTTGTCGGGCTGCGTCCGTTGTCGGAAACCCGGCAGAGATAACCGCGAATACTTCCGGTAGGTCGAGCAGCAACTACTTCGCCGCCGTGTGGTCGAGGATGAACTTTACGACGGGCGCAGGGTCGTCCAGTCCGTGCGGATGATGGCCGACGCCGGGCTTGTGGATCACTTCCACCACGCCGCCGAGTGCGCGGTAACGGCTCTCGATGATGGCCGTGTTCTCCGCGGGAGGAACGACATCGTCGGCATCGCCGACGACATGAATCAAGGCCACCTTGGCATTGGCGAGAGGGGCCAGCGTGTCGATCGGGTTGCCGCGGTAGGCGAGTGCCTGAGTTTCGTCCTTGAAGCCGTAGAGTTGGATCAGCGAGGCCCAGTCGCCGGTGCTGCCTTTGCCTGCCCCTTTGCCGCCGGGCCAGCTCTTGAAGTCGCAGACCGCCGCGTCGCCGTAGATCACGGATACCCGCTCGGGGTGTTCCGACGCGAAGCGATAGGCGTAGAGCCCACCACGGCTGATGCCGATGAGCACCGACTTCTTGGCCAATCTGCGCGAGGTTAGCGCCTCGTAGAAGGCGTTGAAATGCTTTACGGCATCCGGGCTGCCGAAAGTGTTGCCGACGGAAATATGCACATGGTGGAAACCCTGTTCCAACAGGGCGGGGGCGGCGCAGCGGTCGGTGAACGCGTCGGGAAACTCCATGCACCAGGACCAGGGAAGCCCTGGCCGGGGTGTCTTCGGTTCGACGACCCAGGCAGTGCATCCGTCGATCTTGAACCGGTGACGTTTGAAGCCGTGCCAGGTGTCGATCGTTTCGTCGGCGAAGACGAGGTTGGCCGTGCTGTTCGTCGGGGCGGATTCAGCAGCACGGGTGAGGCCGCAGGCGAATGCGAACAAGGCGAGGAGGAACAATTTCATGGAAGCGGTTGTTTCTGGAAGGAGCTCAGTCGTTCTATCCGGTGGCCTTCGATCTTCACGACAGGATGCCTTTCACGACGTCGCCATGGACGTCTGTCAGCCGTCGTTCGAGGCCGTTGTGGTAGTAGGTGAGACGTTCGTGGTCGAGCCCGAGCAGATGGAGGATCGTCGCGTGGAGATCGTGGACCGTGACCACGTCCTCGACCGACTTGTAGCCGAAGTCGTCGGTGGCGCCGTAGCTGAAGCCCTTCTTCACGCCGGCGCCCGCCATCCAACAGGTGAAGCCCGCCGGATTGTGGTCCCGGCCCTGGGAACCCTTTTGGAAAGTCGGCATGCGGCCGAACTCCGTGCACCAGACGACGAGGGTGTTGTCGAGAAGGCCGCGCTGCTTGAGATCGATCAGCAGCCCCGCAGTGGGCTTGTCCAGCACCGGCCCGTGCAGGCTGTAGTCCTTGAAAAGCTGCTTGTGGCCATCCCAGTTGCTGACGCCTTCGCCGCCCGTCTGGTAGGCGCCGTTGAAAAGTTGCACGAACCGCACGCCTTTCTCGACAAGGCGCCGGGCGAGGATGCAGTTCCGTGCGTAGGCAGCGCGCGTTTCGTTGATCTTCGATCCTTCCTCGTCGGCTCCGTAGAGCCTGAGGATGTGCGATGGTTCGCTGGCGAGATCCGCGACTTCGGGGATCGTCAGTTGCATGCGGGCCGCCAGTTCGTAGCTCGCGATGCGTGCGGCAAGTTCCGAGTCGCCGGGGAAGCGTGCCGCGTGTTGCTCGTTGAGTTTCTGCAGAAAGCCGCGCGTCGCCCGGTCGCTGCCGGCCGGAACGGATCCGGGCCGCGCGAGGTTGCGGATGGGATTGGTGGCGTTGAACTCCGTCCCTTGGAACGAGGCCGGGAGAAAGCCGGGTGCCCAGTTGTTCACGCTGTTCTGCGGCTTTCCCCGTGGATCCGGGATCGCCACATAGGCCGGAAGGCTCTGGTCGTCGCTCCCGAGCGCGTAGGTCACCCAGGCGCCGACACTGGGGAAACCGTCGAGCGTGTTGCCGGTGGACATGAAGTTCTCGCCCGGTGCATGCGTGTTCGTCTTCCCCTGCATGGAGTGGATGAAGCACATGTCATCGGCCAGTGCGCCGAGATGCGGCACGAGTTCGGAGATCATCTTTCCGCTCTGCCCACGCGGCTTGAACTCCCAAGGGCTCTTCGTCAGCGCGCCCTGTTCACCCTGGAAGGTGATCAGCTTTTCCTGGCCCGGCATCGGCTGGCCGTGGCGGCGGATCAGCTCCGGTTTGTAGTCGAACGTGTCGAGATGGCTGCATGCGCCGCTACAGAAGATGACGAGCACGTTCTTCGCGCGCGGCGTGAAGTGCGGATTGCGCGGCGCGTAGGGACTGCCGGGGTTGATGAGCGGGCGAATCGACTCCTTTCCCGAGACCGTTGCCGCGAGGAGTCCTTGCCGGCTCAGCATGTGGGTCAAGGCGATCGCGCCGAGCCCCATGCCGGTGTCGGCAAGGAACCGCCGGCGGTCCAACAACGGGCTGTTGAAGGAAGGGAATGGCGGATTCATGGGATGAACAGGAACTCATTCGCGTTCAAGAGAGCGCGGCACAACGCCGGCAAACCTTCCGCCCGGACAAACGCGACCGCGTCCTTCGCTTCGGTCCTTTCCGGCAGGCGATTGAAGGCAAGCTGCCAGGCTGTGCGCACTTGGGCGGCGGGATCATCGCCGGCTTGATCGCGTAGACGCGTGGCGAAGATCTCCGACTGTTGGATAATGAAACGACTGTTGAAGAGGTTGAGCGCCTGCAGCGGAGTGGTGGAGACGCTGCGCCTGGGCGCGACGAGGCTGCCGTCCGGACAGTCGAACGCACCGAAGATGCCGTCCTGTTCCATGCGCACCTTGAAGGCGTAGACCATCCGTCGCGACTCTGCCGGGCCGAACTCCTCCTTCGGGTGGTAGTGGTAGACGTTCTCACGGTCCACCGTGTGGAGGAAGAAACTCGGGCCGCCCGGGGTGCGGTCGAGATTCCCGCTGACGGCGAGAATGCTGTCGCGAATGCCCTCGGCCTCCAGTCGGCGCGGCGGGAATCGCCAGAGCAGCCGGCTCCCGGCGTCGACTCGCAAGGCCTCTTCGCGCGGGCGGCTCGACTGCCGCCATGTGGCCGACGTGAGGATCTGGCGCTGTAGTTTCTTGATGCTCCATCCGTTGGCGACGAGTTCGCCGGCCAGCCAGTCGAGGAGTTCCGGGTGCGAAGGAGCGGAGCCGTTCTTGCCGAAGTCGTTCGGCGTGCTCACCAGGCCGACACCGAAGTGGTGCTGCCAAATCCGGTTCACGAGGACGCGTGCCGTGAGCGGGTTCTTCGGGTTGGCGATCCAGTTGGCGAGTTTGAGGCGGCGATCACGCTCGGGTGTGTTCGTCGTCAGGATCAGTGGATTGAAGACGGCCAGTGTGCCAGGCGCCACCAGCTCACGCTTCTGCAACGGATCACCGCGATGGAGGCGATGCGTCGAACCGGGTTGGGAGAAATTTCCGGCGTAGATCATCGGAGGCTTTGCCAGAGCCTCGCGTTCTTTCCGGACTTTCGCCAACTCCGTCAGCCATTGACGGCCCTGTTCGACCTCGGAGAGCGGCGCATCTTCGAATCGGTAGACGGGTCCCGTTGGTTTCTCCGGCTTTCCGTCCAACGGCTGCCGGTCGTCCGAACTGGCGATGAGCCTCCACGCATTCGTTTCGACAGCTGCTTCGATCCGATAGCTCGTGGCGAGCCGATCCTTGAATTGTCCGTTGCGGTCGCGGCCCCAGACGATTCGTTCGATGCGTTCGGGTTTGGCGAATTCCAATTGCACCCAGCCCCGGCCGGCTTCACTGGAAATCCAGGAACGGCTGTTGCCGACACGGCCGTCGTTGATGTGTTCCAGCTTGTGGATCTCATAACCCGGCAACGTTCCGGACGCGGTGGCTTTGGTTCCATTGGTTGCCAGCGCCACGTTGCGATCACCCGACCAGACTTCCAGTTCGTCGATGCACGGTTCGCCGCCGTTGGAAGCGAGGATCGTGAAACGGAGGAGCTTCGCTTCGATGGGCGAAATGACTTCATCATTGCGTGCCGCGTTGACGGCCGGACGCAGTGGTTTACCGGACGAGTTTGTCGGCACGTTCGTGACGAGCGGCTCTGCGAGGAACCGCTCGAGCTTGGCCTCCAGTTCCTTGATCCTGCGGTCGAATTTCGTGATCTCTTCCTGTCGTTCCGGTGGTTGGGGAAGCGCGCGCTCACCGTGCTGCACGCCCGCGAATATCGCCGTCATCGCGTAATACTCGGTGTGGGAAATGGGATCGAACTTGTGGGAGTGGCACCGCGCGCAGCCGATGGTCAATCCGAGGAACGCCGTCCCGGTCGTCCCGGCCATGTCGTCGAGTTCATCGGCCCGCTGCTGCGCCGTCAGGGCGACATCTGGGCTCTTCACGATGTCGACCGGGCCGCCGACGAGGAAGCCGGTGGCGACATCGACGCCCAGCGCGTCCCCGGCGATCTGCTCGCGGATGAACTGGTCGTAGGGTTTGTCGGAGTTGAAGGCGTCGATCACGTAGTCGCGGAAGCGCCACCCGTTGGGCCGCTCCCGGTTCGTTTCGAATCCGTTGCTCTCGGCGAAGCGGATGATGTCGAGCCAATGCCTGGCCCAACGTTCGCCATAGCGCGGATCCCCGAGCACGTGGTCGACTAGACGTTCGAAAGCGCTCGGCCTTTTGTCCGCGATGAACGTGGCCACTTCCTGGGGCGTTGGCGGTATGCCAAGCATGACGAAGTAGAGCCGGCGAATGAGCGTGACCCGATCCGCTTCACGTGACTGGTTGAGTCCGCCCGCTTTGAGCCCGGCGATGACAAAGTGGTCGATGGGATTGGCGGCGTGCGGCACCGGCGGACGGGTCACCGGCTGGAAGGCCCAGTGCGATTTGATCGGATCGGGTTCCATCCGGCCCGCCTCCGACCACTTGGATCCCTGATCGATCCATGCTCGCAGGAGACCGATCTGCTCCTTCGTCAGCGGGTCGCCCTTGGCCGGCATCTTCGAGTCGGGCACGAGTCCTGAGACCAGGTGGATCAGGGGACTGTTGGCGCTATCGCCGGGCTTGATGGCGGGCGTGTAGTTCTCACCGCCTTTAAGCGCGGACGCGGGCGAGTCGAGCCGGTAGTCGCCCTTCTGTTTGTCCGGTCCGTGGCAGGAAAAACAGGACTTCTCGAAGATCGGGAGGATGTCTTTCGCGAAATCCACCGGCCGCGACAAGGATGCCGGCAGTTGCGAGACATCGATGGCCGGACCGGCGGCGCGGATGCCAATCACGGCAAACGACAGCGCCAGCATGGCAAGCTGCACGAGCCGTGGCGCGCGGCACGCGGCGCCGGCCAATGGCGTCGCAGTTCGGGGACGTTCGTGTTGAGTCGCGACGTGCCGCATCCAGGGTGATGTGGTGAGGATTGGGCGACGGAACCGCCGTTGGCCAGACTTGTTGTCGGTTCGCGCCGCCTGGCATCCGGCGGCCGCGAAGAGTGGGTGACAAAGTCGTCCGGGTCTTCAGATTGGAAGTCCTCCCAGCCATGCGAAACTTGAAGCCCGTCCCGATCCTGCTGCTTGCATTCGTCCTCTCCGTTTCCGTTTATGCACAGACGGACCCGTTGCCCCAGACCGATCCGAGCCAGGCCGGCTTCGCGCCTGATCGGCTCGGACGGCTCCACGGCTTCGCGCAGGGACTGGTCGATGAGAGGAAGTATTCCGGCTTGTCCACATTGGTCGTCCGCGATGGCAAGATCGTGATCTGGCAGGCATACGGCGAACGAACAGCCGGCTCGGTGCTGAAGACGAACGACATCTTTGCCATCGCCTCCCTGACGAAGATCATCACCACGGTCGGCCTGTTGTCCCTGGTGGAAGAGGGACGGATCGGTCTCAACGATCCGGTCGCCGACTACCTGCCGGAGTTCCGGGACGTGAGGGTGCTCATGGGCGGCTCCAACCAGCCTCCCGTCTTCGCGGCGCTGGCGCGGCCGATCACGGTGAAGCATCTGCTGACGCATACGGCGGGCCTCAGCGGATCGACGCCGGTTGCGCGCAAGGACGCGGGCGCACCCATCAAGGTGGACGGCGATTTCGCGTCGCTGGCCGACATGGTGCGGGAATTGTCCACCCATGCGCTGCTGCATCAACCCGGCGACGCGTGGGTCTACGGTCCCGCCACGGATGTCGTGGGCCGGCTGATCGAGGTGGTTTCCGGAAAGCCCTTCGACGTGTTCCTGCAAGAGCGGGTGTTCACGCCGCTCAAGATGAAGGAGACGGCCTTCGAGGTTCCGGCTGAAAAGCAGCCGCGCCAGGTGGCCATGGATGCGCGCCAAGCCGATGGTTCCCTGAAGTCCAGCCCGGCGAAGACCCGGCAGCATCCTTGGCCATCGGGTGCCGGCGGACTGTTCTCGACGCAGGCCGACTACATGCGGTTCGCGCAGATGCTGCTGGGTGGTGGTAAACTGGAAGGCGTTCGTGTGCTAAGCCCGAAGACGGTCGAGCTGATGACCATGGACCACCTGTTCGGCCTGGCCAAGCCGACCAAGATCTATCCGGTGTCCGACGGCTTCGGCCTCGGCGTCGAGGTGCGGACGGATGTGGCCCGAAGCGGCTGGCTCGGTTCACAGGGCACCTACGGCTGGAACGGGGCGACGACCGCCTACTGCAGCATCGATCCCAAGGAACGCGTCATCGCGATGATCTGGGCGCAGCACACGCCCAACGCCGAGTTCCAGCTCTACGAACGCTTCAACACGCTCGTCTACCAGGCGCTCATTCGCTGAGAGCCCGTCTGAGAATTCCGACGCGGCGCCGTGTGAGGGCACACGGCCTACAACAAACCGAAGGTTTGCCGTCTTCCCTGTAGGCCCGGTCCCCTGAC